>CAZWRV010000092.1:0-26107 GCA_964636325.1 uncultured Victivallaceae bacterium | reverse complement strand
GCGCAAGCTACCTGCGCGCCGCAAGGGCGCCTTTTTCCCGCAGGGAAAAACCTAGCTTCTCACGGCCTGCAGGGAACGCTTGTGAAAAAAAATCCGCAGAAAATTCAAGGAAATATATTTGACATTTTATTGATAATGCTATATAATCACATTATTATTTATCTTTATCATACTTACGGCGCCCCGTCATGAAAAGCCGCATGGGCATTTCCCAGCCGTTTTTAAGCTTTTCATAGTGGGGGGGGGCAGGAAATCTTAAATTCTTCAACGCTCAAAAGGATATCCTATGAAACACAAGATGAAGTATTTTGCACCGGCGTTGCTGTTCACTATGGCAGCATCCGCAGAGGAACTTGTCATCCGCGACACGATCGGACGCGACTGGACTGACGAACCGATCGCATGGGAACTGCCGGGCGCAAAAGCGGAGAGCGTCCTTGTCAAGCGGGACGGTAACCCCATCACGGGGCAGACCGTAAAAACGGAGAATGGCGTAAAGGTGCTGTTCATCGTCGACAAGCTCGCCAAGGACGGCGAGACTAAGATCACGGCAGACTTAGGCCAGACCGGGCCGACGAGCACCGACTTGAAGCCGGAAGAAGGCGATGACGGAACCGTAACGCTGGCCAGCGCGAACCTCGCAATCAGGCTTCCCTCCTTCAGCGTCAGGACAGCTTCCGGCAAATGGACAGCCGGATCGCGCTACGAGACCACGACATCAAAACCCACCTCCACGAAGGTGGAAATAACCGAGCGCGGCCCGGTCCGCCTCGCGGCAAAAGTCACCACGGCGTTCGACAACGGGAAAACTCATGTCGTGAACGTCTCGCTCTGGGCCGGTTCGCATTCGATCGACATCGAAGAGCAGTTCGACGTCGGCCCGGCCGACAAGTACCAGTTCAAGAAATACGTGGACGACCGGGACGAACTGGCCTGGGAATGGTGGAGCTGGTTCGGCGACAGGGACGGGACGCAGGAGGCGCATCCTAACAACTGGATCGTCCGTCTCGACGGCGAAGGCTTCTCCCCGGCGCAGATCGCATACACCGGCCAGGCCTCGACCGACGACGTCAAGGGCCCCAGCAAGATATCGCCCCACGTCGGCTCCGTCGCGGTCTACGCCCTCGCGCATTCGCAGGACCGCCGCCTCGAAAAATACATGGGCGCCCATACGCAGTGGCGGCCCGACTCGGTCATCTGGTATCTTGCGAGCCCGTCGCTGGACGAGGGCGCCGATGCAATCGCCGTCTACCCGCATTCCGCCCGGAACTGGCAGAATCCGAACATCCTGCCTACGCCGACCGGGATCACCCTGCGGACCGGCGTCAACGACATGCGAATAATCTCCCGTTCAGGCGGCAAGCAGCTCGAGATGGAATGCCCGATCGGCCTGGGCCGACGCTGCTGGTCCATCCGCGTCTCCAACCGCAAGGAAATGCTTGCTCCGACGGCATATTCGCCAACCGCGCTTGACGCCGAGCGCGTCCGCAGATGCATGGGCCTCGACATCGTCAGAAACTGGATTACAGCCTGGCCCAGCAAGACCGACTACCCGCGGCTCTTCATAAAACCCGGAGAAAAGGCTGCCTACTACGCGCGGCTCAAGGGCAAGGGCATCGGCTCGCAGGGCAACTTCCTCGACAGCTTCCTCCGCAACCAGGACCAGGCAGGATTCGACAAGGACTACGAGGCCACAATCAAGCAGGCCGATGAGATGATCAACGGCTACGTCGGAAGGGGGATGGACAATACCGTCGGCTACCCGGGATGGATGCTCGGCTACTGGCACGGCATCGTCGTCGCCGCAGGGCTCGACAACCTCGGCGGCAGCGAATTCTGCACTCCCGAAAAAAAAGCCCTCCTCCAGAAGAAGCTGGCCATAATCACCTACTGCCTGACGAGCCGCGACGCCTGGAGCGACAAGCAGATCAACTACGGCTGGGGATCGATGAACATGCCCGTCGGGCGCTGGGGCGGCCTCGTCATCATGGCGTCCGCCCTCGCAGACCATCCGATGGCCCCCGTCTGGATGAAGGACGCGGGCCGCTACTTCGACATGCTGCTCAAGACCGAGTTCGCACCCGACGGAACCCACATCTCATGCCCCCACTACATCGGCGCCTCGTCCACCAGCTTCTACGCCTGGATCGCGATGGCCAACAGCGGCCAGTTCCGCGACGTGTCGAAGGAGCCGATACTCCGCAACTTCGCGCGCTACTACATGCAGCTCATGACGCCGGTAGATCCGCGGTGGGGCATCCGCACGCTGATCTGCGAGGGCGACACGCGCCCCGGCAGCTCTCCATTCCCCGGCATCCTCGGAACTCTCTTCCGTTCGAGCGATCCGGAGCTCGCCGGACAGCTCATGCAGATCTGGAAGGAGGGCGGCAGCGACCTGAGCCTGGGGATGGGGGTCCCCGACCTGATGATAATCGATCCGGCGGTCGCGCCAAAACCGCTCACGTTGAAGTCCGAAGTCTACCCCGGATTCGGCGCCTTCCTCCGGAACCGCGCACTCGGCACCCCCGAGGAGTCCTACGTCGCCTTTGTCGGGGGAAACTTCATGATAGACCACGCCAACACCGACCAGTTCTCGTTCCACTGGCACGACAAGGGCGTCCCGCTGAGCGTCTTCAACGGCAGCATGTACCAGCCCTCGACCTGTTCCGCGCTCTCGCATAACACCATCTCCTGGGACGTCCGCCCCGGCGGGGCTAAGGATCCGGGAAAAGATCAGCCTGGCAACTGGTACAACGACAACAAGCAGCCGTTCGTCGACCTCGGCGGGGTCACGCCGACGCTGCACTACGGGATCGGATGGGACAAGGACAGCCAGAAGATAACCGATACGCGCGGCCTGGTCACCATGGCCGCGGAAAATCCCGGCGCGGCGCTCCTCGAAGGCAAAGTCGAAGTCAAAGCACTCACCGAAACTCCGACCAGGCCGGCCAACTACGAGATTGCAATCGCCGCCCAGGCCTGGCCCCCTGCTCAAAAGCTCGAGAAACCGTTCACCTGGACACGCCGCCTGCTCTCCGTAAAGGCTCCGACAGCCGCCGGGATGAACTACCTGGTCATACGCGACGACTTCGGCGGATGGGCCGGACGCACCCCAAGCTTCAGCTACTGGGCTCTCGCCGACGACGTCGAACTGGCAGGCGCAAACGCCACTTTCAAAGGTTCCCTGGGCGTCGACACCGACCTCTTCGCCGCCGCGCCGGCACAGGTCAAGCTGTTCAAGGACTCCTTCACGAACAAGGAATGCGAAGGAATCGTCTCCGCGAAAAGCCAGGAACTCCTCAAGAAGCCCTTCAGCGAAACCTACTCCCTCTGCCGCATCGAAGGACAGAAGGGACAGGGTTTCTTCGTCCTCCTCTTCCCGCGCAAGCCGGACGAACCGAAGCCGGCGGTGGAAAAATGGGCCGGGGAGAAAGGCCTCAAGATAGCTTGGAAGAACGAAACGCACTACGTCCTGCTCGACATGCAGCCGCAGGAAATAGAGGCCGACGGCGTCAAGGCTAAAGCCGCAGCGCTGGTGGTCAAGTCCTTAGACGACAAGAACTTCTCGATTTCGCTCCCGGCAGGCGGCAGCGCCTCCTTCCGCGGACAGAGCATGGAGTCGGCGGAGCCGGCCGAGGTCGCAGCTGTAGCCGGAGAACCAACGGACAAATCCCAAGGACGCAACCTGTTTGAGAAGTAAAACCTCCGGCCGCGCCGGAATGCGGCCGACTGCAGTCCATTGCGGCCGCAAATCATAAGAAGGGTATAACAATGAAGAACCAAAATCCGTCCGCCGCATTGCGCAAGCTTCTGTTCGCCGCCCCGTTCTCCGCGATGCTCTTCGCTTCCGCAGGAGCCGCAGAACAGACGTGGGTGATCCAGGAGCCGTTCGGCCTCGCCTGGGGCCCCGACCGGGTCACATATCCCGTCGAATTCAAGCAGGGCGAAGTCAAACCGGCCGGAGTCTCACTGCAGGATGCGGCAGGCAAGCCAGTGCCGGTGCAGCTCAGCGAAACGGAACTCTGGCCGGACGGAACTGTCAAGAAGGCGAACGCATCGTTCATGGTCACGCTCAGGCCCGACGAGAAGCTGACCGTCAAGATGACCGGAGGAACAAGCGAGGTAAAACAGCCGGACGGCGGGGTGCAGGCCAAGCTCGACGGCAAAACTATCGAACTGACCAATTCCAAGACCGGAATCAGGTTGGCCGGCGGCAACGAGACCTTCAAGGAGCCCATGCCGGGCGAAAAGCTGCCAGCCCCGATTCAGGCCGTGCGCCTGCCCGACGGAAAATGGATCGGCAAAGGCTGGTGGCAGACCGATATCGCCTGCACCGGCTATAAGGCCGAAATCACTGACAACGGCCCTGTCTTCTCAAGGGCGAAAATCCGCTACGACTTCGAAGGCGGCAAATTCTACGCCGCCACCGTGGAACTTAATGCGGAACAGGAACTTGCAACCGTTTCAGAGGAGTTCAACCTGTCCGAGGGCAAGGAATACGAGATGCCGGAGCAGCCCGGCGAGAAGGGCAGGAAATACCGCTTTGTGATCCCGGCATTCGACCCGCCCGAGCGCGGGATGCTCTGGGACTGGTGGGGCGGAACCGGCGGAAGAGTCCCTTCTCCAAACGCCTATTTCTTCTCATTCCACGACGGCCTTGAACCCACCCACTGCGAATGGAACGGACGCATGTTCCACGTCTTCCCGGAGGCGAACCAGCACGGAGGCGGCGCATGGCGCCCCCTCCCGCTCGACCAGGACGGTCGGGTGGTGAGCGTCAACGCCTTCCTCAACTGGGGTCCCGACGAGTCCTTCTACTACGGCGCCTACAATCCCGCCAAGGGCTTCGAGCTGGCAGTCATCGGCCTGCGCCCTTCACAATGGATCAATCCCGACCTCGAGCCGAAGCCCATCGCCACCCTCAAGCAGTGGACGCAGACGAACAACCTGTGGATTGAGCGGCGCGCGAAACCGGACATCTTCCTGCGAGCTCCGGCCTGCCTCGGGAGGCGCGTCTATGGCATCGCAGTCATAAAAGGCGACTTCAAGCCCGACGCCCCCCCGCCGAGCGATCTTGCCAAGATGCAGATACGGCATGGCCGGCAGCGCCTCGACGAAGTTAAAGACTGGATTCTCGACTACGAGGAGAAGGCCGCCTATCCGCGCCTCCTGGGCTCCCCGGAAAAGATGGACGAGATGCGCGGCCGAGCAGCGAAATGGCTTGCCGGAGACCCGCATCCGGTCTCGCGATTCCTGACAAGCGCAGACCCCGAGGCAGGACGCAAGACCGTCGGCGAGGCGGTGTCAGAACTGGGCAACATGTGCAGGAAAATCGCCACCGAAGGCTACGACCACAACGGCTACGCCATGAACCTCCCGCGCCTGGCCTGGCTGGCGGACGTCGCGCTGGCGGCGCCCGAGTGCACCCCCGAAGAGGCCGCAAAAATACGCCGATACGCCGCCGCCTGCGCATACAACGCCCTCTCGCCCGACTACGTGCCCATGCGCGAATCGGGCTACTGCTGGGGCTCCGCCAACATGATGGAGGCCCTGCGCCTCCGCGGCGCAACTCCGATGGTCTGCCTCCTTCCGGGGCATCCGAACGGGTCGGCTTGGCGCTCCTTCCTCGCGCATTTCATCAAATTCAACGCGAAGGAAAAGATTAATTCCGCGGGCGCGACGCTCGAGATCGGCGCCTACGGCGTCATGGCAGTCGAGTTCGCGACTGTCCCCGCCATCATGCTTGCGGGCGCCGACCCCTCGCTTGACTTCTCCGACCTCCTCCCGCTGTGGAAGGCCGCCGCCAGATGCAGACTTTCCTACCTGACCCCGCCCGACATCCGCGGCGGAATCAGACCCGCCGCCCCCATCGGCGACTCCCCCATCTCCAGCGAAGGGGCATTTCCATTCCTCGTCGGAGCGCTCGCGGGAAAAGACCCCGACCTCGCCGGACAGCTCATGTGGGGAATACATGAAAACAACGCCGCGCTCGGCGGCCATGGCACCCCCCTCGGCCTGCTGGTTCCGGAAAATCTCCAGCTCAAAGTCCCAGACCTGCGCTCCGAACACTTCCAAGGAAGCGGATTCATCCTCAGGAACGGATTCCCCGATCCGGAGGAAACATACGTCAACTTGAACTGCGGCAGCTTCGCCATCGGCCACGGGCATTCCGACAGGCATGGATTCATCATGTACGCCAAGGGCGCGCCGCTGATGCTCGACTTCGCAAGCCAATACCAGCCAAGCATGGCCCAGTCCTGGCTCCACAACGGCCTCGTGACTTTCGACCACCGGGAGGAACTCCGCCCCTGCCCCGGCCGGGACAAGGACGGCTGCTACTTCAAGGGCAAGGTCTGGCTCGATCACAAGATCGAACCGTTCACGTGCCTCGAATTCGGCTGGCCCCCGGACGCAAAGAACCTCGACGAGGCTTTCGGCAAGGCCGAGGCCTTCTCCAGCAAACCCGAGGCCGACTACGCTGAAATGTCAAGATGCTCGCGCTATTTCGACAGTATCCCCTACATGCTCGAAGAGACCCACGGACAGTTCCTCGGACGCGGCGAAAACGAGCCTGTATGGCTTGAAAAACCGATCACTTGGAAACGCCAGGCCATGCTTGTGAAAAAAATGGACGCCGGCGGAGCCGACTACCTTGTCGTCCGCGACACGATCGAGGGCGGTTCAAACCTGGCTCCGGCTCTCAACTACTGGTGCCTGGCCGGCGATCTGAAGGTGGACGGGCAGCGCGCGACGTGGAAGGGGCAGCACGGCGTTGACCTCGAAGCTTATGTCGCCGACCCGGCCGTCTTCAAGCACATCACGCACCGGGTCGGCCACAGCAATCCAGGCCCAGGCCCGTTCGGAAAAGTTTACCAGGAAAAGTTCGGCAAGCCCTTCAGGGAGGAGCAGATACTGCTCAGGATTCAGCGCGAACCGGGCGGCGGCTTCTTCACAGTCCTCTATCCCCGGAAGGACGGCGAACCCGCGCCGAAGTTCGAAACCCTCGCCGACGGAAACGCCATAAAGGTGTCCCTCCCGCAACGCACCGACATAATCGTGATGCGCCAAAATCCGATTGAAATCGAAGTAGAGGGGGTGAAATTAAAGTCGAAGTCCGCCTTGATTACTGTCAAGGACGGAAAGCCTGCCACATTGGAGTTTTGAACCCTAAATAACCTTCATATTTGAAAAAGCCGGGACCGAGGTGTTTCTTCTGAGCGAGTAAGTTTTTTGTAAGGCTTTCATTTCACGGAGGAATTTCCCAAACTTCGCTTCATGCCTCAAGAATCTGCGCAACGCCGGCGCAGGAGGCCGGATTCGAAGCGCAATGCTGAACTGAATGCTGCCCTCACTCACAAAGAAACAAGGCCCGAAGAATGACAGGTAGCAGATCATCAGGATCCTCCGCCGCAAGCTCCTGCGCCTCCGCGACGAATGGGACGACCGCCGCTCAGCCTGGGGAAAACATTTCTGGAAACATTGCAAACTCGAACGATAACCGGAGCCGCCAATGAAGAAGCCCAACATCCTTTTCATCCTGATCGACGACCTCGGCTGGCGCGATCTCTCCTGCTACGGCAGCACCTTCTACGAGACCCCGAACCTCGACCGCCTCGCCTCGGAAGGCATGCTCTTCACCGACGCCTACGCAGCATGCCCGGTCTGCTCCCCGACGCGCGCAAGCCTGCTGACCGGCAAATATCCGGCGACGGTCGGCATAACTGACTACATCGACTGGTCCGGAAAATGGCATCCGCAGCGCGGACGCCTGATTGAAGCGCCGTATCTGAAAGGACTGCCCCAGTCTGAGGCGACAATCGCGCAGGCGCTCCGCGAAGGAGGCTACCGCACCTGGCACGTCGGGAAATGGCACCTGGGCGGCCCCGGCCGCTATCCCACAGACTGCGGATTCGACGTCAACGTCGGCGGCTGCGAGTGGGGATGCCCGCAGAACGGCTACTTCAGCCCATGGCGAATTCCGGGAATGAAAGATGCGCCGGACGGGACATACCTCACCGACCACCTTACTGACGCAGCAGTCGCCCTGATACGAGAAAAGGACGACCGCCCCTTCTTCATGCACCTATCGCATTACGCGGTGCACACCCCGATCCAAGCCCCCAGGGAGCTTGTCGACAAGTACAAGGACAAGGCGAAGCTGCTCGGACTTGACCGGATCAACCCTCTGCGCAGCGGAGAGCACTTCCGGACTGAGCGGATGCGCCAGGCCGTGATCAAGCACAGGATGCTCCAGTCCGATCCGACCTATGCCGCAATGATGGAGAATCTTGATACCAACATCGGGCGTGTGCTCTCAGCGCTCGACGAGACAGGACAGGCCGGCAATACGATGGTCATATTCACATCCGACAACGGAGGCCTTGCGACCGGCGGCTTCTGGGAAGGCGAAAACGCCCCGACCTGCAACCTCCCCCTGCAGGCAGGCAAGGGCTGGATGTACGACGGCGGCACCCGCGAACCGTATATCGTCCGCTGGCCCGGCAGGATCCGCCCCTCTTCCATATGCCGGCAGCCGATCACCAGCCCCGACCTCTATCCGACCCTGCTCGAAGCCGCAGGTCTCCCGCCGCGGAGTTCGCAGCACGTCGACGGCGTCAGCTTCATGCCGCTACTGGAAGGAGACACGAGCTTCGACAGAGGCCCGATATTCTGGCATTACCCGCACTACGGCAACCAGGGCGGACAGCCCGGCTCGTCGATCCGGTACGGCAAATGGAAGCTGATCGAATTCTTGGAGGACGGGGGCATCGAGCTCTACGACCTCTCCGACGACATCAGCGAGACCATGGACGTATCCGAAGCGCATCCCGATAAAGTCCTGGACCTGCACGCCCGCCTCGTCGCATGGCGCAAAGCCGTCGGCGCAAGGATGCCGGAACAAAATACCGAATGGAGGGATTGAGGCGAACAACAATCTCCCGGACAAAGTCAACGACGTGCGCTTCTACCTCATATGGGCAAACGGCAAAAACGGCATTGGAAAATGAAACCATTGCAAATTGATCGGACTCGTCGGACTTGTCAGGCTAGTCGGACATCTTTATAAATAAAATGAGATTAAAAAATCTATGAGCACATTCCTCTCCGTCGGCCGTCATGCAGGCAGAACTGCATTCTTCGAAAACGGAAAACCTGCCGTCTTCCCCAGCTACTGCACTTGCGGACCGGGCTTCAAGAACTACCCTGATGCGATACGCCGTTTCGCAAGGCACGGCTGCAGGAACTTCTGGCTGATGCCCACCGGCGGCTACAACGGCGAATGGGGCACGACCCCATTCTGGACCGCCCCGGGCCAGATCAACGACGTGCCTGCTCCCATGCCTCCTGGATACGTCGGGCTCGACGAACAGGCCAGGATGATCCTCGAAATCGCCCCCGACGCACGATTCTTCATACGGATGATGGACATGCCGCCCGAGTCCTGGGGCAAGTCCAACCCGGACGAAATGCTCCTCAACTACATGGGGAAAAGGTATCCGATCCCGTCTTACGCCTCAGACCTTTATCTCAAGGAGGCTTCTGCGTTCTTTGCGGCGCTGGCACGATACTGCGAACGCCAGGAATGGGCGGAGAAGATACTTGGTTATGTCGTATACCCCCTCGGCGAAGGCGCGACACCCCTCGCCTGCGAAGGCTTCCTTTTCGACCAATCTCCCGCGATGCACCGTGCATTCAGGGTATTCCTGAAAAAGAAATATGAAACTGACGACACTCTGCGCAAAGCATGGAACGATCCCGACGTCACGCTGGATTCGGCCGCAGTTCCCGGAGATGAGGACTTCAGGCGTCGCGGCAGGGACGTTCTCTTCTGGCCCGAGGCGGAGCAGGTCCGACGTGAACGCGACTACTTCGAATGCCAGGGCCCGCTCTTCCGGAGATACTATGAAGCTGCCCTCTCCGCCTTCCGAAAAGCCGCGCCCGGCCGTCTCCTCGGCTTCGACGCCTTCAAGGGAAACATGTTCGGCTGGATGACGCATCCGATATTCACAGGCAAGAACTGGAAGCCCCATTACGCCGACCAGTTCCTTGCCACCGGAACGACAGGCATGGCCGACCTCCTCGACATGGAAAACCTCGACCTCGTCGCAACCCCCCACGACTACCGATGCCGCTGGATCGGATTCGGCTATGACCCGGAAGGAATCGGCGACTCCATCCAGCTCCACGGAAAAATAATGTTCGTCGAGGAGGACGCCCGCAGCCACGCCAACAACGAGCGCGGGCTCTTCGGCTCGATCGAACCCGGCGAGGAGGAGGCCGTCCTCTACCGCAACCTCGCCGCAAGCCTCACAAAGGGCCAGCAGACATATCCGATGGATGTCTGCGTCGGATACTTCGAGGACGAAAAGATACAGGAGGTCATCGCACAGCGGGCCGAGATCGAACGTCGCTACCTCGACCTGCCGCGCCACGACGTGCCGTCGGTCGTCATGCTCGTCGACGACCGCTCAGGAATCTACACCGACTTCTCCGCGGAATACAACGACCTCGCAGTAATCCGCCAGCGCATATGGGGGATGAACCACTGCGGAGTTCCCGCAAGAACTTTTCTCTGGGACGATCTCGCACAGGCGGACTTCCCGGCATGCCACAAGCTATTCATCCTGCCGAACTGCTACCGCTGCGATACTGATATTCTCAAGCTGCTGCGCGACAAGCTCTTCCGGGACGGAAACGTCATCGTCTTCGGCCCCGGCAGCGGCATCACCGACGGGGAAAAAGTCTCACCGGACGGCGCCGCGGAAATGCTCGGCATGGACTTCGAGCTCTTCGACTACGAATATCCGCGCTTCGTCACGCTCGACAACTGGTCGCATCCTGCTACCGACGGATTCGGCGCATGCGACAGCTACGGCGACACACACCGCTACGGGCCGCTCCTGCTCCCGTTCGACCGCTCCGCGCCTGAATGCACCGGCGGCAACAAGTCGCGCAAGGCGCAGGCCGCTGACGCAAGGCCGTTCATCCGCCTTGGCACAATCCCGGTAGACAACGGCAAGCGCAGGCCGGGACTCGTCATCAAGGAGTTCGGACGCGGCGCCGCAGGCAACGGCTCGCCGGGCCCGCGCGGCCCGGGCGATTATGCTGTAGTCTTCACTGCCGCCGTGCCAATGCCGTCACGCCTCCTCAGAAACCTTGCCCGCTTCAGCGGCACCCACGTCTACGACGATCAGGACGACGTGGTCTACGCAGACTCCGTAACTCTCGCAGTCCACGCCGTCAGGCCAGGCCCGCGCAAAATCGTACTTCCCGGCACCTTCAAGGTCGGCGACTTCATCTCCGGAGCAAGCGTCGGCTCAGGCCTGGATCATATCAAATTCATTGTGGACAAACCCGTCACAAAATGGTTCCGTCTGCATCCAAACAAATAATTTTTTAGACAAGATAACAGGATTGACAGGATTTAAAATATTTTTCTCCATAACGCAATCATCGGGTCATCAAGTCATCGAGTCAACAACAAGGACTTAATCATGCTCACAAACATCAGCGGCCAGAACCGCACGAGGCGCACAGCCGTGTCGCCGAAAGTTGTCGAGCAGCGCGGACTTTATGCGGATATCGCGAAAAAGGCGCTCCTCCGCGCATACCCCTCGATGAAGAACTTCACCGCGGAGGTCTGCATAGCCGACGCGGGCGAATCGCTTGAACTCTTCTGGTCGATCATCGACCTCGGCGGCCCCGCGCCGGGCGGCTGGCACCAGGTGCACGACCTGAAGGTGGTCCTCGAACGAGCGGGCGACGGCACCAAGGTCGACCTGCCGCTCACATCGCACGTCGCCGGCTTCCATGCATGGTACAGGATGCGCGGCGGAATGATCTCCGTCCTGCCGCAGAGCTTCTACTTCGTTCTGGACTCAGGCGATTGGACAGTGTCTCTAGAAGGTAAACTGCAGGATGCCCAGCCGCTCTGCCTATTCGCCGACTCGTTCCACGACATGTTCCACTACCATAAGATTAAGGAGTATTACGACCGGGCGAAGGCCCAGCCTGTCGCCGACCACTTCGTCACGGACGAGGATCTCTGTCCGCTGCAGCCGTTCAAGATTGCAGCTGGCGTCCTCTCCCTGGAGAATGCGCATAGCGGTCCAATCGGCTACCGCCAGGCGAACCGCCTCCATCAGGTTTCGGTTTCATATGCGGATGTCGCAGAGCTTCCTGCTCCGCCGGTGAAGGTACCCGCCACGACGCCTCTCGACCCGCTCAACTTCCTGCGCGACAAGCTCTTCATTCTGCACGAGCAGAGCATGAAATACAACCACTGCCCTTACGACACCTGCAACTACTGGGCCAACAAGCCCGACTTCGACCGCAGCCATTTCCATGTCAATGAACGCACCGCATACTTCCATATCGAGGCGCTTTCGCCGCTCTACCGCGCCACCGGCGATCCGGCCGTCTACAGGACCGCGCGCAAATGGTATGAGTGGATCGCCCGCAACATCTGGCCCGCCCCCGGCGGCGGAAAGCAGATCACATGCGGCGACCGCACCGTATGGGGCTCCGCGCTCCAGAACGGCGGCATGGGCGACGCCGTCTGCGAGTTCTCCGAAATCGACGGCGATCCGCGCTGGGTCGCGCCCATCCGTGAAGGGCTCCTCGACTGGCCGATGCATCCGACAATCCACCGCCCGCTCATGGACCAGGACGCCTGGGGCAATGAGACTTGGATAAAAAACTTGAGCGCAGACTTGAACGTCTGCGCACTCCTGAGACGGCAAAGCCGTCGTATATCTTTCGAGCGAAGCTCTCAGGAGTGCGGCGACGAAGAGCAACGCAGTCACCGCTCATTAAAGAACATATAATTCGGAACATCAGCAAGGAGTCATACGATGTTACGGTTGACATTCATCGCCCTGACCGGCATGCTCATGTTTTCCCTCGCAGCCGCGGATCCGTCCGTGACCACCTTGACCGCCGGTAAGGTTTCGGGCCGCAAGGCTAAGATGGCCGGCGTCGATCATGCGCTTGCCGTCGCGGACGACGCATCTGCGAAATTCGCGGCCGAACCGGGCCGCATCAGGATCCGGGCGTTCTTCCTTTTCAACGGAAAGGGGCAGGCATACCGGCAGACTCCGTTCTCGCTTTCAGTCGGAGAAGAATCCGTTTCGCGGACTGTGGACGAGCTTGCCGTTGGGATGCCGTTGGAACTGACATTCGTCAACCGGGCCACCGAAATATCGCTGAAGGTCCAGCAGGACAAGCTGACGCCAGAGGCGAAGACCGAACTTCTCCGCCTTGAAAGCGCCGCAGGTAAAGGGAAGGGGCCGGAACTTGACATCGGCAAGGACGAAGGCGGGAAGGAGCTCGACCTCGACGACACGGATCAGAAGACCGTCGACGCGTCCGCAGCTCCGCAGCCGCTCCTCCTGCTGGACCGCATCGAAGTCACACAACTTTCAGGTCCGCTCCTGATTGCGTCCGTGAAGAGCGACAAGATCGCATACCGTCCCGACGAGACTGCGGCAGTCACGGTGACTGTTGAAAACGTTTCGTCCAAGCCCGCGGCCGGCAAGCTCAGCGTCGATCTCGTCGAAGGACTCTCAGCTCGCAAGCAGGTGTTCTCCGGAGAAGTCAAGGTTGATCCGGGAAAGCAGGCGAGGCAGAGCTTCCAGGCGCCGCTCGGTACGGCGCTGTGGGGGCGCGGACTCGAAGCGAAGCTTGAAACTCCGCAGGGCACGGACCTCGCGACGCACGCCGTCAGCGTCGTGACCAATCCGTTCATGGCCGCTATTTTCGGAAGAGGGCTTCCCCAGTTCGGCAGCGAACGTTGGACGCCTGAACAGGCCGCGGAGGAGGCCGAAAAGATCGCCGCCGCAAACATGGACGCATACTGCAACGTCTACGAGGCCTTCGCCTGGGCCCCATGCGACTTCAGCAAGATGACCGTCGAGAACGAGGAACCTTTCTACTCCGGCCAGACGCAGTATTCCAAGAAGCGCTCAAGCCTTGAAATCCTGCACAAGGTCTTCCACAAATACGGCATCGGCTGCATAACCTATGGCAAGACCTGCGCTGCCGGCCAGCCCGGACTCGAATACGCTCTGAGGCATCCGGAGCAGATGCACGTGTTCAATCCCGCGGGATTCGCGCATGAGAGCATCAGCGTTGACGTCCTCGACCGCATGCTGGAGAAGCGTTTCCGCCGGCACGGCAGGGACGAGGACTTCTGGCAGTCCTGGATTTCCTCCTGGATCCGCATCGGCGACAAGGCCGCGGCTGAATACGGCTGCGGCGAGATCGCCCGCTCCGCGAACCAGTTCGGCTGGGACGGAGTCCGATACGACGGCCATTTCAACTGCTGGCAGAACCCGCCGATGTCGGCGCGCATGGTGCAGTATGCGAAGGACTTGATCAACAGGCAGATCCCCAACTTCATGCACGGCTACAACTACTGCGGCCCTCAGCAGAACACCGCCGAGGGCGCGCTCTCAGATCCAGAATTGGCCGCCTGCGCAAAGGACGGCGGCCTCATTATGAGTGAATACTACCGCGAACTTGCCGGACCGGTCAGGGACAACATCGAACATCTCCGCTGGGTGGGCGATGCGACGCGTCTTCACGGCGGTTACTTCCTTACCATCAGCGACTTATGCACGCCTTGGAGCGCGGCGCTAACGTTCGCCGGCGGCGCCCGTCCCATGGGCAGCGACAGGGACTTCAAGAAATTCGCGACGCGATTCTCCGCCTTCATCCTCGACCCCGCGATGCGGCGCCTGGAGGATCCGGCGAAAGTAATCACGCCCGGCAAGAACACTGGATTCCGCTGGGACGGATTCGTCTACGAGAAGCCGGTGTCCGACACCGAATCGCTCCTTGTGATGCAGCTGGTGAACGTCAGCGACAAGTTCACCTTCTGCGGAAAGAACCGTCCGCCTACCGGAGTCAGCGGTCCGTGCCGCGACGTCGAATTCACATTCAAGCTGCCCGAAGGATATCAGGCGACAGGCGTGAACGCCTGGGACGCCTCGGGCGACTTCACGCCCATGACGGCGAAGCTCGACGGAAACCGACTTACGCTCCCGCTCGTCGACGTATGGACGATGGCCGTGGTCGGCCTCCGCAGAAATGCCGGAACTCGCGATCTGGCAACGCTTTGCGAACTTCCATGGAAAGGCGCTCCGTCCGATGCGGACTCCAAGGAGAAGAGCCGCGCTGATCTAAAAATCGCCGCCGATTCCGGTCCCGACGCGGGAAAGGGCGCGAAGAGCGCCCTTGAAAAGATCACTCCTGCGAAGCTCGCGGAAATCCTAGCCAAGGGCGAACCGGTCGACGAACATGATCCCGGGGAGAAACTTTATGCGCCGCCATCCTTCGACAAGCGCAAGGCCGGTGTCGATGCAGGATTCTGGAAGGGAAATGCCCCGTCGATGCAGCTCCGCCGCAACGGAAGGCCGGACATCCTGGTCGTACGCGGAGTCTTCTCGCATCTCGACAGGCTCGCGGAGGCGTTCGCAGGAATTCCCAAGGCTGTGATCCGCGACGCGTATCTGGAGGAAGGCCGGGTGGCATGCGCCAGCGCTCTTTCCGCCGACAACAAGCCGTGCCTGAACGGCTGGCCTTCGCGCGACGAACTGGCGCTCCTGGACGCGGTGGTGCTCGATGAAATTCCGGCAGGGGCGTTCACACTTGCACAACGGCGCGACCTGCTCGACTTCGTCAAGGCCGGCGGCGGACTCTTCGTCCTCGGCGGCTGGTATTCGATTTCGAAGGGGGCATGGGAGGGATCGTTCCTGGAAGAGTCCCTTCCGCTTGAAACTATCCAAACGACTTATCTCCTCCGCCTCAAGGGGAATGACCAGAAGGTTGCTGCGACTCCAGATGCGAAAGAGGTTCTCGGCGCGGACCTGCCTGAATTCCCGGACGGATCGATTGAATGGATCAATCCCGTCAGGCCCCGCGCTGGCGCAAAGGTGTCCATGAAGGCCGGAGCACACCCTCTGCTCGTGTCTGGTGCCATCGGTAGCGGGCGGAGTCTGGCGTGGTGCGGTTCGCATTCGGGCACTCCGAAGTCGCCATACTGGGAAAGCGCGTCATGGCCGAAACTGCTGGGGGCTGCGCTCCGGCATGTCATCGCCGGTTCTGAAACCGCCACGCCGCCCGACCAGGATCTTGCAAAAAAACTCGGCAAGGCCAGGGATTCTCTCGTCGACAGCTCCATGGACGAGGACATTGACCCGAAAGGCGGGGGAAATGCTTCCGGCGGAGAAAAACTTCTTGCCGGCATCCGGCTGCTAGTGTCGTCAGGAAACGACGACGACGCAGTATTGGCCGCCGGATACCTGCTCGAACATCCGGGGATCTTCGATGCGGCACAGTCGGAGGATCTGTCAGAATTGATATCGCCTAAGATAACTGCCTCCGACGCCTGGGCCAAGCTTGCGGAGAAATATGGCGACAGGCCGCCGCAGGAGCTGGCCGGGCTCGCGACGGAAATAGTTGCCGGCGGAGTCAAGTCTATCAAGTATGCGTCGCTGATGAAAATGAACATCAAGGATCCTCTCGCAAGGCTGCGCTGCACAGCCGTCTGCGCGGATCCCGCCGCCCTCCCCGAGCTCGAGGCCGAGATGAAGGAGATAAACACGCAGGAGGCCAAGTGGAAGGAGCTCGTCGATTCTGACAACTATTCGACGGCAACTGTCCATGACATCTATGAGACACGCCTTCGCCGTCCATTCGTCGCCTACGCCATGCTCAAATGCGGCAAGCGCGACGAGGAGACGCTGTACCAGCTCTGCCGCGGAGTCCTCGAACTTCCATACTACGCCTGGCGCCAGCGCTGGGTTCTTGAAGGCGCATACGGGAGCCTTATAGACGCCCAGAGGACAGGAGATCCCGGAACTATCGCCGGGGCCAAAGGTCGTATCAGGGGGCTTCAATCGACCATCAGGCGGCTAGACAAGGCGGCCGTTTACTCCGCACAACTTTTCACTCCCGGGCTTGTCGCGGCCGACGAAGCCGGACTCAAGGCTGCGATCCGGGCACTGAAAGAGGCCGACTGCCGCAAGTCGCTCCCGGCAGCGCTCGCCTTTCTGAACACCCTGCCGCCCGAAAAACGTCCGGCTTTCAAGGATCTCGAACAGGCCAGGCTCCCGGAGATCAGGATGACCTTCCAGGCGTTATCTCCTGCGGGCAAATAATTTTGAACCCATATTCAGGTTCCATACGCATTTCATAAAACGTGAAGTTTGACATCCTTTCGATTGCAGAATAGCTTATTTTCATGACAAGCTTAAAGACAATAAAAAATTACGGCAAGGAACTGGACAGGAGATTCCATCCTGATCGTGTTGTCCTTTTTGGATCATATGCGCGAGGTGATTCAAACGACGACAGCGATGTCGATATCTTGGTAGTCATGAACCATGAAAAAAGCAGGAATGTCGAACAAGCGATAGCAAGCAATACGCCTGCAATATGATGCGACATTCCCCATGGATGTGATTGTCAGGCGTCCGTCTGAAATTGAATCAAACTTCAGCTAGGCCATATCCTGACCGTGAAGATTTTTCCCACTTCGAGGAGTTCCGCGGGGATTGTGGCCGCGAAACCGTCCGCAGTCTCCTCCCAGAGGATCGTGCCGGCTCGGCCTAGGATTTCCATGCGCGATGAAG
Source organism: uncultured Victivallaceae bacterium (assembly GCA_964636325.1). Lineage (GTDB taxonomy): Bacteria > Verrucomicrobiota > Lentisphaeria > Victivallales > GWF2-50-93 > CAZWRV01. The sequence continues at coordinate 8,471 of CAZWRV010000092.1, read as the reverse complement.
GCTCCGGACGGATTCCCTTCACGTCTATGCGCTTTCCCGACTTTTCTTCGGCGCTCAATGAAAGTACTATTGCATAGATGACTCGGTCCTTGCGTGTGAACCTGACGTTGCCGGAGGAATACGGCGGGACGGCTTGGGTGCCGTAAATTGCCTCGCCGTTGGTTTCCAGCCATTCTCCGATTTCCAGGAGCCTCTTCTCAAGCTCCGGAGGGAAGACCCCTTCGGGATCAGGGGCGATGCCCAGCAGGAGGTTGCCGCCTTTCGCGGCCGTCTCGGCGAGCATTTTGACGACCTCGCCGGAGCTTTTGTACCGGTCGTCCGGAACATATTTCCAGCTCCATCCGATAGTCATGCAGGACTCCCACGGGACAGACAGGGGCCTGTCCGGAATTTCCTGCTCCGGAGTAATGAAGTCCTCGAATTTGCCGCCGACTGTCCTGTCGGCGATGATGAGGCCGGGCTGATGGTGGCGCGCCATGGATGCGAGCCGCTCCATGTCGATATCCTGCTTGGGCGGGCGCACCTGGCCCCCGTCGAGCCAAAGCACGTCGATCTTGCCATAACCGGTCATAAGCTCCTCGACCTGCGCATGGACGAACTCGACGAAGCTGTTCCAGATCTCGGGATGCTCCGACGTGTCATAGTTCGGATTGCGGTCCTTCACCGGGAATTGCGGGGACCAGTAGAACGGGGAATGCCAGTCCGACTTCGAAAAGTAGCAGCTCACCGCGAGGCCGTTCTTCCTGGCCGCGGCGAAAAGGTGTTTCACGACGTCCGCATTCCCGCTGCTGTGGAAGGGGCAGTCGGGATGCGTGATCCGGTAGTCGGTCGTGCGTGTGTCGAACATGCAGAACCCGTCATGGTGCTTGGTCGTGAACCCCACATATTTCATCCCGGAGCACCGGAAGAGCCCGGCCCATTTCCCGGGATCGAACTTGACGGGGTTGAATGTCCGGTTCAGGGCCCAGTAGTCGCGGGAGAAGCGGGCCAGATCCTTTCCGCGCTCGGTCCAGCTCTTGCATGTGTCGGGCCGGGCCCAGGTGTCCTCCGGAACGAGCGGCCATGACTCGCAGCAGTCCCACTGGCTGTAGGGCGCCCAGTGGATGAGGCAGCCGAACCTCAGCGACATGAACCACTTGAGCCTTTCCTCAAGCCATCCGGGCCGTCCGTCCTTCGCCACCTCTTTATCCGAGCTGTGCCTGATAATGTCGCCGCGCCTTGCCATATGAGCTCCTTTATTGGATTTCGGAGTTTGAGTTTGTTTCGTCCGCCTATACGGTAGTGCTTCGATTTTCATAAACGTTTAACGCATAGAAGTCAAAAATAAAGGGGCTAAATTTTTCCCCGCGGGGAAAATGTGCCCTTTCGCCGCGCAGGTAACTTGCGCGCGCCGCGCGCAAAGGGCAAACTCTGCATACGAGTAATGCTGTGTTATGTTGCTTGCGCGCGGCGCGCGCAAACTACATTTTGGAAAAAACGTTTTCCAAGTTGCACCGTAAGGGACTAGGTTTTTCCCTGCGGGAAAAATGCGCCCTTACGGCGCGCAGGTAGCTTGCGCGCGCCGCGCGCAAAGGGCAAACTTTGCATACGAGTAATGCTGTGTTATGTTGCTTGCGCGCGCCGCGCGCAAACTGCTTTGGGAAAAAACGTTTTCCAAGTCGCACCGTAAGGGACTAAAGATCACGGGCTTGCCTGCTCACGGGAACGGCCTGATGACGGCCACTTGGTCAATGTCTGAATTGACGTAGCCGCTGCCGCTGTTTGTGGTGCACTGGTATGTCGCGCTGTTGTGGATGATGGGGGCGTTGCGCGGGAGCAGAGCCATGTATGAGGCCATTGTTCCGAGTTCATTGCGCTTAAGCCAGCATGCGGTTAGGCCTGCGGTGATCCAGTTTGCGCCCTGCTTGTGGTTGCGCTCCGACCATGAGCCTGGGTAGCTTGTCCATACCCCGTAGCCGTACGGATTGCCTTCGTGCTGTCCGGCGTCCCCAACGAGATACCACCGCGAAGTATTGACGATCTGGCGCTGCCTGAGTCCGACGTATGACCAGTAGCCGCTGTTCGGCGGAGCGCCGGTGATGGACCAATCCCAAAGGCCTCCTATCCAGATATAATCCCCGTAAAGGACCTTGTATTGCGGATCCTGACGGCTGGAGGGACAGGAACGTATGCTGATTGTTATCTTGTAGTCGTCGAGCCTGGGGGTGAACCCGCGCGGCACGATGTAGTGGTGGAAGTCGCCGCGCGGCGGCAGGTAGTCGTCGTTGTATTCGGCGTAGACAGTCCCCGCAAAGGCGATGCTCCTCAGGTTGTTCATGCAGAAGATGCGGCGGCCCTGTTCCCGGGCTCCCTGCAGCGCAGGAAGGAGGATTGCGCACAATATCGCGATTATCGCGATGACGACCAGAAGTTCTATTAATGTGAATGCATGTGTCCTACTCATTTCTCCCTTCTCCTATGTGAAATGTTCCGGCAAGAACCTCTCTCTACCAGCTCCGGAGGAATCATAATTTCCCCGGACTTCTCCTCCCCTGAAATTATCTGCGCCGCTTTTTCCGCGACCAAATCCTCCCTGATCGAAACGCTGCTGAGCTGGACTTCCGTGGCGGTGCACCATGGTGTGTTGTAGTAGCCGACGGCCGAGATATCCCTCGGAATGCTGATCCCCGCCTCCCGGAGGCATTCGAGCTTGGTCGTGATTCTAAAGTCCTCCGTCGAGACGATTGCTGTGGGCATCTCCTTCTTCTTCAGGAACTTCCTGAACGACCGAAGGCTCTCCTCCACATCGTATTCGTCGTAGAAATATGACTCCGAGTCCTGCAGCCCCGCCTCCCTGAGCGCCGCCCTGTAGCCGTCGAGGAACCTCGACCTGCCGAGGAGCCTGAACTGCTTCATGGGCCTGTCTATCTTCAGCATCATCAGCATTATCATCCTGTGTCCGAGGCCGAGCAGATGCTTCGTCGCGGCGTATGCTCCGAGCCAGTAGTCCGTCGTAACCGAATGAGACCTGAACTTTCCGGAAATCTCCGATGGCTTGTTTATAAGGAAGAGCGCGGCGCCGAACGATCCAGCCTTGGATTCGAGGTGGCCCATGATCTTTTCACCGAGCCCCCCTTCCATGATTATCGCCGCTGGCTTAAGATGCATCAGCTCGTCTATGCCGCGGCGCGTCTTCTCCGTATCCACGTCCACATGCGCCGAAACCGGCACAATCCCCCTCGCCCGAAGCCGGGAGACAAGATGCGTATGCAAAGGTTCGTACATGTGCCCTTCGCTGCTGATAGCCAGGATCGCAAAAGTTTTAATGGCCGGCCTGGCGGATCCGCTCCCTAAGTCCGCCGCCCTCCGCAGCGCATTTCCGCAGGCCGGACTGCCTACTGCAGGCAAAGCCGGAACTTTCTCCGAGATGAAGCTGCCTTCGCCGCGCCTGCTGCTTATGATATTCATATGCTGCAGGTCGCGGTAGGCCCTTGCGACAGTGTTTGGATTGACGGCGAGGCTTGCTGAAAGCTCCCTGACCGATGGTATTTTATCTCCGGGCCTTAGCGCCCCGCTCGACAGCTTGCCTACCATCTGCTCCACTATCTGGAGATATATCGGCGTCCCGCCCGAAACATCTATGCTTATGCCCATGGAATTTGCCCTTGGTGTATTAGCACACTAATACATTTATTCCGCATGTCAAGCCGGGAAAACGATTTTCCGGCACTTTCTGAAACTCGCCTTCAAGTGGCGCAGACATTCCTGTCTGCGATTCCGCAGGTGGGAATACCTGCGCTACTTAAGCTTCCGACCGGCAAAACTGTCCGCAGCGGCAGACAGACGGCCACTGAAACTCTGACATCTTTGCCGCGAACTTTGTCGGGAGCTATGCCGTCCATATGTCTCCACCTGGCAATGCTGCGAACTTCGCAGTTCCTGGAGATAGAGGAATTTCGCAAATGATGCTTGACATAATAGATATGCTGAAATATAATCATATTGTTTTTTGTAAGCTTTAAACAAGGTGAACGCATGAAACTGCATGTCCTTCCGGTCGCCGCCATGATTTTAATCATTCCAGCCGCCGCAAACTCCGGCGAGCCGACTATGAATCCGGCAATCCGGGCCGTCGTTCCTATTGACGGGAAAATGACCGTCTCCGACTACGGCTACCGCGACTGGGGGCCAGATCTTGTCGAATACGCCGTTGATGCCGCAAAGTGGAAGGATGCCGTAGTCGTCGACGCCTCAGGCAAGCCCGTGCCCTCCCAGATCGACGACGGCGTGCTGAGCTACATCGCATCCCTCCCCAGGGGAGGCAGCTCAACATACGTGCTGCAGAAGGGCCCTGCGCCGGCGGCGTCTTCGCTGAAGCAGGAGAAGGAAGGAGACAGCTGCATCTTGAAAAACGACATACTCGCAATCCGCATGCCCTCCCCCGAGGCTTCGAAGGATTTCGCCGAGTCTGTCTCAGCGGACAAGGTTTCTCCCCCGCTTTTGGAATGGGCCGGCCCGGACGGTAGCTGGATGGGCGGATCGAGGTTCGCGACGGCGAGGAAATTCGCATCGCAGAAGTTTTCCGTGCTGCGACAAGGCGCTGCAGTCATCGACTACGAAGCCCGCTACAAGTTATCTCCGAAAGGCGAATATGTGATGAGGATAAGGCTTTCCCCCGGACTGCCCATCGCCAAGATCACGGAGGATTTCGACATGGGGGAGACAACCAAGGGCGAGGACTATCTCCTTGTCGACCTTGGCAAGGGCTGGCAGCCCTCCAACATCACCGGCGTATTCTATCCCGGCGAGCAGTTGCCCTGCAAGACTCGGCCAGGCGCGCTCGCGGAAATGGTCGCGCAGAAGAAAAGCGCCAAGCCGGCTCCCGCCCCCGTCGGCGGCGTCGGCCAGGAACCGGCTATCCCCCTGCCAGATCCCGACTTCATCAAGCTCTTCTACATCGGCGCCGGAGCGCAGACCCAGGGCGCCAGCGGCGGCGTCCAGCTCTGGGACGGCGACGTCAAGACGCCGGGCGCGGGACGGAACATCGCCATGGTCTCGCTCCACTCGGGCAACTGGCGCAGAACCATGGCCCTTCCGGTCTGGCATAAGGACGGCTCGGGCGTTACCGTCGGAATGCATATAAGCGTGCGGCCCATCCGCTGGTGCTTCGAAGTCACGGACGACTTCTCGCCGTTCTCCACGCACGAGCACGACGACGGCCTTCCGCGGACATATGGCCGCAGGGAGTGGGGGCTCTATGTGGGAAGCGACTTCGAGAACGCGCAGCCGATCTACGGCCACATCGCTCTCGACAGCTACAAGAACTGGATTCTGGACTGGCCCGAGGGGGCGGCCGCAAAAAACGCATATCCCGGCGGATTCTTCAAGAAAGACCACGTCGAACGACTGAAGAAGAACATCGACCAGAACCCGGCGGCGGACGCGCTCCGGAACCGCTACCTGATCTCCGGCAAGACCGAGGATGCGATAAAGAACGCGCAGTCGGTGATCGCAAGGCTCAAGAACCCTGAACCGCCATATGTCGAGCGCGACTTCTGGCTGTGGGGACAGGCCAACTACCGCAAGTCTCAGCTGCTGATCTACGTCAACGAGGCGGAGGACGCCCTCGCCTGTCCCGACCTCCCGGCGGATCTGCGCAAGGAGCTGCTCCGCCATCTGACCCTTTACGCCTACGTCTGTTCGAGCCCGGACTGGAATCCGCGCGGCGCGGGAGTCCACCACGGCAACAACAACATGCCAATAAACAGGACTCTCGCGCTCGCGTATTTCGCAGGGCTCCTCCCGAGCCATCCCTGTTACGGATATTGGATGGACTGCGTCCGGAACTTCACCGAGTTCAAGCTGAATTCGCAGTTCTCGCCGGGCGGCGAGGCGCTCGAATGTCCGACCTACTCGACATACGCCCCGGCCGGCGCGCTGAACATCGCCCAGAACATCCTGCGCCACAGGGACATAGCCGATCTCACCTCAAACGGCGTCACCCGCCGCAACCTTGAATACATGGCGAACCTGACGATGCAGGATCCGCGCTTCGGCGGAGCCCGCATCATTCCAGGCATGGGCAACAGCGGCAACGACCAGGACAGCGTCTGGGGTGTCTCGGTCGCGACCTTCCTCGACCAGGATCCCGCCTTCGCCGGATGGTGCAAGGCCATGTTCAAGGCCGCCGGCGCGAAGTTCGCACCGATATCCACTGGCACCACCTTTGTCGGACATCCGATGTATTATCTGCCGGACGTCCCGGACTCCCCGCTGGAGTTCAAGACAGTTTTCATGCCCGCATACGGCGTGGCCTTCCGGGCCCACGGCGGCACGCCGGACGAGACCGCCATGCTTTTCAGGGCCGGTGTCAACACCGGGCACTGGGATCCCGACCCGCTGAACGTGATCCTCTACGGCAAAGGCGCCCCTCTCTCACCGGGGACAGGCTACCAGTACTACGGCGGAGTCGGCACGCACGACGGCGCGGTATATCACAACAGAGTCCGCGTAGGCGAGCACAACCGCCCCGAGCTTTTCGGCCGCGTCGACGTGTCAGTCGCCGACTACGGCTTCGGCCCGAACGCCGACTACGCGGTCGCCAACCGCTACCTGCCGCCGGAGATGTTCTCCGACGGCAAGGGCGAGATGAGCTGGCGCCGGCACGTGCTCTTCCTCAAAAGCGGAAAGCCCGAAGGCCCAAGCTACTTCGTCATGCGCGACACCTTCCCGGGCGGCGAAGATCGCAACAAATGGTGGACCTGGCTCAACCTCGAGCTGCCGGACAAGATCAGCGTCGACGGCAAGGCGTTCGACAAGGACAAGGTGCCCGTCGAAAAGGCCGTCGAGGAGAAGGACATGCCGGTACTGCGGGGACAGACTGTAGAGATGGGCACGGACTTCGGCGCGGGCACGTTCTTCCGCTTCGGCGAACCATACGAAGTCCGCATCCGCGGAATCATGCGCTATCACGCAAGCCACAACGCCCAGGAGACCAAGACCATCGTCGAAGCCCTGGCGGGCGCCGGCCAGGACTACTTCTACGTCGTGTATCCGAAGAAGAACGGGGAGCCCGCTCCGGCATGCGAGAAAATCGCCGACGGAGCATTCAAGGTCGCCACGCCAGAAGGGACGGACTATGCTTTCATCTCAGACCAGCCAATCACTTTCGACAAGGACGGCGTGCTCTTCAGCGGCAAGGCGGGCGCTGTGCGCATCTTCGCGGACCGCGTGGCGCTATGCATGAACTCCGGCAGCGGACGCATCGGCTGCAAGGGGATGATCTTCGAAGGTTCCGGCCCGTTCGAAAAGGTCATCCCGCTCAATGATCTGAAGGAAGGCGTAAATAAAATAGACGGCTACGAGAAGAAAATCGTCAGCGTCGACATCGGCCAGAGCATCACTGTAAAGGGCGAAGCGCCTTTTGAAGCGAAATTGGATGCTCAGGCAATCCAAATCAAGGCCAAGGGCCGCGCGCAGGTCTTCCATGTGACACAGCCGCCCTTCATAATCAGGCCGCAGTATTGGGTCGACGGCAAGGAGGCGATGGCCAGCTGGACCGACTATCCCGCGAGCGGCTGGGGCTCATACAAGAACACATGGCTCATAGCCCTGCCCGTCCCTGACGGAGAGCATGAACTGATATTGAAGGACTTCCGATTCCCGAAAGTCTGGGCACGGCAGTTCTCTCCCGCAATCGGCGGGCTTCTACCATCGACTCAAAAAAATAAGCCAGGAGTAGAGCAATGAAAGAAAGGCGCTTCACTCTCATCGAGCTGTTGGTCGTAATCGCCATAATCGCGATTCTGGCCGCCATGCTGCTGCCCGCCCTGCGGAATGCGCGCAGACAGGCGGCGGTCACGGTCTGCAAGAGCCAGTTGCGCCAATTCATGTTCGCGCTGGCAAATTACGCCGGCGACCACAGCGATTGGTATCCTGCGACATTGCAGGGAAATCAGATGTATTTTTGCGCCAAGGATTTTGCAATGAGCGACCCCTGGACCACATACAAGACGAGCTGGCGCGGCCTTGACATGCTGGCAAGAAGCTGGGCGCCCGGCGAATATACCAACAGCACCACGACAGGAACCCCGGCAGGATATCTGGACCTCGGCGCCTTCCTGACTATTCGAGAGTGCCCCTCCCATGCAGGGCTTGTCGATAAATCTGTAATGGGATCTTGGGGGTATTGCTACGGTGCGAACAGCTACTGGCCGCAAGCCTATCCGGCCGTCTCGGAATACACTCAGGGGCGCATGCCTAAGCGCATGTCCGACAATCCGAACTTCTTTATCATGTGGGATCTGGTTACAATTTACACCGATGCGCCATGGTCTAACTACAACAACCACTTTTTCCCCGGAATCGCCGTTGGAGCCAACGTCCTTTACAACGACAGCTCGGTGGACTGGGTTCGGAGAAGCGACATGGATCCTATTTCTACTTTGTTAAAATAAACCCTTGACAGATACATTCCCTTGTGATATGTTTAA
>CAZWRV010000091.1:0-26477 GCA_964636325.1 uncultured Victivallaceae bacterium | reverse complement strand
GGGTTCGGCTGTTCGCCGATTAAAGTGGTACGCGAGCTGGGTTCAGAACGTCGTAAGACAGTTCGGTCCTTATCTACTGCGGGCGCAGGATATTTGATGGGAGCATTCCTTAGTACGAGAGGACCGGGAATGAGCGACCTCTGGTGTTCCAGTTGTTCCGTCAGGAGCAGTGCTGGGTAGCTATGTCGAGAAAGGATAAGCGCTGAAAGCATCTAAGTGCCAAGCCTGCCCAAAGACTAGATATCCCTTCCTCGTAAGAGGACTGAAGGCCGGTTGAAGACTACAACCTGATAGGGCGGAAGTGCAAGTGCAGCAATGCATTCAGCTTACCGTTACTAATAGGCCGTGAGGCTTGACCACCTTTTTTCCAGTCCGCCACCATGCAAAAGGGCGGACTGAAAGAAGGCCATTGAATCAAGATTGGCGGTTGTTCGATGCCTTGATCTTCCTATTTTGTTTTTTTCCCGGTATCCATAGCGAGAAGGTAACACCCGTTCCCATTCCGAACACGGCCGTTAAGGGTCTCTGCGGCGATGGTACTACACGATAGAGTGTGGGAGAGTAGCACGGTGCCGGGATTTTTTTTGCAAAAATTAGTCGACGCGCCTAATTTTTACGGCAGGAATGAAGACTCTGACTCTGTTCTTTCCCGTCATCAAGGTCAGCGGGTCGACAAGGTCACCCGACCACGCTGAGAACTGTCACCGGTTTATCTCGTTGCAGCAGCATCGCCACTATGCTCAAAGCACCTGGCAATGATTTCCTTGACGTTGCCGCTGATGGAATTTTCTATCAGCGAAGTGTAGATGCCTGTGTCGTCCTTGTCCGCCTTGATCTCCATGGCCTCGACCAGCCTTCTCACGAATTCGTCGATCTTATAGTGCGAGACCGGCATATGGAAGGGCACCTGTATGATCTTGTCGAAGAAGTTGCGGCCCTTCTGGTTCAGATCTCCGCCGTACTTTTCCTTGATGCCGTTCACAATTACCTCATAATCAACGGCCAGGACGAATACGCATCCTTCGATATCCATGAGGTTCTTGACCGCCTCTAGCACCTCGACCGCCTTGACAGGCCTGATCCTGTCCAGATCGTCCATGAAAAAGACCGCCTTCCTGCCGGTTCCCAAGACGTGCTTTTCGACCAATGATTTGAACTCGTTCTTGACCATGGACATTATGCTTGTCTTGCCGCTGCCCCAGTCGCCTTGTATTGCAATGGTCATGGGTGTCTCGCAGAAGGAAACGAATTCCGCGATGCTCTTCACGTCGTCCTTCACTTCAAGGATGTCGTTAGCGAGGTTCTCAATCGGAAGATCGGTGAATCCAGCTCTCATGGCATGCCCTTTATAATGAATTAGTTACAGTCGTTCGCCCATCCGGCCGCCCCCTTAGCTACCCCTCATCCCCCGATCGTCTTGAAGACGAAGTCCGGCCTTAATGCGACCTTGACCTTGCGGACGTGCTCGAAGTTCGTTATGCCTGTGAGGAGGAGCGCGGCGCTGAATCCGAAGTTTCGCGCCCCGGCGATGTCCGATCTTAAGGAATCGCCGAGCATCAGAAACTTCCTCTTCGGAATCCTTGCCGACAGCTTGTACTTGTGCCTCAGCTCCTCGTATGCATACCTGAAAATCCCCTTGTATGGCTTGCCCAGGTAGATCGGCTTGACGAAGAGCCCGTATTCCTGCAGGATCGAGCACAGGAAGCGCGCCTTGCCGCCTGCCCCGATCCCGATCTCGCCGTTCGGCCCGTTCGGCCAGTAGCTGTCGGGATTAGGCACGATGAAATACGCCTTAGGGTTCGATATGAAGAAGTTCATCACCGCCGACATGTTGCTGTGCCAGTCGTAGTAGCCTTCCCCGACTATAACGCCCGCGCAGCCTGCCGTCTTACTGGTGTCGCGCTCGACCACGAGTCCGGCCCTTTCCGCGTAGCATGGCTCGCCCAGGTCGCCCATCACGAAGAACCTCTTCCCCTGCAGAGACTTGTCCTTGACAAAGTCATAAAGCGCCATGCTGCAGGAGATTATCTCGTCCGGATGCACCTTCAGTCCGGTTCGCGTCATGTGCGCGCTCTTCTCCTCGGGGGAATGGTTCCCGTCGTTCGTCAGGAGGAAGAACGGGAACTTTTTCTCCTCGATCCACTCCATGAGCTGGTATGAACCGGGCAGCATCCTCTTGCCGGATATAAGCGTCCCGTCTATGTCGAACAAGAGCCCCTTGTAGCCCGCATGGTTCCCGTCTTCTATCCACCACTTCAGAAAACTCTCTTCCAGGATTTTCAAATTAGATCATCCTTTCTTTTCCACCGGCCGGCGGCAGATGGAGGATTGTATGTTATCTACCTCTTCCAGTTAAGATTTTCGACGCCCGGCATTGAAATGGCGCGAAAGCAGGTTTTTCCTTGGCACAGGCCACGAAAATCTGAAAAAATATAACCGGCAAGGGCATTATTTCCAAAAAACAGCTCGATTTCTCGACAATATGCCGCACAATGCTATCTTATCTTCCCGGATGGATGATGCATCAGTTATTGGTTAACAGTTATTTGGATAACGGTAACCAATAACTGTTAACCAATAACGAATAACGGGGGGCCATGGAATCGAAGTTTGTCTACGAGAGGGTGCTTCTGAAGCTGAGCGGCGAGGCTCTGAAGGGCGGAGGCGACGCCCCTTATGACGCCGCCTCTGTCAACGGAATAGTCCAGCAGATCGGCGGCCTCCTCGACGGCGGCGTCGAGATGGCGCTTGTCATCGGCGGCGGCAACATCTGGCGTGGCGCGAAAGCGGACGACGTCTCGCTCGACCGTGTCACCGCCGACCAGATGGGCATGCTTGCCACAGTCATGAACGCCATGTATCTGCGCGACGCCTTCAACGCCGCAGGGTTCTCCGCCGAAGTGCAGAGCGCAACGCCGATGCCGTCAATTTGCGCCGTCTTCGACGCCCCCTCCGCAAGAAAGTTCCTGGAAGAAGGCAAGCTCGTGATTTTCGCAGGCGGAACAGGCTGCCCGTATTTCACCACCGACACCGCTGCCGCCCTCCGGTCTCTCGAAATCAGGGCCCAGGCCCTCCTCAAGGCGACGAAGGTCGACGGCGTCTACACAGACGACCCGTTCAAGAATCCAAAGGCGAAAAGGTATGAGACGATAAGCTACGAACAGGCCATCGCCGAAAAGCTCCAGGTCATGGACATGACCGCGTTCTCGCTCTGCCGCGACAACGGCCTAGACATCATCGTCTTCAACTTCTCAGAGCCCGAAAACCTCGAGCTCGTCCTCTCCGGCGACACCAGCGTCGCCACCGTCGTCTCCCGGGGGAAATGAATGCAATAACCGCCAAGTCGCCAAAACGCCAAGAGGGCTGAAGCCGGGGAAAAAACCAGCGTCTTGGCGGTGGTAAATTTTGTGCCTTTTGCGGCTATCCAATCCTCATTTTATAAATAGGTTTTTCGAGGAGAAGTTGGGATCGCTGGTGAGGTTTACGCCGAGCTTCCTGAGTCCGCCCTCGTCGCCGGTGGTGGGGATGTGGGTGATGTGTACCTCGCAGCCCTGCAATTCTTTGAGCTTCTCCATCGCCATCTGCGCGGCCGGATTTGTGGCGGCGCCGATGCACAGGGCCACGAGCATCTCCTCGAGATCCAGGCTTGCGGACTTCGCGTTAAGGATGTTCTGCTTGAACTTGCTTATGGACTCAGTTATTTGCGGTGAGAGCACGTGCAGCTTGTCCGGAATCCCGGCGAGATGCTTGACAGCGTTGAGCACCAGGCTTGACGACGCGTGGAAAAGATGCGAATTCTTGCCGGTGATTATTTCCCCGTCCTTCAGTTCGATTGCGGCGCCGCAGTAGATCCCCTCGTTGCCCTTCTTCGCTGTACGGCAGTCCTCGGCGGTCTTCCTGGCGGGATCGACGACCTTCCTGTCAGATTCCGTGAGGCCGAGATCCTGCATGAGCAGCTTCGTCCGCTCGACGGTCTCCTTGTCGGCGAGGCCGGAGACGTATTCGCAGCTGTATCGGAAGTATCTCCTGATGATCTCCTGCTTCGCCGCCTCCGAGACAACCGCGTCGTCTGTGATCCCGAAGCCGCAGCGGTTGACGCCCATGTCGGTAGGCGACTTATAGATCGCCTCTGTCCCCGTGATCGCCTCGAGTATCCGGCGCATTACCGGGAATATCTCGATGTCGCGGTTGTAGTTGACGGTGGTCTTCGCGTATGTCTCCAGATGGAATGGGTCGATCATGTTTACGTCGCGCAGGTCTGCCGTGGCAGCCTCGTATGCGACGTTGACCGGATGCTTGAGCGGCAGGTTCCAGATCGGGAAGGTCTCGAACTTCGCATAGCCGGACTTGATCCCCTTCCGGTAGTCATGGTAGAGCTGGGATAGGCATGTCGATAGCTTGCCGCTTCCGGGGCCTGGGCCGGTAACTACGACTAGAGGCTTCTTTGTCTCGATATGGCTGTTGCGCCCGTAGCCGTTCTCGCTCGCGATCATGTTCACGTCCGTGGGATAGCCCTTGATGGAATAATGCGTGTAGACTTTCACGTTCCTGCGCTCGAGCCTGTTCTTGAAGGAGATGCTCGACGGCTGATTGTCGAAGCGAGTGATCACCACCGCCGCCACTTCCAAGCCCCAGTCGCGGAGGTCGTCGATGGTCTTCATCGCGTCGGTGTCGTAGGTGATCCCGAAGTCGGCGCGCGTCTTCTTCCGCTCGATGTCCCCGGCGTAGATGCACAGGATGATGTCCGCCGAGTCCTTGAGCTGCTGAAGGAGGCGCATCTTCACGTTCGGATCATAGCCGGGAAGCACCCGCGCCGCATGGTAGTCGAAGAGAAGTTTACCTCCGAATTCAAGATACAGCTTGTTGTTGAAGCGCCTGACACGGCCGAGGATCTCCTCGGTCTGCTCTTTCAGATACTTCTCGTTGTCGAACCCGCAGACATCCAGCATGACAACTCCCCATATTTTAAATTGAATATTGAGCGGTGGAATATTTTTGCTTTTATGTGGCTATCCCTTCCTCCCCAGCTCCTCCTTCAGATACGGGAAAATCTCGTCGATGTCTCCGGCGCCGATCACGGCCAGCACCTCCGGTTCCGAGACCGAAGATGCAAGTTCATGCGCCAGAACCGGCCAGTCGGCCTCTGCGAATTTGGCAGATTTGCCGATCGTTTCGGCGAGGGTCTCGGAGCTGACAGGCCCTTTTTCCACCCAGGCGGCGAAGACGGGCGTCACGTAGACCTCGTCGGCCCTGCGAAGTTCGCAGGCGAGCCTGTCGAGGTATTTCTTCAGCCTGGCGTATCTGTGCGGCTGGAAGACGACGCGGAGCCTGCGTCCGGGAAACCTCTCCTTGAGCGCGTCGATCGAGGCGGCCAGCTCGGTCGGATGGTGCGCGTAATCTTCAACAAGTGTGAAGCCTGGCCTATCGAATCGGACGGTCATCCTGCGCTCGGCGCCGGGGAACGACTCCGCTGCGGCGAATGCCTTGGACTCGTCCACGCCGAGGCATATGGCCGTCCGGGCGGCGATCGCGGCGTTCTCCCTCTGGAAGCGCCCCCAGTTCTTGACATGAGAAAACCTTTTCTCCTCGGCGGCGCAGTCGAGCGCCGTCTTGCGCGGATGCCTCTTGAATATCTCGTCGGCAATTCCTCCGCGGTAATACAGGAGCGTTTCCGCGTTTTCCGCGAACTTCGCAAAATTTCCGTAGATGACTTCGTCGCCTCCGACCGTCCAACTGTGGTCCTCTTCGGTGTTGGTTACGACGGCGACATGGCTTCTCATGTGGACGAGAGTGCCGTCGCTCTCGTCGGACTCGGTGACGAATATGTTGCCGTCGCCGGCGGCCGCTGGCGCGTCCCAGCCGCAGACTTTTCCTCCGATCATGAAGCCGGGGCTGCGCCCGCAGGTCTTCAGGATGTGGACGATCAGCGATGTTACGCTCGTCTTGCCGTGGCTTCCGGCGACGGCGACCGTGCGGTGGTACGAGGCTGCGAGCTCCGCCAGGAATTCTCCGCGGTACGCGTTCGGGCAGCCGGTCTTTGCGGCCGCCGAAAACTCAGGATTGCCGTCCGAAACCGCCGAGGAGCGGATGACGAAAAGATCCGGTCCCGGATCGCGGAGATTGTCGGGAGAATGGCCGATGGCGACCGGAATCCCGCGCCTCCTGAGCAGGGATGTGTTATAGCACTCCTTCAGGTCGGAGCCGCTCACGGAAAAGCCTCGCTCGTGGAGTATGATGCCGAGACCGACCATCCCCACGCCGCCGCAGCCCATCAGATGAAATCTGGTCCGCGCTGTATCGTGCAAATCCATTGTCTCTCTTGAAACTCGAAAATCTTTGTCTCTGTCTTTGTCGCCTTCCGGAGGGTTGAGCCAAGCTCAACCGCGGCTCAGCACGGCTTCGCCCCCATAGATAAAATTCAATCCGGCTAGCTTGCGACTTCTAGGCGAAAGGGCAAACTCTGCGCATACGAGGGCCGCTTTTTGATCTGTTTATTGCGCGCGGCACGCGCAAAATACCTTCTTGCTTATCAAAAAAACGCCGGATTTTCCTATGATTTCGCTTGAAACTTCATACTAAGACCAGCATTCTTGAGAAATCAAACCGGAGAATGAATTTGCATGAAGAAACACGACTATCTGTTCTATGCTGTACTGGCCTTGCTGGTGATCAACATCGCCGCAAGCGCGATTGCTGTGGCGCACTACAAGAAGAAATGCAATACCCTGGAGGCCGAACTGGCATCCCTCAAGAATTCCATCAGGCAGATAGATCCTTTGCTTGTGGCCAAGCCCGATGCTAAGGCCTCGAAGCCTGAAGCCGCCGAACTCCGCAAGGATGTCGGGGACAGTTCGCGGAAGCTGCTCTCCAAGCTGAAGGACATGAGGAGGAGGCTCGAGGAGAGCGAAAGGAAGATGGCCGAGTTTGAATCCGGCTCCCCAAAGCGGGCTCAAAAGGGCGGAGCGCAGATTATACGTAGCTCTCCGTCGGACTCCGAAAACTATGTGGAGCACTTCAATAAGCTGCAGGAAAAGGATCCGGCTCAGCTTCAGGCCGAGGTGCAGTCGGTGAGGAGTTTCGCCTCCTTCTCGTCGAACGTCCTGAATGAAAGGCGCAACTTCTACGAGGGGCTGGACGTGTCCCTGCTCGACAAGGAGCAGCTCGACATCCATAACCGGTTCCTCGAAATGAACAATGACGTCCTTGAGCTCTACGATAAGATCTCGCAGTCCGACATCCCAGAGGAGATCGCCAGCCTGATGGACAGGCGGAACGTGCTTCTGCCGGAGTATTTCAAGCTGCTCGGCGGTGAACGTAAGACCGCGCTCCTCAGCTTCGCAAAAAGCATCGGATACGACAGCGAGGACGCCCTGCAGTTCATCGACTACATCAACTACCTCGACAGCATGACCCGTCCAAGAGCCTATGTGCCCGAGGGAAAATGAATATCCAATCACTTTCAGATTTCCCTATCCTCTGAAACTCGCCTTCAAGTGGTGCAGACATTCCTGTCTGCGATTCCGCAGGTAAGAATACCTGCGCTAATTAAGTTTCACACCGACAAGGCTGCGTTCCCCGCAGACGGGCACTCCTCTGAAACTCGATTCAGTCCGGGGGGGATGCTCAAACGCCCCCAGCACCCTGTTGTCCGGGGACAACACTTGAACCTGATGGCGGTACGGATATTTTACCACGTGAGGTGTAAACACATATTCCAAAATCTTATGGGCAGCAAGGAGCTGGATATGCTCCTTTAGGCTGATAAATTTACATTTTGATTGCGGAGATTTCGGGAATTGCTCCGTATTCTGAGAGGCCGCCGATACCGAGGTATCGAAGGCTCTCGAAGGGTGCGGAGCAAAACCGAAAGACCGCAACCGCCTTGCGGCGAGCATCTTTGGGCCGTATTTTTCCGTCCCTTCCTCGGACGACATTCATGCCGCCGCTCGGTCGGAACAAAAAAATCCAATCCCAAATCTGGATCGCCAAAATGTAAATTTTCACGCTAAAGGAGAATATATGGAGACTGGGCCCGCCGCCAGTCCTGGGCTTGCAAACCGCCTCGGGGCGAATCAACCGCTCCGCGCGCCGGGCGCGAAATCCACGCCTGGCAGGTGCTGACGTTTCCCGAAAAGCCGGCAGAGCAATGGGCCGATGAGATGGAACGTCTGGCCGGGATTCTCGGAGTGCGCCTCGGCGCACCCATCTACAACTGTCACCAGATTCCGTTCGACACCTCGTATCCCGACTACTTCCCCGCACAGTCCGGATTTGCGGAATTCGCAAAACGGCTCCGCGCAGATACCATAGCTATCAATTGAAAAATATTTCCCGACCGTAGTCGATCATGGTCGAATGCGGTCGCCCCCGGTCGAAAATTTGTACATAGCCGACAAAGACAGAGAGGAAGATCGCGAGAAAGACGGAGTAGAAGACAGTGACGAAGATGACGGCAAAGATGTCAGGCGATGAATCCTCCGCCGATGACTTCGTCTCCGCTGTAGAAGACTGCGGCCTGGCCTGGGGCGACCGCGAACTGCGGCTCGGCGAATACGATTTGCGCGGTGGCGCCGTCGCCGGGTGATACGGACGCCTTCACTGCCTTCTGCCGGTAGCGGATGCGGACTTCGCAGTCCAATACGCCGGCGGGAGGCGACCCGCTGATCCAGTTTGCGTCCTTGACCTGGCAGCTATCGCGCAGGACTTCCTCCCTGCCGGCCACGACGACCGTGTTCGTCTCCTTGAGTATCCCCTTTACATAGACCTTCCGGCCCGCGGCCACGCCGAGCCCCTCGCGCTGGCCGATCGTGTAATGCACAAGCCCTCTGTGCGTTCCGAGGACTTTTCCGCAGGTGTCGACTATTGGGCCGGGTGCCACTTCGTCCGGAGAGAAGAGCGGCGAATGGTCCTCGCTCTCGATGAAGTCCTGGCTCTCCTGCTTGGCGGCGATGTCGGAAAACCCCCTGGCCACCGCCAGCTTGACGACTTCCTTCTTCATCATTTCCCCGAGCGGGAAGATTATTCCGGCGAGCTGGCTCTGAGAAAGGTGGAAGAGGAAATACGACTGATCCTTCGAGAGGTCTACGCCCCTTAAAAGTCGATATTGCCATGCAGTTTCATCATAGCTTATTCTTGCATAATGGCCTGTGGCGAAGCGCTCGAATCGGATTCCGCTCTGCTCGGCCTTTTCCAGGAGGAGGCCGAACTTGATCCTGCGGTTGCATACCACGCAGGGGTTCGGCGTCCTGCCGCAAAGGTATTCGGAACGGTAATATCCGAGAATCTCCCTCCTGTATTCTTCGGCGAGCGGAACCGTGTGGTGCTCGATGCCGAGTCTGGCGGCGACGGCCTTTGCGTCCCTGATGTCCTCCTCCTCGCCCGGTCCGTAGCATCCGGATCGGACTTTTTCAGGGATGTTGAAGGCGCCGTCCCAGATCTGCATGGTTAGCCCGACTACGTCGAAGCCCCGCTCGAGCAGGAGCATCGCTGCCACGGCGGAGTCGACGCCGCCGCTCATGCCGACCGCCACTCTGGCTTTATTTAACGTGGTCATTTTGGGCAGGCGACGTTAATGGAAACAATTTCAACAATGAAATTGCACGGTAACAGATCATGCCTCGTTCCAGAGGCGGCGGAGGTTGGCCATGCCGATCTTGGAGCCGGTGCGGCAGTCCTCCATGCCCTCGAACTCGATCGAGAGATAGCCGTCGTATCCGGATTCCTTGATGATCCTGACGACGGCGCGGGTGTCGATGTCCCCCTGGCCGACGATGGAGCCGCGGAGGTAGTTGCCGTAGAGCGTCCTGAACCAGCCCTCGCCGGGGTCGGCATAGAAAGGACGGAAGTAGAAGTCCTTGAAATGGACGTGCGACGCGAACGCGATGTTGTTCTTGACTGCGGCGACCGGGTTCTCATCAGCGCACATGAAGTTGCCGACGTCGAGCGTGGTCCTGAAGTTGTCGCGGCCCACAGTCTCGATCAGAAGCTGGACGCGGTCGCTCTTCTGCATGAAGTAGCCGTGGTTCTCCACGCTGGTGGTGATGCCGTGCTTCTTCGCGAAGTCCGCAATTTCGCGGCAGGCGTCCGCGACCTTCGGAAGGTCTTTCTGGAACTGGGCGATACCGCATTCCGGAATCGGGCGGGAGGCGGCGTCATGGCGCATGCGCCTGACTCCGAGCGCGGCGCCGATCTCCACCTCCTTCTTTAGACGGGCTATCTCGGCCTTCAGCGCCTTGGCGTCAGGCTGGATGAAGTTCGCGCCGATCGTGTAGCTGGAGATGTCGATCTTGGCCGACTTCGCCTTGGCGGCGATCTTCCTTGTTAGCTCCGGGTTCTTTGTAAGCGAGAATCCCGACGGCGATATCTCGATGTGCTCGCCGCCGTTGGCGGCGATCCATTCGACCGCCTGTAGCACGTCCATTTCGCCGCTGCTGATCGCCCTGGAGAGACTGTAGCTGCTGAGTCCGATTTTCATGATTGGCTCCTTTTATATGCCTATTTAATCCGTCCTGCATATATCAGCAGGATTATTACTATTCCGAGGACTATCCTGTAGTATCCGAAAATCTTGAAGTCGTGCTTCTGGATGTAGCTCATGAGGAAGGCGATGACGGCCCATGCTACCAGGAAGGAGACGATGAAGCCGACGGCGAGGGCGGCCCATTCCTGGCCGGTCATCATCGCGGCATGTTTCATCAGGGAATATGCGGACGCCGCGGCCATTGTCGGAATGGCGAGAAAGAATGAAAATTCCGCGGCCACGGTCCTCGAAGCGCCCAGCAGCATCGCGCCGATGATCGTCGCGGCGGACCGTGATGTGCCGGGAACCATAGCGATGCACTGGATGAATCCGATGGCGACCGCAGTCCCGTATGAAAGCTGCGACATGCTTTCGATCTTGACTTTTTTCCTCATGCTCTCAATAACGATCAGGATGATTCCGCCGACAAGCAGCGCCCCGGCCACTACGTACGTATTGAAGAGGCGCTCTTGGACGATCTTGCCGAGCGTTCCGCCAATCAGGATGGCCGGAATCACTCCAGCGGCAGTCTTCTTCCAGATGTCGAATATCTCAGATCTTTTGAACAGGTCAATGTCCGTCTCCATCGGAACCAGGCGCTTCCAGAAGTAAACAATGACAGACAGTATTGCGCCAAGTTGTATGACGACCTCGAACATCGAGGCGAACGGCTCCTTGAATTTGACAAGCTCGTTGACCAGTATGAGATGTCCGGTGCTGCTGATCGGGAGGAATTCGGTTATCCCCTCGACTATCCCCATCATGGCGGATTCTAACAGCATGTTATTGGTTATCCGTTATTGGTTATTCGTTCCGGCATAAAAGAAGCTGCAATATAGTCTGCAAAACAGAAATATCAGCATTCCCTTGACGGTAAAGTCTGAATTATTGCCGGGATGAAATATAATGCTCGGGCGTTTGAATTTGGGGAAGAGGATGATATTAAGAGTTCCTGATATATCCAACGAAAACGCATGAGCATCAAAAGCATTTTCCCTTTTTTAAAATGGTTCCCCCTCAAGAAGGGCGATCTTAGATCGGACTTAGTGGCGGGCCTTTCGGTCTCGCTGCTTCTGATTCCCCAGGCGATGGCGTATGCCCAGCTTGCCGGTCTTCCGGCGCATTACGGGCTGTATGCGGCGTTCGTGCCTACGATGGTGGCGGCGCTTTTCGGCAGGTGCGGCCAGCTTCATACGGGGCCGGTGGCGATGACATCCCTTCTCACGTTTGCGATTGTCTCGCAGCTCCATTCGCCGGCGGACGAGCCGGAGCAGTACCTCTGGGCCGTGGTTATGCTCTCTCTGATGGCGGGACTGATACAACTTTTGTTCGGACTTCTACGGCTGGCGGTCTTCGTGAATTTCCTCTCGCATCCGGTGATGGCCGGCTTTACGAATGCCGCGGCGCTGATCATAATTTCTTCGCAATTGCCATACCTTCTTGGCATGTCCGGGGTGAAAAGCGGAGGCGGCCTCGTACATGACGTCGTGGCCCTTGCTTCAAACATCTCATGCCTGCATGTCCCGACAATACTCTTTTCGGCCGCAGCGCTGGCGCCTTTGTTCATGCTGCGCAGCCGATTCCCCAGGTTCCCATCGGTCGCGGCCGTGGTTTTCATATCCATAGCGGCGAGCTCCATGCTGGATTTCAACGGGGTGTACGGGGGGCAGGTCGTAGGGACGATCCCTCCGGGCCTACCCGCTCTTTCCGCCCCTTCGTTCCAATGGTGTCAGGCATCCTCTCTGTTGGGCGGCGCATTGATGATCTCCCTGATCGGATTCATGGAAGTGCTTGCCACCACAAAGGCCATATCGGCCAAGACCAGGGAAAAGCTGGACTTTAACCAGGAACTGATAGGGCAGGGGCTCGCCAAGATGTCCTGCGGGCTGCTCCATACTTTCCCGGTCAGCGGCTCGTTCTCCCGTTCGGCCTTGAACCTCTATTCCGGAGCCAGGACGGGGATGTCTTCCATGTTCGCAGGCACCTTCGTGCTGCTCTCTCTGCTTTTTCTGACAGGGCCTCTCTTCTACCTTCCGAAGGCGGTGCTCGGAGCGGTGATTGTCGCGGCGGTCTCGACGCTGATAGACTTCAGGCCCATGCTCCGCATATGGAGGGTCAACCGTTTCGACGGGATATCCTCATGGGCCACGTTCATATTTTCGATCATGCTGGCCCCGAACGTGATAGCCGGAGTCCTTATCGGTATTGCAATATCGATAGCCTTCCATCTCTACAAGCTGATGGAGCCGCACGTGGCTTTTCTAGCCCTTCATCCCGACGGCACGTTCAGGGACGCCGAAAAGCACGGACTCCCGGCGGAGCCGGGAATGCTCATAATCCGTTTCGAGGGGCGGCTGGTCTTCGCGAACGCATCCCACTTCGAGGAGACGGTGCTCGACGCCCTCTCCGAATCGCCGGAGACCAGGGCGATAATCTTCCAGGCGGACAGCATAAACGAAATTGACGCCACAGGCGAGGAGACCCTGCGGAATCTGATCTCCGAGCTGAGGAAGAACGGAATATCCGTCGCGGTCAGCGAGGCGAAGTGGCGGGTTTTCGAGACTTTGAAGAGCGCCGGCTTCTTCAAATGCCTCCCGGAGGACTGCTTCTTCCGCACCACCGCAGAGGCGTACGATTCCCTGAGGCGCTGAGGCTTGGTTCCGCAGCCATGAACATCCAATTCTTCGGCTGGAAATTCCTTATTGGACATTCATCCGCCGTGGTGATGGTGTTTGTGGGCGTGCTGTATGAAGGACTTTCCGGTCGAGCTTTCGGTCAGGTTGGCGTGGAAGACGCCGCGCTCCTTCCTCATATGATTCGCTATCCGCCTGATTTCGGAAGCACGCCCCTTCATCATGATCATCTCCGCGCATACGGAATGGTCGAGATGGATGTGTGTGCTGGCGAGGATGATTTCATGGCTGCCGTGCTGGAGGTCGGTGAGCCGCTTTGAAAGCTCCCTCTTGTGGTGGTCGTAGATGATCGTGAGCGTCCCCACCACCTCGTCGTCCCCCTTCCATTCCTTCGCGATCGAATAGTCGCGGATCAGATCGCGGATGAATTCCGAGCGGTTCACATAGCCGTTTTCGGCTACCAGCGATTCGAGCTTGTCGTAGAGTCCCTTCTCGATCGACATGCTCAGCCTGACAAGCCTCTGCGGTTCGGACATGTGCGGACTCCTTGAATAATTAAGTTGGGAATATAATATCATCCGAGCCCTTTTTTTCACCCATATCGCCTCCGCCAATTTAATTTTCACGCCTTTCATACGTTATCATAGATAAGAACAAATTCAGTACAGGGAGTTTCATGACGACAAACGCACGTAGGACAGTCAGGCGGCGCCCTGGCTTAATTATCGGAGCGGGACTTTTAGCGGGGGCGATGACCACAGGCGCGTCCTACGGGACCGACTATCCGCTTTCGCTCTCAATCGTCAACAGCAGCGGGTATGCCGACACCAGCGTCTATCTGACGGCGACCTGCCATAAGCCGACTGCCACCGGCCCCGACGACGACGCGCACGTGGGATATATCGACTTCACGGACGCCAAGGCGCCGAAATACACCGAAACCGGCTCCGCGGGCAGTTTCGTATGGGGAAAGAAAATGGGCTTCAGCCTCGACCATTTCAAGGTCGCCGGCGGCAACTACACCATCAACTTCCCCGAAACAGGCGGAGGCAGGCTCTATTTCGCGTTCGGCGACAATTTCGACAAATGCGGCACCTTCACTTACTCCGGTCCGGTGACCAACAATACCAATGCGGTCATCATGGACTTCATGGAGTTCTACACAAATTCCAAAGGCACTCCGAACCTGGACATGACCCGCGTGGACTATTTCGGGGTCTCGTTCTACTTCTCGACTACGAACGTCGCGACCGGCATGCCCGCGTCCAGAGGGCATATTTTTTCCAGGGAACTGATCCTCAACAAGTTCTCAGGGTATGCCGACAACGGCGGTGTCGCGGGCAACGAGGCGCTGTTCAACGCCCTGAAAGTCGCCGCGAACAAGAACGAACTGCGCGTCGTCTCGCCGAAGAACCTCGCATACTGGGACTTCGACGGTGTCCTCGCCAAGGGGCCGCAGAAATGCTCGCATTTCTACGACAATTATGTGGACAAACACTGCTGGAAGCCTGACCGGACGTTCACAAGCTATGACAAGAACAACTACGCTGCAAAAAGCCCCGTCTACTACTGCAAGGTCAGCTCCGACGGCACCTATCTCAACATCTATACCGACGCGAAGCATACAGCCCCGTATTCCGGCATGCCTAAGATGACCAGGCCGAGCAGCAGCGACACAAATTTCCCGGGCCAGCTGTCGTACTGGCATCAGACGGATAAGGCAGATCCAAAGGAGAACGACTGGGGCTTCATAATAATGGGCAGCGTTAATCCCGGCGGCGGCTGCGGCCAGAACTTCGGCTCGAACCCCGTGGCGATGTTCATCATGGCGGCACTGGCAAGGGGAACCCTGCACAGGGACGACCCGGGCCAGTGGCTGGTTAACGTCCTATCGGGCAACCCGGACACCGGCCAGAGCACGGCCGACTACCCGATCTTCCAATACGGTAAAGTCCTCCACGACTACTCGATCCAGCAGAAGATGTACGCCCTCTCATACGACGACGTCGGCGGACAGGACACCGACATCGCCATCTCGAAGAAGAATGCGAAGGCAACCCTTTATTTCAATCCTATCAAATGGGAATCCGCCAAGGAAGCGGCGCTGACGATGGCCGTCAGCGGAACGGGGACCACGGATCCGGCGGCCGCAACATATAGCTCGGCCTTTTATCTGAACCAGTTCATACCGATATCGGCGACTCCCGGCAAAGGCTGGTATTTCAAGGGCTGGACTTCCAACGGCGACGCGACAATAGTGGACAAGACCAAGACATTCACGTTCGCGACGCTCAAGGGCAAAAAGCCTGCGATTACTGCGAACTTCGCAAAATCAACGGCGGAAGAGCTGCGCGCAGGAACGCTTCCCGCGGTGACGATGGCGGTGTCGCCGGAGGGGGCGGGCTTCACTTATCCGGAGGCGGGCAGCGTCAACCCGCTTGACTACGACCAGCTCCTCGACATCTCGGCCGTCCCGGCGGAAGGCTATTACTTCGCCGGCTGGTCGGTTTCCACGGGCGGCCTGATAAAGGATCCGACCGATCCATACACGACCGGGAAAATTACCGGCGACTGCGCATTCACCGCGGTATTCTCCACCAAGCCCGTCACATTCGCCGGCAACGGCTCGGTGCTCACCGTCGATGCGGCGGACCTCGGCGACGAGACGATCACGGAGTTCTCGTCGAAACCGTCCGCAGCCGTATTCTACACGGATCCCCAGAAGCAGAAGCCCGGCGCAAAGGCTGCGCTGACGGTCGTAACGCCGGCGAGCAGGAAGTCGGCGCCTCCAAGCGTGGATGCGGTGATGGCGAAGAAAATCATGGTCTGCCCAAAGGAGATATACAAGATATACGGCGACAAGACTGCGCCCGCCATGGATATCTTCATAAGGTTCCCACCAATCGGGATACTCGCCGATCATGTGGAGGTGAAGTACAAGGGCGCCGTCAACAGCCCGGTCGAAATTGCGAAGGATATGTTCCTTGCGCCCCCGGTAGTAACAACTGTGGACGGCCCGCACGGCAGCCCGGGAGATGTCTTCATCCTCTCGGGGAAATATTTCGGATCAGCGCTGCCTTCCGTCCATCTCGAGTTCTACACTGAGAAAGACGGGGGGAAGATATACGGCAGGAAAAGATGCAAGATCCTTCGGAAGGACGCCGACGGAAACTCCACCCTCCTGTTCAAGAACGCCAGGGGCAAGAACAATTCGAGCTGCATGAAGATTTTGCCTGATGATCATGTCCATGTGCCGCCTCAGGATGTCGGATACAGCGAGATACAGGTGGAATATCCTGCCTTGAAGCCGGGCGAAGCTGCGACGGGATATGTCGTCCTCAGCAACAGCGCAGGCTTGGACGTGTTCCATCTTGAAGTTGACTGAGGCTGAACCATTATGGATTGTACCAGGAACTGAAAAAGTGATTGGCAGTACACAGTTTCGACTTGCGGTGCTGTCGGCGATTGCGGCATGGCTTCCGGTTGATGCGGAGGTCGTGCTGCCGGAAGATTCCATGGCCTACTGGTTGCGCTACCAGGTCGGCGGCAACACGCTGGCCCTGTATGAGTTCGAGCCGGAGACCGCAGGCGACGTCCTTGACAAGGATCTCGAAGTGGATTCCGATCCGGCGGCGGACATGGAAAAGACTGTCGAGCTCGGTCCGATGGCGGACTTGAGCGGAAAATCCGACATGCTGAAGCCCGGAGACGGCGTAGCGCCTGTCAAGGAGGGCCGGATCGGGCATGGCCTGCATTTCGCGTCCAGACATGCCCCGCTGCAGATGAGCATCGGCGGGAAAATCGGAAGCGGCATCTTTTCGCGAGGCCGGTTCATAGTTGATTTCTGGGTGAAGGCGGATTCGCTGCCGGAAAAGGACGCCCGCGCCGCACTGCTCTACAAGGAACATGTGCCGGACAAGGCCAACGGGTTCCGGCTCGACCTGATGTCCGACGGCTCGCTTGTCTGGACCCACCGCACCCTAAGTTCCCGGCCCGGCGGCAAACCGGGTTCAGGCAGCCATCCCGAATGGTGTGTCGAGATGAAAACACCACCGGCCACCGTCCATGCCGGACAATGGCACCATGTGGCGGTATATCTTGGAGCGTTCATACCGACAGCAGGCGGCGACATCGCATATCTTTCCGTCGACGGCAGGAAGCTTGCGGAACAGCCCAACGGCTGGATGTATATAGACTACACATCCGTTGAAAAGGGGCCGAGCAGCATGTGGGTAGGCAGTTTCAACGACGGCCGCGACAGTTTCACCGGCACCATCGACCAGTTCCGCTGCGTCGTAGGCCTGTATCGGAAGTTCTTTCCCATGCCCGACGAGTCGTGGACGGATCCGGGCAACAAGCGTCCCGCGGCGGCCGATCCGTCGACGTCCGCCGTCCCCTACGACATTCTGTTCAAGGCCGGCTTCGAGGATACTCTCGACGCCGAAATCGCCCGTGGCAGCCCCAAGCCTGTCAAGACGGAAGGCAAGCCGTCCTTTGCGCCCGGTGTGAGGGGCAAGGCGTTGCGCACCGTGGCGAACCACAGTCCGCTGTCCTACGCCTGCAAGGGCAATTTGAACATGGAGATGGGCGCCGTCGAGATGTGGGTCAAGCCGCTCGGCTGGCAGCATCTGGGATCCAACCAGACAGGCTTCTTTGCGGGCGACGGTTGGAAGGGGCCCATGCTGTTCATCCCCAACGACGGATTCACGGTCCAGGTCGCCGGCGGAGCTGAGAATATGAACGTGGAATACAGGCCTGACACATGGATGCATTTCATCCTGTCATGGGCGGAGCGGCAGATGGTGCTCTATGTCAACGGCGAGAAAAAGCTCGAGTCGGTCATGCCAGCCCCCTTCAATCCCGCTCAGCTTCCCGGCAGCTTCGGAGTCGGATTCGGCAAATCCATGCTGATAGACGAGTTCACGATCTACCGCCGACCGCTGTGCGCAGGCGAGGCTTGCAACCATTATCTGAGCTACGTCGGCGGCGAACGGGCCGCGTTCGGCTCCGCAGCCTGCACGGGCATATTCTTCCAGGGAGTCGGCAAAGTCCTGGGAACGGCATATGCGCGGGGAAATCCTTCGGGGACGCCGGTGACGGCCCGCGTCGAGCTGTCACGCAAGGGTGGCGCGGCGGTGGGCATGGTCGACGTGCCATATAAGCCGGCCAGTGGCGCGTCGTTCCTCATGGAAAACCTGCCCGTGCCGCTGCCCGAGGGCGAATACCGCCTGAGCGTCCGGCTTCTTGACGCGTCGTCAAAGGCTGTGGCCTCAGCGGAGCAACCTTTCGAATTCAAGCGCTATCCATGGCTTGGAAACAGGATCGGCATATCCGACCGCGTGCTGAAACCCTGGACGCCCCTTGTCACCGAGGGCAACAACGTCTCCGCGATCGGGCGTGTTCACCGGCTGGGCAAGGACGGCCTCTTCGAACAGATCATCAACCAGGGGAAGGACATGCTGGTCCGGCCGATGCGGTTGGAACTTGTCTCCGGCGGCGCCGTTCAAACGATGTCTGCGGCACCGGACGCCTTCAAGATCATCTCTTCACGCGGTCATGAGGCAACATGGCAAAGTGCTGTTTCGGGCAAAGGGCTGACCGTCGGCGTGCAGGGACGCATGGAGTTCGACGGACACACAGTGTTCACACTGGATCTCAGGCCGGAAGGAAACACGCCGGCCTCGCTGGATCGGCTGTCGCTGGCAGTGCCTCTCCGCGCCGATCTTCCAAAGCAGTATCTGGCAGTGTTCGAAGTCGGACGGCCCGCCGGCCTTGGCGCGCAGCCGGGCTACGGGCTCCTGAGGGAGGAAGACGGAGAACTGTTCTCCTCCAAGCGGTGGTATGAAGATGTCAGCTGGGACGGCGAGATGATGCTTTCGGGAGTGTTCGATTTCAGGCAGGCCTGGTCGGTCGACCAGAAGAAGGCCAAGCTGGAGAAACGCTGGAAGCCGACGCTCGGCAACTTCATGCCCCAGATCTGGTTCGGCGACGATTTGCAGGGGCTCTCATACATGGCCGACAGCGATTTCGGATGGGCGCCCAGCGACGCACAGCCCGCAATGGTGCTCGAGCGAAAGGGGGCCGCAGCCGAGTGGCGATTCAACTTCATCTCCGAACCGTTCGTCCTTAAGTCCCCGAGGAGAATCGTGCTGTCGTTCATGGCCACGCCGGAAAAGCCGCAGCCGGAAAACTGGAGGAAGCATTTCTGGGCCGGACCGAAGCGCGACGACGGCGGCCAGTACTGCAAGTGGCTCAGCGACGGCGCGGCATGGGACGAGGAGGGCGTCGGCCCCTACAAATACACGCCTGATGTGGCTAAGACCTCGACCGACTCGATGCACGCCGAAGGATTCAGGGTGACGCCGCATCTGGACACCTCCAGCTTCAACTGGGGCGGGCGGACCGCCTCCGAATTCTCCGCAGAATGGGACTCAGGCGGCTTCCAGTACAATCAGCTCTTCACACGCAGCAAGGTGGATTTCGGCGTGTGGAGCCACCAGCGTTGGAAGGACAAATACGGGGTCGACGGAGTCTATTTCGACACCGGCACTCCCGGGCCGAACCTCAACACCATCTCCGGAAGCGCCTATCTTTTGCCGGACGGCCGCGTCCAGCCGGGCTGGCTGATGTTCGGCCAGCGAGAATACTACAGGCGCTCGGCGTTCGTATTCGGTGACATCGGCGGCGGCTGCTACAGCTACAGCTGCGGATACACCGGGCCGCAGATCGCCGGATGGCAGTTCGCGTCGGTGCCCGGCGGCGAATACCGCCTGGACTACGCCATGGACTTCTATCCCGGCCCGTTCAACCTGATGCGGCTCTACTCCAACTCCGGCAGGTGGGGGACGATCATGATGTGGATGGGCCTTTCGGAATACAAGAAAATAGCCCAGGCGCCGGACAACTATGTGAGTTTTATCCGCCACATGCTGGCGATGGAGTGGCAGCTCGACGCCAAGTCCTGCTTCGGTTTCGCCAACTATCCCCAATGCTTCTTTGACTTCTGCATCGCCGACCCCGATGTCCGCTTCGTCGGCTTCTGGAACAATCCCATGGTGAAATACCTCTCGCCTGCCGAAGGGATCCTTACGGGGATGTATCTGAAGCCGGACGGCCGCGCCATCGTCATCGCGAGCAACCTCTCCGAATATCCGAGCAAAGTCCGGATGAGGCTGGATCTCAAGGCCATGGGCGGCGATGTCTCGCGCCTGGAACTCGTGGACGGTGAAATTTCGGAAATGCCTGTCCCACAGCAGCTTACACCAGAATGGCACAGATGGATCGGCAGAGGAGGATCCGCCGTCATGCCCAAGACTCTCGACAGGAAGACAAAGCCGAAACGCGCCGGCGTGCTCTTCGAGGAGGCAGACCTGAACAAGCCGGAGATGGCCGACAAGTCCGATATGATGGAAAAGGGGGAAGCAAAGACGGCGGAGGCCGACGTCGAGAAGGTTTCGGGGCCGAAGCTTGACGAGGATCCGGTGGTGGACGACGCCACAATGCGCCGGATCGAGACCGCGCCCGACGGCGACGGCCTGGACGTGACCCTAGTGGTGCCCTCGCACGACTACCGCCTGCTGACTGTGAGAATCAGGAAGTGAAATATGGAGATTTTACAATGGCCAAAATGACATCGCGTGAGATTGTGAGCCGGGCGGTCCACTTCAGGAATCCGCCGCGGCTGCCGGTTACAATGGGCTGCTTCGGCGTTGACGACACCGGCTGGGTCGGAGGCAAGGCGCCTGAGGGCTGGAAGCCTTCGGTGCCCGGCGAGGACGAGTGGCGCTGCGTCTGGGACAAGACCGAAGTCGAGAACATGGGCCAAGTCAAGGGCCACCCCCTCGCGGACATCAGGAAGCTTTCGAAGTTCCGCCCGCCCGACTACCGCAATCCTTCGCGCTACACCGAACTCGAAGCGAACCTCAAGAAGATTGAAGACCAGGGCAAATACATCATCAGCGGCATCTTCATGGTCCTCTTCGAGAGGATGCATTCGCTGCACGGCTTCGAGGAGACGCTAGTCGACCTCTACGACAACCGCCCCGCCATGGAGGACCTTGCGGACATGATCGTCGAAACGCACATCACGCTGGTCCGCGAAATCTGCCGCCGCGTCCCCGGCCGCATCAGCGGCTGGAATATGAGCGACGACTGGGGCACGCAGACCGCCGCCTTCATAAGCTTCGACATGTGGATGGACTTCTTCTTCCCGAGATACAAGCGGATATTCGACGCAATGCACGAGGCGGGCTGCGACGTATGGGTCCATTCCTGCGGCAAGGTCAACGAGATCATCGAGGGCTACATCCGCGCCGGCGTAAACGTCGTCAACCTCCAGCAGCCGCGCGCCCTCGGAATCAAGGAGGTCGGCGACCGCTACCGCGGACGCATAACCTTCCAGAGCCTGGCAGACATCCAGGCGACGCTGCCGACCGGCGACCGCAAACGCGTCGCGGAGGACGCCGAAATGCTGATGTCGCACTGGGCCAGCCAGAAGGGCGGATTCATCTTCAGCGACTACGGTGGCGACGCCGCAATCGGCGTGAAAGACCCCGGCATCAAGCGCTTCATGTACGACGAGTTCAGCCGCCTCTCCAAAAAACTCTACGGCGAACCACTGCCGGAACCGTCTAAGGAATGAAGCGTCTGAAGCAACAACTTCAGCCTTTTACTGCGTGCATTTCTGCTTCGATACGGTCGGCAAGGAAGGTTTTCAGAAGCGATTGATATGGAACATCCCGCTTGTTGGCAAGACGCTTCAGATCCTCCAGAAGCGGTTCCGGCAGACGCAGGGAAATTGTCTGAGTGGTCGGTTTCAGCCTTGGAAACGAGGGGGTTTCCACATTCTTCCAGTCCACTAGGCCGGCTGAATCGTGGACCTGCCAGAAACGTCTTTCCTCTGATTCGTTCTTGAAATTGGGAATCTTCTTTTTGTGGACGGGCTCTAGATATGTTTCCTTCTCGGCTCAGAATTTCGAAGGTGTGATGTCCTATCAGCCGGCCTGCCGGCGATGGCCGACAGAACTCTTTTCCGGGAATTCATTTCAATGCCCCGGCCGGCGTCATTCCGAAATATTCCTTGGCGGTGTCATGCAGGATTGCCCTGGATATCTCGAGGGCATCGCTCCTGGAGTATTGCCCGAGGGCGATTTTCTCCGCAAGGACGTGAGCCATTTGCCGTCGGACTATTTCAGCCTTCGCATATGTCCATTCGATGCAGTAGGCGTCGGAGAAGAAGCCGACCTGCCTGTTCGCAGGCAGCATGTCGAGGCGCTCCTCGAGCACTGCCCTTATGGCGCCGGGGAAGAAGTTGTGCCACCAGTATCCCGAAAGCGAAAGGTTTGGAAGTCCGCGGCATAACGTGCAGAGGGACTGGTCCGCATGCCTGCTTGCGACGAAGCAGTTGAAGCGGATCTTCGGATGCCTTGCGACAATTTCCACGAGATCCGAGATCGCCTTCTGCGGGATGATGCTGGCGGTGTTGAAGGGCAGGGGCTCGGCGGCGAAGCTGAACTGGAAGACGATCCTGTCTGCATGCGGCTCGAGCGCTTTTAGGAACGCTTCATGGATGTATGATGTATAAATGTCGCGTTCCTCCGGACCTGCCTTGTCCCTGGCCTTGAGGGCCTTAGCCATGTCGGCGTCTCCGACCCGCCGGAACGAGATGTCGGTAGATATGTGGGTCGCCATGGAGAGCACGTTTGAAGCGGCGAGCTGGCCGACATAGTGATCCAGGGCATTGTGGACGTCGTCGAGCGTCCGGATGGATTTCTCCGGCGCAGGCCTGTGTCCGGCAGAATGCGGGATCGGGCTTCCCGGCGCCTTGCCCCAGCAGCGTTCGAGCTCGTAGAGGGCCGTGTCGAATTCGCCGCGCTGCGTCCGTGTGAAGAAAGCCCATTCCATCGAATAGTGGAAGATGTCGTCGTCGGTTCCGCCTTCCCGGCGGGCAAGCTCCGTCGTCAGCTTTTTCACTCCGCATCGCCTTATAACTTCACGGTGCCACTGACGTTCCTCCGCGCGTTCGCGGATCATTCCGTCAAGTTTCCTCCAGTTGCCGGGAGTGATCTGCTTGTCCCATCCGTAGAGCTCCTTGAGGATTATCTTCGCACCCCAGAAGCAGCTCGTGTTGCGGACATGCTTAAGATATGGAATCGCCTCCTGAAGACGCGCATGCGCCTCCTTCACAGTGGGCCATCCTGGGAACTCGGTGAGCCTTGCTCCGCTCGGACAGCCGGCCGAATACAGGTCGGCCACGACCATATGGTAGAGGATGATGTCATGCAGGCCGCGCGCTCCGAGGCGGCCTCCGGTAAGGTGCGTGTGCGCATCCATCATCGGGACTGATCGGAGAGCTTCCAGCAGTTCCATTTCAAGATTCTTGGCCATATCCTGCCCCCTGCATTTCAAAGAGTTTCAAGCTTTTCCTGCCGCGCCGGTGAGGACTATCCATTTTTCGACGACCGGAACCAGGGATTCGGCGGCCTTCGCGAAGGTCAGGGGAATCCACAGGTTCTCGTCCTCCGCCCATTGACTGGTGAGGGACTTCCTGAATGTCTTTACGAGCTCCGTAGCAACGTTGACCTTGGCGATCCCTAAAGACACAGCCCTCTTGAGATCGGCGTCGGGGGTTCCTGAGCCTCCGTGCAGCACGAGCGGCATATCCGGCAGGGCTTTGGATATCTTTTCCAGGAGTCCAAAGTCGAACCTTGGAAGCTTCGTATAGGTTCCGTGGGCGTTGCCTATGGAGATGGCCAGCGCGTCGACTTCAGTTTCCTCGACATATCTGACGGCCTCGTCCGGATCCGTCAAGGTGGAATAGGCTCCGCCTTCGACCGTGTCGGAAGATGCCTTGCCGACATGCCCCAGTTCGCCCTCGACCGTTACTCCGCGCTTGTGTGCGAACTTCGCAATTTCACGGAGAGCCCCGGCATTTTCATCGAACGGCTCCAGCGAATAATCCAGCATCACGGAGGAGAATCCGCCGTCGATGCAGGCGCGGGCGATTTCTGGTGTGTCGCCGTGGTCGAGGTGCAGCGCCACGGGGCGTTCGAACTTTTCGGCTTCCGCCATCCTGGCCATTTCCGCGGGCGTGAAAAATTTCAGCTCGAAGGGGCCGCTCATAATTATGACGGGAGCCTTGAGCCTGTTCGCCGTCCTCCGGACCGCCGCTATGCTTTCCGCGTTCCATACGCAGAAGGAGGGGACGGCATATCCCTCTTTCCTAGCCTTGCGCAGCAAATCCGCCATGGGTGAAAATTTCATCTGGAAATCCTTATGCTGTTTTCTATGCTCTCACTTCGAAGGCCCTGAACTCCCAGGGGCCGAGCGCCATCTTCGCGCGGCCTTCGCAGACCGGAACACGGGCCGAGTCGACACGGTCGAAAAGCATCCCGGCCGGAACCGGAAGATCGAGAGTCGTCTCGATGTGTCCGTCCGAGAGGTTTGCGACTGTTACGACATATGGCTCGCCTTCGAACAGGAATGACATGGCGCTGTCTGTCGCACCGACCTCCAAAGAGGACATAACATTATCGCATATTTCCGGAAATGCATCGTGATGCCGGCGCGTCCTTTCGCTCAATGCCGCCATCTCAACGCATTTGTCGCCGTGCGAGTAAATCCTGCGCCCGGCCTCAAGCCGGCATGTTACCGCATCGACCAGCGCGGCCACGTCGTATTCGAGCGGCTCAAGCCGCCCGTATCCGTTCATCCGGTATTCGACCTCGTGCGCCACAGTCTTTCGCAACTCGTCGGGAACCTTAATGCTGCCCAGAGATAAAACAATCTCCTGCCTGACCTTGCCGTCTGAACCACGCCTGTTCCTGACAAGTTGAAGAGCTGCGCCGTTACTGGTCTTCTTCTCCCGTACGAACATCGCGGCCGTGCCCTTTCCTTTTCCACAGACAGATATTTGGAATATAAAGGAGACGTTCAGTCGTCCTTGGGGAGCAACTCAGCTTCGAGAACCTTGTACGCCGGAGTCTTTTTCGGTATCCGGATCCAGAAAACGGAGAAGAAATTGGTCACGGCTATGAGCATCCCGATGATGAAGACATACTGGTAGCCGAGCTTCTGCCAGACGAATCCGCTTGCGACGGCAAGCGAAATAGAGAACGCATGGTCGATCGTGACGCCCATCGTGAGGGTAGGGGCCACGTGCGTCGGATCCTTCGCAATCTTCTTGAGGTATGTCGCCCTCGCCATGCTCGCGGAGATAAGAAGCATGTCGACGATGAAGCATACCGCTGCGGCCGCGTAGGCGACTTCGGCTGAGCGGAACAGTTCCTTAGCAAAACCGTAGCCGAGGCAGACGAAGACGAGCAGCGCCGCCTCCGACGCCAGGACGAAGCGTTCGCCGAGCCGGTCGATCATCCAGCCCAGGACGGGCTGGAAAACTATGCCGGCGATCCCGCCGATGGTGAAGAGATAGGCGATCACCTGCGTGGGCTTGCCGTAAATGGTCACAAGAACCCATGGCGCGAATGTGATGAATATCTGCTTCCGCGTCCCGTAGAGCACGCTCAGCCAGTAGAAGAGCCGGTATTCCTTGTGCAGCTTCAGATGCAGTTCCGCCTTGTGGGTGGGCATCGGCGTCATATCCATGAAGCATAAGGCCGCAACCAGGAGAACCGCCGCGCAGATCATGAAGCTCAGCGAGAAGGTGAAATGCAGATACTTGAATCCTATATAGATCAGGAAGCTGCCGGCTATGGCGGTGAAGTTCCTGACGCTGCTGAACTGGCCGAGCCGCCGCCCTTCCTGGCCCTCCTCCGCAAGCTCCATCCCGATGCTGTTCTGGAGCGCTATGAAAAGGTGCATGCCGAGGCTCATGGTGAAAAGCCATACGAGCATGATGCTGAAGGACGAAGCGAAGAAGGCGAGCATCACAAGCCCGGCCGACTGCAGCAGCATCGCGAAGGCCGCGAGCCTCCGTCCCGGAAGGAAGCACAGCAATGCCGAGACGAACGCCACCGCGAAGCCGGGCAGCTCCCTCGGAAACTCGAGGACGCTCCTCTTCAGGCCTCCTATGCTGTAGGTCTCGTTGAGGAAGTTGTTGAAGGTCGATTCGATAATCTGGCCCGTGAAGCCGACAATCGCGACCGCGGCGATGAAAAGCCAGATGTCGCGCCTCACCCCGGACATCCGCCTTGCAAATGAGTCAATCCAGGTCAAGTCTTAAGACTGCCCTTTCGCTTTGTCCCACCGAATAATTGCCGTCAGATTCGGCGCGACGTTTGAAATTTCCGCTGGCTTCAGACTGCATACCCTCTCCTCTGAAACTCGATTCAAGTAACGCAGACATTCCTGTCTGCGGCTCGCAGGTA
>CAZWRV010000090.1:0-26636 GCA_964636325.1 uncultured Victivallaceae bacterium | reverse complement strand
CTCAACCGCGGCTCAGCACGGCTTCGCCCTCCATCGAGTTTCTGTTCGACAGAACCCCGAGCGCTTCGCCTCGGTGACAACTCCTCTGAAACTTCCGGCTCCGATTCGCCGCGGCGAATCGCCTTCCGCGGCTACGCCGTATTATTGCACCATTGCAGCAATTTCACCGCCCGCCATCGCCGGGCAACGCCCGGCGCGGAGGGTTTTGCTTGTCAAAACCGCTTTCTCAAGTTTCGGGCTGAGAGAACCGCGATATTCCATGCTCTGGATCTCGAATGCCAGCCTGTTTATTGCCATCTGGATTTTCTGGCGGAGGGTATATAGTTCGTCCGCGGGAAGTATCGGAATATGAAAAAAGCGCCGGGGTGAACCCGGCGCATCAGGCAAATATTTCATTAAGTTCAGATTTCCGGAGCGCATCTTTGAGGGACAGCAAACGTTCTTAAGCAGGATTGTAGCACATCTTGCCGCAGAATTGGAAATCTGAAAAGACTATTCGGCCTTCTTGTCCTTGTTCTTGCAGCATTCGCACTTGGCGTCCTTGCAGTCGCACTTGTCGCATGCACCGGCCTTCTTGCAGTTTTCGCACTTGCATTCCTTCTTTGCGGCATCCTTGTCGCATGTGCCGCAACCTGCGTTCACCGGGAGGTTCCAAGCCGCGATCAGCGCGACTGCCGACAGCATCACCATCATCTTCTTCATCGTTCGGCTCCTGTTTTTCGGGTTGCATTGACTTTGAAATCGAAGCAATATACTAGCCTTTCAATATACATTCAAGCGTAATTCAATATGATTCCTTGACTTTCAACGCGTGGACTTTAACTTTTCACCTGCTTTTATTTAACCTTCAATTTCAAGCGAATCAAGGAGTCTTGCCATGCTAGACCGCGGCGGATGGTTTTCGGAACTTAGATACGGGCTTTTCATGCACTACGGTCTCTACAGCCTGCTGGGGCGCGGGGAATGGGCTCTCAACCGCGAGCAGATTCCGGTGGCGGAATACAAGAAGCTGAAGGACAAGTTCACGGCCGAGAAATTCGACGCGGAAAAAATCTGTGACCTAGCCGTGAAGGCCGGGATGCGCTACGTGAACATCACCACGATGCACCACGACGGCTTCTGCCTCTACGACACGAAGCTGACCGACTTCAACTCGGTGAATTCGCCGGCAAAGCGCGACCTCGTGGCCGAGACAGTCGCCGCCGCCAGGAAGCGCGGCCTGAAGATCGAGCTCTACCACAGCCTCAACAACTGGACGGAGAAGCCGGACGCAGTGGACGCCCTCGAAAGCAGGAAGGCCTACAACAAGTTCATAGACAATACGTTCGAGAGGATACTGGAGCTCGTCACGATGTTCAATCCGATCGACGTGCTCTGGTACGACGGATGGTGGCCGTTCGACGCGAAAGGCTGGCACGCGGAGGAGATGAACAAGATGGTCAGGTCGATACAGCCGCACATCATCTTCAACGGGCGCAACGGGCTTCCCGGGGACTTCTCGACGCCGGAAGGGCATCTCGGCGCCCCGAAGCCTTGGCGCCCTTGGGAGGCCTGCATCTGCCTCAACAACAGCTGGGCGCACTTCATAAACGACAACGAATGGAAGAACCCTTCGCAGGTCGTGGACATGCTTTCGACGGTGGCGCGCGGCGAGGGAAACCTCCTCCTAGACGTCGGCCCTCTGCCGGACGGTTCGTTCCCAAGGCAGGCAATCGAGATCCTGACAAAGACGGGCGCCTGGCTCAGAAAGCACGGGGAATGCGTCTACGACACCGATCTGTTCACGATGGATCTCCACGTAAGGGAGGGCCACAGGGCCGACTGGAATCATTTCGGCCCGACGACGGCTTCAGGAGACAACCTCTATTTATTTGCGCGCAGATGGCCCGGCAAAGTGCTTAACTTCGGCGGCCTGCAGTGCAAGGTGAAGAAGGTGTCGCTGCTGGGAACCGGCAAGACCTTCAATTTCCGCCAGGACAAGAACAGGGTCGTAGTCACCGGACTGCCGGAAAAACAGCCGGATCCGATCTGCCCCGTGATAAAGTTCGAGTGCGACGGCCCGCCTGTGATCTACCAGACCGGCGGCCTCAGGATTCCAAGAGTCAAGCACCCGCACTATGATCCCTGCCCGTCCGATCTTTTAAATTGAGAACTGGTTGCGGCAGGGTCATAAATTCCAAGCCCCAAAAACCAATTTCCAAATAAATTTTATATGCAAATTTCAAGCGGCGATATCCAGAATTCAGAATTTGAAATCTGGGTTTTGAGGTTTAATTGGAATTTGGCGCTTGTGATCTGGAATTTGCTCGGGCTGAACCCAGCAATCCGATCATCAAATCACCCATAACATAAGGTTTTTGACACATGCCTACCGCCGGCGAACGCGCGATGAAGACGTTGCTCGGGGAACCTGTGGACCGGCCGCCCTTCGGCTGGGGGATCGGCTACTGGCCCTGGGGCCCGACCATGGACCGATGGAGGAAGGAGTCGGGCATCCAGGACCTCGACATCGCCAAATATTTCGGCTACGAGAACGCGTTCCACGGGATTCCGATGAACATGGGTGCCTGGCCGCCCTTCCCCCGCGAGATCATTGCAGAGGACGAATTCACCATAACGGCGCGCGATTCTCGCGGCGTGGTCGCGAAGAATCTCCGCGACGGATCGTCCATGCCGGACTTCGTCGACTACCCGGTACACAACTGGAAGGAGTGGGAGCAATACAAGGAGGAGCGCCTGAAGCCGGACGCGCCTGGACGGTTCATCAAGCCGGGCTGCGCCTGGTCTCCATGGAACGACAAAGTCCAGTGGGAAGCCTGCACCGCCAAAGAGGTCGCGAAGGCATCGAAGAAGTCTTCCGAGGAAAACGGACTCGCCGTGATGGTCGGCTCGTTCCCGTGGGGAGTCTTCGGGACGGCGCGCGACATCCTCGGCGCCGAGGAGCTGCTAGTCAGCTTCTGCACCGAGCCGGAACTTGTCCACGACATCATGGATACCTTCACCGAGCTGTGGATCTCGCTCTTCGAGGAGCTTGCCCCGCACATCCACATCGACCACATTCACATCTGGGAGGACATGTCCGGAAAGCAGGGCTCGCTTATATCGCCGGCGATGATAGAGGAGTTCATGATGCCCAACTACCGTAAAATCAGAGATTTCGCAAAGGCCCACGGCGTCGAGGTCATCTCGGTGGACAGCGACGGCAACGTCGACGAGCTGATCCCTGTCATGATGGCGAACGGCATGAACTTCATGTTCCCCTTCGAGGTGCAGGCGGGATGCGATGTCGAGAAATACAGGAAGCTCTATCCGGATCTGGCGATGATGGGCGGCCTTAACAAATATTCCCTCGTCCAGGGCAGGAAGGCGATTGACGCCGACATCGATAAGGCGGCCCGCATGCTCAAGCACGGCCGCTACATCCCCAACCTCGACCATCTCGTCCCACCGGACGTCCCATGGGACGCATTCGTCTACTATATCAAGAGGGTCAAGGAGATCATGGGAGTGGAAGGCTGAATCCACCGTTAACGTAAATATTCAGTGAACTACGCCCTTTCACTGAATATTCACCTGCATCAGTGTCCAAAATATTGTCATCGGGGTCGGAATCGGTATCGGAATCGGGGTCGTTTGAATTCAATTTACGATTCCGATCCAGATAGCGACCCCGATCCCGAAAAAAACACCTCTTGAGACGTTTTACATAGACAATTCCATCTTTATTTAATTGCCGCATGCGGCCGGTTGCGATCGGCCACGGTCGGTAATTATAGCCACCGTATCCACCCTCGCACGCCGCCACCAGCTCATCTCCTCTTCTCTATGAGGCTTGTTAGGCGGTTGATGATCCAGACGCTGTGCTCGTAGTGGTTCGAGAGGTCGAGGATGACGGACTTTTCGGCGGCGGCCGCGCCCTCGGGCAGGTCGAGGTATTTCCTCTTGAACTCCTTCATGACGCTTCTCTTGTCCGCGGATATCTTGTCGAGCATCTCTATGTCCATGGGGTCGCCGGAGGCCATCGCCTCAGCCAGGCTCATCACGAGAACCTCGGACGCCTCGACCAGGCTGCCCGCGGGCTCCTTGAAGGGGCCGCCGCCGCGGTTTATCCTGTCCCTGGCGAGGCAGGTCATCTGGAACATGGTGTCGTCGAGCATCCTGAGGAGCGTCTGGATGTTCATGAGGGCGCTCAGTCGCTGTGAATCTTCCGGAGAGAGCTCCTTTCCGGCCAGTTCGGTCTCGAAGGCGGAGAGCTCGTTCATGGCGGTCTCCATGGAGGCGTGGAGCTGTTCGGGGGAGACTTTCGGCCTGCCGCCGTCGCGGGCAGCCTCGCAGTAGTCGGCCAGCTTCCGGGCCCTCTCGGAAAGCTCGGCGCCAAGCTTGTCGAGCATGTCCCTGTGATCCGTGCGGTCGGCCGCCGCCAGATGCCTCAGCTTGTTCAGGTCGTCCTCGGGGGCGGGCGGGGAAAGCCGTTCGATCAGGCGCGCGAAACGCTCCTGGAATATGCCGGCCACTATGACCGCGGGCAGGTTGCAGAGCAGGAACACGACGGCCATCTGCGTGCCGGTGTCGCCCGTGACGAGCTTCGCCAGATACAGCATCAATGGGACGCCGTCGATCCGGGCCGCATAGAACAGTAAGATCGAGGCGCCGGTTCCTGCGTAGCGGAAGAAGTTCTGGTAGAGGAAAAGCTGCTTGGCCTCTCCGGTCAGGGACGCCGTAATCAGCCTCCTGAAGAATCCGACCCCGATGTTCGCGCCGTAGATGACCATCATCGCCTGCGGCTCCCCCAGCGCGCCGGCCCCGACCAGGGACACCGCCATCACGGCGATGCCGACGAAGGTCTGTGTGACCGCGGCCAGGACTATGCCGACGGCCAGCGCGACGATGGTGGAGCTGTTCGAGTATTGAAGGCAGTGCTTGAACCAGTCGAACTGGCGGAGGAGGTTCGTGCCCTCCTTCATCTGTTCGAGGCCGAAGAAGAGCAGGGCCGCCCCGAAGACGGCGGTGAGCGCCAGGACGGTCTTCTTCCTCGTAGAGAACATCATCATGAGTCCGCATATGCCGATGATGTAGCAGATGAATGCGTAGATCGGGATCACCACGAAGAACGCGAGCAGCGAGAGCCCCATGTTGCACCACGCGACGATCGGCATGGCCTGGCGCAGCGTGATGAGGCCGCCTGACTGCATGCTCGCGAGGACGGCGATGACCCCGGACGGCTTCTGCATAAGCATTCCGCCGGCCAGCCCCGCCAGGCATGATATCAGCGGACGCGACATGGCCCTCGTGATCATGCGCCGGAGCTTCGGGCCCGCCATCTGCTGCATGCTTGTCGAGAGCAGCTTGATCCCGAAGAAGAAGATTCCGAGCCCTGCAATTATTTGCCCTAGGATTTCAAGGTTCATTATGGAAGCCCTTGAACAGCATCGCGGCGGTGCGGACGAAGGCCGCCCTGGGGATTCTTATTCCGCCGTCCCCGATGCGGATGTCGATTTCGGCCTCTATCACTCCGGCCGGATGTTCGACGACGACCGTTCTGCCGTCGGCCGGCGGCGCCTTGAATATCTTCGACGCCACCGTTCCGGGGATATTGCAGGCCGCGGCTATGCATAAGGCGCCCGTCACCGCATGGCTGGTGTGCGCGGTTTTCGGAGTGAAATACCGGGAGCATATCCCGTGCAGTCCGGACGGGGGCGACACCAGGGCGAACTTCGGCATCACAAGCTTGGAGACGTCGCCAAGCCCCATGAGCCGTCCGGCCGCGCGGCGGACCGACTCCAGCTTCGCCAGCATCGCCGTGTCAGCGTTCAGTTCGGCGGGCGTCTCATGCCCGCCTTTCCCGAAATCCGAGGCGCGCGCGATCACGACCGGCATCGCGGCGTCAACGCATGAGACTTCAATTCCTTCCACAATGTCGCTGGCACGGCCTGTCGCAGGATCTTGCCGGTCGTCGAGCCTTCGGTGTCGAGGAAGTTTATCAGCACGGGCGCGGCAGCCCCTTCCACCCCGTCTATGTGCGTGCCGCCGTCGTAGCGGACTTTACCATGCGGCGTCTGCACGATTATCTCGGAGACGACCCCGGTGTTCACGCTCAGCACGCGGACTTTAGTCTCCGGATCCGCGGCCTTGACAAGCCCGGTTTCCACTGCGTAGGGCCCGACCGCCGAAAGGATGTTCCCGCAGCTCACGCTCGTATCCATGGTGCGCGCCTTGAGGTCGCCCTGAACGAAGAAGTAATCAACGTCCGCGTCCTCTCGGCCGGAAGGGCTGATAATGGCGATCTTGCTGCTAAGGGAGTCCAAGCCCATCCCGCAGCTCTCCCTGAGTTCCGGCAGTCCCAGGATGGAAAGCAGAATCTTGTCGCGGGCCGCTGCCTCCTCCGGCAGATCCTCCTTCATGAAGAAGAGCGCCTTGGAAGTGCCCCCGCGCATAACGTGGTAAGGAATACCTGTCTTCAGCTCCATATGATGCTCCGTATAGCCGTGGACTTTCCGTTCCGCAGGAGAACCGGCCCTGCCGGGAAGAGCTGTATTTTTTCTGGTGTCATGATTTTTGAAAGCCGATTGCAGTCGTCCGCGAACGGCCGCAGTCGAT
Organism: uncultured Victivallaceae bacterium; assembly: GCA_964636325.1. Lineage (GTDB taxonomy): Bacteria > Verrucomicrobiota > Lentisphaeria > Victivallales > GWF2-50-93 > CAZWRV01. The sequence continues at coordinate 20,039 of CAZWRV010000090.1, read as the reverse complement.
TGCGGTCGTTTTTTTAAGATAGTGCGGCCAGGCCGCATTATCAAAGTTATGCTGCGGCCCTCCTTGCCTAAAAGCATTTCCAGCGTAAAATACAAAACCGGGCATAAGGCCTCCTGTTTTTTTGTGCCTTTTGTGGCTATTCTTTTTATTTTTATCTGTGGTTTCCATGGACGACGGCATTACACCGATGATGAAGCAGTATCTGCAGTCGAAGGCGGAGATTCCGCCGGACTGCATCCTGCTGTTCCGCATGGGCGACTTCTACGAGGTCTTCTTCGAGGACGCGAAGAAGGCGGCGCCGCTGCTGGACGTCGCCCTTACCAAGCGGGCTGGAGTTCCGATGTGCGGCGTGCCATACCATGCGCTGGACAGCTACCTGCCGAGGCTCGTCGAGTCCGGGGTGAAGGTCGCGATCGCCGAGCAGATGGAGGATCCGCGCTTCGCGAAGGGGATCGTCAAGAGGCAGGTCACGCGCATCATCACGCCCGGAACCGTGATGGACTCGGCCGCGCTTTCGCCCCGGCAGAACAACTATCTTGCGGCGCTGGCCTGCGGCAAGGATGTATACGGGCTGGCCTCGCTGGACATCAGCACGGGCGAGCTCAAGGCCACCGAGCTGAGCGGAGCCGAGGAGCTGCAGGCGGAACTGTGCCGGATCGGCGCCCCGGAATGCATCATCCCGGAAACCAAATACAACGAGTGGAACGAAGGGAAGAATTTCCCGAGAACCGCGAAACAGATACTCTGGACCGCCAAGGACGACTGGATATTCGGCTTCGAGAACGCCGAGGAATTTCTGAAGAGGCATTTCGGCGTGATCTCGCTGGACGGCTTCGGTTGCGGCGGCATGACCGCCGGGATCGCCGCGGCAGGCGCGATCCTCCACTACGCCAGCGAGAACCTCAAGCAGCCGGCGACGCATGTGAAGTCGCTGTCGGTGTACCGGAACAGCGACTTCGTGATGCTGGACCACATATCCCAGCGCAACCTGGAGCTTGTCGAGCCGATGCCCGGCGGGCGCAAGGAAGGTTCGCTGATGCACGTCCTCGACCACACTTCAACTCCGATGGGCGGCCGCCGTCTCCGCGACTGGATTCTGCATCCGCTGCGCAACAAAGATGCGATAAACGCGCGGCTCGACGCGGTCGAAGCGCTCAAGGACGACCCGCTCGCGCTTGCGGAACTCGCGGAAATGCTTTCGATAGTCCGTGACATGGAGCGCATCACCGCCAGGATCAACGTCGGCAGCGCGAACGCCAGGGACATGCTCAACCTCTCCCAAAGCCTCAAGATCATACCCGGCATCAAGGCCCTCCTCGCAGACTTCGAAACGCCCCTGATCTGCGAAATCCGCAGCTCGCTCAAGGAGCACGCCGAGCTCGCGGACGAGATCGACAAGACCATAGTCGACGAACCTCCCGCGGGGATATCCGAGGGCGGCATAATCAGGCACGGCTTCAGCTCCGAGCTCGACACGCTCCGCCGGGCCTCCGTCGAAGGCAAGCAGTGGATCGCCGAACTCCAGGCCAAGGAGCAGGAGCGCGCGAAGATAAAATCGCTCAAGGTGCGCTTCAACAAGGTCTTCGGCTACTATATCGAAATCAGCAAAAGCTACCTATCCCAGGTCCCGCAGGACTACATCCGCAAGCAGACGCTCGTCAACGCCGAACGCTTCGTGACACCCGAGCTCAAGGACATGGAGAACAAGATACTCGGCGCCGAGGACAAGGCGAAGGCCCTTGAGCTGCAGATCTTCCAGGACCTCAGGGAGAAGGCCAAGGCCTGGACGGCGTCGATACTCGCGACGGCCGCCGCGCTGGCATCATTGGACGCCCTCTCCAGCCTCGCCGAATGCGCCAGGAAATACAAGTACGCACGCCCCGCCATCACCGAGGACGAAACCCTTCTCATAAAGGCCGGCCGCCATCCCGTCCTCGACGCGATTATGAGCCAGGAGCGCTTCGTACCCAACGACACATGCCTCGACGGCGACGAGAACATCATCATGATCATCACCGGCCCGAACATGGCCGGCAAGTCCACATACATCAGGCAGGTCGCGCTGCTGACCCTCCTGGCCCACGTCGGCTCCTTCATACCTGCGGAGAGCGCGACCATCGGGCTCGTGGACAGGATATTCACGCGCGTAGGCGCCGTGGACGACATCTCCCGCGGCCAGAGCACATTCATGGTCGAGATGCTGGAGACGGCGAACATATTGAACAACGCCACAAGCAAGAGCCTCGTCATACTAGACGAGATCGGCAGGGGCACGAGCACCTTCGACGGGATCAGCATCGCCTGGGCCATCGCCGAGTTCCTCCACGGCCACCCCGGCAAGCGAGCCCGCACCCTCTTCGCCACCCATTATCACGAGCTGACGGAACTGGCCCTGACCTGCAAGGGCGTCAAGAACTACAACGTCGCCGTCAAGGAATACGGGGACCAGGTGATCTTCCTCAGGCAGATCGTCCCCGGCGGAACCGACAAGAGCTACGGCATACACGTCGCGAAGCTCGCAGGCCTCCCGGGCGAGGTCATCGAACGCGCGAAGGAAATCCTCGACAACCTAGAGTCGAGCTCCATCGGCGAGGCCGGCCAGCCTGTCCTGGCGAAGCGCACCAAGACCGCCAAGCCCGGCGCGAAAAAGGACCTTCAGCCGACGCTATTCGACTGGCTGGAAGGGAAGAAGAACTGAAAATACCTCCCGCCAAGGCGCGGAGACTGAGGAGGACATGCAATTCGCAGTTCATCTTCCGCATCCCTTGGCGCCCGGTGCAGGACATCGGTAAAATTGTCCGGAACAATATTGAGAATCCGCAGCTTTGCGGGAAAATCATTTGCGGCAAGGAAACACCATGACGGCGGGCGGCAAAGGCAGCTGTGATGCGCGGACGGACGAGGCCAGGCTGCGCAGGGCCTTGATAATCCTCTCCGCCGCAGTCGCGGCGAACGTGGTCTTCCTGTTCGCGAAGGGTTCGCTTTCGGAAACGGTCTCGCAGGCCGTCTTCAAAGGTGATAAGTCCAGGATCGAACATCCGCTGATGATCGACAAGTTCCTGAGCAAGACCGCGCCCGACGGCAATGTCCTCCTGCTGTTCCGCGGCTTCGAACAGAACGAGGATGTAGCGTCGAGGATAATTCCGCTGGTGTACTTCCGGTCGGTCTACCAATGCTTTCCGCGCAAGGTGTTCGCAAGTCCGGACGACGCGTTGGTAAACGAGGGGGCGGAGCCGGCGGTCAGGGATTTCAACCCCTCCCAGGAATGGAGCAGGGAGAGGGGAATCGGAACGGTGGTGACAGTGCGCTGCAGCCCGGGAGGGGTAATTTCAATCGATGTCGAGAAGTTGAACGCCCCGACCGAGGGCGATACGTCGCCGGCGCTGAAAGCGCCGTCTGAAGAGTAGGAAAGTTTTTTGCGATGGATATCGTTTTACAATTCGTCTTCTATCTGGTTGTCCTCCTCCTCTGCGGGCATCTGCTGGTCTCGCTGCTCTATCCGGGCGCCGCGATGCCGGCCGAGAAGCTGCTTTCCCTTTCGGTGATCTGCGGATTCGGTCTCGTCCCATACATGCTTTTCCTGGTTTCCCTGTGCGGGGGCAGGATGACTGCCGCCTTGCTTTTTGCGATCTTCGCAGGCGCGGCGGCGGCGGAGCTCCTTGCTGCGAGGGAGGGCCGGATTGCCAGGCCAGGCCCGTCGCTTCTGGCGGACGAGATCAATGCGGCGAGAAGCCGGACAGGTCCGTTCTTCTTCCCGGCGGTCGCAATCACGATTCCGCTGGTGCTGGTCTTCTGCCACTCCGCTCTGACGCCGTTGTACGAGTGGGACGCCTTTGCGATATGGGATCTGAAGGCGAAGGTGCTTTACCACGAGGGGCTCGGCTCGGGCTATTTCCGTTCGCTTCCGCTCAGCTACAGCCATCTTGACTACCCGCTTCTCCTGCCCTTCCTCTCCTGCGGCCTCTATGCTGCGGCCGGCGGAACCTGCGCGGTGGCGGCGAAGGCGCTTTGCTTCATCCTCTTCGCAGCCTTCTTCCTTTTCATATATTCGTCCTTGCGGGAGATTGCCGGGAGGCATGCCGTGCTCCTGCTTGCCGCGGCGTTTTTCACGGTTCCGGAGCTGGTCCGCTGGGCCGGCGCGGGGACCGCCGACTTCCCGCTCGTAGTATATATGTCCTGCACGCTGCTTCCGCTGGCGTCCTATCTCAGGGACGGGCGTCCGGGCGACCTCGCGCTCGCAGCGGTCTCCGCGAATTTCGCGGCCTTCACGAAGAACGAGGGCGCGGCTTTCGCCTTAATCGTCGTATTGGCGGTCATGGCCATCCGGCTTTTTGCCCGGAGCGGGCGTCCGATGCGGCATGTGATCGCGTTTGCGGCTCTCGTAGGACTGCTCATGCTTCCATGGATCATCTTCAGCTCGGGGATTCCGAAGGTGCACGAGAACTATGGCGCAAGGTTGCTCGACCTGTCTGCGATGGCGGACCGCCTGCCGATGCTTAAGGACGTTATGCTCGTCTTCGGTGTGAACCTGCTGATCCCGACGAAATGGGGCGCCTTCTGGGTTCTGGCCCTTGTCGCGGCCGTGCTTGGCAGGGGCTGCTTCATGGAGGCGCATGTCCGCGCCGTGTGCTGCATCTTGGCGCTGCAGCTCTGCCTGTATATACTTGTCTTCACGGTATCGCCGCGCCCCCTCGAATATCTTTCCATGATGACCCTTGACAGGGTCATGATGCATCTTCTTCCAGCCGGACTGTGCCTGACGGCGTTCGGGCTTGCGGAATATCTGAGGCCTGGAGAGCGATAAATTCTTCCGGTATGGAAATCCCGGCCGGAGTCTGCTATATTGAGGCGATTGCAGAAGTCGGCGACAAGAGTTGCCGGGTTTCAGGTGTCAGGAAGGTCACCGGGGCGCTGCGAATAATTGCCGCGCACAGTAACAATCATGCTTTACCTGTATCTGGACAAAACACAACAAAGCGGAGACACATATGAAATTAGGACGGTTCATGGCATTCAGGGCGGCGCCGCCCCTCGTGCTGGCGTTCGCCTTCGCGGCCGCCGCTTTCGCGGCCGATCCTGTGAAGTTCGCGGTCATCAACATGGAGAAGGTTTTCCAGGAATACTACAAGACGAAGATAGCCGACGCCAATTTGAAGAAGCAGGCCGACGTCTACAAGGAATATTCCGACAAGCTCAACGAGTCGCTCGAAAAGCTGAAGGACGAGTTCAAAATGCTCAGGGACGCCGCTCAGAACATCGCGCTGAGCGATGTCGAGCGCGAGAGCAAACGCCTCGCGGCCCAGGACAAATACCGCCAGATGAAGGAGAAGGAGGAGGAGAGCAAGCAGTACAGCACCGAGAAGCAGGCGCAGCTCAGGGATCAGTACGATGAACAGCGCACGAAGCTCCTCGGCGAGATCAAGGACGTCGTCCAGCGCAGGGCCGTCGCGGAAGGCTACAGCCTGGTGCTCGACATGTCCGGCAAGACGCTCAACAACATCTCGGCCGTCATATATTTCAATCCCGCCTCGGACATCACGGACGCGGTCATAAAGGAGATCAACATGCCGGCCGACGAGAAGGATAAGTCCGCAACCAAGAACAAGGACGCCGAAAAGGGCGGCAAGGAGCCCGCCGGCGAAAACAAGAAGGAAGAAGACAAGAAATGAAGAAGGAGCTGAAGATCCGGGAGGTCGCCGAGATGGTCGGTGGGAGCGTCGTGGGCGACGGCGCTCTGTCTGTGCAGGGCGCCGCGGGCCTCAAGGACGCAACGCCCTCGGACATCTCGTTCCTGGCGAACAAGAAATACAAGGCGCTCGTGCCGGCCACAAAGGCGGCCGCGGTCATAGTGGGCCGGGATTTCGCCGCGGACCTGGCAGGCGGCAAGACGCTTCTCGTCTGCGCGAACCCGAACGCGGCGTTTTCCAAGGTGATAGACTTCTTCGCTCCCGAGCCGGTGGACTTCAGGAAGGGCATACACCCTTCGGCGTGCGTGTCGCCGTCGGCGGAAATAGGCGACGGCGCCTCGGTGGGCGCATGCGCGGTGGTCGAGGAGGGCGCGGTGGTCGGCGCCGGAAGCGTGGTCGGCGCGGGCTCCTACGTCGGGCACATGTGCCGGATCGGCAGGAACACCATGATCTATCCGAACGTGACGATAATGTTCCGCTGCGTCGTCGGCAGCAACGTCATTGTCCATTCCGGGACGGTCATAGGCGCGGACGGCTACGGCTTCGAGGCCGGACCCACGGGGATCGTCAAGATCCCGCAGGTCGGGATCGTCCAGATCGACGACGACGTGGAGGTCGGCGCGAACTGCACGATAGACCGCGCCCGCTTCGGGAAGACATGGATCAAGCGGGGCGTGAAGATCGACGACCAGGTTCACGTCGCCCACAACGTGACGGTCGGCGAGTTCACGATGCTGGTCGGGCAGTGCGGAATCGCGGGAAGCACCGAGATAGGCAGGGGCGTGATCGTCGCGGCCCAGGCCGGAATCAACGGCCACATCACCCTCGGCGACGGAGTCAAGGTTGCCGGAACCGCAGGCGTGGTCAAGGACGTCCCGCCGGGCGAGCAGGTCGTGGGAACCCCCGCCGAAAGCCCGCGCGAGTTCATCGAACGCCTCGGCCTTCCAAAGAAGGTGCAGAAGCTGTCGAACAGGATCATGGAGCTCGAAAGGACCGTCTCCGAGCTCAGGCAGGAACTTGCGAAGTCGAAGCCAACGGTTTAGCAGTAGAGCCAAAACGGTCCGGCAGAGAGAGCCGGTTCATAACTTTAGCCAAATTCAAGATGCGGTTGAGCACGGCTCAACCCTCCGCAGTTTGTGCATATTCCGAACTCGGTGGGCGAAGCCATGCTGAGCCATTTTAGGAGTTTCAAAATTGGCTCAACTTGATAATGGCCATTTCTTGTTGGATAACTTGGCAATTGGAAGTTCCTTGTTGGACATTGGATATTCAAGATGAACAAGTCCCTCGTCCCGTTAATAATCTCGTTCGCGGTCATAATACTGCTGAGCTTCATCGTGATCTATTCGAAGCCCGGGGCTTCCGGCGTGGGCGAAGGCGAGGAAGGCAACATCGGGAAGATAAGGCTGAGCCCTTTCCCGGTCAGAAGGGCCAAGACCGCCAAGGTCCAGGTGGCGCAGCCTCAGGGCAAGACCTACGCGCCGTCCTCCGACAAGATACTTGAGGAGGCCAGGACCTTCCTGGCCGAGGGCAAGGAGGCGGACGCCGAGGACCGCCTGAGGACGCTTCTCATATTCGAGCCGAACAACCCGCAGGCGCTCTCCCTGCTCGGCGGGATCATGTATTACTCGAGCCGCTACCAGGAGGCCGAGATGATATTCCGCAAGCAGATACAGCTCGACCCCGACAAGGCTCCTCTCCACAACCAGCTCGGTTCCGTCCTGGCGAAGCAGGACAAGATTACCGAGGCCGTGGCCGAATGCCTCAAGGCCGTAGACCTCGAGCCCGACTCCGCCGACGCGAGGATAAACCTGGCGGGGATGTATTCGGTCTCCGGCGACCGCGACAACGCCATGAAGCAGCTCATCGCCGCCTACAAGCTCATAGGATACAGGATACTCCCGTTCACCCACGACTCCGCGTTCGACAAGATCAGGCAGTCGCCCGAGTTCCAGGAGACCGTCCAGATGGCCAGGAGGGACTGGGAGGCGAATCTTTCGACTTCGAAGGACAGGGACTCCAAGGTTCCGCCGCCAGACGGGAAAAAGCCCGAACCCCAGCCGGAAAAGCAGCAGTGAGCGCCATCAGGATACTTCCGGACGAGATCAGCAACCGGATCGCGGCAGGCGAGGTGATCGAGCGGCCGGCCTCCATAGTCAAGGAGCTGATGGAGAACTCCGTAGATTCCGGCGCGGACAAGATTTCCGTCACGATCGAGGGCGCCGGCGTGAAGCTCGTATCGGTCTCGGACAACGGCTGCGGAATGGATCCCGACGACGCGCTCCTCTGCCTCGAACCGCACGCCACCAGCAAGATAAGCTCCGCGGACGACCTCAACAGCATCCGCACCTTCGGCTTCAGGGGCGAGGCGCTCCCCAGCATCGCCTCCGTCTCCAGGATCAGGATCAGGACGCGGACGAAGGAGATGCTCGAGGGCACCGAGGTGGTCGCAGAAGGCGGGAGCGTCTACAGCGCAAAGCCGGTAGGATGCGCGCCCGGCACCGAGATTTCCGTGCGGGATCTATTCTACAACACTCCCGCCAGGAAGAAGTTCCTGCACAGCCGCAGCACGGAGGAGTTCCACATCCAGGAGGTCTTCTGCGCGACAGCCCTCGCCAACAGGAAGGTCTCCTTCGTCCTCAACGTGGACGGTGTCGAGGTCTTCGGCTCTCCCGCGGCCGCGTCGCTGTCGCCCAGGATCAGGACTTTCTACGGTAAGGGCATGGAGGAGAATCTCATTCCCGTGGCTCACGAGCAGTCCGGAATCAAGATCGAGGGCTTCATCGCCAGGCACGGCTTCACCAAGACCAGCCGCAGGGAGCAGCGCGTGTTCGTCAACGGCCGCCCGATCGAATCCCCGGCGGTCTATGCGGGAATCAAGAACGCCTACGGGAGCCTCATCCCCCCGGGCCGCTTCCCGCCGGTCGTCCTCTTCCTCTTGCTTGATCCCGCGAGGGCCGACATCAACGTCCACCCCGCGAAAAGGGAGATAAGGTTCAGGGAGCCGGGGCTGGTAACCGCGGCCGTCGCCGAAGCGGTCCGGGAGACCCTGCGGGTTTCGCAGACGCCGACGGTCTTCGTGGACAGCTCGCTCTCGCTCAAGTCCGTCCTAGACTCCGCCGTGGTCAATTATGTCCCGAAAGGATCGCCCCATCATGGAGCCGGCGACCTGGACTTCATGCTGCAGCAGCCGCCGATCTCGATACAGCAGAAGAAGATCGCGGGCATGGTCAAGACAGCGTCGTCGCTTGAGGCCGCAGACGCGCCTTCCACTGAGGAGCCTTCGCTTCCGGAGGAAAGCCAGCTCCAGGATAAGGCCTCCGACTTCTCCGAGGCCTTCAATGTCACCGTTCTGGCCTTCCTCGACGACACATACATCCTCGCCTCCTCGGCCAACGGGCTCCTCGTCATAGACCAGCATGCGGCGCACGAGAGGATACTCTTCGAGAGGATTCTTTCCGCGGCGAAAACCGGCGAAGGCGCGTCCCAGAAGCTGCTCATTCCGGTAACGCTCGAGCTCTCTCCCGCCGAGACCGCGTTCGTGAAGAAGAACACCGAACCGTTCGAGAAGCTCGGCTTCGAGATCGAAATCTTCGGCAACTCAACAATCGTCCTCAACAGCATCCCGGAGGCCTTCTCCCAGGACAATGTCGGCGGTCTCTTCACGGACATGGTAACGGCGCTCGTCGAGCAGGGAAGGGCGGGCCAGAAGATCAACGAGGCCGCAATCGCCAGGGCCGCATGCAAGAACGCCGTCAAGTCCCACGACAGGCTTTCACGGCCCGAGGCGGAGGAAATCATCAGGCAGTTGTCCAGGTGCGAACTGCCCTTTTCATGCCCCCACGGCAGACCCACCATCATCAACATCTCCTTCCAGGAGCTCGAAAAGCGCTTCGGAAGAAGAAAGTGAAAAGACAGATTTCATGCGTTGAGATCTTTTCAGGGTGAAGCGGATTGGGACAGTCTCTTCACTCATTTGAGTTCCATGCCATGAGATCTTGACGCCTCTGTCATATGAAACGTCTCTTGCTACGACTAATTCCTTGAAAAACATCCTCATTATGGAGATGTTTCGAAAAAACGAAGGAAACTAAGGTTAGAGCCGTAGAATAACCGCCGCTTCATGTGCTCATCCATGCTACTCGCAGCTTGGGTGAGCATTACATTTCCGACTACTTCATCAATAGACTGCCGTCAATTGTCGATCCTCCTTCATATTGTCGTATTAGTGATTATCGCTATTTTAACAATTCACGTCTTGACATGCTAGAAATAATAAATATGGTATTATTGCATGAAAGCGGAGTTCTAAGTGCCAGATTTGACAGTAAGGAGGATCGAATGCGCTTAAGAAAACCATTTCCGAGTCTTACAAGAAAAAATTTTCCAAAACCACCTCATCTGCGCAGCAACTTTACTTTGATAGAACTATTAGTTGTGATTGCGATAATCGGAATACTTGCTTCGATCCTCCTTCCTTCGCTCTCAAGATCACGCGCAAAGGCGCGTCAGGTCGCATGCTCCAATCTGATGAGGCAGTATGCCTTGGCAACGCAGTATTATGTGAACGACTGGAAATTTTTTCCGGACGCCCAGAATTACTTTCAGCTGGAGACAGGATTCCTTAATTATTTCGACAAGGACAAGAAAGAATGGCCGGAGCAATATTCCAGGTGCCCGGCAGACGAGATAACTGACAGCCTTGGCAGGCTGGCCGAATGCGTCCAAGGATCTGTGAATGTCAAGGTCAGTATCGGCGTCAACGGGAGCAACTGCTCGGACACGAGGAGCTTGCGTGCCGGAGGTGCTGTCGCACAATGGCTGAGACCGGAGGATTTCAAGACGTTCTCCAAAACCTCAGGCTTGGTTGTCCAGCCGTCGTCCGTCGCTTTATGGATGGACTTCCAATACCAAGGGCTTGACTATCCTGCCTACGGGGAGACATACCCGCTTACATCGCCGGTGATGGTCAAGGCATCCGCCACCTCATTCAACAGATACGCGTTCAGGCACAACAATGCGATGAACAGCGCCTTCGTCGACTGCCATGTCGGAACCATAAGACTGAACAAGAGCACAATCAACTACGGACATGACTTCGCTCCAGGAGAGAGCTGGACAAAGACTCCGAACCATGTTGTCATCCCGTTCGGTGCAAGACCGGCGAACGCAGACGGCCCCGGAGGATTTTCCGTCTCCCCCGATGTCGACATCCAATGAACCGCTAAACATGGAAGGAGTTAGGCTCCAATGAGATACTGCGAGATAAAGGCGTCCATAGAAGAGGCGAAGAAGAGAAAGCAGAAGCAGGAACAGGAAAGGCAGGACAAGGACAAGGGCAGCCTCTTGGGACGGATACAGGAGGCGATGCAGAACAGGCAGATGCAGGAAATCAGGAAGGCCAACCGGGAAAAGGCCAGGCGGACGCTTGTGCGGGTCAGCGCCATAGGTGTTGCGGCCTCGATCAGCCTGATGTCGGCACTCCTAATTGTGTCGTTCTATGCGAACAGGGGCAGATACTTCGTCCCTGAAGGCAGGAATGCCGGAGGGGGGCTTGTTTCTCAGGAAAGCCCGGATTTCCAAAGTATTGACAGTTTCCTGAAAAAACTTCTGGCCGACCATGAAGCCCAGGCCGTCAAGAAAATTGACTTGGATGGAAAAATATCCAAGGAAAATGCGGATCAGATAGACAAGGTCTTGAATGCGCTTGACAGCGGCGATTATAAAATTTCATATGTCCAGTCGGATCCAAGGGCAAACTGCTATTACGTGATGTGCGACTTCAGCGGAAAAGGCTGCTACTATTTCACGGTCGAAAAGCATGCGGACGATCTGCGGCTGGTGTCCGTGGCCGATTTTTTCTAAAGATGTAAGTATGAAGGTACTTTTTTATCAGTCGTCTCATAACAGTATGAACTCCGACGACCTTGCGCCGGGATGAGCCCTCAGGTGGCTCCATTCAATTTCGAGACGATTGGCAGCGGTTGCGGCTTGGCATGCGGAACATACAAAAAATATGGAGGAGAAATGTCAATTGAAAATGATTGCCCTTTGAAGGTGGATGGTCTGAGCAAGAGCTTCCGCCGGGGCGCTGTTATCGTCGAGGCGCTGCGCGGTGTCTCGCTTGACGTAGGCAAGGGAGAATTCTTGGCGGTGATGGGAGCCAGCGGCTCGGGCAAGAGCACGCTTCTTCACCTCATCGCCGGGCTGACGCGTCCCGATTCCGGAACCGTCATGGTGAACGGCGAGGATATTACAAAGATGCCGGACAGGCGGCTGACGATGTTCAGGCGCCGTCACATCGGTCTGGTCTTCCAGGCGTTCAATCTTATTCCGACCCTTACTGCGGAGGAGAACATTTTGCTGCCCGCTCTCTCCGACGGACGCCTTAACGACGTGAAGTCCGCCTTCGGCCCGATCGTCGCGAGGCTTGGGCTTGAAAACAGGAAGTCGCACAGGCCGGACACGATGAGCGGCGGTGAGCAGCAGAGGACGGCGGTGGCGCGCGCCCTCATCAACCGACCCTCTATCGTTCTGGCCGACGAACCGACCGGCAGCCTGGATTCCGTGAACGGCCAAAACCTCTGCAAGCTGCTCAGGGAGTTATCCGAGAAGGAAGGCAGCGCGATCATTTTAGTCACGCATGAGCCTTCAGTGGCGATATGGGCCAGGAAGATAATGGTGCTCAAGGACGGCAGGTTTATTGACAGTTTCGAAACTTCGGGATTCAAGGACTCGCACTCGCTTGCGGCGCACTACCAGGCGATAGTGGAGTCCGGCAGGCCGGGGGAGACGGCGGCATGAAGCTTGAAGTCAAGATAATGCTCGCAGGTGTCTTCCGCCATCCCATGCGGATAATATTCACATCGCTGGCGATGGTGGCTTCCTCTTGTATGGTCGTTTGGGTTGTAAGCGGTTATGATGCGATGGTCTCCCAGTTCCGCGAATCGGCGCAGAAGACCCTCGGCCGCTACGACATGGTGGTCGTTCCAGAATCCTGGAAGGAACCGGTGCTCGATCCGGCGATACTGGACGAGCTCCGCAAGGATGCTTCCGTCCAGGAGGCCTTGCCTGTCATGCAGTGCAAAGCCACCGTCACAAGGGGCGACGGATTTGCCGGAGAGATGATGGGATCCGCTGCAGCCAGGCCTGGCGGGACAGCCCCGGGAACCGGAAGGGCCGGAGCCCGCGGCGGGCATGGCAGTGGATCGGGAGCTTTTGCAAGAGCCGGTGGAATGAATGAACCGTCAAAGGAACGGCTCGACGGATTTGGTAGTCCTCCGCCGGGGTTGAATGATGACGCCGCAGCTGCCACGACCGGCTCAGAGGGGCCGGGAGGGCGCCGCAGAGTTGCCTCGGGAACATTTGAACCGTATCAGGCGGCATCTCTGGACACGCGGGCCGGAGGCCCTGCGTTGCCTCCACAGAGACGGATGATGATGGGCAACCCTGTCATTGTCGGCACCGACGCCAAGGAGCCTCCGGCGGCGCTCAGGACGGGCGCATGGTTCGGCAAGTCCGACGGAGATGATCTTACCGCAGTCATAAGCTCCGGAGTCGCCGACCGGCTCAATGTCGAAGTCGGCGGAGAAATTCTTGCCAAGGCCGACGCCGGGGAATTCAAGCTCAAGGTCGTCGGCATAGTCGAACAGGTCCGCACGCAGGTCGACATGAACCCCGGACGGATGCCAGCGCCGGGATCGCTGCCCCGCGGTCCCGCCTCAATGGCGGTCTACGTCCCGATGAAAACCGCCGTAAAGATAAGCGGGCTTGCTCCGAAAATATCTCTCATCAACCTTCTCCTCGTCAAAGGAACCGATTCATCCGAATTCCGTGAAAAATGGAAAAGGAAACTGGCCGGCCGGCATACAAAAGCCGAAATATTCGGCATGAAGGACATGGAAGCCATGCTCGAGCAGAACCGGATGGCTAGCAGCACCAGGATGCAGGCATATTCCGCCTCCGGCATGTCCCTGATGGCCGCAATCTTCATCATCTTCACCACGCTCAGCATGGGCGTCAACGAGAGAATCAGGCAGTTCGCGATTTTACGCGCGGTCGCGTTGACACGTGGTCAGATCGCGCTGATGATAGCCTTGGAAAGCCTGGTCTTAGGTTTGATAGGATGGATCGGCGGCCTGGCCGCAGGCTGGGGGATGCTCAAGTTCATAAGTTCATCGCACCCCGATCTTTTTCGGGATGGCGCTGAGCTCGGAAGCTGGTGCATCTGGCTCACAGGCGCCAGCGCGTTCGGCGGCGCGCTCGCCGCGTCGGTAATCCCTGCGTGGCGGGCAACGACCATCAGTCCTATGGACGCGTTTTCCCCGCCGGTCTCCTTCCACAGGTTCAGGCTTTCGCCAATCGCGGTCGCGTTCGGTCTGATACTTGTCGCAGTCAACCCGCTTCTTGTCTTTGTTGTGCCGATGCCAGATGAATCCCGTTATTTCATATGCGCCGCAGTGGGATGCACATGCATGGGGCTGGGCTTCATGCTGCTTATTCCGCTGGCGATGCTGCTCGTGGAAAGGATATTTGCTCCGATTCTCTCAAGGCTGCTCGCCATCGCCCCCCGCTTGCTGAAATACCAGCTCACTGGCAACATGTGGCGCACGCTCGGGACGACATTGTCGCTTTCGATAGGGCTCTCCCTCTATTTCGCCACCGTCACCTGGGGCTATTCGATGCTCCAGCCGTTCGTCCCCGGCGATTGGGTGCCGGACATGCTCTTCACGTTCCAACGGGGCGGCCTCCTCGAGTTCGAAGTCGACAACATCCGCCTGATAAGGGGCATAAAGGCCGATCAGTGCATACCGCTGGCCGTCGAGCAGCCACAGCTCGCAGACGACATCACGAAGAGCGAGCAGCGCTCGTCCGTTGCAAGACAGAACAATGTGATCATAGTCGGCCTGGATCCGCAGGTCGCCTTCGGGGGCCAGTCACCGCTGCTCCGCATGAAGTTCGTGAAGGGGACGGCCGCCGAGGCCGTCGAAAAGCTGAAGCAGGGCCGGTTCTGCATCGTCCCGGACCACTTCCTTAAGGCGAGCGGACTGAAGATAGGAGACAGCTTCAAGATGATACCGCCGGAGCTCCCGGACAAGCCGGTCGAATATACGATCGCTGCGGCCGTCTCCCTCCCCGGCTGGCACTGGATGACGAAGTTCTCCGGACTCAGGAGGAGAAGCGGCAGATCCGCCGCCATGGTTTTTGCCGACTACGCCACCGTTCGCAAGGACTTCAACATCGAGAAAGTCAATTTCGTATGGATGAACACCGACAAGGACGCCGACGTGGACAAGATCGGCGCCGAGGCGCAGGAGATCGGCGACCGCAACCTCGGAGAGCAGCAGCCGGTCAACGCACAGGGCATGTGGTCCTTCGGCGCAAGAAACTATGGAAAATCGCTCAGAATATCAATACCCAACGATGTGCGCGAACGGATCGCGTCCCGCGCCGACGGGATGATCTGGGGGATGTGCCAGCTGCCGCTCATCACCCTTCTTATAGCATCCATAGCCGTCATCAACACTGTCATGGCCTCGGTCCGTGCCCGCCGATGGGAAATGGGAGTCCTGCGCTCAATCGGAGTAACAAGATCCGGCCTCGTCCGCCTGATCATTGCCGAGGCGATAATGATCGGCCTGGTGGCGTGTCTCATCAGCGCCGCGTTCGGCGTGACGGCCGGCTACTGCGGGACAGGCATATCTCAGTATGTCAGCTTTTTCGGCGGCCTCGAAACACCCCTGTTCATCCCCTGGGACAAGATCGCCTTCGGAACAGGCCTGACGCTCCTCGTCTGCTTTGCGGCCGCACTCTGGCCCGCCATCGCGACAGGCCGCCAGGAAATACTCGGGCTCCTCGCCGAAGGCAGAGGGAACATGTGACGAGAAAAGCGGAAAAATCAAATGGAACTCGAAAGGAGTATAACATGAAGAAATGCAAGTTAATCAAGGCTGTATTGCCAGTTTTGTGCGCCGGCTTCGCCTGTGCCAGCACGCTCGCTGACGGGGAGGAACAGAAGAAACCGGAGTCCGCAAAACCGGATGAAAAAATTCTCCAGGAGGCTAAGCGTTCAATCCAGAAGGCCGTCAACTTCCTCACGGACAGACAGAAGCCGGACGGCTCCTGGTGCGAGCATCCCGGCATCACCGGCCTCGTCTGCATGGCCCTCCATAACTGCGGCAGCACTGAAAACGTCGAAATCAGAAATGACGCCGTCGCGAAAGGCAGGAAATACATCCTCTACTTCGTCCAGAAGGACGGCTCTATCTGGATGTCCGGAAAGGAAAGGGAGTTCCCCGTATATACCACCTCCATCGCCCTTGCCGCGCTCGCAGTGATGGGGAATCCCGAGGACGAGGAGGTCATGAGGAATGCCAGAAAATATCTAATGGGCTGCCAGCTCACACCCGACAACAAGGACAATCCTACACCCGAGGACAGCGACGTCTTCGGCGGCTTCAGCTACGGCGGAAGCGGCCCCGTCCATGCGGATCTCTCAAACACGCAGTGGGCGCTTGAGGCCTTGCACCTCACGGACTATCTCGACAGAGAGCCGAAATCCAAGAATCCGGACGATGCCAAGAAGTCCGAGCTGGCCTGGGGCAACGCGGTGAAGTTCATCAGCCGCCTCCAGAACCTTCCGGAGTCCAACGATGAATCGTGGGTTATCAAGGATCCAAAAGACCCTCAGCGCGGCGGATTCGTCTATGTGTCTCCCGACATGGCAAGATCCGGCAATGATGGCGGGAAGCCCACCCTGCGCACATACGGAAGCATGACCTATGCGGGCCTCAAAAGCATGATCTACGCGAAACTCGACAAGAACGATCCGAGGGTCAAGGCCGCCACAGAATGGGCAGCAAGGAACTACACGCTCGACGAGAATCCCGGCATGGGAACTTCCGGCCTTTACTACTACCTCCAAACCTTTGGCAAAGCCCATTCCGTCATCGGAGAGGAAACCGTGACCACCGCGGACGGCCAGAAGCGCCCATGGCGCAGCGACCTGTTGAAAAAGCTGGTATCACTGCAGAAGGAAACTGGCGAATGGATCAACTCCGACGGCCGATGGATGGAGTCGATACCGGAGCTGGTAACCGCCTATTCCCTGCTCTCCATGGAGTCGGCGCTCTGCAATGAAGATTTAAAATAACGACGCGGTTTGAAGCTTATCCCTCACTTGTCCGATGAAATTATGAGCAGCTTCTTCCACTTCTTGC
This sequence comes from uncultured Victivallaceae bacterium, assembly GCA_964636325.1. GTDB lineage: Bacteria > Verrucomicrobiota > Lentisphaeria > Victivallales > GWF2-50-93 > CAZWRV01. The sequence goes on along the minus strand of CAZWRV010000090.1, from coordinate 3,133 downwards.
TCTTGACCGGCTTGGCGTAGAGGCAGAAGTTGCCGTGGGAGTCCACGACCAGAAGTTTCCCGTGGTGCTTGAGAAATGCCGCGAAAATCGCGGAGCCCTTGGTGGGCGGCTTCAACGATGCGGGCGTGAACGAGCCGGCCTCCTTGAGGTCGGGGATGCCGCACACGACAATGCGTCCGTTCTTGTATTCCTCGTAGACCAGGCGGTTCTCGAATGCTGCAAGTACCCTGCCTGACGAATCAGTGAGCGCCTTATTGGCGCCGTTCCTGAAGACGAGCGCCGGCCCCATGTACGAGGAGACCGCGATTATGTCGGGACTTCCGGCGAAAACGGCGTTGTCCGGAAGGAATTTGTCCCCGACCTGGATTTCCACCCTTCCCTTGGTTCCTCCGTCGGAGCCGAACAGTTCGATGGTTTTGGCTCCGGCAAGCGCCGCCACGCCATCATCCTCGAGGACGGCGAAGACGCCGGACGGATTTTCGCTCGGCTGCTCGACAGGTTCCAGGGGGGCACCTGGGTCCCTGTCCTGGAGCTTGAAGGAAAGCAACCTGCATTCGCCCTCGTCCAGCGGCTTCACCAGTAGGCGCCCCTTGAACGCTTGGATGTCGGATACTGAATATTTCTGCGCCTCGCTTTGGGATACGGTCTTCCCGGTATTCGCATTGATTATTAAGATCCGCGACGGCTGCTTCAATGACGGCTGCTTATCTGTCCAGAGCCCGATCAGATCCTTTCCGGGAATCCAGCAAGCTTTTGTGACGTATTCCTCGGAGAGCTCATGGACCTTCAGTATCTCCCAGCTGTAGGTGTTGATGAGGACGATCCTGCTGCCGAACGGGCCGTCCTGCGCCCCGGTTCGCTCCACAACTCCCAGGACGCTCTGGTCGGGGCTCATGAAGAAGGCCTCGAGATGTACGGCCCCCGCACCCTCGAAATGCCATTTCGGCTTCCATATAATCTTATCCAGCCCCTTCTGGAATTTCGCCGCCGAGCAGCCGGCCGGAGTGTCAATGGTGAGCTTATCGCCCTTGCCTGCCCTGCCCGCCTTGCCGTCCTCGTCATCCTCGTCGCCTGATGCGAATTCCGCAGATTCGACCACGACGTTGCTCCTGTCGTCCTTGACTTCGGGCCTGGCCTCCTTGTCGGGGTTCTTCATCTCGAACTTAACGCCCTCGTAGCTGTCGGAATCCTCGTCCTGCTTGGAGTCGGCCTTCTTCTGCTGTGCGGCCGCCTTCTCCTCCTTCTGCCTCTGGGCCTCCGCCTTCTTCCGCTGCGCGGCCTCCTTCAGCGCGGCGTTCGCGCCGACGTCCTCGACCTCGATGCCCTTCTTCTTCTGCTCCCCACAGCCGGGAAGAATGAAGAGGAGCTGGGACGATAGGAATAAGTAAAACAACAGTTTCATGGCATGCCTTACAGTGTGTCTTATTGTAAATGCCGGGCAATAATGCCCGGCCACAGTTGTCCGCAATTGGCTGGCGGGTGTCGCCGAGGTTTTTGCAATTGCCTCAAGCCATTTTATATTAGCCCGCAAACAGCCCCTTAGCAAATCTCCAACCTTGGTTTCACGCACATGAAGAAGTCCGAAAAGGAAGAACTCGAATCCATGCCGTTCGAGAAGCTGCTGGAAAAGCTCGAGTCCATCGTCGAAAAGATGGAGGGCGGCAAAATCCCGCTCGAGGAAATGATGAGGCATTTCGAGGAGGGCAGCAGGATCGCCGCGGTCTGCGGCGAAAAGCTCAAGGCCATAGAAAAGAAGATAGAACTGCTCGTCAAGGACGACGGCGCGGACGGCGTGTGGAAGGATTTCGATCCGTCCTCCGGCACAAGGGGCGCGGCCCCTGATAAGCGCAGGCCGGCTCCGGAGAAGCATGCCGCCTCGGAGGATGAGGACGATTCCGCCGGCGGCGAGGAAAAGCCGAAGGGCAAGGGCGCCGACAAGGACGACGGCGGCCTGCCGTTCTGAAGGAGAGGCATTTTCCCCTTCACTATTTATCTTTTTCTTTTCGCTGCGACAACTGAAACATGAAATACAATAGCTGGAGGCGTCTGAAAAACTACCATATCATGGCATGGTTGAAATCGCTTTCTTCCATACGTCATAGTCGTTAGAACAATCTTTCCCAGTTAAGACTTGCAACGAAGAATTAAATATATTCTTTGCCTGTTCGTCTGAGAACGACTGTTCGAATACCTTTGCCTTTTTGCACTGTTCGAGTATGGATGATGCTATTTTTTTCAGCAGATCATCGCCGTCTCGCATCTTCCGATAAATCAAGCTGTAATCTGGCACCTGGCGGAAAGTCTGCATCAAATCGTTCGGATTATTATCTAAATAATATGATAGAAGAGCGTCTGATTTTTTTAAGAACTTCTCGAGTTCTATGTGATATGACTCGAAAAAGTCTTCTTGGGGTTTGAAATGAAATCTAAAAAAAGAAAATATTCGCATGAACCGAGCAGGATCATAAATGAATTTGTCTAATATTTTATTTGAAATTTCATCCGATATGCGAATCTCTTTACCATTGATCAGATGGTTTAAATATAGAATTAATTGCAGGAACGGATCAATAATGTTCTTATCCATCTTAGGTAATAATTCGATAGTTTTCTTAATGTCATCCTCCTTCAGCATATATCCGGAATATTGAAATTCACGGATGGCATCAAGCTTTTCCTTTTCCTGATGGTTTTCTGCAAGATACTTCGTCAGGTCATCCAAGGTCATTATTCCAGTTGAGCCTCCGTCAGAAAATACTTGTTGCGAGAACAATAAAATAATTAAAATTAGATAGTGCATAAGGGTAGAAAATCCTCTCTCCCAAATTATTATTCTGGGGTATCCACTTGAGCCGACCTCACACAAGCTGTAGTGCATGCTCCACTCAACCACCACTTGTAGGGGATGGTTGAGTGATGTGGATACTCCGATTATTATTTATAAGAGGCATTCATGGAACCGGTTCCTTCTTGTAAAAATGTTCCATTGGCGGCGAAGGAAAGCCCCCCATACGTCACCGTGCTGCCGATCTTCTGGCCGATTACACTTTGAGTTGCCACAAAATCGTTTGAATAGGCGAATGCCACTAAGATAAGGGAAATTTAGCCTCATTTATCAGGTTTGCGCCTCCTC
>CAZWRV010000089.1:0-27016 GCA_964636325.1 uncultured Victivallaceae bacterium | reverse complement strand
GGAGAAACTTAAAGTAGCGCAGGTATTCCTACCTGCGATGCCGCAGACAGGAATGTCTGCGTTACTTGCGGCGAGTTTCAGAGGAGCAAATCTACCGACATCCAAGCGATAAAACCCAGCCTTTGCAATCACTCCATGTAAAGTTATATTAATTGCATCATGGAAGACAAGCCTGACGACAGTCTCGACCCTGGCGAACTGAAGCCTACGCTGGACACGGATATCGAGCGCGGCCGGCTGACCATCACGCAGCTGCTTGACGCACGCGGCATTAAGGGCGGCGTGGTTCTCGACGAAAAGGGGAAATCTTCCTCATGCATCTCTGCCTCCAGCGTCCTGGTCGACCAGGCAGGCCGCAGATACGAGATCGGCAAGGTCGTCGCAAAAGGCGGAATGGGCGCCATCCTTAAGGCGAAGGACCTCAACATCCGCCGTACGGTCGCGATGAAGGTCCTCCTTGACCCCAAGAAGGCGGACGACGCCAAAATTCTGCGCTTCATCGAGGAGGCCCAGATCACCGGCCAGATGGAGCACCCCAGCATCGTGCCCGTCCACGAGCTCGGAGTCGACGCTCACGGCAGCGTCTTCTACACGATGAAGCTCGTCAAGGGGGTGACGCTCGACGCCATACTCGAAGGGATCAGGACGGGCGACGCCGCGGTCACAGCTAAATATCCTCTCGGACAGCTCCTCGCGATATTTCTCAAGGCATGCGACGCCGTCGCCTTCGCGCACATGAAAAACGTCGTCCACCGCGACCTCAAGCCGGAGAACATCATGGTCGGCGAGTTCGGCGAGGTGCTCGTCATGGACTGGGGCCTCGGCAAGGTCCTGGCCCGCGACGACAAGGATCCCAGTGAGCAAGAAGCCGCGAAGTCGAAGCAGACGACTATCATAGACTCGGCGCGCGTCGGCGAGGCAGCCCAGGGCGCGGCGGCCACATTGGACGGCGCCGTCATGGGGACGCCTCTCTACATGGCCCCGGAGCAGGCTTACGGCAAAGTCTCCGAGATCGACCGCCAGTCCGACATCTATTCGCTCGGCGCCATCCTCTACAGCATCCTCACACTGCACCCTCCGGTCTCGGGCAGCAGCGTGAACGCCATACTTCTCAAGGTTGTCCAAGGCCAGATAGATCCGGCCGAGAAATACGAACACGACAGGGACAATCCGCTCCGGCATCTCCCGGGAGGCCGCATCCCGCCGGCGCTATCCTCGGTGGCGATGAAGGCGATGTCCATAAACAAGCAGGAGCGTTATCAGTCGGTCAAGGATATCCAGAAGGAAATCGAGGCATATCTCGGCGGATTCGCCACAAGGGCGGAGCATGCCGGGATCGCACGCCAGATCTGGCTGCTCATCCGAAGGCACAGAACTTTCTCGGCTGCAACAGCACTGATCGCACTGCTGACCACAGGGGCGGCGTTCTCGATACACCATGCCCGTGAGATGGAACGGCGCGAAAGGGAAAAATCCAACGAGCTTTCACTAAAGGCCGCCGAAGCCGCAAAAAACGAAGCCACGGCAAAGCTGAACCTGCTGGAAGAGGAAAATAAACGCAAGTCCGAATGGCTGCCCGTTTGCGAATTCGACTTCACCAAGGAGAAAACCATAGACGACCGATTCGAGACAGTCTTCTGTCCGGCAAATCTTCTTGAAAGTGAAGGGCGCAAGGAAATACCGGTGCCTCAGGCCGCTAAGCTCGAAAACGGTTCGCTCACACTTTTTGGCAGACTTGGATCGCTTGGCGGCGGACTGACAGTGATGCGTTGGAAGGAACCTGTCGCCGACGACATCCGTGTCGAATGCACTCTGTCCGGCGACAAATGCGTCAGCATCGCCGTCGGAGGAGACAGCTTCAGAGGTTACAGGATTGTATATAATGGTTTCGATAACAACATAACACTTGACACCTTGCGCGATCTGCGTTGGAGTCTCCTAGTATCAAATAAAGGGCAGATGCGACCACCTGACCAGACACGGACTATTTCCGTAGAAAAATCAGGTTCGTTTATCAGAGCCTCCGTAGACGGCATTCTCCAACTTGATTACTTCGATCCAGTCATATTGGCTGGACAGGGACAGCGGAACTTTGCGATAGGAACTTATTTTTCAGAAACATCGATCTATAAGCTAAAGGTCGACAGGCAACGCAGCCCCCAGCTTGTCTCTCCGTTGGAAGCCGGACGGGAGATGTTGCGTCGGAAACTTTTCAAGGAGGCCGAGGATTTCTTCAGAGGCCAAATGCAGGTACACGGCAATGACGAGTTGGGAATAGAGGCAGGGCTTCTTCTAGGGTTGTCCCAGAAATATCAAGGAAACGTAGATGGTGCTCTAGACATACTTCAAGCAGTTGCAACTGGGAACCATGTTCCTTTCAACACCTCTGATAGGATCCGCCGCATTAATGCTATAGCACTAGAACAGGTAAGCCAGATTCACGTTGAAAGGGAACAATTCATAGATGCGGCTGATGCCGCATGTGAGGCGGAACGCATCGATGTGGGCTCCAGTTCTTCTGAGAAGATTCGAGAGATTCTTGTTGACCGCTTGCGTAAAGGGGCAAAAGTAATAACTGTAGGCAGAGACACCTACAACACTACCAGTATCCTCCCCCAATCCACCCAAGATGAGATTCTCTCTGCAATCTCCAGACTGCCTATAAAACGACTTAACCTAATCAAGGCAGGAATAGCAGACATATCTCCACTTAAAGGCATGCCGCTTGCATTTCTCGATTGCGGATGCAACCAGATAAACGATCTTGCTCCATTAAGAGGCATGAAATTGGAATCCCTTCATTGTTGGTGCAACAAGATTTCCGATATTTCCCCATTGAAAGGGATGCACATTAAAGAGCTTTCCTTTCCCAATAACCTTATCTCAGATCTCTCCCCCCTTAAGGGGATGTCATTAAGTTCTCTGGATTTTTTCAATAACCGTATATCCGATCTTTCGCCTTTGAAAGGCATGCCAATTGTTGATTTGGTTTGCGCTCACAACCAGATATCAGACATATCACCTCTCAAAGGAATGCCCATTCTTAGGCTTACATGCAGCTTCAATATGATATCTGACTTATCGCCTCTTAAGGGAAAGCAATTGATTGAGTTGCGATGCGATGACAACCAGATATCTGACCTTTCAGCATTGTGTGGCATGCCGCTTAAACATCTGAGCTGTGATATTAATAAGATATCCGATCTCTCTCCCCTCAATGGAATGCCTTTGGAAAGGCTCACGTGCAGCGTGAACATAATATCAGAGCTGTCACCTGTTAAAGGGATGCCTTTGAAATTCTTAAACTGCGAAGGCAACCAGATATCAGATATTTCCGTGCTTGCCGGAATGCCTTTGGTCGCTTTTTCGTGCACTGGTAATAAGATCTCAGATTTCTCACCCTTGAGAGGGATGCCTTTAAATAGCCTTTCAGCATCTGGAATACCTCTTACCGGGACGAACGCCGATATTATTTCCAACATGCAATTGGGCTCACTCTTCTTTTCTCCAGAAACAGCAGCTCAGACGCTTCTCGATAGTTTGAAAAACATGAAAAGCTTAAAATCTTTGAACTCATATACTCCTGATAAGTTTTTCGAAATCTGGCCAGATATTCAAGCTGCACTGCAAGGGGAAAAATCAGATCTCAAGAAATATGCGGACGAATGGGGAGGGCACAGGTATCTGCTTGTTCCGATACCTATGTCTTATGAAAAGGCCGAGGAATTCTGCCGGTCGCAAGGAGGCTACTTGGCCAGCCCCTCCACAAAGGAGGAAATGAACGCAGTAATGCAAATCGCCAAGGAACGCTTGGCACCCTCCATGTATGATGAAGTCGCATTCAGAATCGGGGCCATATGGAGCCAAAATGAAAAATGCTACCACTGGATTTCGGGAGAATCTTGGGACGTAGGATGGAGCCAAGGATATTTTATGGCACATTTACGAACAATTCCAACTGAACATACGCTTGCTATTCGCCCACTCAGATACGAAGTCTTATTATCTACGAATTCATTCCCAGTAACCTTCATGATCGAGTGGCCCGAATAGTCTGCGAACGCCGCACGGCGGGAGTTCCAACCGCTGAATGACTCTTCGTCCTCCATCTTCGTCCCGTGTCTTTGTCTCTTTGAAAAAGACTAAGAATGGAGACGAAGACAATAGACAAAGAATGCCGAGAAGACGGTTGAACAGAATTCAACCCTCAATCGAACGGAATCGAGTTTCAGACGAGTGGCTGCCTGCGAACCTCGCAGTCCTGTCGATGAGGAAATCGATGTAGGGCGAAGCCGTGCTGAGCCGCAGTTGAGCTCGGCTCAACCCTCCGGAAAACGACAAAGTTCGCGACAAAGATGCCGGGAGATTGGCATGGATCATGAAAGTCCTGGAACTTTCACCCATGCCCGCTTCTTCCAGGACTCGATGCCCTTCTCGGCGAGCTGGACGCCCTTCGCGCCCTCGAGCAGCGACCACCTGAACGGAGTTCCAATTACGACATGCTTCAGGAAAAGCTCCCACTGTGCCTTGAACGCGTTCTCGCAGGCCGCCGTTTCCGGCACCTCGATCCAATCCTTGAAATAGTCGATAGGGCATTCGACGTCCGGGTTCCAAACCGCCTTCGGCGTTGCGCCGTAGGGCTGGATGCGGCACTGGCGCAGGCCGGCGACCGCGGAACCCTTCGTCCCGTCCACCTGGAGCGTCAGGAGATCGTCTCGCCTGACGCGGACCGTCCATGACGAGTTGAAATGAGCGACGATGCCGCCTTCAAGCTCGAACGTCGCGTAAGCCGCGTCGTCCGCGGTGCAGGCGTATTTCTTGCCCTTCTCGTCGACGCGCTCCTTGATGTGCGTGGCGCCCAGGCATGAGACCGCCCTCACCTCGCCGAAGAGGTTGTCGAGCACGTATCGCCAGTGGCAGAGCATGTCGATGATGATTCCGCCGCCGTCCTCCTTGCGGTAGTTCCACGAGGGCCTCTGCGCCGGAACGATGTCCCCCTCGAAGACCCAGTATCCGAACTCCCCGCGGACCGAAAGAATCTTGCCGAAGAATCCCGAATCCCTGAGCATCTTGAGCTTCAGCATTCCCGGAAGCCACAGCTTGTCCTGGACGACTCCGTTCTTGACTCCGGCCTTCCTAGCCAGCTTGTAGAGTTCGAGCGCCTCCTTTGTGTTCGTAGCGGTCGGCTTTTCGCAGTAGATGTGCTTGCCCGCCCTGATCGCCTTCGTCACCGACGGCACGCGCAGGTCCGTCGTCTGGGAATCGAAGTAGATTATGTTCTCGTCCTTCTTGAGCTCCGCGTCGAGATCGGTGGTGCATCTGCCTACTCCCGCCCGCTTCGCCACTTCCTCTAGCTTGGCCGGATTCCTTCCGACGAGGACAGGATCGGGCATTATCACCTCGCCTTCCGAGATTTTCACCCCGCCCTGCCTGATGATAGCCGCGATGGAACGGATCAGGTGCTGGTTCGTCCCCATGCGTCCCGTAACTCCGTTCATGATGATTCCGAGCTTGTGCGTCTTGATTTCAGGCTTCATTTTTCTTTTTATCCTTATTTTTTGATAATTTAAATGCCGATCGCAGTCGTCCGAGGCCGGTAGCAATCGAACGCGGTCGCGATTCCCCGGACAATTCTTCACGCCTTCTGCTTGAATGCGTCCTTCGGAAGCGGCGGCGCCTGGACTCCGGCCTTCGGCAGAGTCCCTTCCAGCTCCTGGCGCCAGTGCGCCACGTCGCCGGCGGGCCCGTAGCAGTAGATCATCTCAGCCGGACTGTCGCCGATGTTCGTCACCTGGTGGAAGACGCCGCTCGGTATGTATACGGCCTGGCCGCCTTCGATTATCCTTCGCTCCTCCCCCAGACACATTTCAACCATCCCATTTATTATGAAATAGACCTCCTCCTGTTCCTGGTTGTGCCAGGGAACCTGGCCACCGTCCGCGTCAAGCGTGACGAAACCCATCGAAAAGTTCTTCGCCTGCACAGGCGACTGCCCCCCGACTATGTTCTGCGTCCTCCTCCCGGCAGGATACTTCCTGCCAGCGATCTCCTTCAAGTCTGCGATTATCATGTGAGCCTCGTTGTTGGTTACTGGTTATTTGTTATTGGTTATTTGTTATTGGTTATTTGTTATTGGTTATTTGTTATTGGTTATTTGTTATTGGTTATTGGTTATTGGTTATTGGTGACTCCGTGACTCGCGGCTGTCTGGTTTCTGCCATCCGGCATCTGCTATCCGGCATCCGTTTTCAAAACCTTTTCCCCTTCTTCAGATGGACTATCAGCATAGTGCAGTCTTCGAGGACCTTGTAGCTGTGCTCGAGGAGGGCGTCGAACTGTATCGCCTCGCCGGCCGAGAGCTGGTGTGTTTCGAACGGCAGTGCGCATTCTACCCTGCCCTGGAGAATCCAGCAGAGCTCGTAGTCGTCCTTGTGCAGTTCCGGCTTGGCCGTCATGCTGCCTTTCGGGCCGCCGCCGTATATGCAGCGGACGTTCCCGTAGTTGATCTCGCGGAAGCTGAGGCCGCCGGATCTGTGGGAGGATGAGCTTATCTTGTGCGCGGACCTCGACTCGGCCATTCCCAGCAGCTCCGACGGATGCATCTCGAAGGCGCGCCCGATCCTGAAAAGGGTCTCAAGCTCCGCCGAACTCTGGTTCCTCTCGAGCTTGGAAATGACCGCGGGCGAGACGCCGGAGATCTCCGAAACCTCCCCGATATTCATGCCCTTCTGCCTGCGAAGTTCGCGCAGGACGGAAAAGTCGAACATCGTCTCGGGGGCAGCCCTCCTTTTTTTCCGACTTTTGTTCATTCGCGCCTATTGAATTTATTTTCTCCGATAATATAATATCGTGTTTTTTATCATGTCAAGGAAATATTTTAAATTAACTCTCAATCTTCGAAACAGGATGGAGGTTCATAATGAAGAGGACTGCCCTGGTGACCGGTGCGGCAAGGGGTATAGGCCATGGAATCGCAATGGCTCTCGCCGCCGAAGGCTACGACATAGCGGTGGCGGACGTGATGGACGAGGCCAAGGCCTCGGAAAACATGGACAAGCTCAGGAAGCCGGGCGCGGACGTCCTTTACTGCAGGTGCGACATCAGCAGCGCCGCCGACAGGGCCGCGATGCTCGACGGGATAAGGCGGAAGTTCGGACGCCTCAACGTCCTGGTCAACAACGCCGGAGTCGCCCCGGCAGTCCGAGCCGACATCCTCGACGCGACGGAGGAAAGCTACGAGCGGGTGATGAAGATAAACCTCCAGGGCCCCTACTTCCTGACCCAGGCCTCCGCCAGATGGATGATAGAGCAGAGAAAGGCGGATCCGGGCTACGCCGGATGCATCGTCAACATCTCCTCTATCTCCGCCGCGGTGGCCTCCGTGAGCCGCGGAGAATACTGCATATCGAAGGCGGGCATCAGCATGGCGACGAAGCTCTGGGCGGTCCGCCTCGCCGAATTCAACATCCCGGTATATGAGATCAGGCCGGGAATCATCCTGACTGACATGACCGCGGTCGTGAAGGAGAAATACGACAAGCTCATCGCCGAAGGCCTTCTGCTGCAGAAGCGCTGGGGCCTCCCCGAGGACATCGCCAAGGCCGTGGCCATGATGGCCAGGGGCGACATAGCCTATTCGACGGGCCAGGTGGTGGACGTGGACGGCGGTTTCTCCGTCAGCAGGCTGTAGGATCAGATTTCATGCTCGTAGTGCCAGCATGCTCTGGCAGGGCTGGGAAATATCCGTTGATGTGAAATCGGACTATTGGTAACCATACAAGGTGGAAGAAATGAAAGCATTGAAAATCAAGGCTGGAAAGGGCAAGTCCGTCTCGGTGCCGGTGCGCCACGTCCATACGCTGGTTATTGGCAGCGGCGCGGCGGGCCTCAACGCTGCGGTGCAGCTCCACTCCCGCGGCGTCGAGGACGTCCTGATCCTGACGGAGGGACTGGACAAGGGCACCTCCATCAACACCGGCAGCGACAAGCAGACCTACTACAAGATGGGGATGTATGGATCGGCGCAGGATTCTCCGGAGCTTCTGGCCGAATCATTTTTCAACGGCGGGAGCATGCACGGGGATCTGGCTCTTGCCGAGGCCTGCCATTCCGCGAGGGCCTTCTACAACCTGGTCAACCTCGGTGTGAACTTCCCGCGGGACAGATACGGCCAGTTCATCGGCTACAAGACCGACCACGACCCTTTCCGCAGGGCGACCTCGGTCGGCCCGTACACGTCCAGGGAGATGTGCAGGTGCCTCATCAAGGAGGTAGGCAGACGCGGGATAGAAGTCATCGAAGGCCGAGTGGCGGTATCGCTGCTCACCGTGGAGGACGGCGGCCATAAACGCGCATGCGGCGCCGTCGCGGTCAACTGCGGCGCCAAGTCCAAGGAACCGGCCGGAGCCTTCGAGGTCTTCACAGCCGAGAACGTAGTGTTCGCCGTGGGCGGCCCGGGCGGCCTTTACAAGACGAGCGTCTACCCCGAGGTGCACACGGGAGCCATAGGCCTCGCGCTGCTCGCGGGAGCGAAGGCCCAGAGCCTCCCCGAATCGCAGTACGGCATGGCCTCCATCAAGTTCCGCTGGAACGTCTCCGGCACCTACATGCAGGTCGTACCCAAATTCATAAGCACCTTGTCCGACGGAATTTCCGACGCGAAAGAATTTCTCAGGCCCTACTTCCAGACCGTCGGCGAGATGAACACCGCCATATTCCTCAAGGGCTACCAGTGGCCGTTCGACCCCAGGAAGGTCGTCGGCGGCTCGTCGCTCATCGACATCCTCGTCTACATAGAGACGGTCCAGAAGGGAAGGAGGGTCTTTCTCGACTTCCGGTCGAACTGCTCCGGCTTCGACTTCAAGTCCCTCGGCCCGGAGGCGTTCGAATACCTTGAGAAATCCCATGCCGTCTTCGGAACGCCGATCGAACGGCTAAGGAAGATGAATCCGGCGGCCATATCTCTCTACTCGGACCACGGGATCGACATAGCCAAGGAGCCGCTGGAGATCGCGGTCTGCGCCCAGCACAACAACGGCGGTCTGGCCGCGAACCTGTGGTGGGAATCATTGAACATCAAGCGCTTATTTCCCGCCGGAGAGGTCAACGGCTCGCACGGCGTCTACAGGCCCGGAGGCTCGGCGCTCAACTCCGGCCAGGTCGCCGGATTCAGGATCGCGGAATACATATCCAACCGCTGCATGGCCCCTTCGCTGGACGCGAAGGCGGCCGAGACCGCCGCGAAAGGAAGCCTCATGGAAATATTCTCCTGGATGGAGAGGTCCTCCGGCGCAGGCGAAGGATGGGAATCGGCCAGGGGCGAACTGCAGGCACGCATGTCCAAGGCGGGCGCCCACATACGCTCCGCCGACGCGCTCAAGGAGGCCGTCGCCGAGGCCTGGCGGCAGTGGAGGAACCTCAACGAGAAAGGGCTGGTATTCAGCAATGTCCGCGAACTCGCCGAATGCCTCAGGAACCTGCAGCTCTGCTTCGCGCACGCTGTATACCTTAAGGCCGTCGCCGCGGCCGTAAACGACGGAGTCGGCAGCCGCGGCTCCGCGCTGGTGCTCGACGAGAAAGGCAGCCCGGCGCATCCGAAGCTCGGCGACTTCTGGAAGTTCGTCGCGGAGAACCCGGACTTCCGCGGCAAGGTGCTTGAGACCATGGCCACCTCGGACGGGGAAGTGCTCAACCAGTGGGTGCCGAGGAGGGAGATTCCGCGCGAGGACGCCTGGTTCGAGAACCTCTGGGCGTCATATCTCAATGGAGACATCTATCTGCCCGCCTGACCGAACCTAACCGTGAACCGCCAAGACGGTCGCCTTTGAATACAAGCGGCTTGGTCAGCATTTCGCCCCCGGCCCATGCTGCCGAAACTGAGGCGAATCCGTCCGTGCGGAGCAGTAGGCGCCCTATGTGCCAGGAGTCCTGCATGTAATGCCGGTTGACGAAGAGCATCATCCTGCGCCCCATGGCGCGCTGTTGTATCCGAATATTCCAGACCCGCTGTCGGCCGCGACGATGCTTGTATCCTTGTACCCGCTGTGAGCGACCGTTCCAATTGCAATAATCCCTTATTTCAATGGAATCTCGATGACCGCGGACTCCCAGCGGCGCAGGCGGAACGCCACGTCCAGTATCCTGCCGCGAACCGACGGCTTCAGAATTGAAACCGAGCCGTCCTCGCGGTGCATGAGCAGCTTTGCGGGAGTTCTCCGGCCGAGCGCCGACAAATCGACCGACATGTCCACCTTGCCGCCGCCCTTCTTTCCGTCGGCGCACTCTCCGAGGATTATTCCAAGCTTGTCGCCCGCATCGAACACGCAGGCCGCAAGCTTGGCCTTTGTCTTGATTTTCAAGGAGTTATCGCCCAGGAACCGGCCGTGGACCGTGAACGCCGCGGTCTTTCTGCGGAGCGCGGCGAGACGCCTGATGCGGGCCGCGAATTCCGGCATGGCCGAGATCGGCCTTTCAAGCCCGCGCACGTTGAGCGACAGCAGGAATCCGAGGGCGAAAGCCTTGCCTATCTCGTGCTGGTGCTCATGCGCGTCGATGATCCATGACTGGAGCGAGTCTGGCAGGATATAGCGGAAGACGTCGGCGCGCTTGCCCGCCCACTGCCAGTCCCACCAGAGCTGGATATGCCTGCTCGTCCAGATGTCGGCGTTTTCGCCGATGGCATAACCCTCGGGATCACGGCGCCGGATTTCCGCCACGGCCTTCGGCACCCATTCGCCGACACCTTCATGGCCGTGCGCCGGAACGGAGTGGCCGTGGTCTTGCGCGAAGCAGACGCTCGTCTCGAACGGCTGGTCTATGAACACCGAGGAGAAGCCGAAGTCAAGCATGCGGCCAGTGAGAGCCACCGCCCAGCGCTGGAAGGCGGGATGGTTCTGGCAGAGGCTGGCGCCGCCCTCGTCCAGGTGCGTCTGGAGAAAGTCGCCGAAGGCCCCGCGGCATTTCGACCAGTGCTCGTATCTGGGCGCGCCGTAGAGGCTTCGCATCACCTGCCGTTCGCCGCGCGTCTTCCACGAACGGTTCTTGGCGGTGGTGAGCCGGTAGTTGACAAGCGTGCTGACCTGGATCCCCATCCTGCGGATTTCACGAAGGGCCCGCCGGAACTCATCAAGCCGGTTCGGATCGTCCATGAGGAAATCGCCGGTGTCCGGCCGCAGATAGATCGCCATTGCCATATCCCAGACGCAGAAGTCATTGATCCCGTGCTTCTTAAGCTCCTTGGCAACCTTGACGAGCTGTTTCAACGGCGTTATTTCAAGCCCCATGAAGTCCCGGGCATAGAGGTTGAAGTAGCCGATGCTTTCGCGCAGCCGGGACGAATATTCCGGAGGCGTCCACCATGTCCCCAGCCACGCACGCATCCGATCCGCGGTCGCATGCCAGTCACCCTTATGCGGAGCGATTCCGACAGGATCGCTCGTCCAAGACTCCCCCGGCCTGATGAAGGGCTGGTGCACCCAGCTCCAGGCCGGACGGTGCTCGCCGCGCATCTCGCTGAGATCCTCTAGCAGAGCTCCGCCAGCGCGGATTTTCGCAGGATAATGAATGTATGACATCCCATGTCTGCCGCCGGAGATGTCGAGGAAAGGGAAAGGCATCCCGAAGGCGAAGCTGGCATATTCGCGGCGATGGTGGTCGGCAAGGGTATATCCGTTCGGGCGGACTGTTTTTCTGAAACTGTGCGGATCCGTGTTCCAAAGGTCGCCGCGCAAGATAGTGTCCTTTCCCGGCCCGGCATAGCCGCGCCAGCCCCCGACGCGCGGGAACCAGACTTCGTGGATCATGTGAGGCCCGCCGTTCCTTATCTCAATCGTAAAGAGAGCCTCTTCCGCGCCTTGCGGAAGGCTCACGGTGACTGTTGCGGATATGGCAGACTTTTCATCCGTCCGTGCGACGCGCAGATCCGGATAATGGATGATCGCCTTGTCGCCATCGAGGCACATGCTGGGCCTTCCGCTCAGATGGCTCTCGCAATGGCGGTCCAGCCAGCGTCCGTCGTCAGGGACGACAACCCGGAACAATCTTCCGCCCTCCGGATCGGCGAGATGCTTGAATCCGTCCTTCAGTTCAAGGAGCTGAACGAGGCTGCCTGTGCGCTCGTCGAACTCCACAGCGATAATTCCATTGTCAAGCTTCATCATTTCCTCCGTTGGTAAGCCATCCTGCGTCGAACACTGCCGCGCAGAGGTGGTTGTCAAGATGGCTCATGCGCCACTGCGGGGTATAGGCCGTCGCGGTATAGCTTACTATCACCCGGCCGCTGCGCATGCAATACGCCACCGGGTTGTAATAGCCCTTCCGCGGATCTTCCGCCAAGTTTTTTACGTTCGTCCACGTCAGCCCTTCGTCGCGGGATATTGCGGCGGCCAGAGGGGAGCGCTTCCCGTAGTGGCTGGCGAAGCCGGGATCGTATTCGGCGTTGCACCAGACGATCATCAGTTCGCCGCTGGAAAGCCGGATAAGCTCAGGGCATGTCTCCGGCTGACGCAGTCCTGTCGTCTGCGGCTTGCTCCAGGTGGCGCCGCCGTCTGAGGAATGCGACTGGAAGACTGCGCCGAGCTGGGTGCGCACCACCATGAGCAGACGGCCGTCGCGCAGCTCCTCGACATGCGATTCCATCGCCCCGCGCAACGGGAGGTCGACCCAGTTCCGGCACAACTCCCAGGAGCGTCCGCCGTCGTCGCTGAATATCGCGCCCTGGACGCAGTGATCGGTCGCCGACCAGACCGCGCCGGTCTGGCGTCCGATCGGCAGCAGGATGCGGCCGCCGCTCAACATCTTTATCACGCCGCTGGCGCAGTGCATGGGCTGCCGCTCCCAAATCGGCACAGGAGCGCCGAAAGTCCCGCCTTCGTCCGAGGACCTGCAGATGAACATGCTTGTCGAAGTCGGTTTGCCGGCGGCCAGCACATGGTAGCGCATGAACGCATAGAGTATCTCGTCGCCGAATCGCAGAAAGTTGCTGTTGTAGACGTTCACGTCGCCGGGCTCGTTGGTCACCAGCACACGTTTCCCGCCCCAGGTGAGTCCGCCGTCGCGTGAGACGACGGTGACAAGTTGGTTCTTCCCGTTGTCCTCGCCGCCTTCCGGGCCGGCCATGTATTCCTGGTAGCCGAGAAGGATGCTGCCGTCACGCCGCTCGATCATTCCGGCCTCGGAATTTCGCGGATGTTCCGCGTCGGCAGCCGCGATAATTACATTTGTCTTCTCCAGCATTGTCTCCTCCAACTTAATTGAGGGTGTCACATTTCCTGTGAGTTTACGAGCATAACCAATTAAAGATATCTTACGGCATATGCAAACTACTTTATCTTAAGGCGCATCGCCCAGACGCTTTTTGTCTCCTCGGAATCGTCAGGTATGGAGTGCCATGCGAAACCGATCCGGTCGTATATGAGCAACAGAGTGCTTTCGTCAAGCGGCACGATTTCCGTATAGCAGGAGGAGAAGCCGGTCAAATCCAGCTTCCGCATCTGGTCGATGTCCATCCAGCATTTCCGCGAATCCGGATCGATGCGGTCGGCCGGAGCCACCGAGGCGTTATGCGCGGCAGCGATGTCAACCGCCTGCCAGTCGCCGCCCGTGCCGTCCGCGTTGAACCACACGTTGATGCCGCAGCGTCCGCCGGACAACGCCACCGTTCCATCGCCGAGAACAGCAAGGCTAGGTTCGACGGAGAACGGTGCGATGTTCTCAGCCGAGCTCCACGTGCGTCCGTCGTCTGAGCTGTATGTCCGCCCGTACGGGATGAAGGAATCCAGCCGGAATACGCACATCAGGCGCCCGTCCTTCAAGCGGCAGATCGCCGACTCGCAAGGGCCTTCCTTGCCTTCGAGAGGACAGTCGTGCCCCGCGATGACGGAACGGATTTTCCACGCAAGACCGTCGGCCGATTCCGCCATTACAAGCGAATAGCGCTTGTCGTTCTGGAATTGTCCGTAGAGTGTGGTCAGGTATTCGCTGTTCCTGCCGCGGACGGCCTGGCCGTTGAAGACGAACCCGGCGGCGCCGAAGACGGGGGACATCATTGCTCCACCGGTGGTCGGCCTGGGCCATCCGCCGACAGTCACTCCCGAAGGGCGGAACGACAGCTTGCCGTCCGGCGATATGAGGTTACAAGGCGCGCCGATCAGATCCGGCCCGAGGACTCGCAGGTAATACGGGAGCACCAATGCGGATCCGTCGTCCAGTATCAGATGGCTCAGCCCCGCGTCTCCGATCACGCGCGCCTCGTCCCACGAGAGGCCGCCGTCCCGTGAACGAGACAGGTAGCAGAAGGAGTTGCTCACGTGGATGTCCGGATATGCGTTCATCACCGCCCACAGCGTGCCGTCCGGCTGGCGTATCAGCGAAGGAAACCAGCAGAACCAGCGGCTCCGCTTGACCAGCACCGGCTCGGAAACTTCGACTTCAAGGCCTTTGAGCTTGACGAGATTCTGAGTTTTCCATTCCATTCCAATCTCCATCAGGTCATTTGAATTCGAACGAGAAAAGGCTTGCGTCGTCGAGGTGGAAGACTATCCGAACCGGTTTGCTCCATAACGTGCGCACGCCGGGAGATTTATGCTCAGGCGCAGACATCCGTCCGCATCTCATGCCGGATCCTGTCATTTTTCCCTTCTTTTTCATTGGACTGCTCTTGTGTGCTATCCTGCGAAATCAGCTTGGGCACCCTGAACCCTCCGTACCATACGGACCAGCAGAATCCGCCTATCCCGACCATTACAAATCCGCATGCCGGGATGAGCATTAGCTTCCAGAGCTGCGCTTCGCCCAGCTTGCTTGCGAGAAGGCCCATCGCGTTTACGACCAGGAAGATAAGGCATGCGCTGACAAGCCCGGAGAGGGCCATCGCCGATCCGAAGCGGCCCTTGTCGATCCGCAGAAGCGCGGCGCTCATGCTGGGGCATTCCGCCGACCAGCAGAATGCGCCGAGGACATATCCGCATGCCGCCAATGTCGCGTCCCGGGAAAGTATGCCGGCGGCGGCGACGCCTCCCCCCATGATTCCTGGAAGCATGAGGAAGGCGGTGCGTCCGAAGCGTTCGGGCAGCGAGAACAGCAATATCCTCGAAACCAGGTAGGCGACCGAGAAGGCCGACAAGACAAGGCCGGGAGCGAACGGCAGCTTCCCCCCGTTGAAAGACGAACTCTCAAGGAATCGCGAAATCCAGATGTAGAACGCGGTGTCGACTGCGCCGTGAAGGGCCAGCAGAAACACCAGGAACATCATCGGCCAAGGCACGAACAGATCGCGCAGAATGGGTATCGCCGCGCCGGTTGCGATGCCGATGCAGCTCTCATTCATTGCCGGATCGCATCGCCTGCCTTGTCCGGCGTAGGCGAAACTTGCAAGAAGGAGCGCGGCGCCGAATACAAGGAAGGGGATGTGCAGTATCTTGCCAAAAGAGATTGCCGAATTTCCTCCGCTGACAGAAATCAGGCCCTCTACAATAATCGGGAAGAAAAGGCCGCCAACGCTGCCCAAGGCCAGGTTCAAGGACATTATCCCCCTCTGCCGGCCCGGAAAGAGCTTCGCGAGGTATACGGCGCTGGCTATCATGAGAGGGCCGCCGAAGACGCCGAACAGGCATGACGCCGAAATAAACATCGCAAGGCTTTTGCCTCCGAGCCCTAGGGCAAGCATCGAGACCGCCACGCCCGCAAGGCACAAGCGGATGATGCGGCGCGCGCCCCACCTGTCAATCGCCCCCGCAATAAGCACCCCGACGATGCCGGCCCCGTATCCGACGCTGAAAATCAGGCCGAAACGGACGTCCCCTATCCCGAGGTACTCCATCAGGCGGCTCCTGAAGAGCGGCAGAATGGCCGGATACTGGCCGATGACAAGCACCGCGCCGAGGAGGACAGCATACCCGAGATGTCTTCTGCTCCTTGCGCTCATCAGTCCGAACCTCATGCATTTTTTGACGACAAGGCGATATGTCTTTTTCTATTGTCAAATCTATTCCACCATGCTCCTTTGCAAAGAGAAGATACGGAGCTTAATATATGATAAACCGCAAGAGATATGTGAAATTCGCCACTCAAAGATCTTCCGTACGGAGCTCCGGCGCGGGATTTCCGGCAAAGGAGCTGCAGTGGCTGCTACGCGTAGCGCTTAAGGCTCCGGACAGCCTGCATCTCGTCCGGTGCGGGAGGGACACCGCGCCGATCCGGCCGGGAATCCACCATCACGACGGCTGGGAGCTGTTCTGCATCCTCGACGGGAAAATGCGCTTCGAGCTTGCCGGGCGGCCGGACTGCAACTTCGGCAAGGGGTCCGTAATAATCGTCCCCCCGGAATGCCTCCACAACGCGAGCGGCCCCCAGCCGAAGAACATGAAGATGTTCGTACTCGAGATGCTTAACCCCACCGGCTGCTGCTCGTCAACAACAGTGGGCGGGACGCAAATATCAACCTACACATCCTTCTCGGCGGATCAGTTCGCGCGATGGACCGAACTATTAGGCGAGACGCCTTCCAGGATCGCTGAAAGGGCGGCGCAGCTGCTCGGCAAGGGCGAGTGGTGCAGGCAGCACGCCCTGGGGATCATGCGGTCGCTTTTCGCCTCATATGCCGAGGCGTGCAGCCTGGAGAAGGAGAGGCGGAACCCAGACGAGCTGCGGGTTTCGCAGGCCATCTCCTTCTTGAACAGCAACTATTACAGGGCGGATCTTTCCCTTCCGGATGTCGCCGGGCACGTGGGGCTTTCGGTGTCGCGCCTGTCCGGTCTCTTCAGGACTGTCGCCGGAAGCACCGTCCAGCAGACACTGATCGATATCCGCCTCAGGAGGGCGATGACGCTGCTCGGCGAATTCAAATATTCCATCAAGGAGGTCTCGGCCATGACCGGCTGGAGCAACCAGCTGTACTTCTCCGCCGCATTCCGCAGGCGCTTCAAGCGCCCGCCGTCGCAGTTCCGGCGGGCGCAGGAGGATGTTTAAACAGCCCGAGGCGCAAAGGCGCAAGGGGCAATTATTATGACAATTGCGTTGCACCTGAATCTTTTCCCGGATATTTGAAAGGACGGGAATCCACGTTCAATTACATGCGGCATCATCATTCCATTTATACTCCTTTAGCGTGAAAATTTACATTTTGACGAGCCAGATAATGTAAATTTTTCAGTCTAAAGGAGTATAATATCCACTGCCGAAGTGATGTCGAATTGCATCTCTTCGCTTGGTTATTGGCCATTTCTTGTTCATCATTATTGGACATTCATCTCGGAGGTGTCTCTTGGGCGTTAAGAAGACTGTTCTGGTCACGGGCGGAGGCGGATTCCTGGGCTCGCACCTCTGCGAGCGGCTCCTGGCGATGGACTGCGACGTGCTCTGCGTTGACAACTTCTACACCGGCTCCAAGGAGAACATCCGGCATCTGCTGGGGCACAAGGGCTTCGAGCTCATCAGGCACGACATCACCTGGCCGCTGTATCTGGAAGTCGACGAAATCTACAACTTCGCCTGCCCCGCCTCGCCGATCCATTACCAGCACGACCCGATACAGACGACTAAGACGAGCGTGATGGGGGCCATAAACCTCCTCGGCATGGCGAAGCGGCTCAAGATACCGATACTCCAGGCCTCGACCTCGGAAGTATACGGCAATCCCTCGGTGCACCCGCAGACCGAGGACTACTGGGGCAACGTCAATCCGATCGGGCCCCGGAGCTGCTACGACGAGGGCAAGCGCTGCGCCGAGACGCTCTTCTTCGACTACAACAGGCAGCTCAAGGTGCCGGTCAAGGTGATCAGGATATTCAACACCTACGGCCCCAGGATGCAGATAAACGACGGCCGCGTCGTCAGCAATTTCATCGTCCAGGCGCTCAAGGGCAACGACATAACCATCTACGGCGATGGCTCGCAGACACGCAGCTTCTGCTACGTCGACGACCTGATCTCCGGAGTAATCGGCATGATGGCGACTCCGCCCGAGGTCACAGGCCCGGTCAACCTCGGCAACCCCGAGGAGTTCACCATCAAGGAGCTTGCCGAGAAGATCATCGGACTGACCGGCTCGAAGTCGAGGCTCATATTCTGCAATCTGCCCAAGGACGACCCCGAGAGAAGGCGCCCGGACATCACCAAGGCCCGTTCGCTGCTCGGCTGGGCGCCTACGGTCAGGCTCGAGGAAGGGCTCAGGCGGACCGTGGAATATTTCGCGAAAATCATCTAAACTTTTTGCATCTTTCCTGTTGAACTCCTAGAGGCATGTATTATAGTATGCGCCTGTTTTTTGTCCCTGCCCATATTCCGTTCCAGGGATGATTACGCCCTTTAATACCATAATGCAATATTGGGAAACTACGCTCAACGCGTTGAAAGGTGGATTATGTCAGTAAAGATCAGGTTAAGGAGGACCGGGACGCTGTGCAAGCCGAGCTTCAGGATAGTCGTGGCCGACACC
Organism: uncultured Victivallaceae bacterium; assembly: GCA_964636325.1. GTDB lineage: Bacteria > Verrucomicrobiota > Lentisphaeria > Victivallales > GWF2-50-93 > CAZWRV01. The sequence goes on along the minus strand of CAZWRV010000089.1, from coordinate 8,583 downwards.
CGGAGCCAGCGCAACGGCATGGCGATCGAGACCGTCGGATACTACAACCCGGTCAGGAAGGAAAAGAAGATCGATGTCGCGAGGATCGACTACTGGGTCGGCAAGGGCGCCAAGATGACCCCGTCTGTCCGGGATATGTATCGGGCTGCAGGCGGCACGAACGTCAAGGCGGTCTCAAAAATCAGGAAGAGGCCGCTGAACGCTCCGCCAAAGCCGAAGAAGGACGATAAGAAGAAGGAAGAAGAGAAGAAGTCCTGACCGCCTCTGCAGGCGGCGTCTATACGGACATGCAGGCCGCAGTTCCGCAAACGAGTTCATGCTGTACGCGGATTCGGACCGGCCACGATAACCCAAGCGAAAAAGTGAGGTGAACCAGTGGTGCTCAGCATCATCAAGAAGTTCCTGGGCGGGAAGGAGTCCGCCGGCGAGCAGAAGGAGAACGCGCCTTCCCCGAGAGAGGAAAAGAAACAGGGCGGTCTCAAGGATCTTGAGAGCTTCGTGGACTACGTTGTCAGGTCGCTCGTCGACAAGCCCGACTCGGTCAGGATCGACATGAAGGAGGACGGCGAAAACGCCCTCATCGAAATCAACTGCGCCAAGGAGGACATGGGCAAGGTGATCGGTAAGAACGGAAAGACCATCATGGCGATCCGGGCACTCGTAAGCTGCGCGGGCGGCAGGATCGGCAAGCGCCTTTCAGTCGAAGTGGTCGAATGACTTGCGCATAGACATCGTAACAATTTTCCCTGATGTTTTCTTCGGCCCGTTCTCCGAGAGCATTGTCAAAAGGGCCGTCGACAAGGGTGTCGTCACCATAAGGACAGTCAATCTGAGGGACTTCGCCAGGGACCGCCACAGGACGGTAGACGACAAGCCCTACGGAGGCGGGCCGGGCATGCTCATGAAGCCGGAACCGCTTTTCGAGGCGGTGGAGTCCATCAGGACGGCCGGCTCAAAGACGCTGCTCATGTGCCCTCAGGGCGAACTGTTCAGCCAGAAAATCGCGCGAGAACTGGCGCTCGAGGAGCATCTCATAGTGCTCTGCGGCCACTACGAGGGCGTAGACGACAGGGTCGCTTCGGGACTGGCGGACAGGGTGCTGACCATCGGCGACTATGTCCTGACCAGCGGGAACATCCCGGCGATGGTGCTCGTGGACGCGGTGGTCCGGCTGATACCCGGCGCCCTCGGATGCGAACTGTCTGGACAGGACGAGTCGTTCAGCGGATGCCTCCTGGAGTATCCTCAGTTCACGAGGCCGGAAGAATACCGCGGGATGAAAGTTCCCGAAGTCCTCCTCTCCGGAAACCACGAGGAAATAAGGAAGTGGAGGGAACGGCAGTCCATTGAAAGGACCGAGAAGCTCAGGCCCGACCTTTTTGAAAAATGGAAGATCAACAAGGAAAATATAAAACGCTGACAAGATAATCTGTTTGACAAGATAAGCCTGCTCCATATTATCCTGTTCATCCTGTTATCCTGTCCAATCAGCTAGGAGTTGCCCAATGAATCTGATGGAGAAAGTGAATCTGGCACAGTGCAAGAAGGAAATCCCCGACTTCCAGATCGGCGACACAGTCAAGGTGCACGTGAAGATAATCGAAGGCGAGAACGAACGCGTTCAGGCCTTCACCGGACTTGTCATCGGACGGAAAGGGCACGGCATCCAGGAGACCTTCACGGTCCGCCGCGTCGCATACGGCCAGGGCATCGAAAGGATATTCCCCCTGCATTCGCCCCGCATCGAGAAGATCGAGGTCGAACGCCGCGGCAAGGTCCGCCGCGCCAAGCTCTATTTCCTCAGGAAGAAGATCGGCAAGTCCGCCCGCATCAAGGACGAAGAATAGTTTCAGATTTTCGTCTTCCGCTTAAACTGAGAGCAGAGCTATGGCGGCATGCCCCAGTCGCTTGAACGGCCACGGGGCGAAAATCTGAAATTATGAAAGGGGAAAAACTCCAGGCGCGCGACCTTCTCTCCTTCGAAAGGGAGAAGTGGGCGGATGGCTTCATGCATGTGGCCGGAGTCGACGAGGCCGGCAGGGGGCCGCTCGCTGGTCCCCTCGTCGCCGCCGCTGTTTCCTTCCCCGCGAACTCCAAGGAAATCCCCGCCGTCGACGACTCGAAAAAGCTCTCCCATGAAACGAGGGAAAGGCTCTTCTCCGAAATCACCTCATTCCCCGGAATCCTCTACTCCATAGCCGAAGTCGCGCCGGCCGAAATCGACAGGATAAACATCTTCGAGGCCGTCAAGCTAGCCATGGCAAAGGCCATCGAAGGGATCGCCCCCGCGGACTTCGCCCTGGTCGACGGCCTCAAGTTCAAGGGGCTCAAAATCCCCGCGCAATTCATCGTCAAAGGAGATGCGAAATCCGCCAGCATCGCCGCCGCAAGCATCCTGGCTAAAGTCCACCGCGACAGGCTCATGGACGCATTCGCCCTCGAATATCCAGCATACGGATTCGACTCCCACAAGGGCTACGGAACTGAAAGGCACCTAGCGGCGCTCAAAACCCACGGCCCCTGCCCCATCCACCGCAGAAGCTACGCGCCCGTCAGGGATATCATCGACCCGCCGAATTCCATCCAGGAGGAACTCGGCCTGGATTAGGGCAGGAAGATCGCAGGAAATTCGTAAATATTCAGTGAACTGCGCCCTTTCACTGGATATTTACCTAGAAATTCACGGAATATCCTCTATCTCGCTTGATTCCGCTTGCCGTCGGAGCTAATATTAATACATAATTGGCATGGCAATAGTGTAACAATTGAGGCGTCCATGGCACAAATTCCATGACGGAGACAACAATGAAGATAACGCTTTATTCATGCCTGCTCCTTTCATTCATCCTTTCAACCGGATGCGATGAGAGGCGGCCTCCGCAGAAAAGCGGAAATTCTGCCCCTCCCCCTTCGGCCGAGTTACCGGAAGCTGCTCCCGACGAGGACATGCAGGTCGTCTCCGGAGCGGAGTCGCCTAGGGTTGCCTATTTTCTCCGCAGATCCGGCGATGCCCTGGTTGTGGCAGTGTCGATCGAACCTTTCGAACAGGCTTCGGGAGTTCAGACGCCCAAAGTCCGCCTCGGAGTCGCTGCGGACAGACCGTTGTTACTTACTGAAAAGGAAGCTTCGGCTGTCAGAACTTCCGCAAAGTCTACAAGATACGAATTCAAGGTTCCCGCGTCTAAGATCGCGGACGGCGAACCGGGCTGGGAAAAGCTGAGGATCTCCTTCTCCGTTGAATGGCAGGGCGGACCGTTCGGCAAGCCGCGCCAAATCGAGACGTTTCTGCAGGGAAATTCTTCCAGGGCGACTCATTCAGGGCTTTCGCCGAATCCCGAAGACTGGAGCCTGGTCGATCTCGCAGAATTAGAGAAGGCGCTGGCGGACCGCAGGCTCCAGATGGCGTTCGACTTCAATCAGCCCCTCGACGGCAAGGCGACCATAGTGATAGAGGATGAGAAAGGCGGCCGTGTCCGCAACCTGATCTCTGGACGGCCCATGGCGAAAGGGATTCAGCGCATCGTCTGGGACGGCACCGACGACAACGCCCAGCCCATGCCGCCCGGGAAATTCTTATGGCGTTCCATCTCGCATCCGGGCCTCGTCCCGGAATATGTGATGTCGTTCTGCAACGGTCCCGGCTCAAACCATGGGACGATGCACTCGGCCGCGACCAACGGCAGACACCTCTTCTTCGGAACCTCCGTATCCGAGGGAGGTTATGAACTGATCCAGCTCGATCAGGACGGAACATTAGTGCGCGGAGTCAATTCCCCCATGGGTCACGGCCTTTCAAAGGTGGCGGTCGCCGCCGACGAGAAGTTCCTGTACGCCGCATACGACGGAATAGGCTGGACGCAGAAGGTCGACCGCAGCAGGCCTGGCTGGAAGGCGGAAAACAGGATCACTCTTGTGAAGGTGGATCTGGCTAACGGTAATATCGTCGACCTTACCAAGGACAGGTTCGCAGTTGTCGCATCCTACTGCGTCGGGCCGGGCTCCCCCGAAAAGCTTCCCGACCGCATCGCTCTAGCAGGAATCGCGGTTTTTAACGGTCTGCTTTATATAGGCGACAGTGTCAAGAACGTCGTCCATGAAGTCGACCCCGCCAGAGGCGGCGCAGTACTGCGTTCGATTTCTCTTCAGAATCCTTCCGCCTTAGCGGCCATGGACGGAAAGCTATATGCGTCCGCAGACAACAAAATCGTCGAAATAGACGTACCCTCCGGAAAACTCTCAAGGGAGATAGCCGGCGGCCTCGAGGCCGTCCCCGCCGGCCTCGCAGCCGGCCCGGACGGCAGGTTCTACTGGAGCGACCAGAAGTCCAACGTCGTCCACATCCTGGACAAGGACGGAAAGCCGGCAGGAATTATAGGAAAGCCCGGCGGTCTGACCGCATGTTCGGCGGAAGTCCGAGCCAGGATGGGTGGATACGGTGAAGAGTGCCAGGACATGCCTGCAGTATCAGGCCCCTATGATCCATTGAAACTGCAGAACCCAGCAGGGCTCGTGGTTTCTCCCGACGGCCACCTCTGGGTTACGGAAAACGGACGCTGGAAGCCGAAGCGCCTCTCGGCCTATGATCCCGGCAAAGGAACAATGTGGAAAGAATTCTTCGGCCCGACCGCCTACGGAGCGCCCGGCTGCGGATTCGACCCGGAAGACTCCTCGCGCTGGTTCGGCCAGGGCACCTCGTTCAAGGTCGATCTTTCCGCGAAATCCGCAGTTCCAAATGCGATACTCGGCGGCGAGGAGGGAATGCACTACCGTTTCTGGAGGCAGGACGGCAGGATATTTGTAATTGCATACGGCAAAGTCACTTACATCGAGGAATTGTCTAAGGACGGGACACTCAGGCCACTCGCATTCCTGAGTTCGGCCCACCAGTTCTCATACGCGAGATCATGGAAGCCGCCCAAGGAGTTCGTCGACGCCTTCAAACGCGACTATCCCGGCGTAAAGTATGAGCATGGAGTTCCCGGCCAGCCCGGTCACGGCTACGGGATGCTCTGGGTGGATAGGGACGGCGACGCGAAAATGCAGGCGGAGGAGATAGAATTCTCGACCGCCGCAGAGAGCTTCGCCGGCTCCGGATGGGGGCACGACTTCAACGATCTTACGATGCGGGTTCCTGCGAAAGTCGCAGGGAAAAGCGTCATGGCGGTGCTGAAGCCTGACGGCTGGTGGCCCGGCGGAGCTCCGAAATATCCGGCGCTGAACGATGCGGTGAAGGCCGCACTGAAGATCGACGGTCCTCAGTGGAGCGGGGTCGAGAGCACGGTGGACGGTTTCGGAAACATGATCGTCAATTCAGATCCGGCAATGAAGGCCTTCTCTCCTGACGGCCGCACTCTATGGTCGTATCCTAACCGCTGGACCAACGTCCACGGTTCGCACAACGCGCCGCTGCCGAGCACGGGCGAACTCCAAGGCATCCTATTCTTCACGGGCGTCGCCCCGCTGGACGGGAAAGGGGACGTCATGGTGATGAATGGAAACCACGGCCGCGCATTCGTAATGACGACTGACGGCCTGTATGTGGACGAGATCTTCCCCGACTGCAGACTTATGACCAATCCGCAGGCGGGCGGCGTGGGAATCCTCGGCGGCGAATGCTTCGGCGGAACCTTCGGCCTCTCCAAGAAGGACGGATGCTACTATTTCCAGGGCGGCGGGATAGAATATAGAATCTACCGCGTCAACGGGCTTGCGGAAACCGTCCGCGGCGAAGGTTCGTTCTCAGTGACCGCCGAACAGGTGGCCGCCGCCGAACGAAACCGGATACGCAACGCGGCCGCCGGCTCGGAGCTTAAATCTGCGAAATTCGCATTCTTGAAGGCAGCGCCCAAGATCGACGGCAAGGACGACGACTGGAGCGGCGACCCCGCCGCGCAGTGGAACAAGAGCGGACAGTTTCCGGTGACGGTCCGCGCCGCACGAGACGGTAACAATCTCTATCTTCTTTACAGTGTTAAAGATGCGTCGCCTTGGATGAACAAAGGGAAGGACTGGCAGCTCCTCTTCAAGTCTGGTGACAGCGTCGACCTCCAGCTCGGAACTGATCCGAAAGCGCCGCCTGGCCGCTGCGGCCCAGTTCCCGGAGACCTGCGGCTCCTCATCGCCCCTTTCCAGGACGGCAGCATCGCCGTCCTCTACCGCCACCGCCTGCCCGGCGCAACCGACAGCGTCGTCTTCCAGAGCCCCTGGCGCAGCGAAAAGGTCGACTCGGTGAAGAAGCTGAATTCCGCGAAAATCGCAGTTACAAAGAACGGTGACTCATACACAGTCGAAGCCGAGGTGCCGCTGGCCGAACTCGGGCTTGGCTCAAACGCCGTAAATCTCCGAGGGGACTTCGGCGTGGTCTACGGCGACGCCGAAGGCACCGCGAACATCTTCCGAAACTACTGGTCAAACCAGGCGACCGGCCTCATCAACGACGTGCCCGGCGAAATAATGCTGACGCCGAACCTCTGGGGCGATATAGCCATGGAGGCCGCACAATGAAAAAACAATTCAGCCTATTTGTTTTATTATCAATGCTGTCAATCATGTCAATCCGGTCAATTACGTTAACCGCCAACCAAATCACTTGCACCGGCATCCTCGGGAACTCCGGCGAGCATGGCGATTCGCTCGTCCGATTCGAGGGTCCGGTGACAAACGGAATGGGAATTGTCTGCGACCGCTACGGTTCGCTATGGGACCGCGGCGGCACGGCTCTGAATCGATACTCCGCCGACGGACGACTGCTCGCGTCATACAAGCTTCCAAAGGCGAATCCGAACCGCAACGCCGACATGATCGCGCTCGCCGGAGATACATTGATCCTCCGTCTCGGCAGCGGCCTTCACTCCCTTCCGATCGACGCTCCTCCCAACTCCGAGGCCAAGACGATGAACGTCCAGGCCGACAGGATGTCCCCGTCATCGCTGGACGGCAACGTCATCGCATCGAAAGGAGAGGACGTCTTCTTCGTTAATGCCGCAGGAGAAAAGAAACCCGTCGCAACTCTTAGGCAAAAGCCAGACAGCCTTGACTTCGGCGCCGACGGAAACGTATATGCGGTCATCGACTGGAAAATATATAAGCTTAACGCTGGCTCAACCGAGCTTGCAGGTCCGGTCGCCGGATCGCCCGGCGAACGCCCGCAGTTCCTTGACGGCTGCTGGTATGGAAGCGCCTGGCATAGCACCTTGCGCAGGTTCGACAAGAATTTCAATCCCAGTCCCGGCGTAGTGCTCGGCGGAAACTCCGGCTCCTTCATCGGCCATGTCGCCGAACAGTCGGAAATCATCAACGGCAGAGGAATTGCCAAGATGAGCCCAAATCTTTTCGCTATATCAGGTTTCTGCGGAGTAGTCCATCTCCTTGAATGGAAAGGGGCGGACATGCGCTTCGAGCCGATACGCAGAATCGGCGCCCTGCAGTCCTGCGGCGCGATCGCTCTCGACCGTGAAGGCCGCGTCTGGTCCGGCTCCGGGAACTGGAACTGGAACGACGGTCCCGCCGCCCCTCAGCACTGGGGCGTTCCGGTTCCCGAAAAAGTTTTCGGCCTGACCATCCTCGAAAACGATTCCGTCTGCGGCTACGGCTACATGTGGGGCAAACCCATGATCATTTCCGGGAAAATGGACAAGGAGCTAAAGCTCGGTAGAATCGAACAGCAGACTATCCTGCCCAGCGAGGCCGTCGCAGCCGCCGTCTCCGAGATGAACAAGAAAAGAGTCCTCCTAGTTCTCGAATCGGACGGGAAAATCACATCCGTGAACATCAACGGCGACGGCACATACAACAGCGACGCGGGAACTGTGCAGCTCGCCACGGCGTCGCCCATCAAGGAATGGACTTCGCTCTCATCCTCAGGAAAGGACACCCTCCTCGCCGGCGGCGGCGGAAATGTCGTCGAATTCTCGCGGAACGGCGACGGCTGGAAGGAGAAGCGCCGCTGGAACTCGTTCGGCCAGGACAAGTTCGGAACGGCGATCTGGCTCGCCTACGACTCTGGTCGTCTCTGGGTTTCGGACAAGGCGCGGAACCGGGTGTTATGCTTCGACCCCATCGGAAACCTTCTGGCCTCGTTCGGGACTGCGGATCTCGCAGGAAACGATCTTAAGTCGCTCAACGCGCCCGCCGTCATCGCGGCTAAAGGAAGCCGCGCCGCCGTATACGACTCCGGCAACCAGCGGATAGTGAAGCTGGAACTTAAGAGCTATTGAATATCCAAAATAGAACGATGATAATCAAACATGAACAAAGTTTAGCCTCATCTATTGTTTACTTGGAGGATCACGCTTTCCGTTGAAACCGAGCACGATCTTGCATTAAGTAGTTTGCGGCAACATTGGCGCCAGCAGCAAGCCATGGAATATCTCTCATATTCATGGACGGCCGCGCCGCAAGGCAGCGCAATTCGAAACATTGCTTCCCCTCTGAATACGAGCTGCTTTATCAGCAGTTATGATTTTCCAAACTTTCACTCGTTGGGCGAAAGCCTCTAGGTTTTTCCCTGCGGGAAAAAGGCGCCCTTACGGCGCGCAGGATAGGGGTAGGGAGAGCGCATTGATTTGCGTTCCCCCTCCCTCC
>CAZWRV010000088.1:0-28020 GCA_964636325.1 uncultured Victivallaceae bacterium | reverse complement strand
CACCGACAGAACTGGCGGATTTCCCCGCCAGAGCGGCACTCCTCTGAAACTCGCCCATCTTTGTCGCGAACTTTGTCGTTATCTTTGTCGTCTTCCGGAGGGTTGAGCCAAGCTCAACCGCAGCTCAGCACGGCTTCGCCCTAAATCGAGCATGTCGCACGGTCGGTGTGCGAACTTAAGGCCGAGCTGGGGCTCGGCGTTCCCAGGGGTTGTTGCCTACAAGGCTTGCCTGGCAGACGGGAAACTCCAGCCATATTCATTAGTTGTATGCTGTCATAATACAACTTTAATAATGACTTGTCAATATCTATTTTGAAAAGAAAATTAATTTTTCAGTCTAAAGGAGTATAAACACCTTCCTTTTTGAATCAACTTCCCCGCCCCGGCCAGCGTGCCTTGATTTCATCAATTGCGTCCTCTGCGTAGCGCTGGGTGCACCATTCCTCGAACTTGAGGAAGCGCTTCAGCGCGGGGAGGGATTTTTCGGTGCCGCAGTCGCGCAAGGCCTGGCAGACGCAGACGTAGTAATGGAAATCCTGGCCGTCCTTGATCGAATCCAGGATCGCCTCCTCGACGCCCGGCCCTCCTATGCGGCCCAGCGCGCGGGCGATCTGACCTTTCAGGCGCCAGCGACGGCTCCAGGCGGCGAATCGGCGCGGCTCATCGTCGGGGCTGACTGGAGTCCTTCCGTCGGTGAAGTCGTCGGAAACTCCCCGGACGAACCAGCAGTATTCCTTCTTGTTTTCGAATATCTCCTCGTCAAATTCTGAGGCGAAACATTTGAGCAATGCCTTGCGCGCTCCCTTCTCCCGGCGTTCTCCGAGCGCCACTGCCGCGGCCATACGGACCTGCCAGTTGTCAGACTTCAGTATCTCGGCAAGCCTTGCCACAGTTTCCTTGCCGACGGGCGTCCACACCTTTGCGAGAGCCGCGTCCTGCGCATAAGGTTCCATCGCCGCAGTTGTCGCGCCCGGGAGCCTGACCGTATATTCCGCCTTGCCTTCCGGCTGGATCAGTGTTCCGTTCACGATTACGGCCTGCAGGTCCGTTGCCGAGAAAATCAAATTCAAGTGACGCGACCCGCGATACGAAGCCTGCAAGGTTCCTGCATGCCAATCAATCTCGACGGGGGATCCGCAATGTTCCATCACGAGGGCGAAAGGAGCTTCGATCCGCCCCAGCCTAATCGTATCGTCGTATACACCGAGCTTGATCGGACGCGACGCATGGAAGACTCCCGGCACGCCACGGCATCCGACGTAGGCTGATGAGTTGCGAAATTCGCAAACAAGTCTGCCATCTCCAAGCCCGCCGAGATCGGCGGAGACTGTCTCTCCGCGCATTCCTGCAACTGTCAGCCGTCCCCTGGCGAATTTCACCTGCGGAGAGAATTTCCCCGTGCGCACAACGCCCAGATGCGCGGGTCCGTACCCATGCGGAAACGCGTCCGAAAGAAGATCAGAATACAGATGGTTCGAACCGGCGACGCGTTCGAAGACCACGCTTATCTCCATATCTGAAGATTTCTTTTCTCCGGCAGTTCTCAATGTTACCCATGGATGCAGCAGCTCCGTTGCAGGCTTCCTGTCGCCAACTTTCTCCGCCTGGGGTCGGAACTCATCGGGCAGCTCGATCGGAGCCGGAACTCCGTCAACGATCACTGCGCATTTCCTGAGACCGCGCGGCAGGCGCAGGCAGATTTCACGGCCGACAGGTATTTGCTTCTTTGATATCTTTTTCCTCAAGGTCACGATACGGTCGTTCTTAAGCTCCTCCCGTGCAGTAAGATATGAATCCAGTGAGGCGGTAAATCCGCGCGGACTCTGTTCCTCGGCGGACGGACCTCCGAATACGGCCCACCCGTCGGTGACGTCTGCCAGTTCCTCCACAAGATCTTCGGAGACAACGACAAGCGTGAACTCAGAGCTGCACGCCCTTTTCGCATGATGGAAGTCCAGAACCGCGGACCTGCCTTCGAAGACGGCAGGGAAACCGAGGATCTGCTTCTGTACTACCTTGGATGCTCCGAGGGGAAAGAGATGGAACCGGACGCGCTCGGGAGTGTCGACAATAAAGTGCCTGACACCGTTCTGCCGAGGCATTTCCCGGATGGCCGGACGGACGTAGAAGCGCGACTGGAAGCTGTGGGAAGTCTCCGCTGAGACATGGTCGCGGATCACCGCCACTCGCCCTCCGGCCAGCAGAGCCGTCGTCCGTTGGACGGAGCTCACATCAAATTTCGGCCGGTAGCTTTCCGCGCTTTCGGTGCAAATCAGCGCAGTCTCGCCAAGGTCGTCGAAGGCCACCACGCGGCCATGGCCACGGCGCTCCGGTATGTATTCCTCCTGGCCGTCGATCAGGAGGCAGGAATGCGCGCCGGGACCGCCGCTGCTCCAGTTCCTCTCGCTCATGCCTGTGATCGTCGCGACCTTCTTCTGGCAGCCCTTGAAGCGGAAGACGTCGGCGCCGGCGGCCTTGCCGTCCGTGAAAAGCTGCGCGCCGAACGCGCCGTAGACGACATGATTCGGATTGCATTCCGGCCGTCCCACTTCGGATCCGGCCCCGTGCTCGTCGCACATCTGGAAGAAGCCGATACGTTCGTCAGGACTTACATATTGGGCCCCTACGTTTTCCGAAGACCAGCCCGGATATGACCTTGTGCTGCTGGAAGCTGTGTCCTCCGGCCAGAAGAGGAGCGTCAGAGCCTTCTCGTCACGCCCCCATCCGAAGCAGACATAAGGCTTGTTGATCCGCGCAGAATTCATCCAGTTAAGATATGACATGTCGCGCGTCTTCCGGGCGAGGACCGACGAAGTGAGCGAAACCTGGCTAATGAAGAACCCGTAGTTGTCCCATGGCAGCATGAGGCCGTCCGGCATCGCGCAGCGGTGCGCCATTTCAGCGACTTCCGCAGGTGTTGCGAATTCCGGGCCTTCGCGCCGGAAGAAAACATCCTTGCCCGTGACCGCCTCCAGCGCCATCGACGCGAGCGAAACCCCCGGTCCGACCACCTGCACCTGGTAGGTCGCCCCTTCGCCGCTCCACCCCCCGCGAGGCATGCTCGAGATCCTCAGGCGCAGATGCTTCAGCCCCTCGGCCATGATCGTCCGCGCAGTCGGCGACGAATTCAGGCGATAGCCCAGGAGATGGCCTATGACAGTGCAGCCGAAGGAAAGTGAAAGGGTCTGGTTGTTGGTGATGTCGGTGCGGTGCTTGGTAAGACCGGACGTAAACATATGAGCGAACGCATAGTCGAGGAATATCTGCTCGCACGCCGCGGCGTCGGCGCCGGAAATCCAGCCGAGTTCGCGCATCCACGAATAATAGATGCCCATCCTCGCAACCTGGAAGCAGGGGCACCAGAAGTCCTGCTGCACGTCGATCGACAGCGAACGGCCAGGAAGAAGCCGGCAATATTCAAGCATCTCACGCCTTGCAATCCCGATGTCGGCCGGATCCCCGGTGACTGCGGCGACGAAGGGCGCCAGCATCCAGGCGGCGTCGGGGCGGACGTGTATCAGGCGCCTCATGTCCTTCCACATAAGCCCTACCGGATCCTCCAGGCGGCGTATCTTTCTGCGCAGAACTTCGACATCTTCAATCATGAACAGGGATTTTGCGGCACGTCGAGTAGACATTAAATATTCTCCTCTTTTTAGATTTAGTTTGTATTCCCAGTTGTCTCCGCCCTTTCGGAATGCGGAGTGTCACAATATCGAATCGTTAGAGGAAAACATCATGCCATTCACAGAACCCGCCGTGCGGATTTCCCGCAACGGGCTCTTCGCCGGATGGATTTCCAGCCCGAACTTCTTGAACCGCTTTGAAAGTTCCCATTAATGTCCAAAATATTCTCATCGGTGCCGGAATCGGGGACGTTTGAATTCAATTTACGATTGCGATTCCGATTTCATCCTGCCGGCTGGCGTCTCCTTGGCACCGGCAAATGCGGACTTTCCCAGTCGGCTCAAGCAAGGAGGTTGAGCTGCTTTTCGATTTCAGGCTTCAATATTTCGAGCCTCTTTTTGAAGCCTACGGGTCGGGGGAAGCCGAACGAGAGTAGCTTTTTCATCGAAAGGTGCGAGTCCTGCGGGCGGCGGACCTCGCTTGGGGGCGGCTTTTCGAGCCTTGATATGTGCGACGTGGCGCCTTCGAAGACTTCCGCGAAGATCTGCATCATCCTGTACCGGGTGGTCTTGTCCTCGCCGCTGAAATGGAATATTCCGGAAAGGTTCCTGGAGAGGATGAAGAAGACCGCGTCGGCTACATCGCCGGTGAAGGTCGGATAGCGGACGATGGAATCCTCCATGGCGCAGGGCCTACCGGAGCGGACGGCCCTAATTCCGGCTGACAGCAGGGCCGACTTGTCGAGACCGGCGGACACGCCGTATAGCAGGGGTACCCTCAGGACGGCGGAATCCTTGGAGCTTGCGAGGACGATTTCCTCTCCCATGCGCTTGGTCTCGCCGTACCAGTTTACCGGGGACGGGGCGTCGTCTTCGGCGTAGGGAGGTTTGTCGCCGGGAAATACATAGTCTGTCGAGATATATATGAGCTTGGCTTTTCTTGCCGCGGCTTCCGCGGCGAGCCTTTTAGTCGCCTCGACGTTGATCTTGTATGTGCCGGCCTCGTCCTTCGCGCACTTGTCGGGGTCGCGCCATGCGGCGGAATGGACTGCGGCGTCCCACTCGCAGGCGGCGATCTTTGCCATCCCCTCGTCGGAGATGATGTCGGCGTCGAGGAAGCCGTCGCGCCTGTTCAAGCACAGCTTGACAAGCTTTGAGATTCGGGGGCTTGGATGTTTTTCAGCCGCCGCGGCGATGTCGCTGCCCAGCAGCCCTGATGCGCCTGTTATTAATAGTTTCATTGTCAGGACGGGGAGTTGAGGCCCCATTTTTCGCGGGTATGTCCGACTAGCGGCGTGAAGACGAGGCGGTCGACGGAGTAGCCGATGACCACGATCACGACCATCACGGCCATTACAAGGGGGGTGTCGTTCAAGTCCCTTCCGGTCTGGAGGAGGTTTCCCAGGCTGAGCGAAAAGTAAAGGAGTTCTCCGGCCATGAGTGACCTCCAGGCGAATGACCATCCCTGCTTGAGCCCGCTGAGGACCGACGGCATGGCGGCGGGCAGTATGACGCGCGTGTATAGGGAGAGCCCCCGCGCTCCGAGCGTCTGAGCGGCCTTGATGAGCTGGGGTGGGGTGTTTTTCACGCCGGCCTCGACTCCAAGCGTGATGGAGAAGAGCGCGCCCATGACGACGATGAATATGATGGCCTTCTCGTTGAGGCCGAACCAGATGATGGCCAGCGGCAGCCAGCAGACGCTTGGGAGCGCCTGGAATCCGAGGATGAGCGTGCCAAGAGTGTCGTCCACAATCTTGATGCGCCCCATCATCAGCCCGATTACGATTCCGGCCGCCAGGGAGATGCCGTAGCCGCAGAATATCCTTTTCATGCTCACGAGGGCCGCCTTGAATATCTGGCCGTTGGCGACGTACTCGGAGAGGGCGTTGAGAACCTGCATCGGCCCCGGAAAGATGTAGTCCGGCCATACCTCGAGCAGGAAAACGGCCTGCCAGGCGGCGAGGATGGCCGCATAGAAGACTGCCCTCCTTGCGCCGACCGCGCCCTTGGAGGGGGATTTGAAAAGGAAGTAAAAGACTCCGCCCTGTTCGGCCCTGCCGTTCATTTTACGCCTCCGTCGGATTCTCCGTTCCTGTCGGCGGCTCGAAGAACCCTCATAATCTCCGCGGTGTGCATTGTGACTTTCGGATCTTCGAGCCTGCGCGGGCGCGGCAGGTCGATCCTGTATTCCCCGGCGTTCCTGCCGGGGCGCGGAGTGAAGACGAAGACCCTGTCGCCGAGCGCGACCGCCTCGCGGACGTTGTGTGTGACGAAAATGATGGTCTTGCTTGTAGTCTTCCAGATGTTCTCAAGCTCGAGATGCAGCGCGTCCCTGGTCATTGCGTCGACCGAGCAGAATGGCTCGTCCATCAGCAGGATGGACGGATTGATGGCGAGGGCTCGGGCCAGGGCCGCGCGCTGGCGCATTCCGCCTGAGAGCTGATGGACGTAGTGGTTTTCAAAGCCCTTCAGGTGCACCCGTTCGATCCAAGCGGCGGCGATGCGGCGGCGTTCCTGCTTGGACATCTTCTTTTCGCGGAGGCCGAACTCCACGTTCCCTATGATGTCAAGCCAGGGGAACAGGGTCGCGTCCTGGAAGAGGAGGACGCGGTCGGTGCCGGGGCCGCTGACGGCGGATCCGTTGAGGAGCACGCATCCGGAGTCGGGGTGTTCGAAGCCGGCTATTATGCTGAGGAGCGTTGACTTCCCGCAGCCGCTGGAGCCCAGCAGACAGATGAATTCGCCCTCGCTGACATCGAAGGAGAAGCCGCTCAGCGCCTCGACCCTCTGGCCGCGCGAGACGAAGCTTTTGCCGACTTCCTGTATGCGCAGGAAGGGGGTGACGGCATTTAATATGCCGGCGGCCGCGACTGTCTCCGACGATTGACTTTTGCCGTTGAGCATGGAGTTAAGTGATCAGTGATCCGTTATCTGTTATCCGTTGTCGGTCATTGGTCATTGGTCACCGTTACCCAATAATTTGCAACGAACAACCGGCAACGGCGAACCTCAGTATTGTATCCTCGGCCTACCCAGCTTGAGGAGCACTTCGTTCAATATCTCCAAGGAATATATGCCTGAAATGTCGGGCCGGCTTGCGCCGAGGAAGCCGAGTTCATATGCGTCGTCCGCGGACTTGAGCAGTGAAGCCTGGACCGGGTCGTATGTTACAAGCATGTTCTCCATGGACTTGTCCAGTATATCCTTTGGAAACGCCTTCGTGGTGATCCTCGCGATTTCCTTGTTCATTATCTCCTTGGCCTTATCTATGTCGGAATTGATGAAGTCCACCGCGGCGACGTGCGCCTCCACGAATCTCCTGACCGCCTCGGAATATTTGTTGAGGAAGCCGGTGCTGACAATGACGTGGGCTGTGACGAACTTGCCGTCCGGCCAGAGGGTTCTTTCGTCGAGGAAGAGCTTCCCCTTGCCTTCGGTTATGAGCCTCGTGCCCCAGGGTTCCGGAACCCATGCGCCGTCGATCCGCCCCTGCATGAACATGGAGAGGATAGCGGGGTTGTCCGTGGGCACTATCTCGGTTGTTCCGCCCTTGTCGGCGGTCTTGAGCTTGTTCTTGAGCAGATAGCTTCTGAGGGCGACGTCCTGCGTGTTGCCCAGCTGGGGCGTCGCGAGCTTCTTTCCCGCGAGGTCGGAGGCCTTTGCTATTCCGGATTCGGGACGGACAACGAAGAGCGCGCCTCCGCTGCAGGCGCCGCAGATTATCCGGAGCGCCTTTCCCTTGCTTTTTACGTATCCGTTGATGGCCGGATTCGGGCCGATGTAGCCGATGTCGATCTCGTTGGCGAACATGGCTTCGATCAGCGAGGGGCCCGCGTTGAACACCTTGGTCTCGAGCTTGATGCTGTCGCCGAGCTTCTGCTGGAAGAGCCCGTTGGCTGTGCCAATCAGGGCCGGGCCGTGGGTGATGTTCGGGAAGTATCCGAGCCTGAGCTTTTCAGGCAGCGCGGGCTTACCGTCCTCCGCCGCCAGGCTTGTGCCTGATCCCCACAGCGCCAGCGAAAGACCACATGCTAACGCGACTTTCGAACACAATCCCGCAACTGCGGCGGTTCTGCTCAACTTCATGTTTCCAACTCCTTATGTTTCATAATTATATGCGGTAGGCCGTGATCAGTTCATTTCTTAGGTTTCCTGCTGCGGTGCTCCTTTCCGACGTCGGCAAAGGTCACGTTCTCCAGAATGTCGCTGATGGCGTTCCTCACCCTCAGCATGACCGAGTGCAGGCCGCAGGTGCTCTCGTGCGGGCATTTGACGTAGGCCCGCTTGCTTACGCAGCTCAAGGGCGCGAGAGGGCCGTCCATGATGCGGATGATCTCGGCAAGCGTGATCTCCGCCGGATCCTTGAGCAGCGTATAGCCTCCCCCGACCCCGGGCTTGCTGTAGAGATAGCCCGCCTTCTTCAGATCGAGGAGTATCTGCTCCAGGAACTTCACCGGAATGTCCTCGTGTTCGGCTATGTCCTGGATCCTCACCGGCGTCCCATGCCGGCCCGAAAGATATATCATGGCCATCAGGGCATATTCGCCCTTCTTCGATATCTTCATCATGCGCCTCCGCCCGCCTCGGCGGGTCAAGGATGATATTGTCTATGGATGTTATCGCCAATATAGATTATGGCGGCGGCCTGTCAATGCCAGTCGGGAAAATAAATCGTAAAAATCGCCGGACTGTGCGGGGTTGGCGCTGCTTCCTGCGGAGCTGCGGATGTGCTTGATTTGCACGCAAGGATGGGATATTGTATGGATTGCAGATGTCGGAATGCCGGATGCGAGGACGATGTGAACGGTTGATGGAGTCACGGAGCCGCCGATTCGCCGGGCAGCAGGATAACTAAATCTGATTTCAATGAGGTGCCGAGTCAATGTCGCATGGCAGGTCCGAGGCCAAGATAAAATTCATCGGAGGTGAAAGGGATTCTCAGTCGGTTGACGTCCCCGTCCCCGGCTGCTTCATCGGCAGGGAGATGGACAATGACATCCGCTTCGATGTGGACAAGGTTTCCCGCTATCATGCGAAGATTGAATACCGCGACGACGGCAACTGGCATATCAAGGATCTCGGCAGCTCGAACGGGACTTTCGTCAACGGGCAGAAGGTCGCCGAGGATTCGCTCCTGCGCTCGGGGGACATGATATCCGTGGGCGACAACCGGATGCTTTTCCGTGAGACGAGGATCGAGGAGCCGGGCCCGACGATGACCAGCGACTTCGCTATTCCACCCGAAATACTGATGGAGGTGGTCGCGCAGAAGAAACCGGAGGCCCCGCCGGCGGATCATGCGAAGGCGGACGACGTGGTCAGGGAGAGGGTCGCCAGGCAGATAAATGAAATCCTCAAGAAGCTGCGCGAGGACAGGATAAAGACGCTGAGGCGGACCATCTCCGTAGCATTCATACTGATAAATGTCTTTCTGTTCGGGCTGGTGGCCCTGTTCTTCACGGGAAACCCATGGTTGAAGAACTGCATCGATTCGCTCATCAGGCTGCTGGGCTTGATGTCAAAATATATGAGCCAAGGATGAACCGGGGAAAACTATGAAGGAAGCGTTGGCGAAATATTTCCTGCTGGAGGAGCGGAACAGCCGCATAAGCGTCGAGCTGCTTGCCGGCCTGACGACGTTCATGACGATGGCCTACATCATATTCCTGCAGCCGATGATACTTTCCGGCCGCTACTTCAACATGGTGACGGGCATGGACTACGGTGCGCTTCTGACGGCGACCTGCGTGGTCTCGGCGGCGGGCTGCCTGCTCATGGGCCTGGTAGCGAACTACCCGATAGCGCTTGCGCCCGGGATGGGCGAGAACTTCTTCTTCGTGCTTTCTGTCCTGCCCGTCTGTTCCGCCGCGGCCCTCGCCGGCCCAGCCGGAGGCTGGAGGCTGGCGCTGGGCGTGGTGCTGGTGTCCGGCGTGATATTCGCGGTGCTTTCCTTCTGCAACATCAGGAAGCTGATGATGTCGGCGATAAGTCCGAGCCTTCAGAAGTCCATCGCGGCCGGTATCGGCCTGTTCATCGCACTTCTCGGGCTCGAGCACGGCGGCGTGATAGTCTGCAGGAACGGCCACTTCGAGATGTCATGCGCCTTCAGCAATCCGGCCGTGATCATCTTCGCCATAGGTCTTGCGGCCACGGCCGCAATGCAAGTCTTAAAGGTCCGGGGGAGCATCCTCCTGGGCATTCTTGTCTCGGCCGTGGTCGCCGCCCTCTTCGGCAAAATCAGGCTTTCAATCTTCCCAGTGAGCCTGCCGCCGGACATCTCGCCGGTCTTCGCCAAGGCGGACGTCGCGGGGGTGTTCAAGTTCTTCTGGCAGCTCCTGCCGTTCATAATAATCTTCACGTTCATGGACGTCTTCGACACGCTGGGCACGCTCGTCGGCGTCTGCACCCAGGCGAAGCTGATGAGGGGCAGCGAGCTCCCGAACTCCACGAAGGCGTTCGCATGCGACGCCGGCGCCACGGTGGCCGGCGCGTTCTGCGGCCACAGCACCGTCACCAGCTACATCGAGAGCGCCGCGGGCGTCCAGCAAGGCGGGAGGACCGGCCTCACCGCGGTCACTGCCGGATTCTGCTTCCTGGCCGCAGCCTTCTTCGCGCCCTTGATAGGCGAGGTGGCGAGCTGCGCGGCCGTCACGGCGCCGGCGCTCATAGTCGTCGGCGCCATGATGATGAACAACGCCAGGGAGATCGACTGGGACGACTACAGCGAGGCGGTGCCGTCCTTCCTCATCCTGATCGGCATACCTTTCACCTACAGCATCGCCGACGGCCTGGCGCTCGGATTCATAGCGTACCCGCTCATCAAGGCCGTGTCCGGAAAAAGTCGCAGCATCGGCTGGCTGACATATCTCATCGGTGCTATATTGATATTGTATTTGGTGCTTGTCAGGATGAAAGTTTCACACTGAGGTAGGCATATGATAGAGCAGCTGTTCTTCTACCGCCCGGAGGTCATGACGCTCATCTGGGTGGCGATTTTCGTCTCGGACTGGCTCATGAACTACAACGGGGCCAAGATCTACTACAGCCAGGCGCGGGAGTTCTTCGTCTTCGAGGAGGGCGACAGCCTCAAGCCCATATCCGAGGACGAGATAGCCCACCCCCGGACGCTGGTGTCCAGGTTCCTGTCGGAGCTGGTCATCGGCTCGCTCGGCATGTGGTTCCTCCTCTACAACTGCAGGCTCTACTCAAGCAACGTCTTCTACGGGGTGGTCTGCGGATTCTTCATCCTCATGCAGGCGTGCATCCACTTCAGGCACCTCGGCAACATCGCGCTCTTCTCGTCCACCAGGAGGGGCTACGGCATAAGGGGTTCGATCTCCATACCCCGCTGGATACTGCTCCGCACGGCCGCCTTCGACTACGCCATCTTCGCGGCAGCCTTCCTGATAGTCTACATCGTCAACAGGAACCACTTCGTTCTCGGCGGGGTAGTCTCATGCTTCAGCCTCGCCGCGTTCATGCTCGTCTATTCCGCCGTGGAAAGATACGAGTTCTTCTCGGCGCACCCGGAGGCCGTCGGCACGTGACCGCCGGATAAGCTGCCGGCATTAAAAATGCCTTCCGCCGCCTTGCAAATCCGCCCCGGGACATTAGATTACCCGTCCAAATTCAATTTCAACAAGCTCAGCAGAGAATACAGGAGAAGACGGTTTACACATTATGAGCTCCTTCCCGCTCGACACGATACGCCACAGCGCCGCGCATGTGATGGCGGCCGCCGTCAACAGGCTCTTTCCGGATGTCAAGTTCGACATAGGCCCTTCCACCGACGACGGATTCTACTACGACTTCGACATGGCCCACAGGCTTGTCCCCGAGGATATTGAGAAGATCGAGTCGGAGATGCGGAGAATTGCCGCCGAGGCATTGCCCTTCGAAAGAAGCGAGCTTTCCAGGCCGGAGGCGGAGAAGCTGCTGGCCGCCGCAGGGCAGAAATACAAGCTCGAACGTCTCGCCGACATACCGGAGGGCGAGGCGATATCCTTCTACAAGTGCGACGGATTCATAGACCTCTGCCGCGGGCCGCACGTCGGGAACAGCTCACAGATCGGCTCGTTCAGGCTGCTCACGATCGCCGGAGCATACTACCGCGGCAGGGAAGGCAACCCGATGCTCCAGCGCGTCTACGGAACCGCCTTCGGCACGGACAAGGAGCTGAGGGTCCACCTCAACCTCATCGAAGAGGCGAAGAAGCGCGACCACAGGAAGCTCGGACGCGAGCTCGAACTTTACACAGTCTCCGACGACGTCGGACCGGGCCTGATAATCTGGCAGCCGAAGGGCGCCCGCATCAGGAACATCATCGAGACCTTCTGGCGCGACGAGCATTACAAGAACGGATACGAGATGCTGTTCACTCCCCACATCGGCCAGTCCTCGCTATGGCGCACCAGCGGCCACCTGGACTTCTACCGCGACGCCATGTATTCGCCCATCGAGTTCGAGAACTCCGAATACTACATAAAGCCGATGAACTGCCCGTTCCACATACAGGTCTACAACCTGAAAAACAGATCCTACCGGGAGCTGCCCCTCCGCTGGGCCGAGCTCGGAACGGTCTACAGATATGAGAAGGGCGGCGTACTGCACGGCCTCCTGAGGGTCAGGGGCTTCACCCAGGACGACGCCCACATCATCTGCACCCCGGAACAGATCGAGGACGAGATAGCCGAAGTCCTCCGCTTCAGCCTCCACATATGGGACTGCTTCGGGTTCAAGGACATAAAGGCCTACCTGGCCACCAGGCCGGAGAAGGCGGTCGGCGAGCCGGAGCGATGGGAGAAGGCCATAGCCTCCCTCGAGAAGGCCGTCGCCAAGTGCGGGCTCAAGTGC
The DNA here is from genome assembly GCA_964636325.1 of uncultured Victivallaceae bacterium. GTDB lineage: Bacteria > Verrucomicrobiota > Lentisphaeria > Victivallales > GWF2-50-93 > CAZWRV01. The sequence continues at coordinate 15,541 of CAZWRV010000088.1, read as the reverse complement.
GAGACCGACCCCGGCGGCGGAGCGTTCTACGGGCCCAAGATCGACCTCAAGATCAAGGACGTCCTCGGCCGGGAATGGCAGACCACCACCATCCAGTTCGACTTCAACGAGCCTGAAAGGTTCGACATGTCCTTCATCGGCTCCGACGGCCAGAAGCACCGGCCATACATGGTGCACAGGGCCCTCTTCGGCTCGCTTGAAAGATTCTTCGGCATACTCATAGAGCATTACAGCGGCGCCTTCCCCCTCTGGCTTGCGCCCGAGCAGATACGCGTCCTGCCGATAAGCGACAAGTTCCACGCTTATGCGGAAAGGACACTCGCCGCCCTCAAGGCCGCCGGCTTCAGGGCGGGCATTGACATGCGCTCCGACAAGATCGGCGCAAAGATAAAGGACGCCAGAAACGAGCGGATCCCATACATGGCCGTCGTCGGCGAGAAGGAGGAGGCCGCAGGCACGGTCGCCGCCAGAAGCAGGAGGGAGGGCGAACTGCCCCCCATGCCGCTCGACGTACTGATCGGAAAAATGAAAGAGGAAGTCGGCTCAAAAGCATGATCCCATTAAACGCTAACAAAATAGGAGGGCGCCGCCATAGCTAGAATCCTGAACCCAAACGACCGCTTCCTTTCGGGGAAGGAGATCCGTCTCATCGGAAAAGATGGAGAACAGATCGGGATTGTCCCCTTCGACAAGGGGATTTCGCTCGCCCGGGCAAGCGAGCTCGACTTGGTGCTAGTCGCCGACAACGCATCTCCGCCGGTCTGCAAGATCATGAACTTCGGCAAGTTCATATACGAGCAGAGGAAGAAGGAGAAGGATCAGAAGAAGCACCAGCATTCCCAGAAGCTCAAGGAAATCAAGTTCACTCCTACGATCGACCAGCACGATTACATGATAAAGATCAACCATGCGGTTGAATTCCTCAAGAAGGAACATAAGCTAAAGACCAGCATGATGTTCAGAGGACGCGAAATGTCCCACAAGGAGATCGGCTTCGAGATAATGAACAGGGTCATCAAGGACCTTGCCGAGTTCGGCGATCCGGACTCGCATCCGAGGATGATCGGAAGGAGCATCATACTGAACTTCACGCCCAAGTGATCCGGGCCGCAAGGCTGCGGAACCGGACCGGGCAAATGCTGGGGAAGGCTGGCATCGGCCTCCCCAGTATCACATCCAACCCTTTAACTTTAAGGAGAACAACGATGCCCAAGATGAAGACAAGAAAGTGCGCCTCCAAGAGGCTCAAGCAGACAGGAACCGGCAAGTTCGTCCATTTCAAGGCCGGACGCCGCCACCTCATGACCGGTAAGAAGTCCAAGCGCAAACGCACACTCGGCCGCGACAGCGTCGTCGGTGGAACCGAAATGAGCAGGGTCAGGGCCGCCCTCCCCTACGGCTTGAAAAAATAATCCGCCACAAGTGCCCGGACAGGATTGCAGGAGCAATTCCTTCCTGTATCCGCCGTCCTGACGAACTTTAAAATTAAACAGGAGATTAATCATGTCACGTGTAACTTATTCGGTTCCCTCGCGCAAGCGCAGGAAAAAGGTCTTGAAAAGGGCCAAGGGCTTCTACGGCGCCACCAAGCTGCGCATCCGCACGGCATACGACGCAGTGGACAAGGCGAACTCGTATGCGTTCGTCGGCAGGAAGCAGAAGAAGCGCCAGTACCGGAGGCTGTGGACCGTCCGCATCAACGCCGCATGCCGCGAGCTCGGCTTCACCTACAGCAAGCTGATCAACGGGCTCAAGAAGGCGAAGATCGCAATAGACCGGAAATCGCTGGCCGACCTGGCCGTCAAGGATGCCGAGTCCTTCAAGGCCCTCGTCGAAAAGGCGAAAGCCTAGCAGCTTTGTCCCGCCCGCAACGGCGGCGCCAGCATGGGCCGCAGGCGCAGAAGCACCGGGGAATGTTTCTCGGTGCCAAGCCTGTCGCCCATGACAATCAGGTCAATACGGTCATAACTTCTTCTCTTATCATTAATCTATGCCCTCTTTCATTGAAAAAATCAACGTCAAGATGAAGTCCGCCGCCGAGGCTCTTGCCTCGGCGAAGACCGCAGACGAGCTTGAGGCTGTCCGCATAGACATCCTCGGCAGGAACGGCTTCTTCGCCGGAATCTCCGGAGAGATGAAGTCCATCCCGCCGGAGGAGAAGCCCGCGGCCGGCAAAGCGTTCAACCAGGCGAGGAATGAGTTCCAATGCCTCTTCGACGTGGCGCAGGAACGGATATCCTCGTTGAAATCCTCCGCCGGAGACGGCGCCGCACTGGATGTCACCCTCCCGGGAAGGAGCCGCCCCCTCGGCCGCAAGCACCCGCTCTCCATCGTCGTCGACGACTGCGTGAACATCTTCCGCAGGCTCGGATTCATAGTCGCCGAAGGGCCTGAGATCGAGACCGTCCACCACAACTTCGACGCGCTGAACACCCCGGAAGACCATCCGTCCAGGGACGTCCAGGACACGTTCTACTTCGGGGACGGCCGCCTCCTGAGAACCCAGACCTCCACTGTCCAGATAAGATACATGGAGAGCCACAGGCCTCCCGTGCGCATCGTCGCGCCAGGCAGGTGCTTCCGCCGCGACACGCCGGACGCCACCCACAGCATGAACTTCAACCAGATCGAAGGGCTCTACGTAGACCGCAACGTCTCCATGGCCGACCTAAAGAGCGTCCTGCTCTTCTTCGGAAAGGAGATGATGGGCCCCGAGGTCGACATCAGGCTGCGCCCGCACTTCTTCCCGTTCACGGAGCCCAGCGTGGAGTGCGACTTCTCGTGCATCATGTGCGGCGGGAAGGGCTGCCGCATATGCAAGAACTCAGGATGGCTCGAGATCGCAGGCGCCGGAATGGTCAACCCGGCCGTCCTCGCCAACGTCGGCTACAATCCCGACGACTGGAGCGGCTACGCGTTCGGGATGGGCATCGAACGAATCGCCATGATACGCTACCGCATAAGCGACATCCGACTCCTCTACGAGAACGACATCCGCTTCCTCTCCCAGTTCTGATTTACTAATAAAGCCATAATTGGATTGACATTTGTAGCCACGGCTTTATGAGCCGTGGGCGCCTCATGCAATGAGGCGGCTACATGTCGAGTTGTGTCAATTCTATTATAGGACTATTGGTAAATATTTTGAATTTCGCAGATGGCCGCCTACTGAAGCGGCATCGCGTAATGTATCTGCCGGGCGACCTCGCGGAAGCCGATCGAAGTGTAAAGGTGCTGCCCGGCCTCGTTGCATGCCAGCGTCTCTATCTTCGCATGGTGCAGACCAAGCTCTTTGAAGCGGGAGAGGGAATGCATTATGAGCTTCCTGCCGATCCCCTCGCCGCGGCATGACGACGAAACTGCGATGTTCGCAATTGTTCCGCGAGAAGCGGTCATGTAAATTTTCCATGAATCACCCTCCTTCTTCTGCTATATACTCATTTCCCTTCCTTGAGCGCGCCGTTTGCGATGTCCTCCGCAAGTTTTTTCAGATCCTCCTCCAGCCTTATCGCGGACGGCATGTCGTCGGGCTTCAATGACTTGGCGGCCTCCGCCAACTTGTCGAATTCCCCCTGCGCCTCCAGGTCGGGGTAGTCCTTGAGAAGCCCGGCGATCTCGGATATGAGCTTGTCGATCTTCGCCTTGTTGGCATTCGGCGATGCCCAGCTTAAGTTGCCCATCGCCTCTATTATCTTCTTGCTCCCACCATCCAGGAATGCAGGAGCCGCGGTCTCCTCCGCGGGCTCTCCAGTCTTGCATCCGATCGCGAAGACGTGTTCATTGGAGCCGTTGACGCCGAAGAGCAATATCGCCACGCCGTCCCACCTCTGTAGCGATAGGGATTTAACGGAATCCGGATTGAATACGATGAAGTCGCTCTTCATGCCTTCGTCCTTCCCCCTCACGAAGAAGGACAGCGCATTGAAGTCTGGCTTCCGCCCGTTCCAGGGGGGCATCTCGCCGGAACCGCACGATCCTCCGGGCCAGGCCATGAAAAGTCGGGTTGACGAAGTACCGCCCATGGCCATGCTGGACGGAGGAAGGCGGGCGGCTATCGAAAAGGAGGTCAGCCCGACGCCGCCGCTTCCGTAAATCTTGAAGAATATCCAGCCGGGAACGCTTTTCAATTCGGCCATCTTCAGCTTCAGGCTCCCTTCTTCCCTGCCATTTCTCACGACCGGAATTTCCATTTCAGCAAGAGTGGTTCCGTCGTCCTTTGCGGCCATCCATGCGTTCCTGGGCTCGCGAAGCCTGCCGCCGCCCTCGGGAGAGAGGCTTAGGAAAGAAGCGGTGAACCTGCCGATGTCGCTTCCGAATCGCCAGAGCTCCTTCGCGTCGGCGCCGTCGGGCCTGCTCAGAGTGCAGCCGACCGCGAACTCGCCGAACTTGCAGGACAGTTCCGTCAGATAAGTCTTGTCCTTGAACCATGCCGACGGAGCGGCGGACTCCTTGCCCTTTATAATCTCGCCATGCGCGAAGGCGGCCGCAAGGAGGAATGCGGATACGGCGATGAATGCCTTTTGCATAAGTCGCACCTTTATTCCCGAACGGAAATTATAGACAAATGAATTTCCCCCGAAGGAACCCCGAGCGCAAAGCGCCTCGGAAAAACAAATCATGGCGGTACTCGTATGCCGTGTTTGCTTTTCACCCGCGGCGCGCGCAAGCTACTCCTCCAGTTTCACCTTTGCCATGCTTGACAGGCCTGTGGCAACGTCCCTAAGCGTCAGGCCGTATTCGCCTTTCGGCGCGTTGAACGGGAAATATATGAGATGTTTCGGCCGCCCGGGAGCGACTTCGAACACTTCCCTTGTGACAGCCTCGCAGCGCGGGTTGACGAGCCTGCCGTCCTTGTCGCGTATCTGCAGGCAGAGGACTCGCCCCGGCGGGAAGGGGCTCAGGTCGAGTTCGAGCGGTCTTCCGGGGACGGCAGTGCCGCCGGAAAGCTTCATCGGCGGAGCCTGCTGCTCATCCTTGAAGAAGCTGTAGAGCCTGAACGGAGGCGACAGCTTGAAGGATACGCTGCCGCCCTTCACCACCCTGCCCTTCATTTCACATAGGCTGTCGACGGCTTTCCGCATCTCGTCAAATGTCGAATTGAAATCCACCATCCTGGCCGGATCGTCCTCGCCCTGCCACACTTCGTATATGTAGCCGTTCTCCGGAAACTTGAGTAAGACATTTTCCTTTCCGTTTTCCCCGGCCGACGCCATCCGGCGGTTGGTCACGCCGACCAGTTCGAAACCTTCCCCCTGGCGCACACGGACAATGCTTTCGGGCGGAAGCCCTTCAAGGCGGACGGAAGGCGAAACCCCGCATGCGGACATCATGTCAAGCATGAACTTGTCGAAGGCGGCGGAATTGCCGCTGTCCCTTGCCGACGCGAATGTGAAGTTGAGCAGGACGGCCTGGCCTTTTCCAATCTTGCGCACTGCGAACGGCGCCAGGCCGAGGACAGTGTTTGCCGCGGCGCATTCGTAGGCGAGAAGCTTTCCGTTCAGCTCGGCGGATATCTTCAGCGGCGCCGATTCCGGCTTGATCTTGCCGTCGAATTTCCCGAACAGGTCGGACAGGCGGTTCTCGGGGAGAAAGCGGAACGAGTCGTTCATGATTCCAGGATTTATGTCGGCGACGATAATTCCCCCGTCCTCCACAAACTCCCGCATCGCCTTCTCCTCCTCAATGCTCACGCTGACCGAGCAGGGAAGGAACATCAGCCTGTATTTTTTCAGCCTGTCGGAAATGGTGTGCCTCGTTATGAAGTCGAAATTGATTCCGTTCTGGTAGCACAAGGAGATGAGGGGCATGACAGTGTCGTTCGAGGAGGGCATGCACGGATCGCCGAGCAGGCCGGCTACGTTCGAGTTGTAGCTCTCCCATATCGCGGCTCCGTCGAACCTCAGGGGGACCGTGTTCAGGAGCTGCGCGATTCCCGTGCGCAGCTTCTCGAGCTCGACCACCATCTGCGGGCGCCAGGGACGGTAGTCGGGCGCCAGCTGCTGGCTCCCTCCGCATCCGGAGATGAACCAGTCCGCATGCTTGCCGCATCCGGTGAGCAGGTTGAACCACGGAGCCTCCGGCATGCTCTCGTTGGACATTATCCAGCCCCATATGAATCCGCGGAACATTTCCGGGCGGATGCTGCGCATGATCTCGGCGCGGGGAAGACGGCTGTAGTGCTCCCAGTAGCCGATTTCAGGATTGTTCAGCACGTCCTCCATGTTGAATCCGGAATTGCTGAGGGACCATACCCCGTCGCATCCGATGCGGGCGAACGGATCCGCCTTCCTGGTCTCGGCGCAGACCACGGCGAATCGCCGGGTCACAATGCCGTCGACATAGCGCCGGTGCGCCATGTATTCGGGATAGAGCCCTTTCGTCCTCGCCTCCTCCAGATGCATGTTGGGAACATCTTCGAAGCTCTTATACTCCCTTCCCCACTCCGCATTGAGCTTCTCCACGGCGCCATATCTCTCCTTGAGCATCTCGGCGAACGCCTTGGCGTCCTCGGCGCCGAAGCCGCCGTCGTAGCTCACGCTCACTTCATTGCCCATCTGGTAGAAGGCAAGCGGATATTTGTCGAGGCGCTTGTTTCTTATGCACGAACGGGTCAGGATGCGGTCCGCCTCGTCCGCGTTGGGATTCCCGGGGGAATAGCGCCCGCCCATCGCGGCGAGGACGGCGTTGTCTTCGTCGGACATGTTCTTGAGCGGGCCCGCGGGATAAGTGAACTCGTCGGCGGTCTTGCTCTTTTCCAGCCCTATGGCGGTGATGTTCGCGCCTAGCAGCTTGTTGAGCAGCATGTGCGACTGCACGCCGGGGCGGTCTCCGTCAATCCTGCAGAAGTTGCCGGTATAGCCCATGAGATCGCCTTCCGCCATGGAACGCAGGCGGTCCGAGGCGCCGGGATTGTATTCCCAGTAGAAATCGCAGTATGTCGGAGGCTTCTGGTTGTATATCGGTAAGAAGAAGGTTTTGTCCGCGAATGCCAGCGGAGTTCCGCCCTGCTTCACCTCGACCTGCAGGAACGCCGCCAAAGTAGGCATGTAATAATCCCTGACCTCTATCGGAATCTCCTGCCGCTCCCCGAGCTCTATCTCCTTGCGGAACCACACCCGCGCGTAAGGGGAATCGGCCAGCGAGACAACCGCACGGGCTCCGGCCACGGCCTTGCTAAGCTTGAGAGTCGCCCTGATCGGATCGAAGTCCTTCACCGCGTCGTCCTCCGCCAGAAGCTCCGCCCTGACGCCGGAATCAACATCGAACGAGAGGAATCCGATATTGTCCACCCCATCGTCGTCGGAGGCGATCACATCAAGGTAATAAGTTCCCGTCCCCAGCGGCGGGAGATCGATGGCGGACTTCTCGGCCCCCTTGAATACGACCTGATACGTCTTGAGAATCCAATTGAACTCGTCCCTCAGCCTGAAATCCAGGCGGCCTGAGTTCTTGGAGTCGATCTCCACCGAGAGCTTCCCCGCGGACTGCTGGAGGGGCTTCGAACCTGCGATTTCGGGAACCTTGACCGTTATTCCGGGTTCGCGCCCCGCCGCCCACAGAAGAGTCCTGATGAAAAGCGTCTCGCCGTTCTCAAATTCCGCCCACCAGCGCGGCGAAGTGTAGTAGTATGGGACCTTTATCATCGAACTTGTGCTTGCAATCCTGCCTTGACCGTATTTGTATGTCTTCAGCTCGAAGCCGCCCTTTTTGGCCGGGGGGAACTGGGCGAGCGAAAATATCGCCTCCGCGCCCGCCTTGTCCGGTTCGGAAAATATATTCTTGAGGGGCTCCAGCCCCTTGGCCTGGCAGAAGACAAGCCCGGAGCCCTGCTTCACCTGCGACAGCATCTTGAGCTTCGCGCGCGCCGGCATCTGGTTCAGATCGTTGAACACGACCACTATCACGTCGTAGCGGGCGTCCAGCTTGCCGATCAGCTCCTCGCACTTGGAGCTGTAGCTCGTCCCGCCGTATATCTTCCCGGAATAGCCGTCGTCGTCCTCGGTTATCCCCAGTCTCGGGAAACGCAGGGCCGTCGTCACCACGTCGAAGTCCAGCTGCATCCTCTGCGCAGTCTCAACCACGAGCCGGGCGTTGTCGAGGTTGACCACGAAAAGCGCCTTCACTGGGCCACCGCCCAGCTTCCCGGCCCATTCCAGATGCGGCGTCTCGTATTCCATGGTCAGTTTGTGGTACTTGCCTCCGTCCATCTGGCCGGCGGCAAACGACATGCAGGACGAGACGGCCAGAGCGCAAGACAGAAATATCCTCTTCATATTCAAACCTCCGGTGCTATTGCTTGATGAGTTCCGTAAGTTCCAGATCGTCCAGGAGAAGCTTCGCCGCGTCCCGGACCGCCATGTATTCCGCCATGCGGTCGAATTCGCCATCGGACTTGCCGGCGGACTCGAAGCGCTCATGGAGCTTTCTAACCGCGTCCTTGGAGGCGTCGGCGCCGTCCGACGCCTTGTCTACGGACTTCAGCGCCGATTCCGCCTCCCCCTTAAGCCCGGATATGATGGCGGAGGAATCTTCCACCGCCGCGGACGGCCCACCTCCGGCATAAATCCATTTCCCTCCGTCAAGCGGCAGGACCCACGGCGGCTTGGCGAGGCTCCTCAATTTTTCAACGAGCTGCCCGGGCGCTGGTATGTCCTTGTCGATGAATAACATGTATCCGAACCTGCGGTTGTGGTAGGCGCCCCCGGATGTGCTCGCAGCGCTCCTGCCGCCCTTGCCGTCGGTGTAGGAGAAGCGCTGATGGAAGAACATCCACACGTCGCCGACGGACGGAGTCTTCTTAAGATCGTTCCATGACACGAAGAACTCGATCGCCCAGGCGTCCGACGTCCTGCCGCACGCCGCCTTGGCCGAGGACGCCGACCAGCTCCAGTCGGTGAACCCCATGTCCACCTGCCAGTAGTCCCCGAGCGTGCCGATGGAATTGACGCAGAACTGGAACATGCTGTAGCCGCTGGCGGAAGGATCTATGTAGATTTCCGCCGAGTCGTCGGCCCAGATCTGGTTCCCGTCCCTGGTTCGGGCCGTGACCCTAAGCCTGTCCATATCCGATTCCTTGTTCTCTATTCCGACATAGAGGCCCTTGCCGTCCCAAAGCTCCCGGATGCTCGTCTCCTGGCGCTTGTCCCCGTACGAATGCCTGTAGCGCGTGAACTTCGGAGCCCTCCCCCATGCTTCCTCGTCAAGCCTCCCGTCTATCGCCGGCGCCTCTTCCGTCCTCATGGCATAGTGCACCGCAAGCTCGGTCAGCTCCGCCGCGCACGCGCAGGACGCCGCAAGCGCCGAGACGCCCGCGGCAAGTATCATAGACCTCATGCTTTCCTCCGTGGGCCGGACGGCCCTTTTTATGTGACATGTCACAATAATACGCCGCGGCGCGCGGCGTGTCAAGCCCGCCCCTGAAAAATCTCGTTATTTTGAAAATATTACGGCCGGAAAAACAGATTGAAGGATTTCCAATATTCCTCACATCCTATATCTTAGAGGAGATCTCAAAACAATAACGGGGCATTGAAACTCATGAATACGCGAACTTCACCGGGCGCCTCCGCCGGGACAAGGCGTTCCGGAGGCGGGAACTCCGGCGGCAGAACGGACTCCTGCAATCGGATAACAATAGGGAAAAGACGCTTCACCTGCCTTTCTCCGACGCTGGTGCGCATGGAGTTTTCTCCGGACGGAGTCTTCGACGATCGCCGGAGCCTCGTGGCGTATGCCAGGCAGGAACCTGCCGCCTTCAAAAGCCGGGCGGAGGAATCCGGCAGGATACTGTTGGACACCGGCGTGATGACCGTGGTCACCTGCGAAAACGACAAGGCCTTCTTTCCTGCCAACCTGGAAGTCCGGTGGCTGCATGACGGGCTTCTGCAATACTGGCGGCCGGGCGACCGCGACTACAGGAACCTCGGGGGCACCGTGCGCTCGCTGGACCGCTATGGAAACACGCTGGCAATCGAGGGGGTGCATCCTGCCGACATGGACTCCCCCGACGCCAAGTCGCTCGAATGGCTGGCCTGGCTGCAATGCGAGGACGATCCGCCATACTACGAAAAGAGCCCGGACAAGAGGCCGGGGCTGAACGGCGACTTCCACGCCTCGGTTGCATACGGCTTGAACAATCTCCTGCAGCGCACCTACAACCGCACGGTCGAAGGCCTCAAGTTCGCCCCCGGAATCCTCTCCCGCTCCGGATATTTCCTGCTTAACGATTCGGCGTCGCCAGTCATGGACGACGACGACTTCCCGGTCGAACGTGACCGCCCCGGCTTCCAGGACTTCTACTTCTTCGCATATGGCGCCGACTACCGTGCGGCCCTGCGCGACTTCATCCTGCTCTGCGGAAAGCCTTCGCTGCCGGCCCGCCACGCCTTCGGCCTCATGTTCTGCCGCTGGCCGGCGCCAGACGAGCGCGAAGCCAGGAAAATCGTCGGGGAGTTCATCGAAAGAGGCGCGCCTCTCTCCGTGATGATCATCGACATGGAATGGCACAAGGAGGGCTGGGGCCACTGGGAATGGGATCCGAAGTTCTACCCCGATCCGGCCGGATTCTTCCGCTGGTGCCACGGACAGGGGCTGCAGGTCGCGCTGAACGACCATCCACTCGACGTCAGATCCGACGACAAGCATTACAGGCCGTACCTGGAAAAGGCCGGAACGGCCGCGCGGGCGAGGCCCGCCTCCTACAACAAAAAGCGGCTGGAAATGATCGACGTGGACATATGCGACAAGCGCGAGGCCAGGGCGTTCCTCGAAGTCTGCCATTCGCACATCATGGACGCCGGGCTCGACTTCTGGTGGAACGACGGATGCAAGGGCAGGCTGAACGGGGCGGTGAACCAGCTGGTCTGCAACAAGCTGATGTTCGAGGAGAGCCGGCGGGACGGGCGCCGCGGGATGCTGCTGGCGCGCTACGGCGGGCTCGGCTCGCACCGCTACGGCGCCTTCTTCACTGGCGACACCCTGTCATGCTGGGAAGTGCTCAGGACGCAGTGCGAATTCAACATACGCGCCGGCCATGTCGGCATGGGCTACGTGTCCCACGACATCGGCGGTTTCTTCATGCCATGCCCCTCCCCCCTGATGGATCCCATCCTCTATCTGCGGTGGCTGCAGTTCGGAGTGTTCAGCCCGGTATTCCGCTTCCACAGCGCGCCCGGCAGCGGGAGCCGCAAGCCGTGGGACTACGGCGAAGATGTAGGACGAATGGCGCTGCGCTGGCTCAAGGCGCGCAACAGCCTCATCCCATACATATACGCCGCGGCCAGGGAGCACTACGACGCGGGCGTCCCTCTCGTGCGCGGCATATTTTTTGACCGCCCGCTGGACGAGAAGGCCTACGTGTTCGACCAATACATGTTCGGGCCTTCCATCCTTGTCGCCCCGATACTTTCGGCGGAAAACCACCGCACCGCCTACCTACCGGAAGGGGAGTGGTATAAGTTCGAGACATCCGAGAGAATCGCCGGCGGCCGTGAAATCGGAGTCGGCGCCGGCATGGGGGATGTCCCGGCCTATGTCAGGGCGGGCTCGGTCATCGTCAGGCAGAATCCGGAAAGGCCGCAGGGCTCGGGCCATGTCGGGGAGCTCGTGCTCGACATCTATCCCGGCCCCGGTGGAACCTGCGAGCTTTACGAGGACGACGGAGGCTCAGACCGCTTCGAGCACGGGAAATACTGCCGCACTCGCTTCGAGCTCAGCCGGACAGACGGGAAATTGTCGCTCTCGGCCGCCGTCACGGAAGGCATGCCGCTCGGCGGCAAGCGCAAGACATCGCTCATCATATCATCCCCGGACATGCCCGGGAAAATCAGCTTCTGCGGACGCAAGCTGAAGTGCCAGGAGGCCGGAAAAGGACTCTGGCGAGTCGAACTTGGAAACGTCCCGTCTTTGAAGAAATGGGAATTCGAATGCGAGACAGGTTCAACCTGAATTATTCACCGCTTTCAAGCTTTTCATAGTGGGCGGGGCAGAAAATCTGAAATTGGCGAAAAGGAGCCGACAATGCGCCTGATTGCAGCGATGATCCTTTTATCGTTCGGAACTATGCGATGCCTGGCCGGCGAATCCTGCGTCATCGTCCGCGACGGCAGGCCGGCCGCAACAATCGTCGTCGCCAAGGAGCCGACGCGCTCCGCCCAATTCGCGGCCTTCGAACTGCAGTATCACATCCGCAGGATCACCGGCGCAGAACTGCCGGTCGTGGCCGACGATGTTAAGGCGGAAGGCGTCCGCATCCTTGTCGGAGCCAGCGCCGCGACCGAGGAGCTGGGGCTTAAAAAGGACGGCTTCGCTGCACAGGAATATTTGGTCAAAGCGGCAGATGGAAACATTATCCTGATGGGGCGCGACAAGGACGACAAGGGCAAGGTCAACTACTCGCTTTCCCCTGGAGCCGACGACAGCTGGCCGCCGTTGCTGGAGGACCAGGCGACCTGCTACGCGGCATACGACTTCCTCGAAAAATGCTGCGGAGTCCGCTGGTATTGGCCGACCGAGGCGCACATGGTCTTCGAGCCGCGGACCACTCTTTCAGTCGAGCCGGTCGAACGCAGACGTTCGCCTTCGTACAAGTACCGCTGGCCCTGCGGATGGAACTTCCCCGATCCGCTCTGGGCCGCCACCACATCACCTCCGGCGCGCATCGGAGAAACGGACATTCTCAGACGGACGGAGACGAACCTGTTCTGGAGGCGCATGCGCGTAGGAGGCGAGAAGTTCGCGGCGAACCACACCTTCGGCACTTGGGCGGACCGCTACAACGACACGCATCCCGGGTGGTATGGAGTGGGTTATCCCAAGGGCGCCTACGCGCAGCCGTGCATGAGCAGTCCGGAAGTCGTGGCCCAGTGCGTCCAGGAGGCCCGCGACTATTTCGACAAGGGAATCGTCCCTCCCGGCGGACAGTGCAACGGCATCTTCTTCGGCGTAGTCCCGAACGACAACGGCGCATGGTGCAGGTGTCCGAAATGCCAGGCACGTCTGACCAGGAACGAGAGCGGAATGTTCTCCAACGGCTCGGCAGGAACGCTCGTCCACGGATTTGTCAACGAGATAGCGAAGGAGCTCCGCAAGACCCATCCGGACAAATATGTTTCCACCCTCGCATACGCGGACTATGCCTTCCCTCCGGCGGATGTCGAACTGGAGCCGAACATCGCGGTGATGCTCTGCCTGCACATCCGCAACTGGTGGGCGCCCGCGATGGAGAGGAACGACATGGCCTTCGCCGAGGCCTGGGCGGGAAAACGCAACCGCCCGATCTATCTATGGCTCTACGACTGCTTCCCACAGGAGAACGCGATGAACGGGCGCTTCCACTGCTTTCCTGCATTCATGCCGCACCTGCTCGCCAGGCAGCTCAGGACCTTCCACGAATTCGGCGCGAGAGGAGTCTTCCTCAACGGATTCGCATGGTATGTCTTCGACGGCGACTACCGCTGGAAGGTCACCATGGACTCAGGGATCGGCGCTGCGGAGCAGCTGCACAGCCTCGTCATGTTCAAGATGCTCGACGACCCGTCGCAGGACGTCGACGCGATCCTGGACGAATTCTTCAACCGCTACTACGGCGCGGCCGCGGCGCCGATGAAGGAGCTCTGCAGACAGCTCGAACTCACATTCTGCACTCCGGAGAACTACCCCCCGGAAATCCAGAAGGGCGAAAGGCACACCCACCAGACCGAGGAGCTCGCATGGAAATGGCTCGGCACCGAGGAGCGCATGCTGGCCTGGGCCGCGCTCATGCGGCAGGCCGAGGACGCCGCAAAGACAGACGCGGAAAAATCTCACGTCGAGCTTTTCAAAAAGGGCGTATGGGACTACATGGCCGCAGGGCGCAAGCTCTACCTCGACCGGCTCGACATGGCCTCCAAAAAGCTGCCGTCCGAGCTCTGGGTGGAGCCGCTGGCCGCCACGGCGAATGGATATCCCGCCGCGGCCGACTGGACCAAGTCGCCGTCCGTCTCATTCTGGCGCACTCCGGCGGGTGATCCGGCCGACCGCAAGATGGAAGCGCGGGTAGCCCACGACGGGAAGTTCCTGTACCTGCGCTTCGAGGATGAAACGGATCCGGCCAAGCTCAAGAAAGGCCGCGACCCGGAATCAGGCGACTGCTGGCAGCTCCTGATAGCCAGGCGCAACGGAGATCCCCTGCTGCGGACCGCCATGGGCCCGTCCGGCACATCCCAGACCTTCATCACCGGCAGCACCGACATCTTTTCATGGGACAACAGAGCAAAACTCGTCTCTGACACGGGCGCTCCGGGGAAATGGACTCTATACGCAGCAATACCTCTGGACCGGCTCCTTCCCGGCGGAATGAAGCCGGGATGGCAGATCTACGCCAACTTCATCCGCTCGACGCCGCAGGGGGAGCATTTCCTGTGGCACCCGATGCCGGAAGGATTCCGCGACACGTCAAGCCTCGGCCTTATAGGACTGGAGTGAGAGAGATGAACCTTAGTCCCTTAAGGCGGATTGCAATAATTAAGACATATAAACTTTCACAAGCAGGAGAATGAAATGAGAAGCATATTTCCACTGGCATGCTTCATGACCATCTTTCAGGCTTGGATTGTCCTAGCAGAGGACCCGAAGATTGAAGTGAAAAAGCTCGACCTCACCGAACTCGACATGTCCGCCGACGACGCCATCCAGGGCAAGCCGTTCGAGCTTGAGACGCCCAAGTGCTACTACCACTGGCGGGGCAAATACAATCCGCCGCCGGTCGCACTCACCGACGCGCGCTCGGCGGACACCCCCACCGAGGACATCATGATCCAGGGGGCCGACGAAATCTCGCTCCGCTGGGATCTCGGAAGCATCCCTCCAGAGGGCAGGCAGCTAAAGCAAATCAGGCTCTTCTGGAGCATGGCCGACAGCGCAAGGAACGGAATCAACGTCAAGTTCGCAGTCCACGACGCCGCCGCAGGCAAATGGATCGACTTATTCCCCTATTTTAAGGTCGAGCCCGAAGCTTCCAGAGGGAACACCTTCAAGTCCATGACCGTCACCTTCCCGGATAACAGCGTCGCCGGATTCGATTCCATCCGCATGACCGACGGCAGCCCACTCGTAAAGCGCAACACCACCAGATGGATCGAACTCGATGTCCTCACCGCGCCGGCGGCCGATCCCGCAAAATAAGCATTCCACATGGTTTGCGGCAGCCCTGGGCAAGGTGTAGATTGTGACAGATAACCGCCAGTATCAACCCCTGGGTGTAACTACCTACTTGTACATAAACCATATATATTGATATAAAGCGCCTATAATAAGCTTATAATTGAATACGGAGACCATTTATCGATTTTAAGCCCAAGTGCAGGTGCCATCTTCCATTTCGACGATATCCTCGGCGCGGCGCTTGCCAACCTGGTGGGTGACGAACTGGCGGTCACCTACGACCTTGGCTCCGGCCCACCATGGCTCGCGGCGGAGCTCTGCCCGGCGCCCGCTCATCTGGTCTATGGTGGCCCGGTACCATTGCCGGAACAGCCCGCGGTCCGGGCCGCAGTCTAGCTTG
>CAZWRV010000087.1:0-28368 GCA_964636325.1 uncultured Victivallaceae bacterium | reverse complement strand
ATAAGTCGTTGATTATCAACATTTCAATTTTTCCAACTGTTTAAAACGAGCTTAACGAAGCCCAGATGAAATCGTTCAAGAATGTCCTCTCCCAGGAGATGGCGGCGTTCGAGATGTACAAGGCGATGCTCAAGTAGCATGTCATGCTTCACCCGAGGGCGGTCTCAAGATAGAGCTTCTTGATCCTCTCCGCATCCGCGCCGACGGTGACTTCGATGTCGGTGCTGCCTCCGGCGAAGACTGTCATTCCGCGTGTGAAATCACCTTTGGTCTCGACCAGGACGGATCTCTTCTCCAAAGTGTAGAAAGACTTGTCAAACGAATGCACTATGGGGAACAGGTCATACATGACGGGGCCGGGCTTCCAGCTCTGGGCGGGATGCCATAGGTCGATGGCCTTCCCGAGGGAATTGACGAGCGGGTCGCGGTGCGAGTGGAAGTATCTGCACTCCTCCATCGTCAGGAAGAAGCGGCGTGTGACGTCCCAGGTGCCCATGTATATTCTCGCTCCGGAGCCGAGGACTATGGCGGCGGCGGCATAGTCGAACGCGACGTTGTGCTCCCTGCGGTTGAGATGCGGCTCGCCGCCCATCATTGCAAGGAACTTGATTTTTCCGGCGATGTCAGGCCTTCTGCGGAAAGCGCAGGCGACGTTGGTGAGCGGCGCGATGCAGCACAGGGCTATTTCGCCGGGATGCTTGTCCACGCTCTCGATTATGAGTTCCACGGCGTCGGCGGAGTCGGGCGCGTCAGCCGGATCTTCAGGTTCGGCGAACGCATAATGGTTCATGGTCCTGGAGAAATCTTTCTGGAACTTCAACTCCTCCGCGGAGAGATCCCTCAGCGGAAGATCCATCCCTGCGGCGACCGGGATGTCGGAACGGCCCATGCGGCGCAGGAGGCTCTTGGCAAGCCTTGCGCGCTTGGCCGATGGATACGTGACGGTTGTGATTGCCCTTACGTCAAGCTCTGGCCTCTTCAGCGCGAAATGGATTGCCAGGAGATCGTCTATGTCCTGGCCGGGATCCGTGTCAATCAGTATCTTCTGCATGGATATTTTCCTCCGCAACTGTCCTATGCTCAGCGCTGACTTTTCCTGATCCATTCTTTGCATTCAAGCCTGACAGGGGTGTGTTTCCTGACGTAATCGGCCATGATATCCCTGACCTTGACATGGTGGTCGGTCAGGCCGGCGGCAGGCGCCGCACATATTTCTTTCATCATCGGGAAACGGCCTTCCGCGCCGCCGAGAAGATAGGAGCTCGATACGATCCTGAGCCTTCCGCCCTTCCCGTCCTCTCGGACTATCCCGACGGAACTGCCGTCGCGGGAGATGTCGCACCGCACGCCCGCGAGCGTATAGAAGGCGCCGGAGTCTATTTTCGCGAGCTGCTCGCGGACGACCTCCGCCAGGTCGCCGTCTTCGAGTTCGACGGAGCAGACGCTGTCCTCGTACGGGAACAGGCTGAAGATGTCGCCGTATGTGACCTTTCCCTGGGGGACTTCGAACTGCGAAGGGACGCATGAGATTGCCGCTTCCGCGGCAAGCCCTGCTGAAAGTGCCATGTAGACGAAGTCGGCCGCAGGGGAATTGTAACGGCTTTCGCCGTAGGGTCTTGCGGCGACGGAAATCTCTCCTAGCACCTCCTTGGATGCATCGGCGGCCTTCCGCAGCCATTCGGAAAGCTCCCTTGACGAGGGGCCGTCCTCAGGGGTGTCCGGCGCGGGGACAAGCAGTTCGGACCTGATAAGCGGGCGCTTTGAGTGACCGTCGAACGAAATCACGGCCTTGACGGCGGCCTTTGCGCCGTCCGGCGGCTCCGCGAACCATGTGCCGAGCCCTATCCTTTCGCCCGGATTCGCCTCGTGAGTATGGCCGCCGAGGACCAGGTCGATCTGCGGATACTTCCTGCACAGCTCCTCCAGGCGGGAAAGTCCGGACGAATCCCGCCTGAGGCCGTCGTGGACGGCGAGCACCAGGAGATCCGGCTTCGCCTCCATTATTTCCTGGACGATCCTTCCCATGGCGGGAGCATATCCATCAACCGCCACATCCATGCGTCCGCCGGCGGAGCCCTGGGCCGCCCTGGTCCTGCCGAGGGTCATCCCGACAACGGCGATCCGCAACTTGTTCCTGGTGAACATTTTCCATGGCATGAACAGTCCGGTCCTGGCGCCTTCCGCAGTCATGTTTGCCGCAATCTTATCCGCCTTGGCGAGGCCGGCAATCTCAAGCATCCTTGCGGCGCCGAAGTCCAGGTCGTGGTTTCCTGGAATCCATGCGTCATATGCCAGGGAGTTCAGCATGATTGCCCCGGCCTCCCCCTTCGAAACGGCGCCTTCCAGGCTTCCCTGAAGTGTGTCGCCGCAGTCCACGAGGAGGCATGAGTCCGGGCCTCCGGCGGCGGCGACCTCCTTGCGTATGACGGATGCGAGGCGCAGCCATCCCGGAGAGTCTTTTGACGCGGCGATCCTGCAGTGGACGTCGGATGTCTGGATTATGACGCATCTTCCTGGAGTGCCGGAACCGGACGCGGACGCGCAGAGGCAGAGCAAGAGGAATGGGGACGCCGCAAGCAGGAGCAATTTCAGGTTTCCTGACCCGCCCGCCGGAGTTGAATTCATATTTGAAGAATTCCCGGAGATGTCCTTTTGCCGAGATTATGTGCTGATACGCGCCGGAGCCTATTTCTTGGTTGCGGCGGGCGCCTCGGACTGCGGCTGTTCCACCGTTATGGAGAACTGCCTGTCGTCGGTGATTTCTACCTTGACCAGGGCGGCAAGTATCTTTGCGACGTTGGGGTCGTCCAGGACAGGATTGAACTTCTCCACCACCTTCGATTCGAGGAATTTTATGGGCATGATGCCCATGCAGGCCTCGGTCACGACGAGACTGACAGGCTTCACGTCGTTGTTCACGCTGCCCTTCACCTCGAAGGTGGTGGGGATTTTGTCCCCGAGCTTGGTCTTTATGAGCACATGTATGAATCCGGCGGGGTCGAGGCTTAGCTCGAGGTTCTCAATGTTGTATGCGCCGCCCTGCTGGGTCGCGGCGCCCTGGAACTTGCTGGCATAGATGTGAGTGGCCTCTTCCGGGGAGAACGTGTATTTTTCGGCGCCGATCCCGTCGTTGATCTTCCTGATGAGCTGCTCGTATTTTCTTTCGGCCTCCTTCTTCGCGTCGTCGCCGAGCGCGCCGAGCTGCCCCTTCTTCGGGATGAACATCATGACGATCACTCCGACTAGTCCGAGGAAGACCAAGAGGCCGACGAGCCGGCGTATGATGCCGCCTAAGCCGCCGGAAGGCCCCTTCTTCTCAAGCTCGGGGTGCATCCTGTCGATGTCGAGCTTCTCCCCGCAGTTCCTGCAGAATATCGCGCCGAGGAGATTCTCATGCCCGCAGTTGGAACATTTGATCATCATGGTGGACTGACTCCTGTAAAATCTTTAATTTAGGGGCTTATTTGCTGTCGGCCGCAGACGAAGCCTTGGCCGTGTCGTTCTTCTTTTCCGCAGGCTTCGAGGTTTCGGCGGAAGGCTTCGACTCGGAATCCTTCTTCTGGGCCTCCTTATAGGACGAAGGCCTGTAGTCGGTGCAGTAGAAGCCGCTTCCCTTGAAGATAATCCCCGCGCCGGTGCCCAGCTTCCTCCTCATGGACGGCTTGCCGCATGACGGGCATTTTTTGAGCGGCTTATCGGTCATCTTCTGGAAAATGTCGAAGTTCTTCTTGCAGATCCTGCACTCGTATTCATAAGTGGGCATGGCGCTATTGCCTCCTAGTTAGCGATGTGGATGATGCTGAAACCATCCCGGCCTGACAATAAGCTGCCGGAATGGAAAACGGATAATTAATATAGCACATCAAAACAGCGTATCAAGCCATAAAAGCCTTATTCGGGATAAAATATTTTTCTCCCGTCAAGGGCGCGGTATCTGCCCGACTTCGGTGGTGCGCCGGGGAAATGATATTTGCCTCCGCCGCCTGGGAGGTCGATGGCGAATGCGGGCACGGCATGGAAGGGAAGCCTCCGGGAAAGTTCACGGATTATTTTCAGCCCCCTCCGGACGCCTGTCCTGAAGTGGGCCGAGCCCTCGACCGGGTCGCAGTGGAAGAGGTAGTATGGCTTGACCTTCAGCCGCAAAAGGCCTCGGAAGAGCTCCTCCAGCGTGTCCGAGTCGTCGTTGATCCCGGAAAGGAGAACCGTCTGGCTGAGCATCGGGACTCCGGCGCCGACGAGCGTCGAGCAGGCCTTCGCCGCCTGCGGGGAAAGCTCCCTGGGATGGTTGAAATGGGCGGCCACCCATAGTCCGGGAACCCGGCCCATCATCCGTGCGAGCCGCCGGTCCACGCGCATGGGAAGCGCGCCCGGGACGCGCGTCCCGATCCTGACGAGTTCGACGCCGGTGCCGTCCCTGAGCAGAGAAATGATTTCCGCAAGACGCTCAGTTTCAAGGAGAAGCGGATCGCCTCCTGAGAGGATCAGCTCCCTGATGCGGCCGTCGCGCCTGAGGAATGACGCGATCCTCCGCAGGGCGGAATCGCCGATGTCCGCGGCCGCCGCGCCCCGCTCCCACACGCGCTTCCTGAAGCAGAACCTGCAGTGCACGGCGCATCTCGGGGTGACAAGCACTATCGCCCTGTCCTTGTAGCGCCTGACAAGCCCGGGAACAGGGGACTGGGCCTCCTCGCCGAGAGGATCGCGGGAGAGGAATCGAGTCCCGCTCAACTCCCTTCCATCCGGGAATATCTGCCTGAATATCGGATCCGTCAGAGGGGACGCACGGTCTATCAGGTTCAGGAAATAGGGTGTTGCCAGAAGAGGATGAGTCTCCCCGGCGCAGATGCCCCCTTGGGGCAGCTTCACGCCGAATGTCCTGGCGAACTCCGCGGTGCCGGAGACGGCATGCGACAGCTGCCAGCGCCAGTTGTCATTAGGGCGGCTCACTTCAGGACGCTGTATATCCAGCCCTTCCGAGCTGACCATTTGCGGGTGACGTGACATCCACCGATCTTCCTGCCGGGGGCGTTTTCAGCGAACTTCGCGAGGATTCCGTCGACATCGAGCTCGTCGCCGGGCCGGCCGAGCTTGGCGGATATCTCGGCGGCGGTTCCGGTGAAGCCTTCGGACGATGCTATGAAGCCCTCCACATCCTTGAGGAGGGATATGACGCCCTTGCTTGCCAGCTTGTACGCCTGGACGCCGGGCTGGTGGAAGGCGTTTATATGTATTAGTTCCGCGTAGAACGCGACGGCCCTCTCATAGAGTGCGATTAGCATGCCCATGTTGTATTCGTCCACGTCGCGGATCTGCAGCCTGATGACCTGGCGCCCCTTGGAAAGCAGGGCCGAGGAGAGTCCGCAGAGGAAGCCGTGCAGGTAGTCTCCCATGCTTATGCCGTCCTCCACCGGCAGGTCCATCCTGTCCTTGAGCACCTCGATGAAGGTCACGAAGAAGTCGTCCCTACCGTCGTTGAGCTGCTGTATGAAGGCGTGCGCATCGGTGCCGCCCTTGTTGCCGAAGACGTTCAGGCCCTGGTGCACAATCTTTCCGTCGAGGTCCTTCTCCTTGCCGAGGCTTTCCATGACGAGCTGCTGGAGGTATTTGGACAGCAGGACCAGCCTGTCGGAATACGGAACTATGACCATGTTCCTGTCGCCGCGCCCGGCGCCGGCGAGATACCACATCGCGGCCAGCAGGTAGGACGGATTGTTCTTCACCACCGGCGTCCTGGTCATTCCGTCCATCTTGCAGGCGCCCCTCAGGAACGAGCGGAAGTCTATGCCGGCGAGGGCTGCCGGCAGGTGGCCGACGACGCTTGTCACGCTGGTCCTGCCGCCGATCGAGTCGGCCATCGGGAATATCTTGAGGAATTTTTCGGCCTTGGCGAAACGGTCGAGTTCGCTGCCCTCCATGGTTATCGCGCAGAAGTGCCTGGCATAGTCGAGGCCCGCCTTCAGATAAATGTCCCTGAGGGCTATCATGTTGTTCTTTGTCTCCTGCGTGCCGCCGGACTTGGAGATGTTGACGACGACCGTGCCCTTCAGGTCAGCTGCGGCCAGCAGGTCGGCGATCCCGGCGCTGTCGGTGTTGTCCAGGAAATAGATTTTCAGCCATTTCTTCCTGGCCCGCCTCGGAAGCTCGTTCCAGTACGGGCCGTTGACCGCGAACTGCATGAGCTGCGGGCCGAGCGCCGAGCCGCCGATGCCGTTGATCACCGCGCTTTCTATCCTGGCGCCGGTCGAACCCTTGATCAGGCCCCTGCGCAGGTCGGAGGCGAACTTCTCTACGTCAGCGAAAAGCTCCGTCTTCGGGTAGATGGCCCTGTCTGTGAAATGAGTCACCTTCCGCTTCTCGTCGGGATTCTTGATCTCGCCGGCCTCGATGGCCCGCATCCCCAGGTGCGCCTGCGAGCTTTTCTCAGAGAGGCCCGCGATTTCGCCGTCCGCGAACTTCATGCCGGCGACGTTCAGCGAGAAGCCCGTCCCGCCGTCGGTTATGGTGTATCTCCCGTTCCTCTCTATCCAGGCATTTGCGTCCATGATCTTCTCCGTGATTTTGTTTTCTGGAATGCCGCATAAGCTATACTGCGAAGCTCCATTTTCCACAGGCCGCGCCGAAATCTGAAATAACTCCGTTTTTCGTTGCGTGGGACGTTTGATTTTGCATGCTTCAAATGTTAGAATCTGCCTACTTGTTTCAACAGCAGAAAATGGAGTGATCCCGGCCGTGATAAAGAACGACGCCCTGGAGCGGTGGACCATAGAAAAGTCGAAGGAGCTTTACGGAATACACAACTGGAGTTCGGGATACTTCGACATCTCCGAGGACGGCAACGTGGTCGTCACCCCCTTCGGCAGGAACGGCGTCTCGCCGAAGATAAGCCTCATGGAAATAATCTCCGGCATGAAGCAGCGGGGGCTCGGCATGCCGGTTCTCCTACGCCTGCAGAACATCCTCGACTCCCAGATATCCCGCCTCCACGAAAGCTTCAGGACGGTGATGAAGGATCTGGGCTACCGGGGCGAATACAGGGGGGTCTACCCGATCAAGGTCAACCAGCAGGAGCAGGTGCTCGAGGAGATCACCCGATTCGGACTGCCGTTCCACCACGGCCTCGAGGCCGGCAGCAAGGCGGAGCTCATAGCCGCCATCTCCATGATGAAGGATTCCGAGGCCTGCCTCATATGCAACGGCTACAAGGACGAGGAGTTCATCGAGCTGGGCCTCTACGCCCGCAAGATGGGGATCCGGTGCTTCTTCGTGATCGAGATGCCTA
Organism: uncultured Victivallaceae bacterium; assembly: GCA_964636325.1. Taxonomy (GTDB): domain Bacteria; phylum Verrucomicrobiota; class Lentisphaeria; order Victivallales; family GWF2-50-93; genus CAZWRV01. Next base: position 21,089 of record CAZWRV010000087.1, on the reverse strand, counting down.
GCGAGATCAAGGTGATAATGGACAAGTCGCGCGAGCTCGGCATCAGGCCGATGCTCGGAATCAGGATCAAGCTCTCCACCCGCGCCGGCGGCCAGTGGACGGAGTCCGGCGGCGACAGGAGCGTCTTCGGCCTCAGCATGCACGAGATCATCGACGCGGTCAACACGCTCAGGCAGAACGGCATGCTAGACTGCCTGAAGCTCCTCCACTACCACATCGGATCGCAGATCCCCAACATCCGCGACATCCGCTCCGGCGTCCTCGAGGCGTGCAGGGTGTACGCGGGCCTTCACCAGGAGGGCGCCGAGATGGGCTACCTCGACCTGGGCGGCGGCCTGGCGGTGGACTACGACGGCTCGCACACCAACTTCCCGAGCAGCAGGAACTACACCGTAGAGGAATACTGCGCCGACATCATCGAGACCGTCATCAGCACATGCAACGACAGCGGTATCCCGCACCCGACGCTGATCACCGAGTCGGGAAGGGCTACCGTCGCCTACTACTCGGTCCTCCTCTTCAACATACTCGACGTCAGCAAGTTCGAGGCGCCCCCGGTCGACGGCCTCCCCGAAAGCTGCAACCCGCTGACGGCCAACCTCTTCGAGGTCGTAAAGGCGATATCGCCTAGGAAGCTCCAGGAATGCTACAACGACGCAATCTTCTACCGCGACGAGATAAGGCAGCGCTTCAAGCTCGGCGAAATCCCGCTTCGGGAGAGGGCTCTCGCCGAAAGCATCTTCTGGCACATCATGAACAACATCGCCAGGGAGGTGCAGAAGCTCAAATACGTCCCCGACTCCTTCGAGCACCTCGACTCCGCCCTCGCCGACATATACTATGGGAACTTCAGCGTCTTCCAGTCGCTCCCCGACTCCTGGGCAATCAAGCACCTCTTCCCGATAATGCCCCTTCACAGGCTCAACGAGCAGCCGACCAGGACCGGATACATCTCCGACATCACATGCGACTGCGACGGAAAGATCGACAACTTCATCGACCTCCACGACGTCAGGCACTGCCTCCCGCTCCACGAGATCAGGCCCGGCGAGGAATACTACGTCGGCGTCTTCCTCGTCGGCGCATACCAGGAGACCCTCGGCGACCTCCACAACCTCCTCGGCGACACAAACGTAGTCAGCGTCAGGATCAAGGAGGACGGCAAGTTCGAGTTCGTCAAGGAGATAGAGGGCGATTCCGTCTCCGACGTCCTCTCGTATGTAGAATACGACACGAAGGCCATGGCCGAGCGTGTCCGCGAGATGGCCGAGCACGCCATCGAGAACAGCCTGATAAGCGCCGAGGACAGGAAGAAGATCATGGACGCATACGAGGCCGGGCTCAGGGGCTACACATATTTCGAGAGGTAGATGTTCGGCGCACCATGCAACCCCCGCATATAGAATCCGCAACGGCATTCAGCCCTGTGCGCCTTCAGGACAGGGCCATCATCGAATCGCTCATCCCCCCGGATCCGCTGCTGCCGTGCGAATACTGCTTCACCAACCTCTTCATCTGGAAGGACATATGCGGCACAAAATGGGCCGAGCACGACGGCTCGCTGGTGGTTCTCTTCGACAATGACGACGAACTGCTCATGCCCGCCGGAAAGGAACCGTCTCCAGGCGCCCTTTTCTCCATCTTCTCCAAGACACTGGCCGGGAGGCCGGAAGCGGCCGTGTCGCATGCGCCGCAGTCCTACGTGGAACGGGAGAGGCTCATCCATGAGTTCTTCGCCTGCGAGCTGGACGAGGGGCAGGCCGACTACATCCACGAGGCCGAAAATCTTTCCGCCCTCCGCGGCCCGCGGTTCCACAGCAAGAAGAACCTGCTCAACCAGTTCCGGCGCAAATGCCCGGACTGCAGGACCGTGCCGGTGACGGGAAATCTCCTGGACGAATGCTTCGCGCTCGCCGAAAGCTGGTGCGTCGAGAAGACCTGCGACATCGCAGGGCTCTCCCACGAGAAGTCCGCAATGAGGGCGGCCTTCTCCAACTTCGCCGAACTTGGCATGGAAGGCGTCGCCGTCATGTCGGCCGGAAAACTGGTCGCCTTCAGCGCGTTCAGCATTTTCAATGGGACATGCGTCGTCCACTTCGAGAAATATGACAGTTCAGTCAAGGGCGCCGCCCAGGCGGTCAACTGGGAGACGGCAAACGCGGTCAAAGGGAGATGCCGCTATATCAACAGGGAGCAGGATCTCGGCATCGAAGGGCTCAGGAACGCGAAGAAATCATACCGCCCCGACGTATTCAAGGTGGACTATACGCTGTATCCTAAGGCGGGCTCTGCCCGCAACCCAAAATTCCAAGCACCCAAATCTCAAATAAATTCCAATTCACAATTTCCAAACGGCGTGATTCAGAGCTTGGATATTGAAGTTTGAGATTTACTTTGAACTTGGCGCTTGGAATTTGGAATTTAATCGACTGGTGGAATTTCCGGCGCCCGGCATCGAACCGTATGGAGACATGACGATGAAGGAAATAAAACATCCGCTGACCCAGCTTGACGCGAAAAGGCTCCTCGCCGCGCCGTCCATACTCGCCGCGGACTTCGCAAGGCTCGGGGATGAAATCAGGACAGTCGAGGACGCAGGCGCCGACATCATCCATGCGGACGTCATGGACGGCCATTTCGTCCCGAACCTGACCTTCGGCCCGCCGCTGCTCGAAAGCATCAGCAGGCTGAGCATCCTCCCCTTCGACGTCCACCTGATGCTGACAAATCCTAGGAGGTACGTCAGGCCGTTCTCGGACGCAGGCGCCGACAACATCACCTTCCATGTCGAATGCGAGGACGATCTCGAAAAGACCGCCGCCGAAATCCGTGCCCTCGGCTGCTCGGTGGGCATCTCCCTCAAGCCGAAGACGCCCGCCGAAAAGATATTCCCGATCCTAGACCTTGTCGACCTCGTCTTGGTGATGACCGTCGAGCCTGGTTTCGGAGGCCAGTCGTTCATGCAGGACATGATGCCGAAGGTCAGGGCCATCAGGGAGAAGATACAGGAGCAGCTCAGGCCCATACACCTCCAGGTCGACGGAGGAATCGACTGCGCCACCGTCAAGACCGCAGCCCGAAACGGCGCGAACGTCATGGTGGCAGGCACTTCGGTGTTCAGAAACCCGAAGGGCGCGAAATCCGCGATAGACGAACTGCACCGCGCGCAGAACGAGCTCAATACCGTCCTGAAGCAGTGATGTTTTTAGGAAACAGGAGATTTGTAATTGGAAACTGGAAATTGGGAATATGGGAAAATGGACTAGGCATCAGGCGGCGACGAATAATAAAAAGTCGATTACGGCCATTCTCGCCCCTTTAATAATTATGTCTTGGCTTGTCTGCGTGAATGCGTCGGACGAAGACGGGCAGGGATCCGAGACGAAGAAGAACCGCCTGCCCGCCTTCCTCCAGGATCCCGGCGGCAAGGTCGAAGAGAAAAAGTCTGAAAGGCACGACAAGAGCGCCAGCGAGCTGGCGCCTGTCATCGGCAAAAAGAAGAAAAAGCAGGAGAAGAGCGGATTCACCACCGGCATAATCGTAGCAAAGGAAGGCTCCACCGTGGAAATCAGAAAGGACGGAGAGGACACGGCCCGCCGCTACCTGCCGCCGTGGAAGGGGGGCAAGCCCGAGGACGGCGGCGGATTCGACGAGGACATCGTCGCGAAGATCGAAGACATCCCCGCCGGAAACCGCATTTTCTTCTCCTGGGCACAGGACGAGCAGCTCAGGCTGACCGACATCCAGCTTCTCGCTCCCGCCGAGAAAAGCGGAATAGACAAGGGGAAACTGGCCGCAAAAGGCGATTCCTTCTTCATAATAAGCATCGACAACGGAACGAGCGAATACTATGCGTTCAAGGACGCGAAGGCCGGTACCGGCGTCGCCGGAAAGCTCGCGGACGTCGAGATCGGCGCGAAAATCAACGTCAAATGGTCTTATGGCGAACGGAAGAACGCACTTGACATCTCCTTCGAGCCCATCCCGGAATAAATTTTATTGCGGGCTGCGCCCACAACCAAAAAATCCAAACCTTCAAGCACCAAATCCCAAATAAATCTCAAAACTAAAACTTAAATATCCAAACTCTGAATCGCTTTGTTTTGAGTTTGAAATTGGAATTTATTTCTGAATTGGAATTTGGAGCTTGGAATTTAAATATTGAGGATTCCCCCTGCTGGCACCTGAACGCAGCCAGTCACTTCCCGCGCAACCCGTCCAAGGCGCGGAGCCTGTCCAGCAGCGGCGGGTGCGAGTAGTGGAAGAACACATATGCCGGGTGCGGTCTGAGATTGCTCAAGTGGTTTACTGACAGCCTCTTAAGCGCAGCCATCATCGGGGCCGCCCCGAAGCCGAGCCCGGCGAAGCGGTCGGCGGAATATTCGAAGCTCCTTGAGGCCATGTTCATGGCAAGTCCCATCAGCATCGATACCGGGCTGAAGAGGAACGCGAACGCGGTCACGCCCAGGTGGAAGCTTGCCTTCGCGCCGCCGAGAGCCTGGCAGATCGCGAACGAAAGCGGCGACTCCTTCGCGATGAAGACTGACAGGATGAACAGCATCAGCCCCGCCTGCACGAGGCCGCAGGCCATGCCGATTGCAGTATGCTTCAGCTTATAATGTCCGACTTCATGGGCCAGCACCGCGACTATCTCCTCCTCCGGATGATCCTTGATCAAGGTGTCGAATAGGACGATCCGCTTCCTCGGCCCCAGCCCGGAGAAATAAGCGTTCGCCTTGGTGGAGCGTTTCGAACCGTCGATCACGTAGACGTCCTTCAGCTTGAAGCCGGCCTTCGCCGCGAATTTTTCGATTGAAGTCCTTAGGCTGCCCTCGGGGAGAGGCGTCTGCTTGTTGAAGACCGGGACGATCAGCTCCGAATAGAACATGGCCATTAAGATCGAGAATGCCGCGGCCACGAGCCAGGCGTATATCCAGAACATGTTCCCCGCATACTCATAGATTTGGACGATGACGAACGTAAGCACTCCTCCGATGACGGCACTTAGAAGTAGCCCCTTTATCTTGTCGAGGACAAAGGTCCTCGGAGTCGTCTTGTTGAATCCGAACCTCTTCTCGATTACGAAGGTGCCGTAGGCTTCGAACGGAAGATGCAGCAGGTCCGCGGCGAGGCCTGCCGCCGCGAAGAAAAGTATGGCGAGTAGCGCCGGATGCTCGGTGATTCGCCTCAGCCATCCGTCGAGCGTTCCGAGGAGTCCGAAAAAAAGGACGAGCAGCGTAACTGCCAGGGAAAAAGTTCCGGATATGATCGAAAACCTCCTATTTGCGCGCTCATACTCCTGCGACCTGCGGTATTTCTCCGCGTCGTAGATGCCCTCCAGCTCCGGCGGCACCTCATCGCTCCAGCGGGTGCTGTTGAGGTATTCGAGGAACAGGTCGAGCAGGTAGTCGAGAACGAGAATTGCGATTATCGCGATGAGGAGAAGATGGGCCATATCAATTGCCGGCGATCCGCCATTGGGATACTTTCATACTTCTTTATTTGTTTTTAACCCTTAACATCCTGAAGAACTCCTGCATGATCGCCTTCGCCTCCTCTTCGAGAATGGAGCCGGCGATCCGGATTTTGCAAGGGGCGCAAGGCATCGAGAAGAGGTTTACAGCGGAGCCTGCGGCGCCGAACTTCGGGTCTGCCATTCCGAAGAAGAGCCTCCTGACGCGCGAGTTCAGCATGGCTCCGGCGCACATCGGGCAAGGCTCCTTCGTCACATAGATGTCGACCTCGTCGAGACGCCAGCCGCCGACGGCGGCTGCGGCCTGGGTGATCAGGATCATCTCTGCGTGGGCGGTGGCGTCCTTGAGCTTCTCGACCTGGTTGTATGCGGATGCGATTATGCGGCCCTTATGGACTGCGACTGCGCCGACCGGGACTTCTCCGTCGGCGAACGCATTACGGGCCTGCTCCAGGGCCCGGCGCATGAAATAGTTCTCGTCGAAGATGTTAATATCCATCGGGGAAAACGCCGGTAAACTTTCATACGCTCTTCGCGAGCCGTTCGATGACCTTCTGGTTGGCGTCGTAGAAGCAGGATGCGTCGGGGACTGGGATGACCTTTTCCCGGGAGAGTTCGAGCATCTTCCTGCGCTTGGCCATGTCGCTGTTGTAGCGTTCGAGATACCTTACAAGCGTCCTGGGGCTGAGCTCCTCGAAGAGGTGCTGCCCGAACTCCTCGACGTAGTCTGCGGCGATGACTGACACCAGTTCCGGCTTGGGCGACTTCATGCCGAGGCAGACCAGGAAGTCGCCTATCATCTCCTGGCACGTGATCTCGTTGAAGATGGGGAAGGTGAAGCCGCGGCCCCTGCTGGAAATGTTCGCGGGGAACTCGTAGTTCGAGGCTATCACGATCGTCACGTTCGCCGGAAGCACAAACGAGCCGCCGACGTTCGTCCGGAAATAATACCAGTCGATCTTGCGGGTGTCGACGTCGTCGAAGAAGAGCACGAAGTGCCTTGCAGTCTTTCCGGAGAGCGCGCGGATGATCTTCTCCAGCGGCTTTTCAAGATCGTGAGGTTCGCAGAGGATCAACGTCACGTTGGCGTATGAAAGCGCATGGGATATCGTGAAATGCGTTTTGCCCAGCCCCGGCAGGCTGGAGATCAGCAGCGGGAGGTTCTCGTTTCTTTCCGCGAAACCTGCGAAATATTTTTTGAAGACATCCCTGGCTGCATGGTATCCGTAGAACTCGCCGACCGGGCGTATCGAGTTCAGAACGGTTGGGATGAACCGGCCGTCCATGTGTCGAAGTATCCTGTCCCTCAGCAGAGGATCTTTCCTGTTTTCCATGTCTTCCATCATCGCCAGGAATGACTGCCGGATGTTCTTCTTGGATGAGAGCTTTTCCGGCAGTTCGAAGAGGCGAAAGGCGGCGGGATCATACCTGAGGAGAGCTTCTCCGTCCGGCATCCCGTCGAGGGATTCCATTATCTGAAGGTGTTCTACGACCACGGCCGGGAACGATTCGATCAGCCGGACACAGTGGTCGAGCATGAACTGGCCGGAGCCGCCGGCGAGGAGGGCCTGGCATGCTTCCCCGGCCAGAATTTCCACGGGCCTCCCCGGCTCCGCAAGCCTAATGACTGAGTTGAGGTAGTCTATGGAATCGGGGGCTCCGCCCATGCATATCCTTATGCGGGCGGCAGTCTCGGGGCTTGAGGCGAGCCGGGGCAGCTCCTCCATGATCCGCCCGAGAAGGCCGATGCAGCTCTCCACGAAGGGGGCGTTCCCGCATCCCCGGACTTCAAGGCCTTCCCTGCACGGGACATGGAATATCACGTTGAAGCTTGCCGCGGCGAGGCCGGCCTTCTCGGCCAGCTGCTCCATCCTCTCGGAAGATGTGACTTTCCTGGCGCCCATGGTTCCGGCCCTGTCAGTTAAGGCGGGCTGCGCCCGCGACACTAAATCCCGCGAAGGGGACAAGCCCGAAATTCGGATCTTAAATTCTCTACGAACCCATCTCGGCGAGGGCGGCCTTCCTGCTGAGACGTATCTTGCCCCTCTCGTCTATGCTCAGGACTTTGACGGAGACCTTGTCGCCTTCCTTGCAGATGTCTGTGACCCTCTCGACCTGGTAGTTGGCCATCTCGGAAATGTGGAGGAGGCCTTCCCTGCCGGGGACAATTTCGACGAACGCGCCAAAGTCCTTTATGGACACCACAGTGCCCCTGTAGATCTTTCCGACCTGAACTTCCTCGGAAGGGGCCCTCTGGCGTTCGGCGCCTGAATGCGCCGACGCGGACGAGCCCTTCTCCACGAGGAGCGCCTTCCTGCTCAGGCGTATCTTGCCTTTGTCGTCTATGTCTATGACCTTGACTGCGATCTTGTCGCCTTCCTTGCAGATGTCCCTGACCTTCTCGACGCGACGGACGTCCATTTCGGATATGTGCAGGAGGCCTTCCTGCCCGGGTAGCACCTCCACGAACGCGCCGAAGTCCTTTATGGACACTACGGTTCCCTCATACGTCTTGTTGAGTTCGACCTCGGCGGTGATGCAGAGGATTTCCGCCTCGGCGGCCTTGAGCGCGTCGAGCTTGGATGCGAAGATGTTGACCGAGCCGTCGTCCTCGATGTCGATCTGGGCGCCGGTGGTCTCGGTAATCCTCCTGATTACGCTTCCGCCGGGCCCGATGACCGCGCCTATCTTTTCAGGATTGATCTTGATGCGGGCTATCCGCGGGGCATACTTGCTTATGTCCTCGCGCGGCGCCGAGATGCAGGCGTTCATCACGTCGAGTATCTTCAGGCGCGCCTCCTTGTTGCGCTGCATCGCCTGGTAGAGGAGGTCAATAGGAATGCCAGGCACCTTGAGGTCAAGCTGGAAGCCAGTGATCCCGGCCTTGGTGCCGCAGACCTTGAAGTCCATGTCGCCGAAATGATCCTCCGCGCCTATGATGTCCGTGAGGAGGACGTTTTTCTGATCTTCATATATCAGGCCGCATGAGATTCCCGCCACCGGCTCCTTGATCGGGACTCCGGCGTCCATGAGGGCTATGCTTCCCCCGCAGACGCTGGCCATGGACGTCGAACCGTTCGAAGCCATGATTTCGGAGACGCACCTGACCGTGTAGGGGTAGTCCTTCGGCATGACCTTGGCGAGGGAGCGCTCGGCTAGGTTCCCGTGGCCGATCTCCCTTCTCCCCGGCGCGCCTATCCTGCCGGGCTCGTTGACGCTGAAGTTGGGGAAGTAGTAGTGGAGGAAAAACTTCTTCGATATTACATCGCCCGTTACTGGCTCGCTGTCCTGGGCGTCGCTGCCCGCGCCGAGAACCACGGTGACAAGCGCCTGCGTCTCGCCGCGCGTGAAGAGGCCGCTTCCATGCACTCTCGGCAGGACGCCGACTTCGGCCGACAAGGGCCTTATCTGATCCAGGCCGCGTCCGTCTATCCTTACAGACCGGCTCAATATGGCGTTCCTGACCGACTTCTCGACAAGCTTGTCGAAGGACAGCTTGATCATCTTGCGGAGATCCGGATACTTTTCCGAAAGCTCGGGCATCACTTTCTCGTCTATCTGCTTCCTGAGCTCCTCGAGTTGCACCTGCCTCTTCTCCTTCTCGGCAATGACACAAAGCGACTTTATCCTCTCCTCGCCGAGGCAGCGGACCTTCTCGGCGACTTCGTCGGGCACCAGCTGCAGCTTGGGGGTCTTCTTTGGACGCCCGGCCATTTCCGCGAGTTTTCTCTGGGCCTCGCACTGGCGAATCACAATCTGGTCGGCGAAGAGCATCGCGTCGCGGAGCAGCTCCTCGGAACATTCGTCGGCGTCCCCTTCGATCATAACGACCTTGCCCGGAAGGCCCGCATACACCAGGTCAATGGAGCTCTTCTGCATTTCCGCCTTGGTCGGGTTCGCTATGAAAGTTCCGTCCACGCAGGCGATCCTGGCCGCGCCGATCGGGCCGAGGAAGGGCAGATCGGACAGGCACAGCGCCGCCGAAGCGCCGAGGATGCTCAGCACGTCCGGCTCGTTGACGGTGTCGAAGCTCATCAGCAGGGTGAAGACCTGGATTTCGTCGTAGAACCCTTCCGGGAACAGCGGCCTGATCGGGCGGTCGGTCATCCTGCAAGTCAGAATCTCCTTGTCCGTAGGCTTGCCTTCCCTCTTCATGTAGCCGCCGGGGAAGCGGCCCGCCGCGCTGTATTTCTCCCTGTAGTCCACCTGGAGCGGCAGGAAGTCGGAGAACTCCTCCGGCTCCGCGGACGCTATCGCCGCAAGGACGACCGTCTCACCCTGGCGTACAAGGGCCGAACCGTTCGCGAGCTTCGCAAGCTTGCCGGTGCTTATCTCGATGGATTTCCCGTTGCCGATGTCGATTGACACTTTCTTTTCATCAGTCATTGATTCTTTGATTCCTTAAGTAAGTTTTGTTGATTGGATGAGATCCGCAAAGGCACGCGGGCCTCCATCCGTCCGGAAGGGGCCCTGTCCCATACGGTTGATCTTTAAAACGAAATGGCGCTGACCTGCCTGGACGCGCCCCGCCTACTTGCGGCGGAGGTTCAGCTTTTCCGTCAGCGTCATATAGCGGTCATGGTCTTCGCGGCTAAGGTAGTTCAGGAGCCTCCTCCTGAGATTGACCATGGCGAGAAGTCCGCGGCGCGAACTGTTGTCCTTCTTGTGGGCACGCAGATGTTCTGAAAGCTCGTTGATCCTCTCCGTGAGAATCGCGACTTGAACCTCCGGAGAGCCCGTGTCCCCGGCTTTTCTGGAGAACTGCTCGATCAGCTTTGTTTTAGTTTCCTTTCCCATGTGTGACGACCTGCTTCTTCCTGTTTTTTTATATTATGTTGCGTTGGGCCGATTGAAATGTCCTTTTTACAAATTAGATTGGAAAAATACTGATGATATTTGTTTTTGCAATTCTCCTCCGTCAAATAATCGAGATTTTATTTTTATGGCGAATGTCATAGAGACCTCTTCTCTCACCAAGTATTACGGATTTGCGTTCTGGAAGCACAAGGAGGCGGCGCTCAAGGAGCTGACCCTCACGATCCCCGAGGGGGCGGTGTTCGGATTCCTGGGCCCCAACGGGGCGGGCAAGACGACGACGATCAAGCTGCTCATGGATCTGATAAGGCCCAGCTCCGGGGAGGTCAAGGTCTTCGGCAAGCCCCCAGACGACATCTCGGTGAAGCAGATGATTGGCTTCCTGCCCGACAACCCCGCCTTCTCGTCCTACCTTTCCGCCTACGAGTTCCTGACGATCTGCGCCAAGCTGCTGAAGATACCCCCGCTTGAACGGCGCGAACGCATAATGGAGGTCCTGGAGCTGGTAAAGATGGACAAGTTCGTCGACGAGAAGCTCGGGGGGTTCTCCAAGGGCATGATCCAGAGGATCGGAATCGCCCAGGCGATCCTGAACAGGCCCAAGCTCGTCATTCTCGACGAGCCTCTCACCGGGCTGGATCCCCACGGACGCCAGGAACTCAAGGACATAATACTCGACCAGAAGGACAAGGGCAACACGGTGTTCTTTTCGAGCCACGTCCTCTCCGACGTCGAGAAGATATGCGACTCCATCGGAATCCTCAACAAGGGTGTCATGCTCTGCTGCGGAAAGCTCGACAGCCTTCTCTCGGTCACCGGCGCCAGGATGCACATCCAGGCCGGAAGGGACGACATCGCCAAGGAGCTGATTTCCTTCGCGTCCGGCACCGTGAAGCTTCCCGACGGAAGCTGGGAGCTCGTCTTCCAGAACAGGGACGACCTCAAGGACAGGATCAACGCCGTCAAGGAGCAGCACAAGGACGCGGTCAACATAACGCCGACCAGAGAAAATCTTGAAGAATTTTTCTTCCGCAAAGTTGAAAACGACAGGGCAATCATCTAAATTATTACGAATTGCATATCATTGTGGTTAGAGTAAGTCATTATATATAACCCTAAAGAAAGGAGAAAAAAATGACTGAAATACTTGCGATTGCCAGCAGCACCTGGCAACGAATACTGAAGATGAGGGCCGTTTACTTCCTCGTCCTGTGCGTCGTGATACTTATCGCGAGCGCATACAACTACAACATCCTGTCGCTGGACTGCCACCGGTCTCTGATGATCGACGTGTCGCTCCTGCTCAACACGATCGCCGCCGTCCTTGTGTCGGTTTCGATCAGCTTCGAAATCCCGAAGGAGCTCCGGGAAGGCGTGGCTTCGACCCTTCTTTCCAAGCCCCTCGGGAGGACGCAGTACCTGGTGGGCAAGCTCGTCGGTATAATTGTGACAGGGCTCGTCATAACCGGGCTGATCACCATCGGTTTCTTCATCGTGTTCAACAACTGCTTCGGCAGGGTCGGAGAGGCGATGATCCAGGGGCACCTGCTTGTGATGGCCAGCGTGATCCCGATGGCCGCGCTCGCGGTCCTCGTCTCCGTGGTAATACCTGAATCCCTTGCACCGCTCTTCTCCTTCATCGCCATCTTCATCGGGTTCTCCATCACGAAGCTCTCGAAGATTCCGTATCTCTACGGCGGAATCCTGCCCGACCTCAACCTCTTCAACCTGAGGGCCGAGGCAAGCTACGACATCCCGGTCAACTGGGTTTACATCCTGGCGGTCGTGGCGTGGGGCATCGCCTTCTCGGTGTTCGCGACAAGCGTGTCGAGCCTGGTTTTCAGCCATAAAGACCTTAAGTAAGAGGAGCTAAGGTGACAATATGAACAAGAGAGTTGCTACACATCTGATAGTGATGGTGGTCTCCTTGATCCTCGCCGGCTACATAGCTCAAAGGATTAACGGAGCCAAGTCTGACTTCAGCAAGCATAATTCGGCGTTCTCGGGCAGCCTGGCCGGATTCAACAAGTTCGCGTCGGACATACAGTGGATGCTTTTCGTGAACTATTCCGGTTCGGTAAAGACGATCGACGACAGCAATTCGAACATCGTCTACGAGAAGCTCAAGACGATCGTGAACAACGACCCCGGCTTCGACAAGGCATATGAGATCGGCTCGATGATGCTTTCCGTCGCCGCGCCGGACAAGGCTCTTGAAATCCTCGAAAAGGGCTGCAAGAACCCCCAGTTAAACTCCAACTGGAAGCTCCCGTTCTACGCAGGCTACATACTCACGCATCATGCGAAGAACAAGGAGTCCGACGACGTCCTCGCCAAGGCTGAAGACTACTTCAGGGAGGCGGTGAAAAGGGCGGCCGGCAGCGAGAAGCATGTCATATCCCAGCTCATCCATGCGAAGGCCAAGAGGGTCAAGAACAGGAAGAACTACAAGGGCATAGCCATCGCCAGCGACAAGCATGCCTATCTGCTCGTGCTCTACGATGAATGGAAAAGCCAGCAGATGGCCAGGGAGAGGGATGCGATGATGCCCGGCCCGGACGGCAAGATGCCGGCCGGTTCCGACGCGAAGGCTCCCGCCGGCGCCCCCACGGAAGTGCAGCCGCCGATGGGGCCCATGGGCATGGGCGGAATGATGTCTGGCTACCCCGACCTCGAAAAGAACCTTCTGGCGACGGCCCAGGCCGCGAAGAAGCTCACGCCGGACAACCCCGACTTCCTGAAGACTCTTGAGCTTGTCAAGACCGAAGTCTTCAAGAACCAGCATCTCTGCGAGAACTGCCTGGCCACATACGGACCAGGTGACAAGTACTGCATCGCGTGCGGGACGGGGGTCACAATCTATGGAATATGCCCGGGCTGCGGCGCTGTGCCAAAAGGCAGCTACTGCCAGGCCTGTGGCAAGAACATCATACCTCCCAAGATCGAAGCGACCGAGGAGGACTCATCCAAGGAACCCGTCAAGAAGGAGAAGGACGGCGGAAAAGAGGACAAGGAAGCCCCGCCTCCCAGCGAATAACAGCCAAAAAACCCTGACAGGGGCAATGCGTCCGACACAAGTGCTGCTGTGCCTTCCCATGGCCCAGCAGCATTTTTAATTGCGGCAGATCTATGAATATCAGGGAAATGTCCTACAGCAGCAAGGTCCTGATGGGCGCGACCTGCATATTCCTCGTCTACTTCTATTCGGAGACCATACTGCGGCAGGCCGCTCTCTCCATCATTGACAAGGACAAGTTAAAGGTCGAGACCATCCTGGACAAGCTGCCGCAGGGCATAAGGCAGAACGTACGCAAGAAGATCGAGATCGGCGAGCTCCAGGACGCTGTCATGCGGGCCAGGAACGACTCCGAACGCATCAACGCCATGACCAGCCTGGCTATGGCCGTTGACGACACGGCCAAAAAGGAAAGCCTGTTCGCCGAAATACTCGAGAACTACCCCGCCGCACGCGAATCGACAAGCGCCTACATTTACTTCTTCACGAAGAAGGATTCCATTAAGCCCATATCGATAGGCGAGATGCATAAGTTCATGAACGGAGCCGGGGACATGGAGAAGGTCGGCCTCTGGAACATGGGCCTTCAGCGCATGAAGGAGCTCAAGGCCACTGACGAGGAGCAATGGGAGTTCCTAAAGCCGCTTATAAACTTCAAGCCTCCGTTCAGGGACTACCGGTATATCTACGAATACATGTATAACCTGGCCATTAAGCTCAACAATGAGAACACGTTGAAGCTTCTTAGCGCCAAGGAGGAGGAATGTGCAGCCCTTCCGTCCATGATGGAGCTTGAGACGGAGAGGATGAAGAAGGACGGAGGCAAGAAATGAACTCGACGATAATGGGCATCGCCGAACTGACATTCCGCAGAATGAGGGAACCGGCGTTCATGATCCTGATCCTGTTCGCCGCCGCCATGGGCTCGTGCGTCTCCGAGATGGAATCATTCCTGTTCCAGGAGGACTTCCTCATGGGCTGCGTGTCGGTATCCAACGTGGAGAAGCCTGTGATCGGAAGCTTCTTCCTCATAACCTGCCTCTCGGTGCTTGTCGGCATACTGTCCAGCTCGTCCGAAATACCTAGGGAGATCGACAACAGGCTCATCCTCATCCTGCTGGGCAAGCCCGTGACGAGGGCCGAATACATCATAGGCAAATATGTGGGACTGCTGAGCATCACGCTGTGCTTCTTCGCGGTGGCAGGCCTGGCGACATACGTAAGCCATCTGACGAAGACGGGAGAGATGCATTCCTTCCCTCTAATAGTCAGGCAGTTCGTCCTTATGTTCGCGCTCTTCCCGTTCGTGGCCATGACCCTGGCGATATCGTGCTTCCTGTCCGAGATAAGCGCGATGATAATGTCCGTCGTCTATGTTTTCTTCTGCCTTTTCTTCTGCACCCTGCCCCTGCTCCTGGAAATGCTGCCGCAGAGCATGGGCATAAAGTCTCCGCTGATGGGATTCTACTACTTCTTCCCGAACTTCTACTTTTTCCTGATGCCGATGAGGGTGACCGGAATAGTGGTGCTCTTCCTGGCGCTCTATTCCGCCTCGATAACGGCGATATTCCTGTTGATCGCAATTCTGAAGTTCAACACCAAGGACATCCTCTGAGCCTTCAGAACTGCATTTACCGCTGTCGCAGTTTCGACACCGGCTCTTTCTTCCTGGCCCGCTCCACAAGAGCCATGAACCTTCTGCCGTATTCGACATAGTTCGAATACATGATGTCCTCCTTCTTGAGGGACGGGTCATGATGGACGGCCGCCATGTGCGGCTCTATGGAGAAGCCGCCGTCGTAACCGTCCGCAAGCAGATCCGCGACTATCTTTTCGACGTTTCCATCCCCTTCGCCGGGGAAGGTGAAGACGCACTTCTCGGATTCCTTCTCGAATTTACCATCCTTTATGTGGACATAGGCGATGTGCTTCTTGACCTTGGAGTAAAATTCCCATGAGTCCTGCTTCTTGTACGGGGGAGCACCCCTAACGTCGTCCTCGAAGACCGGATTGCCGGTGTCGAAGACAAGCTTGAGCGACGGCGAAGGGATGGCCTCGAGCATCCGGAGGGTATGGTCGACGGAAAGGCCGGCCCAGTTCATGCAGTTCTCATGAACACAGACAACGCCTGCGCCCTCCGCCATCTTGACTATCTCGCGCAGCCGCTTGACGACCTCGGAGAAGAAGTCATTCTCGCGCAGCTCCTTGGGGACGGCGAAGCTCATTATGCGAACCAGCTTGATCCCGAGCCTCTTCATGCGGGGGATGGCGCGCCGCATCTCGTCGTAGCTGGAATCCGGCGGCTGGTTGATGGGCTTGGCCCAGTTTCCTATTCCGCTGCCGAAGCAGTTGAACGACACCCCGGCCTTGTCCAGCTTCCTGCAGACCTCATCGAACTCGGCGTCGGATATCAGGGCCAGGTTCTTCCCCATCAGGCCCCTTGTCTCTATGTTCTTCCATCCGAGTTCCTTAGTCGCCTTTATCTGGACGTCCAAATCCGCGCCGGCCTCGTCTGCAAAACCCGTGTAGTACATTTCAGATTTCCTCCATCAGATATTCAAGGCTCATCTTGAGCGAATCAAAAGGATCGATCCTGCATACGTCCTGCTCGACGATGAACCATTCGCACCCGGACTTCTTCGCCTCCTTGATGATCGCCTTCCAGTTCAGGTTGCCGCTTCCGACCTCCAGCATCTTCACCTCGTTGCCGACGATTCCATATTCCTTGAGATGGATAAGGGGCAGGCGCCCCTTGAGCTTGGAACACCATTCGACAGGGCAGCCCCCGCCATACTGTATCCAATAGGTGTCTATCTCGCCCTGCAGATATTTCTTGTTGCTCTCGCCGTAGATGATGTCTAGGGCTGTGGATTTGCCGAAGCGTTCAAGCTCTATCGCGTGGTTGTGGTAGCAGAGGACGATGCCTTCCTTGGCCAGCGCCTTGCCGGACTTGTTCAGGTCGGATGCGAGCTTCTTGCAGTCTTCCTTGGTCTTGAGTGGGACATGGGGATACGGATAGGCCGTATATCTGCAGTCGAGCACGTTGAGCTTCTCTACGATCTTGCCCGGCTCGCTCACAATAGCCGCGCCGGACTCGTGGGTGGCGCAGCATGTCAGGCCTTCCCCGTCCAGTATCTTCTTCAGCTCCGCCGGCTCGATCGGGCCGAGACCGGAAACCTGCACGTGATCATATCCTATCGCCTTGACTTTCTTCAAGGTGGCGGCGATGTCCGGCGGAGTCTTCAGATAGTCCCTCAACGTATAGAGCTGCGCGGCGATCATCTTCTTCTTCATTGATACCATCCCTTTCATTTATTGTTTTTTTCCCATATGAAATCAATAATGCTTAGAAGGCTTCTCCCCCGGCTTCACATACTTCGATTTCCTTATAAGTTCGCCGAGAAGCCTCTCGTAGGCCTTTGCGTCAAGAGGCATCTCAACAGTCTCATCCTTGATCGATGAATACAGCATTGCGTTGGCCAGCTCGACCGACTTGATCCCCTCCTCGCCGGGAGCGATAAGAGGCGCCCCGTCCAGGATGGAATCCGTGAAGTTCTGTATTATCCCCTGGTGCTGGCTGCCGCCCGGCGCATATGGCACATCCACATTCCAGCAGGGGGGGCAGTCGAACATCTTCTCGGTGCCCATGCAGAACTCCCTCACTGGAACCTCTGTCCTGTTGAACAGGATCTTCCCGTTCTCCACGACGACACGCCCCCTGTCCGCAGTTATTTCGAGTCGGTTCGTCCCGGGGGCTTCGCCGGTCGACGCGATGAATATCCCGGTGGCGCCGTTCCCGTAGCTGCAGTATGCGGTTACATTGTCCTCGACCTCTATGTCGTGGTATCTGCCAAGTTCGCAGAACGCCCTCACCTTCGAGGGCATCCCGAAGAACCATTGGAAGAGGTCGAGGTTGTGGGGGCACTGGTTGAGCAGGACGCCGCCGCCCTCGCCTTTCCAAGTCGCCCGCCATCCGCCGGAATTGTAGTAGGCCTGGCTCCTGAACCAGCTGGTGACGATCCAGTTCACGCGGAATATCTCGCCGAACTCCCCCGAGTCTATCATCTGCTTGATCTTGATGTAGATCCCCTCCGTCCTCATGTTGAACATCACGCCGAACTTGAGGCGGGGGTTCTTCGCCGCAGCGGCGGCCATCTTCTCCGCGTCCGCCTTATGGACGGCGATAGGCTTCTCGCAGAGCACATGGATTCCAGCGTCAAGGGCTGCCACAGTCAGCGCAGTATGGTCATAATGCGGCGTCGCGATTAGAACCGCGTCAACCTCGCCGGAGGAAAACATCTCGCCGGGATTTTCGAAGGCCCTGACCCCGAATTCGCTGGCCACCGAGGCGAGGTGGTCCTTCTTCACATCGTAGAACCCAGTGATCCTGGCCCTCTTCACATTCCTCATGAAGCCGACATGGGCGCGCCCCATGCCGCCAAGCCCCATGATGCCGAACCGAACTTCCTTCATCCATTTCTCCTTCTCTCTGATTCCATGAATATCTCAGAATGAAGATTCCCGCCCTGGGAATCCATTGTGACAGTGCAAGGGAATCCCTCGACCTCAAGCTCCCAGACAGCTTCCGGCGAACCGAACTCCTCGTAGAAATAGACGTTCCTGACCCGCCTGATGGACTTGGCCAGAAGCTGGGCGCATCCGCCCGGCGCGCTGAAATAGACGCATCCGTATTTCCTGCACGCCCCGGCCGTCGCCTCGCCCATCCCCCCCTTTCCAATGAAGCCCGCCACACCATGCCTGCGGGCGAGCTCAGAGGAATAACCGTCCATCCGTGCCGACGTGGTCGGCCCCGCCGCCATCACCTGCCATTGCCCGCCGCGCCTGACAGTTATCGGACCGCAATGGAATATCATCCCGCCGGCCAAAGAGAACGGAAGCCTCATCTTCGACACCGCATACTTGCTGAACACATCCCTGCCGGTGAAAAGAACACCGGACAGCAGGATATCCTGCCCGATACGGAGCTTGCCGGCATCGCCGACGGCAAACGGAATTTCAAGATGAAGCGGCATTGGACGAAAACCTGTTGATACAGCCCAAGAACCGGTTAAAATAGCGATAGTTTGTAAAAAATCCATTTCTCAATTGCACTTGCGCCATCAATTACTATATTATTTGCCGCGTTTGTTAAACCATGCTTCATTTTCCAATAAACGGAGGATTCGTAAATGAAAGAAAAGTTTCATCCGGAATACGGCAAAGCCAAGATCATCTGCGCCTGCGGCGAGGTCTGGGAGACTAAATCCACACGCAAGGAGATAAAGGTCGCCATATGCGCCAAATGCCATCCGTTCTTCACGGGCAAGCAGAAGCTTCTCGACACGGCAGGCAGAATCGACAAGTTCCGCCGCCGCTACGGCATCAAGTCGGAAGAGTAGAATTTATAGACTTACGGGCCGCCGCCGGACCGACGATCATCCGGCCGCGGCCTCTTTTTTTTCACGTCTGCCGCCATCGCCCAGCACATGAAGCCAGAACATCTTGTCAAAATCATCGAAGGGATGAAGCCCAGGCTCGCCGAAATTGACGCGCGCCTGGCCGACCCGTCCATCTTCTCCAAGCCCTCCGAATGCCGAAGCCTATCCCGAGAAAGGAACAAGCTGTCGCAGCTCTTCTCCCTATTCGACGCATGGGACAACGCAAGGAAGCGCCTCGAAGAGAACAGATCCCTGCTCTCCGCGGAGAAAGACCCCGAACTCAGGGAGCTCGTCGAAAACGACATCTCTTGTCTCGAAAAGGAGATCGCCGGCCTCGACTCTAAAATCAGATCCGCCCTCGTCCCGGACGAACCCAACGACTCCCGGAACGCGATCGTGGAGATAAGGCCCGCCGCCGGCGGCGACGAGGCCGCCCTCTTCTCCGCCGAAATATTCAGACTCTATGTCAAATACGCCGAAAAAATGGGTTGGAAGCATGAAGTCCTGGACATGACCGAAACCGGCCTCGGCGGCATCAAGGAGGTCGTCTTCTCCCTCTCAGGCGACAACATTTTCTCAAGGATGAAGTACGAGAGCGGAGTCCACAGGGTCCAGCGCGTCCCCGTCACCGAGGCTGGCGGCCGAATACACACCTCCACCATCACCGTCGCAGTCCTCCCCGAGGCCGAGGACGTCGACATCGACATCAAGCCGTCAGACCTCAAGATAGACTGCTTCCGCTCCTCAGGGCCCGGCGGGCAGAACGTCAACAGGACAGACTCCGCCGTAAGGATCACCCACATCCCCACCGGCGTCAGCGTCGCATGCCAGCAGGAAAAGTCACAGCACCGCAACCGCGACACCGCGATGCGCATCCTCCGTGCGCGCCTCCTCGAGACGCGCCAGCAGGAGGAGAACGCGAAAATGGCGCAGTCGAAACGATCACAGATCGGCACCGGCGACCGCAGCGAACGATCCAGGACATACAACTTCCCCCAGAACAGGGTCACAGACCACAGGTTCGGCGTCTCCGTCTACGACCTGCCCTCTCTCCTCGAGGGCAATCTCGACACCCTACTCGACCAGATCAAGGCCATCGACGACGAACGAAAGTTCGCAAGCCTTTATTCCGAATGAAAATAGCCGTCATCAAAAAAGTCTATGACCCCGAAGGCGGAGGCGCAGAGCGCTACACCGCGACGGTCTGCCGGAAACTGCTCGAACGCGGACACGAGTTAACCGTCTTCTCCGAGTCGTTCAAGTCCGCAGGCGGCTCCGGCGCGCTGAACCATGTCGACGTGCCACGCTCCTTCTTCGCCCCCCTCGGCAGGACTTATTCGTTCCACAAAAACCTCAGGCGAACCATCGCCGGCCGAAGTTTCGACATAGTTTATTCGATAGCAAGGACTTGGCCGTCTGACGTCTTCAGAGTCTCCGAGCAGGTTCATATCGAGTGGATGAAGATGCGCTATTCCCCGTGGCAGAAGTTCAACCCGCGCCACGCGGCCCTCCTGGAACTGGAAAGGAAGATTTTCACCCCCGGAAACACACGCGCCGTCGTAGTAAACTCCCTCCTGGCCAAGAGACAGATCATCGCGAACTACGGCTACCCGGAGGACAGGATTCACCATGTCCGCAACGGCGTTGACAGAGATATCTTCAGTCCGGCCAGGGACGCCGCCGAAAAGGGCGAGACAAGGGAAAAGCTCGCCATCCCCCCCGGGAAAACGGTATTCCTCCTCCCGGCCGCGATGAACTTCGGCATCAAAGGCGTCGACAGCGCAATCCGCGCAGTCGCGGAACTCGCGAAGGATGCCGCAGGTGAACAGCTTCTCATAGTGACAGGCGGCGACACCCCCTCCCCTTTCATGGCCCTTGCCGAAAACCTCGGAGTCAAGGACAGGATCAGGTTCGACGGCCCCCGGAAGGACATGCGCTCATACTACATCGCATCGGACATACTCCTCTTCCCAAGCATCTATGAACCTTTCGCAAACGTATGCCTCGAAGCTTGCGCCTGCGGCCTGCCGGTCATAACAACCTCAATGAACGGTTCATCCGAGCTTATTGCACACGGCGGAAACGGCTATGTCATCTCCAACTCCACCAACATCGGCGCACTCGCCGACGCCGCACGGAAGTTCTGCTCTCTCTCCGCCGCCGAAAAGGAGGCCTTCGCAAAGGCCGCTGTCGCCGCATCAGCGCCCTACGACTGGGACACCCACGCTGACGCGCTGGAATGCTTGTTCAAGACGATGGCGAATCAATAGATAAGAAGCTAGGTTTTTCCCTGCGGGAAAAAGGCGCCCTTGCGGCGCGTCAGAGATAGGGGTAGGGAGAGCGCATT
>CAZWRV010000086.1:0-28571 GCA_964636325.1 uncultured Victivallaceae bacterium | reverse complement strand
GGTGAAAAATTACTTTGGCAGGCTAAATTTATACGTAGTTTACTGAATATTTACCCGGCCCTATGCGGCCGCCCTTCAAAGGAGACCACATCAAATGTCTGAAAGTCAAAACGATCTCGCAATGCTGGAACGCTGCCGCGACGCCTACAGGAACATCCACTCCGAAATGGGAAAGGTCATTGTCGGCCAGGATGCCGTCATAGACGA
The DNA here is from genome assembly GCA_964636325.1 of uncultured Victivallaceae bacterium. Classification (GTDB taxonomy): domain Bacteria; phylum Verrucomicrobiota; class Lentisphaeria; order Victivallales; family GWF2-50-93; genus CAZWRV01. Next base: position 28,364 of record CAZWRV010000086.1, on the reverse strand, counting down.
TGTGCTCATGGCGCTGTTCAGCGACGCGCACATCCTGCTCGTGGGCGTGCCCGGTTTGGCCAAGACCCTGATGATCTCCACCCTTGCCCACATCCTGAAACTCGACTTCAAGCGCGTCCAGTTCACACCCGACCTCCTGCCGGGCGACATCACCGGCACCGAGGTGATCGAGGAGGACCGCGCGACAGGGCGGCGCGAGTTCCGCTTCGTCGCAGGACCGGTCTTCACCAACCTCCTGCTGGCGGACGAAATCAACCGCACACCGCCGAAGACGCAGTCCGCGCTCCTCCAGGCCATGCAGGAGCGCGAGGTGTCCGTGGGCCGCAAGACGATGAAGCTGGAGAAGCCGTTTCTGGTAATGGCGACTCAGAATCCCCTCGAGCAGGAGGGCACCTATCCGCTGCCCGAGGCCCAGCTCGACCGCTTCATGTTCAACACCTTCGTGGATTATCCCAGCGACGAGGAACTGGCCGAGATCGTCGCGAAGACCACCGGCGCCGAGAGCGGCACGGTACAGGTGGTGATGGCCCCCGACGAGATCATCAGGATACAAGGCACCGTGCGGCGGGTTCCAATCGCGCGCCCCGTCGTCGACTACCTAGTGCGTATCTCGGCCTCGACCCGGCCGAAGCATCCATCTGCGCCGCAGTTCGTCAAGGACTTCGTCAGCTGGGGCTGCGGCCCGCGCGCCGCGCAGTATCTGGCGCTCGGCGCCAAGGCCTTCGCCGTCCTCCACGGCGAGCCGAACGCCTCCATCGACGGCGTACGCCATGTGGCGCGAAGCGTCCTGCGCCACAGGATCGCCCTCAACTTCAACGGACAGGCCGAAGGCTACGACACCATGAAGATCATCGACCGCCTCCTCGAAGCCATACCGGCCGACAAGGGACAAAGCACGTAATTTTTCAGATTGGTTCAAGATGCCCCGGCCCGCCGTCAACAAACAGCTTGCGATCGATCCGGTGCTCCTGCAGCGCATGAAGGGCATCGACCTCAAGTCGCGGTTCCTCGTCCGCGGCCTCTACAACAACCGCCACCGGACCTCGGACTTCGGATCATCCACCGAGTTCATCGAGCACCGCGAATACCGGCGCGGCGACGAGATCCGCAGCATCGACTGGCGCGTCTTCGGCCGCACCAACCGATTCTACGTCAAGGTTCACGAGATGGAGGCGAACATGCGCGTGCTCCTGCTGGTCGACACCTCCGCTTCAATGCGCGTGCCGCCTCCTCCGGATCTGCCAGGAAAGCTCGAGCTCGCATGCGTCATCGCCGGAGCGCTGGCCATGATGGCGCAGACCCAGCAGGATGCGGTCGGCCTAATGCTCCTCGGCGACGTCATCGAGGAGCAGCTCCCCGCGCGCCAGGGAGTGAACCACCTGCACGAAATCTACCAGCACCTGGCCAATCCGCGAGGCGGGGGCGGCGGCAATTTCGGCGAGCTTGTCCAGTCCGCAACCGAACGCATGCCGGGACGCAGCATGGTCTTTCTGCTCACCGACGCGCTGGATGATCCGGCCGTCCTCGGCGCGGCCCTTAAAAATCTCCGCGTACGCCTCATCGACGCCACAGTGATTCAAATCTTAGACCGCATCGAGATCGAGTTCCCCTTCGACCGCATGACCGAATTCCGTCATCCGGAATCGGGCGAACGCATCATCGGCGATCCGGCGGCCCTGCGCACCAAATATCTTGAGCGCTTCGCAAAGCACAGGCAGGCCGTAGAAGACGTCTGCAAGAAGGCGCAGGCTGACCTCCTGCAGCTCTCCAACTCCGACGATCTCGTGAAGCTGCTCTCCCTCCATTTCATCCGGCGCCTCGCCGCCGCAACGGGAGGGCGGTGAAGCATGCTTAATCCTCTGCTGCTGCTCGGATTCCTCGGACTGGCGGTGCCGGTCATCATACACTTGATCCAGAGACAGCGCTTGAAGCCCCAGCTTCTTGCGACCATGCAGTTCCTGGACAAGGAGGACGTGGCCAACGCGTTCGCGCCGCGGCCGCGCGATCTGCTCCAGCTGATTCTGCGCCTGGCGCTTCTGTCACTCTTCGTGCTTATGATGGCGCGCCTGGCATTCCCCGGACGCGATGTCGGTCCGCGCACCCTGACCGCGATCGTAGACCGGTCGATGAGCATGCGGCAGAAGACGCCGGGCGGCAAGACTTTGTTCGAAGTGCACAAGGCGAATCTCCTGAGCCTGATCGACAGCCTGGGCCAGCACGACAAGATGTCCTTGCTTCTGGTCGGCGACCGCGTGGAAAAGGAAACTGGATTCACGTCTGACAAGAAGTTTCTCCGCCGTACAGTCGAGTCGTTCAGTCCGTCCGACGGCGGCGCCGCGGCGCTGCTGTCCGCCATCCAGGCCTCGACGCGCCAGCTCCGCAACCGCCACGAGGTGAACGCCGCAGTTCTCGTCTTTTCGGATCACCAGGCGGTCAACTTCCAGAGCGCCTTGAAGTCCAATCCTGAGTTCGGCGCCGAACTCGACGGCGGGCGTGTCAAACTATTCCTCCTGGACGAGAAGCGCGCGGAGGGCGAGAACCTGGCTCTGACAGGCGGCGAATTCCATCCGGGAAGCGTCTACCTCGGCGCATCTGCGAAGTTCGCAGCCCGGCTGCACAATTTCGGCGCCAAGCCGCGCACCAGCAAGCTTACGTTCTACGAGGGCGCCCAATCTGGCGAGAGCCGCGAGATAACGCTCGCCCCTGGCGAGACCGCCGAAATCGACCTGGTCCAGCGATTCGAGTCCCCGGTTGACGTCCCTTGCCGCGTGGAGGGCGACGACGACGTGCTGCCGGGCGACAACCGCTTCACCCTGCCGATGCGAATGAAGGAGCGGCGCCAGGTGCTGATGATCACGGCCGCCGCATCAGCCGTTGAGGAGGAAGGCGGCGAAGAGGTCAGCTACCAGGGCGCGGACCTGCTGGCATACGCGCTGAACCCGGGCGAGGCGCTGGGGCAGGGCACTGCCGGCACTTACATCAACATCCGCCGGGTGACCCCGCAGGTGCTGGAGCGCGTGTCGCTGCCGGTGTATTCGCTCGTGGTGGTCTACGGCAACGTCGAACTTCCTGAGCAGTCAGTGCGCGACCTGAAGGCCTTCGCGGCCAACGGCGGCGGAGTATGGCTGATCCCCGACGAAGCCACCGCGCCGATGCGCTTCAACGACGTCCTGCAGAGCCTGCTGGGCGGGTTCATGCTCGGCCAGCTCAAGCAGCCGGACACCGCGCAGGCGCTGGATCTAGACGAGGCGCGGCTGCAGACTCCGATGCTCGTGCCGCTGCTGCGCGGCGAGTGGGGCGACCTTCGCGAAGTGCATGTCCGCGAATATTTCAGCGCCGCCGCCGTCGGCACGGCCAAGGCCGCATTGAACGCGGCCAACGGCGATCCTCTAATGGTCGTAATCCCCCTCGGGCGCGGCCGCATCGGCGTCCAGCTGTTTCCCTGCAGCCTCAGCTCCGGCTCGCTGCCGCGCAGCACGCCCTTCGTCCCCATGGTCCAGCATCTGGCCGGTCGGCTCGGCAAAAGCGATCCCGCGGCCGCGTCCGGCACCATGCGCGTCGGCGAGATGGCGCGCGTCGCCCTCCCGGAATTCCGCGGCCTGGGCGGAGACGCCCAGGTGGCCGGCCCCGAGAAACGCAGCTTCGCCATGGCTGGTCCCGACAAGGACGAGATTCTTGTCGACAACATGACCCTCGCCGGGGCCTACGAGATCACTCATCCGGCCAAGAAGAGCGGACGCAAGCGCTGGCTGGCCGTCAACCCCGTCGAGGCGGAATCCGACCTGTCTGTCCTCGGCGCCGCTGACCAGCAGAAGCTGTTCGGCTCAAAGAACATAATGCGCCTGCCGTATGCGGAATTGGGCGGCAAGTTCTCGCGGCGGCACGAGCTGTTCGGATTGCTCGCGGCCCTTGTCTTCCTGGCGTTCATGGCCGAGGCGATCGCGGGCCTATGGCAGTCGCGCTCTAGCAGAAGGGCCGAGGAAGCGGCCCGTGCCGCGGCAGGAGGTGCGCAATGAACACTCTCCTGCACCTCATGGGCCTCGACGGCGCGACTCATGTGGAAAAGATCACGTCTTCCGCCTGGCAGTTCAGCCAGCCTCTCGCTCCGTGGCTCTTCTATTCAATCCTCGGGATCGGGGGCATACTGGCCGGACTTAACCTCTTGCCGCAGATAGGGATGCGGAAGAGCGTCCGCGCCGGAACCGTGCTGCTGCGCCTCGCGATGGCCGGCCTGCTTCTGGTGATCCTCGGCCATCTTGAATGGCATTTCACCGCCGAGACCGCTGTCCGGCCCGAGTGGACCGTCCTGGTCGACGACTCGGCCTCAATGAGCACCAAGGACGTCGGCGGCGACACCCGCTACAAGGCCGCCATGGCCGATCTTGAAGCTATCCGCGAAGCCGCCGGCGGCAGAGTCAACCTGACCGTCGCCAGCGTCAGCGGCCGCGGACTAGGAGCCGACTGCGGCCAGGGGCCGACGCGATTCGGCGAAGCGCTTGTCCGCACCGCATTGGCTCGCGAGCGCTTCGACCAGCTCCTGCTTCTCTCCGACGGACGAGACAGCGACCAGCGCGATCTCAGCAGCCTCGGCGAGGACATCCGCGCACGCGGCGTCCGCGTCGCGGCCAAGCTGTACGGCATGCCGCAGCCGCCGCCCGACACAGGCATCGGCGGCCAGCCGGACCGCTCGGTCATACGCTTCGGCGAAGAACTGCTCGTCAAGGGCTCCATGAACGGGGTCGGCGCAGGCCAGGAATCCGCCGTGCGCCTCCTCGAAAACAACAGCGAGGTCAAGGCCGTAACAGTTCCCCCGGAAAACCGCGGCCGCTTCGAAATCCGCCACAGGCCTGCCAAGAAGGGACGCCTGCTTTACACCCTCGAATGTTCCGGCCAGGACAGCGTCGCGCAGAACAACCGCGTCACCTTCACCGTGGACGTGGTCGATGAGAAGATCAACGTCCTCATGATCGAGGCGTTTCCGCGCTACGAATTCAAGATACTGAAGACCGTCCTCGAAGTCGATCCGCTGGTCAACCTGGTCACCATCTGCCATCTGCCCGGCGGCGGCGTCTATGTGCAGGGCGAACCGCTGCACAGGAATCCCGAGCAGGGCATCATCGCCTCGCAGTCCGAGCTGTTCAAATACGACGTGGTAATACTGCGGGATGTGTCGCGGAACTACTTCCGGGCCGGCGGCGACACCTCAGAGAGCCGGCTGCAGAACCTGGTCGAGTTCGTCACCAAGCGCGGCGGTGGCCTGATGGTCCTCGGCGGCCAGGATGTCTTCCGCGCCGGCGGCTACGAGACAAGCTGCCTGACGCAGGTCCTTCCCTTCGACCTGAGCAACGCTGTCGGCGGTCCGCCGCAGTTCGACGGCCTCTTCTTCGCCAACATCCCCAGGCCGGCATACGAGCATCCGATACTGCGCCTGCTTTCAGACCCCGCGGCCAATGTCGAGCGCCTCAATAGCCTCCGCCAGCTCGACGGCTGCAACAATGTCGGACGCTTCAAGCCGATGGCCACGCCGCTCATGACGCGGACGCTGGAACTCACCGACGCGGGCGAGAAGAAACGTGAAGTTACTGTGCCTGTCATGGCCTGCATGTCGGTAGGCGATGGCAAAGTCCTTGCCGCGTCCGTGGATACCCTCTGGCGCTGGCAGCTCCAGCCCGACTTCGACGACCCGCCCCTGACCATGCTCCTGGCGAACGCCGTCCGCTACCTCGCGCCGCCTCCTGGGAACAAGCCCGAAAACCCGAACGTCAGCTTCGAGGACGCCACACCCCAGGTCGGCCAGGACATGCTGCTCGCAACGGTGCTCAAGGACCGCAACTTCGATCCGATCCGCAACGCCGAGCTGGATGTGACCGTGATCCGCCCCGACGGCGGCACCCAGCATCTTTATCCGCGAGATCTCCCGGAGGAGCCGGGCTACTACGAATACCGCGTCCGCCTCGACCAGCCCGGCGCATACAAGGTCTTGGCAAAGCACGGCAAGGTAGAATCACAGCGCGAATTCGTCGCAGGAGCGGCCGCGGGGGAGTTCGCCGATCTCTCCCCGGACAAGCCCGGCATGGAGAAGCTGACAAAGGCGGCGGCCGGAGAACTCATCGAAGATCTGCCTGCCTGGCTGGCCAAGACCCGCATGCAGCCGATCCTGCGCTCCGCCGAATGCGACCTCGAAGTATGGAACAGCCCCCTGATCCTTATATTGTTCATACTGCTGGTCTGCGCCGACTGCTACATCCGCAAGCGCGCAGGCTTGGCTTAGGGGGTTGAATGGTGAATTGTGAATCGTGGCGCGGACCACCGGGTCATCAGGTCATCCAGCCACCGAGCCGGATGCCGGAAAAGTGAACGGTAAGCCGCGAGTTCCGCGTCACAAGTCATGAGAAACGTTAAATGAGCGAAATTTCCAAGCAGACATTTGAATCTCGGTTCCGGCGGTTCTCGTCGGTTCGGCGCGGCATTTTGAACGCCGCGCTGGGCTATGGGCTTGCCGCGGCGGCGCTTGCTGCCGGCGTCGCCGCGCTGCTCCTCCTCAACGGCTGGCTGCCGAACCTCTATGTCAATGCGGCGCTGTTTGCGATATTCGCAGCCGCTCTGCTCGGGTTTGCTGTCGCCTATATCGTGAAGCGCCGCCGCTTCCGTTCCTGCCTCGAGGAGGCCTTCATCATGGAAGAGCTGGCCGGAGGCCTCAACAGCCGCCTTGTCAGCGCCTGGGACTTCCAGGAACGCGGCATGGACGACACCTTGGCTCAGGTCGTCATCGAACGCGCCGGAAATGATCTTCAGATTCCTTTCGAGGAAAAGCTGGACCGCACGGAGCGCAATCTCCGCCGCCGCCGTTTCCTCGCCGTCCTGACGGTCTTCGTGCTCCTCGGCTGCATGCCATGGTTCTCGTTTGCTAGGTTGTACCAGAATGCCGCCCGCACCTGGCTGACGCTTGGAGATACGCTGTTCCCCGTCGCATACACCTTGGAGCCTGCGCCCGGCAGGCACATCAACAAGCTCGGAGCCCGCGTTGACGTCAAGTTTCGGCTGGTGAAGAAAATCTATGACAGCGTCACATTCGTGATCGTCCAGGGAGACCGCGCCGAACGCAAGGAGGTCCGGCTTGGCGAGAACAATGATGGTGTCTGGAGCATATCCAGCGGCGGCGAGGCAGAATACACGGTGCACGTGGAGTTCGGCCGCCGCAGGACCGGCGACGTCAACCTGGTCTTCGCGACTTTGCCCGCGATGGTGAACATGCAGACGGAGCTCATCTATCCGGCATACACGCGGATGCTGCCGCGCACTCTTGAAGGCGTGCAGTCGCGGCTCTTGGCGCTGTCAGGCAGCCGCATCACCATGGGTTTCACGTTCACCAAGACAATTGACAGCGCCACGATCACCTGGGACGATGGTGAGACTCTTCCGCTGGACGTGGTCGGCCGCTTCGCCTCAACTACGGTCATGCACACCAAGCAGCGGCGTGCCAGCCTCCAGGTGGCCGACAAGTTCGGCTTCGGCCTCGAGTTCCCGGTGTTGATCGACTTCGAGGTGCAGCTCGACGAGAAACCGCGCCTTTACATGCCCAAGCATCTCAAGGACGACATGCCGATGCTTGCGAAGGAGCTTGCGGACTTCGGATTCGGCGTCCGCGCCGACGACGACTTCGGGATCACCAGGTGCGTGCTGAAGTGGCAGAAGAGCACTGTCGAGAACCCCGGACAGATACTGGACCGCGGCGAGATCGAGCGGCTCGTGTCGCCTCCGCAGCGCAAGGCCGTCGTCGCATACGAGAAGGTCTTCGCAGGAATGAACATCCAGCCGGGCGACAAGCTGACCTTCTCGGTTGACGCCTATGACAACTGCATGCCGGACAAGCAGGTGACGCACTCGCGTCCGGCATCGCTCTTCATCTTCCGCGAGGCGCTCGACGGATTGACCATCAAGGAACTCGGTTTCGGCGCGGGAGACGCGGCACAGCAGGGACGCATCGCAAAGGCGCAGCGCGCGACATCCGTCCGCGAACCGGAAGTCCAGCAGCTCCGCGAGAAAGTCAGGAACGAGTTCGAGGCGCCGGTGAGCAGTTCGACCCGGGCTCCGACCGTCCGCGGCGAGTTCGGCTCGGCCGCACGGGATTATTTCAAGCTCCTCTCAGGCGTCACCCTGAAGGAGGAAAAATGAGTAAGGAATTGTGATTAGCCCTATTGTGTTAAATTGATTGGTAACCGTTCACCGGGATACTGCGAAACAAAACTATATCCTGAACTTTGTTCTGAACTAAGTTAGGAAGCATTATGAATTTCGCACATGAGAAATTAATGGTTTACCATAAGATACTCGCATTCATCGGATTTGCGGAGGACTGCCTCAGAGAGTGGAACCGGAAACATGCATTCGTGGATCATTTGTCGCGGGCATCCGAAAGCATTCTCTCAAATCTCGTGCAGGCTGTTAGATTGAGGAGCGGGCCAAGCAAACAGCGCAGCATGGACTATTCGGTCGGATCAACGATGGAATGTGGAGCATGTATGGATATTGCCTGTATGAAGAACCTATTGAATGACGAAGAGGCGGAAACCCATAAGAGACGACTTCTCGAGATCGTGAAGATGCTCATTGGCTTGCGGAAATCTTGGGAGATACCCCGTATCACTGAAGACAACACAGCTTATGGTGATGAATCTGCCAAGGGGACTGTTGAAACTGTGTTTCATTACGAGTCTCTGGACGTCTATCAATTCTCACTGAGCTTCTATCGTTGGTTTCTGACGCAAGAAATATCACAGAATCTCACGGGCTCATTTGAAAGGAGAATTGACATGTTTGCAACATGTATTCTGCTCAATGTGGCCGAGGGCAACGGTCGTTTCTCGGTACTAGATCAGAGCAGTTTCCTCGATATAGCCAACTCCGCAGCTGCAAAGGCAGCCGCATATTTGGATGTCGGTGTTCAGAAAGGAATATGGTCGGCGCAACACATTTCCGAACCCAAGAGAACGCTTGTGCGGATTGGGCGGATCACTGCCCGCAAGGATTATGAAGAGTAGTTCAGGACAAAGTTCAGGAAATAGTTTGTCCGAGAGAAATCGAATAGAGGGAAGGAGAATGCCTGTTTCTCATCCATCTGGGATGAAGACACTGGAAGTCCATGAGTATGAAAACTAAGCGCTTAAAACTTTGGTCAATATGCCTGGCATTGGCGGCATTGTCGGGCGGCATACTCAAGCTGCTGGCCGCGGAGACGGCGGTTCCGGCCGCAGCTCCGGCAGCCGCCGACTCCGCGAAGCCTGCGGATTCCGCGGAACCGCGGATCACAGTGAAGCTTGTCACCGACTTCGATAGCGGCAAGCTGGCCAGCGACGTAGAGGAGTTCCGCCCTGTCACCGAAACCACGTTCGGCAAGGAGGGCAGCTTCACGGTGAAACTCGGCGAGGAAGTCGTCCTCTGGGTGCGGAACGCGCACATCGACGGGAAGTTCTTCTTCGAGCGCTACTACCAGGGCAAGTATATCGGCCGTCAGTCGCAGCTGGATGTCCCGCTTAAGGATCTCGGCCCGGGCGAACACCTGCTGCAGCCCGGCGGGCACAAGTTCTCAGTCGACGAGGCCGGGAAGATCACGTCCTCCGACCCGGACATCCGCGTTGCGGACAACACGTTGATGCTCAAGCTCCACCGCATTACGGTCTACACTGTGGACGGCGCGCGGAGCGGTCCGCCGGACTTCCGCAAGCTGGCGGCGGACATCGGGCTTTTCGCGCTCGCCCCCGAGGTCCAGCTTGATCCGGCCAAGCTGCCGGATCCGCGCCAGAGCTTCGATCCGCTGACCCACTCCAGGCTGCTGAAGGACGCGCCTCCTGCGCCGCCGTTGTCGAGCGTGCTGAGCGACCAGAAGAAATTCTTCCCGCTGCATGTCTGGCTGCCCGCCAACCAGGCCGGCAACGGCTATGTTCTTTACCCGAGCTGGCAGGCTTTCCATCTCACGCCAGACGGGAAAATCGACATGAAGGGATCGGGCGCGCCCGCAGTGGCGGGAGTCACCGCCGAGGCTGACACAATCGTTCTCCCATACCGCCAGTTCACCGGCATAATCACCGAAGGCTCGCGTCTGACGGCCGGCGTCGCGGGCGAAGAGATCAAGCGGCCATTGCCGCGACAGATTCCTAAACAGCTGCAGATCGGTGCGACTCTTGAGCCGCTCAAGTTCCGGGCCGGTGTCGGCAAACCTCCGGACGACTTTTTCCTCCTCGTCGACAACGACTTCAGCCGCCGTCCGTTCAAGGCCTTTGTGGCGGACAACTCCACCGCAGATCCGGCCGCGGTCCGGCTCATGGCCGTGGAGTGGGACGCCCCGGTGTTCACGCGTGGCGCGGAGTCGGCCATCGCCATGCGCATCCTCGAAACGGCAGGCAAGGAGACGATGAAAAATCCTGAGGCGCGCATCGATGTCTCAGTCTACGAACCTTCGCTGCCGACCTACCGCTTGTGGAAGCCGGTCGAGGTCCTGGGATGGCAGAACGGACGCGAGGACGGCACGATCCGATTCAAGACGCCGGATTTGCCGCCGGGCTTCTGCGTATTCCGCGTCCAGGTCTTTGAGAAGGGCGACGCCCGATCCGCGAGCGCTCTCGCCGCAGAGATTCAGGCGTACATCGCAGCCCCGGGCCAGCAGGGGACGGCCAGCGTCGTTTCGCCGAAGGCGCGCACCGCATTTGTCGCAGGCGAAGATATTGCCCTGCAGATTATTTTCCGTTCGGCCAAGCCGCGTCCCGCCGGAGCCCGGACCGTCGTACTCAGGAGTCCCGATGGCCATGAAGAGACACTTTCCGTCCAGGATGCAGGCGGAGAATGGTCGTCGTGCCCCATTGTCCTCAAGGGCGAACAGACCCGCCAGATGCAGCCAGGCCGCTACTCGATAGACATGCGCGATCTGCCGCCTGGCATTGTGGCGGCCCCGTTCTCGTTCGATTTGGCCGGACGCGACAAGGCCAGCCTCTTCACCATCGTTAAGCCTTCAAAATATACCAGGCAGATGAACGGGCTTGAGACCAGCCATCTGCAGGGCGAGCCCGTCGATCTCGACCGAGCCATTAGGACGCTCGCCGAAATGGGCTACAACCGCATGGACCTTATGACTTATGTGACAAACCACCACCTCCGCGCATACACCTGGCGCGAGGAGCTGGCCTCCGGCGATCCGCGCCTGCCCGCGCCGGACAGCGTCTACACGCCGACCCCGCGTGACCAGATGCTCAATGCATGCGTCCGCGAACAGTTGCAATATTCCGACGTCTGGCTCACCTACAACGACTTCTATCTGCCGCGCTACATAGATCCATATATAAGCGCCTGTGAACGCTGGCTGGCGCGCGAAGTCCAGGCCATGCGCCATTCCCCGGCCTGGGACGGCATCATGCTCTACGACGAAATGTACCACCAGCCGGCCGTCGCCATCGTGCCTTCGCATCCGGTCCTCTTCGGACGCATCCGTGCGAAGCTCGCGACAGACGCCCTCGGCAAGTCCCCTTCGCAGATCGAAAACGCATTCTCGAAATATCTCCAGCGCCCGCGCGACCAGCGCGATCCGGAAATCCTGCAGACGATGCTCCGCTTCCGCAACTGGGACCAGCACGGCTGGGGCGACTTCATCACACGCGTAGTCAAGACCGCCAAGTCCATCGCTCCGAATGCGCGATTCGGAACCTACCACCGTACCTGGATGCAGCCCGGGACAAGCGACGACACCTACAACGGCTATCCGCCGGACATCTTCAAGAACCTGGACATCGTCTCGCATGTCCACTACTGCGACAATTCCAGCGCCTGGGTCAGCGTCCCGCTGCTGGCGCAGGTATTGACGCGCAACGACGGCAAGCTCCTCTACATCAACATGCCGCTGACGCACGAGGTCCGCACCGAGTGGGACGGGCAGTACCAGCGGCACATGGCGTTCGCCCTGCTGGCCCAGGGCGCGTCGGGCATCTCGCAGTGGGGCCTGCCGCTGAGCTTCGAGGACGGCGCCAACTACGGCACGCTCCAGAGCACCGAGACGACGCGCCACCTCAACCGCGAGATACTGCAGCCGTTCGGCGAGGTCATCTCCCGCAGCCGCGACGCCTACCGCAAGATCGGCGTAGTCAGCACTGTCAACCAGCACAGCCTCAGCCAGTTCAAGGAGCTGCCGGTCGGTTCGCAGAGCGAGGGCATTTGGATCGCCTGCTGGCGGCTCGGATATCCTGCCGTCTTCCTGCGCGAGGACGACTTCGGCAAGAAGCTCGAAGGCTACTCGGTCATCTTCGTGCCCGGCATCCGCTTCGCCGGCGAACTGGACGAGAAGATCGAGAAGCGCCTGCGCGAAGCACAGGCAGCCGGCACGCGAATCGTTGTCGAGCAGGGCAGCACATTCGAGATGCCGGGCGTCACCCGCATGGAGGACGAGCCGCTCACAAGCTATTACGTCGGCAACTACTTCCCGACATGGTACGACGACGAGCTGAAGAAGGTCTACGAGAAGTCACAGCCGATCGTGGACCGCCTGAAGGTCAAGTTCGCCGAGTGGGACGTAGAGCCCGCGGCCCGAGGCGACTTCAAGGTCGGCCCGGCCTGGCGCAGCGGCGGCGACATCAACTATCTGGTGATGGCGAACTTCGACGACCCGGAATACAAGCACGCCGTGAAGCAGCAGATGGCAAAGCCGGTGCAGGTCGCGCTGCAGGTGCCCGCCCGCTACGGCAGCGTCGCCTACGACCTGCTCGCCGCCGCGGAAATCCCGGTCGCCGCCGGCATGGACGCGAAGGGCCGCCCGGAGAACACCGTAACCGCCGACATGCGTCGCATCCAGGGCGCGCTGCTGGCGTTCCTCCCCGAGAAGCCTGCCAAGCTGAACATCACCTACAGCAGCTCCGCGGCGCCGTCGATGCTGCGGCTCGAAGGCCAGCTTGTCGGCTCATCGGGCAAGGCCATCAACGGCATCTTCCCAGTCCGAATCGAGATCGATCCGGGTCCGAACGCCAGAGTCTTCCACCGTGTTCTCGGAGCCGACTCAGCTGTTGATCTCGACCTTCCGCTCGGACCGGCCGAACGCACCTGCAATGTGAGCGTCCGCGAGACCATTTCCGGAAAGACTGCGAATTTCGCAGTTAAGCTTCCGGCGCTGTCCGGCGCCGTGATGGCGGCCGTCCCGCCGACGAGCGTCTCGGTGCCGTACCCCGGCGAAGTCCGCGGCTTCATGACGGAAAACAAGAAGGTCGTCATCGTTCCAGCGCCCGCGATCAAGGAAGCAACCGCCGTAGCCCAGGAACTGCTCAAGCGACTGAAGGACAAGGGGATAGACGCTCGGATCGTCGATGAAAAGCGCGCCTTCCATCTGCCGAACGGAAACCCCGACCTTGAAGACCCGCTGATGGACGGATTCCACAGCTGGCGCTACGGCCAGGAGATCATCGGCCCGGCGACAATTGTCGACAGCCCGGCGATCCTGCTCGGAGGCCGCGGTTCGTCGTTCCTGGTGGACACGCTGTCGACCTACGGCTTCCTGCCGGAACCGCCCGCCGGCGGCCCGGGACAGGTCGCGCGCCCCTCGCTGCAGGTCGCCCACAAGGGCCTGCATTTCGCATACGACGCTCTCTGCCTCCTGGCCAACGACGGCGACGGCCTGCGCCGCTGCGTCGACCAGCTCTTCGCGGATATGCCGGCGGCTGCGAACTCCGCAGAACCTGTCTTCGGAAAGCCTTCGACAGCCGTCGGCGCCGATGCCGCAGGCACCATTCCTCCACCGGCCGCGTCATTCTCCACGAACGAACTCATCAAGGATATCCAGTTTGACAAGGCCGGCAACGCATACGCCATCACGTGGGGGCACGGCAAGAACCTCTATTCGCTTTCGCCCGACGGCAAGCTGCGGTTCAGCCTCTTCCTGCCGGAGATGGGCGCCAACCGCCTCCAGGTCGGGGACGACCGCGTCCTCGTGCATACCTCCGCCGGGGCGCGAGTATACCAGATCGGATTGGACGGAAAGCCCATATCCCAAGTGAGGCTCAACAGAGACCCCGGCACGATCTGGGACGACGAATACGAGCTGGCGCAGACGGACTTCATGTATCTGCCTGAACGAAAGCAGATTCTGCACAACACCGGCGAGAGCATGCGGCTGCTTGACTGCGAGGCGAACGTCGCCGCGGAATGGACCGGAGAAGCGTTCACCGACAAGGACGTCTCCGACGAAGTCATGCACCGCGGAACCGGCCAGTATCTGCTGAGCCCGGACCGCAGGACGCTGGCGCAGATCGAAACCAGCTTCTACTTCGCCTCATCAGGCGACAAGAAGGATGTCAAGGTCTACGACGCTCACATTGTCCTGCGCGACTTGACAACAGGAAAGCTTCTATGCGAATATCAGAACGTGGACAACTACAAGGATTTGAAAGACGGCAGCAGCACAGGCGCATGCATGGTCTGGCCGGAAGGCGCGCCCGGTCCGGTTGTCTACGTCAAGCACGAACGGCTGGCTTTCGACGGACAGCTCAAGCTCATCTCGCGGACACCATGCGACGCCGGCGAATACAGCCTCGGCGACGACCGCCGCCTCGTCCGCGACGGACGCATGCTCGCCTACTACGACACCCCAGACCATGTCCAATGCGCCTTCGGTCCTTTCGAGATCATGCCGACGCTGCTGGAGCTGAGCCCGGACCGGCAATTGCTGGCCTGCCTGGACGAGTACGGGCAGGTCGCCGTCTTCAAGACCGCCGACGGAGGCCTGGTGAAACGGTTTGCTGTGCCGGAGCTGGGCCGTGTCCTGCGATTCACTCCGGACAGCAAACGCCTCTGGCTCGGCGGCATGCGCGGCACGATCTACATATACGAGCTTGACGGCAGGCCCGTCAGCCAGACATCGCTTGCCCCGGCGAACGACATCCTCGGCAAGCCGCTGCCGCTCTTCGACGCTGCGATCCCCGACTTGACGCCGAAACTGTGGCCGGTCAGCGCGGACAAGCCCGGCGAACTTGAAGGGATGCTGACGTTGAGCGAGAACCGCCTCGTCAACGGCGATGCGGAAGGCGAGGGCGGGTGGCAGGGCGCTGCGGCGTTCCAGCCCGAGGGCGCAGGCGGCAGCAGGCGCAGCCTGAAGGTGGGCACGGGCATCGTTTCGCAGGATGTCAGCGGCTACCTCGGCGAACACGTCACCTGGGTGCTTGAGTTCTTCTACCGCAATGCGGGATCCGCTCCGTCGCGCCTGCTTGCCGGCGTCCTCTCGGACAATGACTTCCCCGACTCCACGGCGCGCGAACTCGAGGCCGGACCCGACTGGCGCTTCGCCCGCATCGCTGTGAAAAGCGGAAGCCATGCAAAAAAACTCACTGTCGGATTCAGCGCAATTGAAGGCTCTGTGCTGGTGGACCAGGTGCAGTTCCGGCGCCTGCGCTTCCCGAGCATCAACCACATGTTCTACGAGCCGCTCTACGCAGTCCAGCCGGTCCTGCTCGACAATCCGCTGTTCAGCGCGAAATACGATCCTATCGGCAATCTCCGCGAGCAGGCGCCGAACCGCGTCATGGTGGAGATGATCCGCACCGGCGCGCTGAACCTGATCGAGTCCGCATTCCTCCAGAACGGCCGCCTCAACGACACTTCCAGCCATTGGTATATACAGCCGCTCGGGCATGACCCGGTGCTCTCGTGCGGCCTGAAGGAGCCGCGCTGGGTATCGATGGCCGCGTTCTATTTCGACGTGAAGGATCCGCATAACGTCACCCCGCATTTCGACATCGTCGCAACGGACATGGAGACCCGCAAGGATGTGGTGGTGGCGAGCGTCAGGCACAATGGCCAGGTATTCCGCCTGGTGAAGTTTCCGCCCGTCAAGACCGCCATGATCAAGATCAGGTTTGTCTCTTCAATCGCGCGTCTGCGGACCTTGACGGAGATTGAGCTCTACGGCCCGCTCTCCGGCCGCGAAGGCGTTCCCGGCTTCGGCGATCCGGACGGCCAGAACACATACATGGGCGACTTCTCGCGCGTCGACAAGCGCAAAAAAATCCTGACCCCGAAGTTCGGCCCGCCTATGATGCGCACGCTCGGACATGCCGTAGAATCAGTATGGAACGTGGTCAACACGCAGATACTCGCCGCGGGAGACCGCTTCTTCGTCGGGCGCGGCGGAGGCAAGAACAACGCACTGCTGCTTGAGAAGCCTGCCGAGGAGCTCTACTGGGGGCGCGCCGGCGGTATCGGTTACACGCCTTACGGTTCGCTGTACGGCGGCCTCCTCCTGCGCAACGGACTCGACGGAAAGCTCTACTGCATCAATCCGGACTCAGGCAACGCCCTCTGGACCGCGCCGCTCGGCATCCGCCTCTTCGGCGGCGCCGTGGCGATACGCGAGGACGTCTATGCGGTCAACGAGACAGGGAAGCTCTTCCAGCTCGATCTCGCCAACGGCAACATTATGCGCGAAACGCAGCTCCCGGCGGGAGTATTCGGATCTCCCGCCACCGACGGCACTTTCATTTATCTGATCACTGACGACGGCTTTCTCCGCAAGATTCAGGCGCAGAACCTCGCGGAGGTGTGGAAGGCGCAGGTCGCACCGAGCACCGACTCGACACCGGCGGTCGACGGCGGCGTGATCTATCTCGCCGACCAGAAAGGCACAGCCAGGGCCGTCTCCGCTGCAGACGGCAAAGTCCTCTGGTCGGCCGAGCTGGGCGACGAGTTCTCCAGATGTCCTGTGGTCGGTCCGGCGCAGATTATCTTGGGCTGCCGCGGCGGCACGCTTGCCGCGCTTAACCGCGCCGACGGCAAGCTTCTCTGGTCGCGCAAAATCAAGAGCCGCTTCTATTATGAACCGCTGCTGTTCGACGACGGGCGGATCCTTTATTTCAACGAGGGCGCCGCGATACTCGCGAATGCCGCCGACGGCAAGAACGAGGCGCCGCTCCAGTGGTTCGGCAAGGAGCGCGACCAGAAGGAGCCGCAACTGAACAATTTTGTGCCGGGCGAGCCCGCAATGCCCCTGACTTGGTTCAAGGACCGCCTCTTCGTCGTCGTCCGAGACGACCATGAAGGCTTCCAGGTCAACTACGCATGGCATGTCCAGGGCGGACGATTCTTCGTCCTCGCCCCCTGGAAGGAGGAAGAAAAGGGAAAATGATCGCAAAACTCTTAAAAATTTGTTCGGCCCTGGCGGCGCTGTTGCCGCTCGGCCTTCACGCCGGCTCCATCGAGACGCATTTCCAGTGGGCTGACGGCAAGCCGGGCCTGGAGATTATGGTCACACCGGAACCGGCTGCCGGTGTTACGCCGCCCGCGGAAATAGTCATGCCGGTGAAAGTCTTTGATGCGAAGGGGGTTCTGGCATTTGAAACTCAGGCGAATATCCCCTCCGCGCCTCAGACGCCTTGGAAGGCCGTGGTCTCCATCGATAAGATAACGGAGTTCAAGCAGCAGTTCCGGGTGGAACTCGCTCTGCGCGACGACACGTTCGGGATCGATTACATTGAGACATTGTTTTTCTCCAAGCCCGAAGACACGTTGTGGAGCTACGGGCTGCGGCGGCATGGTGCGTTTCCGGCGCACAAGGTCTTCTTCACGGCGGCGATCAAGGGTTACAAGGCCGCGGAGTTCCGCGAGATTCCGGTTTCCGTCGGAGTTTTCGATGCCGACGACAACAGCGTGCTCGACGTCACCCGCGCCATCACGCCCGGCCCGCGGCCCAACTGGCACGCCGTTGACATCACTCCGACGGAGGGCAAGAAGATGCTCGGGCCCTTCCGCGCGGACATCTCGATCGAGTCGGACGTATATTCGATCTATCTTAACACGTCTCTGAAATTCCCATATCCGAACGCGCTGATCCCTGTGACCGGCTTCGAGCACGGCGACACGTCGCTGTGGTTCGCATCCGCAGGCGAGCCGCCGCAGCCCCAGAACAGCCTGCAGTATTACTATTCGCCGCAGCTATGCCAGCCAATTCCGGCCACGTATCCGGAGCTGGGCTATGACGCGGCGGAGAAGCACAGCGGCCGCCAGGCGCTGCGCGTCGGATACAAGACCGGCGACCGGGCCAACGTCTGGAGCCGCCAATATCTGCCGGGCAAGCCGAGCGTGCTCAGCGTCTGGGTAAAAGGCAACGGCACTCCGGATCAGCTTTTTGTCACTTTTGAAGACTTCATCAACCTCACTTTGCCCGCATGGCAGCGGAACGCCAATTTCGACCGGGCACTCGTATGCACTCTCGACTTCACCGGATGGCGTCGCTTCCGCGTGCCCGTACTCGGCGACGGCATGCAGCAGACCGGCATCAAGGGCTCATCCACCAACATCGACTCGCCCGTCTCAATCACTGCATTTTCAATCCATCCGGGGAAACGTCCGAAAGAGGAGAAGCCGGGTCAGCCGACGGACGTATGGCTTGACGATATCGCCGTGGAGACGCAGGCGCCGCCCGCCGAACTGCTTACTCTTGAGCTGCAGACGAGCAACCCTGACGGCGAACTCACGCCCGACGGAATCCTCTACGCCGCCGTGGGCAGCGGATTTGCCGCGGAACTCGCGAAAGGCCGCCTGAGCCTGACGGCGCGCAACGGCAAGGGCGAGGTGATCTACACCGCCGCACATGATCTGCGCGTTGGCCCCCAGCAATACGCAACTGCGGATTTCGCACTGAAGGAGATCGCCGACAAGAAGCCGCGTGGCCCGGTCGATCTCGAAGTCGTCTTCGCGGATCCCGCGGCCGCAGGTGCGCGGGCCGTCCAGCACGCGGTGCTGAAGAGCGCGGATCAGGGAGGGCTCTGCTTCGACTTCGAGGAGCCCGATGTCTACAGCAGCTTCGACATTTTCCAGCGGCATCCGCACGAGAATCCGACCCCGCGCATTTTGGAATCCACCGCGTCAATCGTGCCCGGCGGCGCTGACGGCGGAGGCCACTCCCTGCTGATTCCGGTCAAGGCGGAGACCCAATACAATTCAGTCCTGCTCCATCCGGCTCTGCCCGGCCAGCTCGAGCATGTAGAGTTCATGGTCAAGGGAGACGGCAAGCCGAACAAGCTGCAGGTGCTCTTCATCGACAGCGGCAACACGGGCATCTGGCTCAGGCCGTACAACATTTTCTGGACAGCCCCGATCACGGTGGACTGGAGCGACTGGCGCAAGGTCAGCGTCAAGGGCCCGCCCATCCCGGCGCACTACAACGACAAGAACTACGCCTTCCTTTTCAAGCCCTGGTTTCCGCTGAACCTGCTGATCAACGTGCAGCGGCCGCCGGACAGCAAGGACGCCTCGCAGGTCTGGATCGACAACGTGAAAGTTGTGACACATCTTCATGATAACGAAGAGCTTATAGTTGAAGTAGACTACCCTGACGAAACCCGGATACATCATCCCGGAGCGCCGTTGCGGCTGACAGCCTACAACTTCGGGGCGGCAGCCCGCGAGCTCAAGCTGGACTGGCGCATGCGCAGCTACCAGGACCTGGAGGCCGGCAAGGGCCTGCTGCCCGTCACAGTCCCGCCCGGCGCAAAACAGAAGATCGAACTGGTGAAGAGCCTCCAGCCCGGCATCTACGACCTGAAAGTCGGCGGTGTAGGCCCACAGCCGCTGGCTCGTCCGATTATCGTCTTGAACGCCCAGGAGGTCCTCGGGCCGGAACCGTTGGCCACTCTCAAGGACACCGTGAAGCTGCGCCAAATCCTCGGCCTCCTCACCGAAAAGGCCTACCTGGACTGGGACAACACCGAGCCGATGCCCAACAGCTTCCAGTTCGACTGGTTCCAAAAGGAGATTGAAAAGAAGAGCGGCGGCGGCCTCTTCCGGATCGTCCCGGTGCTCGGCTTCTCCGCCGACTGGGCCGGCATCGAGTCCGCAGAGGCGATCCAGAAGGAGAGCTATTCGCGCTACATCCCCAACCTCTACCAGCTCCCGGCGCGCATGGTCGACTGGAGCCAGTTTGTCCGGGAATGCGTCCGCGAATACCATGACCGCTTCGACGAGTGGATATTCTGGGAGAACCCGGATATCGACGGCGCGCCGCAGTACATCCCGCCGGCAAGGTACGGGGAGATGCTGAGCTATGTCAACAAGTGGGTGAAGCTCTACTCACCCAAGTCGCGCGTCACGGCCGGCGGCTTCAACTACAACCGCGTCCTGGGCTATCTGGACTCGATCAAGGAGCCTGCGAAGCTCACGTTCGACGACATATCAGTGCAGATGAACATCGGCGAGCTTTCGCCGGAGGCCGTGGACCTGGAGGGCTTTCTCGACGAACTCGACCAGATATTGCATTTCCGTGAGACAGGGCGCCGCGTCCAGACCGCGGAGCTCGACTGGGGCATCGGCCAGTTTGTAAGCCCGCTCCAGCAGGCCGCATATCATTGCCGGGCCGCCATGATCCTCAATTCGCGCCAGGCGATCCCGCACCAGTTCAGCTTGGCCAACGGCGGATTCGAATACGACGGCTACGGCACCTTCTACCGGATGCCCTACGGAAGCACCGCCGGCCTGCAGACCCTCAGGCCAGTCTACGTCCCCAAGCCATCGTTCTTCGCACACGTAGCAATCCAGAAATTCCTCAGGGAATGGCAGTATCAGGGATATGCGCTGCCAGCCGACCGCAGCCTGGACAACAATCGAATCTTCCTGTATAAGAATGCTGCGGGGCTGCTGACTGCGGCGATGTGGCGCGTGGCTCCTGGGGAACGCATTTACCGCCTCCCTGCCGCCTGGGCCCAGGCGGCTGCCATTGACGCCTTCGGGTTTCCTGCCAAACTCGACGGCGGGCTGCGCCTGACGGCAATGCCATTGTTCGTCCGCTTCCCGGCCGGCGCCGCATTGCCGCAGATACTCTTCGACTGCAGGCATCTCGAGGCGGCGGACGGCAGCTTCCCGGTTATAGCAGAAATCCACTTAGGCGAGGCGGATTCCGCGGCGCGCGCGGGCTACAAGGCGACAGGAAATGTAAAGCAAGAGACGCATACGGCCGTAATTCCGGGAGCATACAAGATCCGGGAAACCTTCCTGACCGGCGTCGAGTCCGAAACCTTCACTGTGACAGCCAAAGCTGATGGCAAGCTCTTGCTCAGGCGCCGTTGGTTTATGGACGGCATGGCCGGCCAGAAGCTCAGCATATCATTCAACGGACAAGCCCCGCAGACCTGGGACTTGAGCACCGGCCAGGATACGGCGCCGGGAATCCGCGAGTCGTCGTTCGTTTTGCTCGGCGCAAAGGCCGGCGCTAACCAAGTGGCGGTCACCTACGAGAAGCCCGGCAACTGCGCGCTCTACCGCGTCGAACCGCTGGCGAACGACTACGTCGAACTGACTCGATGGGGAGTGCTCGGTTCACGCCAGACGCAGGGCGAGATACAGTCGTTCAAAAGCGCCGTCGGCACCCCATTGCGCATCGCAAAGCAGGACTTTGAGGACGGCATCGGCGCCCACGCCGTGTCCTTCATCGAATATCCGATCGACGGACTATTCAAGGCACTCGAAGTCACCGTCGGCATCGACGGCCAGACCGAGGGCCGCGGCTCAGCCGTCTTCCGCGTCTTTGTCGACGGCAAGGAGAAGGCGAGCTCGGGAACAATGAACGGCTTTATGGCGTCTAAAACATTGAGGGTCGACGACCTCGCCGGCGCGAGGCGCCTGCTGCTTTCGGTCATCGACGCAGGCGACGGCAACAAGAACGACCTGGCCGACTGGGTCGACGGAAAACTGTATTTGAAGTAAGTATATCAGTAAAGAGTTACATGTATCAGGCCCGAGAGTCGGGCGTCGCTAGTCGGAAGTCAAATTCTTAACCCTGAATACTGAAACCTGAAACCGCCTACAATTGAATCGGGATAATGAAAAGACAAAGGACGTCATGATTCGCTTATCCATTGCATTTGCTTTCGCTCTTACGGCGGCGGCCGTTTTCACAGCTTCCGCGGCGGACGCGCCCAACTGGCTGCAGCAGGCTGTCCAGAAGAAGGCTGTGACATTCGACGGCACCAACCTCCAGAAGCCCGCTGACTCGGCCAAGGACATCCGAGGGAAGGTTACCATCCGCCGGATCAATCCCGAATGCAAGTCCGACTGGAACAACGACCCCACGGCCCTGCCGTATCTCATGTATCAGATCACCGAGCGCACCCGCGGCAAATACCCGGTCTACGTCAACAACGAAGGCATCCTGCTGACGGGCGATGAAATCTTCGACTACCCCCTGATCTATTTCACCAGCCACTATGCCTTCCAGTTTTCGGACGCGGAGGTGGAGAATCTTAAGAAATATCTTGCCCGCGGCGGAACCCTGTGGCTCGACGACTGCGCCTGCAACGGCCCATTCTTGGACAGCGTTCCGTCGAACATACAACGGATCATCCCCGGCGCTGAACTGAAGCTGATGCTCAAGGACAGCAAGGCCTTCGGCGAGATGTTCACGCTGCTGTACCAGCTTGACGAGACTCCGACCGCCGGCAATTCCGGAACTCCGATGCAGGTAGCCTACCTCAACGGCAGGCCCGCCATCCAGATATGCCCCAACGACTTCGGCTGCGGATGGGAGGTCTCCTCGCCTCCGACCGCGCTCAACCCTCTCGGCGGAAGCGCCCACGGCGAAAGCACTCCCACCGGACAGAAGAACCGCGAACTCCTCTACCAGTTCAGCATCAACTGGTTCTTCTACGCCATGACCCATTGAAGGATGATATTTTTGGAAACCTCGCAAAATTATCATTGTGACAGATTAGGAAGACAAAAATGTGCGAGAAGAACATATTGCCCGTAACATCAGCAATTGCGCGACTTACCCCAGCCGACATCCCCGAGATAATCCGGCTTGCGCAGATCATCTGGCGCAAATGCTACCCCGGCATAATCTCCAACGAGCAGATCGAATACATGCTCGGTTGGATGTATTCCCCCGATGGGATCAAGGCCGAAATGGAGAAGGATGGCATCGAATACTATGGGATTTCATACGGCGGCGCCATGGTCGGATTCCTTTCTCTCGGCGTCGAATCCGGCGGCGAATGCAAGCTGCACAAGCTCTACGTCCTCCCGGAAATGCACGGCAAAGGCCTCGGCTCCGCAGCCATAAAGTTAGCCGTCTCTCGCGCCAAGGAGCTCGCCTGCAAACATCTGATCCTATGCGTCAACAAGAGGAACTCCAAGGCCATCGCCGCATACGGAAAAAACGGTTTCAACATCAGGAAAGAGATCGTCTCCGAAATCGGCGGCGGATTCGTTATGGACGACTACGTGATGGAGAGAAGGACGGATCATGAGATATAGGTGCAACAGCTGCGGCAAATTGGATTGAAGTTGTTGAATCGGTGTCGGAAGCGCTATCGGAATCGGGGTCGATTCCTTCCTCGATTATTCAATGCTTTCGATACCGATCCCGATAGCAACCCCGATATGTTATGCAACCCATTTGAAGCCAGAAGTAATAACGGCATAAATTTCAGAAATCCCGACTCCGGCGGGATTTCATATTCGGATTTTCGGCGCCCAACATTGTAAGTTTACTAAAGTATTTCATTCCGGTTTCATCACATTCTCAATCGGATCGGAAAATCTGAATCCGAATCTATTCGAGCCTGAGCGTCACGATTTTGTACGCTCCGACGTCTAGGGATATCCTTCCACCGGACGGCTTGAGCTTGCGCAGAGGCTCCTCGTTCAGATTCGTCTCGGTGACATTCTTGAAAGCAGGGCACAGTTCGACGACGGCCTTTGTCCTGCGGCCTTCGTTCTCCCAGAAGCGAAGGATCCAGCCTTTGCCGTCTTCGGCGCGCTTGAACGCGCTGACGCGGATGTTTGCCGGTCCGACCATGAACGCCGGCGTTGGGATCGCACCCTTCGTCCCCGATTTCCTGATCGCGTCGTCAACCAGGATGTGTCCCGGATCCGCCTGATGCGCAATCGCCGGATAAAGGAATGCCTGCGCCTGAGGCATGAACGATGCGCACTTGGTGCCTTTCCCCACCTCAAATGGGATGAAGCTGTAGTCGAAGGTTTGAAGCCCGAGGCACTGCGAGCCGGGCGTCGGGATTGTCGGCGATGTCGCACCTGATCGCGCCTTGAAGTTGGCGCGGCCCATCCGGCCGAACCCGCGTTGCAGCGTGATGTAGAGGTCCACCCCTTTGCCGGTGTCCCTGGACTCGTATTCATATAGCCCTCGCGAGGCCACCGCCAGGCCGCGGCGATCGTCCTGTACGGTCACCACTTCGCGGAAATGGAATGTCTTTGGCGGCGGCTGCTTCCAGTCGCTTCTGCCTTCGAAAGGATTCCTGATCGGTCTCTCGAAGATGCCGAAGTGGCCCTGACTCAGAACCTTGGAGCTCCTTATTCCAGTCGGGCATCTGAGGCGGAGCCTGTGGTCGCACGCCTGGTTGTCGAGACTGAGCTGGACGTCGGCCCGGCGGGCTCCGGCGCAGAGTGAAATCCTAGAAACGAGGACAAGGGCGACTTTTTCACGGGAACGTTTTTCGCCTTCAAGCTTTTTTGGCACCCGCATTCGAGTCGTGATTTCCAGCGTGGCGCGAACGGGGCCGGACTCCAAGAGACGGCATTTGCTCGGGAAGTCGCTGCTGGAAATGACGGGCGACGGCAACCATGGTTCGGAGAAGTCCCAGGCGTCGCCGCGGTCGGCATCGTCCTCGACGACGTTCAGGCCCATGTAGCTGCAGCGTGTCCGCTTGTCGTAAATTTCAATGGAGCCGCCTTTGAATGTCACGCGCAGATGTTCGTTTTCGATTGAGTTGTCTGAGAGCTTTCCGTCCCACTTCGTTTTCGGCGGAACTCCTTCCTGCATGCGGAGTTCGGTTATGCCTCCGGCCGGAACCTCAGCATCGACCAGGACATGCGTCGGATTGCCGTCCGGCCAGGCAGGCGCCCAGCTCTCCGTCTTGGACTCCTTGTCAGCGGCCCATGGATTTTCAAGCTTCTGGACCGGCAGCGCCTTCCCGCGCGCATCGGCGATGACGTGCTTTAGCGGATCATAACCGTGAAGCCAGGTGTCCACGGCCACATGTCTTTCGGATGCTCCGGGCGGATTGAACGCGAGGATGAGGGTGCCTTTCCCCTTTTGATCGTCACGACGTGATGCGAGGACTGCGAGAGCCTCGTGCGTCAGGCCGACCGCTATCTGCTTGGCCGCGTTGAAGCGCGCCACCATCTCCTCGTGCACAGGGTCGGCGCTCGAGCCGTGGATGCCGTCGTGCGCCTCGTTGACGAAAAGCCAGCGCCAGGCCTCTTCGAGCAGGAGGGACGGCCACGGTGCGCCGTCGATCGAAGCCAGCGCTGAGAGCGGTTCTGCATACTGCTCGAGCAGTATCTCGGAGATGAAATTAGCCCGCTTCAGATAGCTGCGCGTCGTGTTCGCTCCGGTGAGGAGTATCATGTATTTCGCTCCCCAGAGCTCGCCGCGGAATTCGCGGAGCCCGCGGCCGTTGGCGATTATCGCGTCGGTGAGATCCTCGCAGTTGCCGTGGACGAACTTGTATTCGTCCTGCTTCTTGTTGGCCAGCGTTATCAACTCGGCGATCGTCTCCTGCGGCACCGCGCTGTCGTAGCCGTTCGCAAGCGCGATGACGCCGGAATGAGAGCCGGATTCCGCCTTCTTGGCGGAGGCGATCAGCGCTTCTACGCCCTTCTCCATGTCTGTTTCGCGTGCCGCATGGTGCAGGAACTCCGGTGTCTGCGTATACTCGCCGAATGCGCCTGCGCGGAAATGCGGGGGCCACCAGGCGTTGCTCTTCGCGCCGGGAGCATGCGCGTTGCAGTAGCTGTTACGAAGATGCACTCCCAGGATGCGCGAACCGTCCGGCCCGACCCATATGAACTGGTCGCCGACCTCGTCGGGGCGCTCAGGCATCCCGCGCATGAAGATGATGCTCTTGAGCCCGAAACCGTCGAGAATCTGCGGCATCTGGGCGGGATGTCCGAAGTTGTCCGGCAGATAACCGGCCTTCATGACGGCGCCGTATTCCTTTGCGCGCCTTATGCCGTATAGGCAGTTGCGCACGATCGCCTCAGGCCCGGTGAGCCACTCGTCATATTGAGTGTAGAAGGGGCCGATCGAGAGCTTGCCGTTCTTGACGAGCCTGCGAATCGCCGCGGTGTTCTCCGGCTTGACCTCCAGATAATGGTCGATCGGCGCCACCTGCCCGTCGTAGACGAAGGTCTTGAACCCGGGCTGCTTTGAGACCGGATCGATGAGCCGGTCAAGGCTCTTGATCAGCCAGAACCTGAACGACCTGAACGGCAGATACCATTCAATGTCCCAGTGGACATGCGAAAATACGAATGCGGTCTTCTTGGCATCGTTAACCTTCTTCATTGGACCTATCCTTTCAAAAACGGAGTTTATTTTTGCATTCGCATAAGATATGCGTGAAACCCGATTTTTCACCTGCACGTAAAAATGGGATCGCTGAAAGAAAGACGCTGTCTTTGTGATCCTCTGCGGGGAGTCGGGGATTGAATATCCGGAGCCGCACGCGGACAAGTCTGTAAATTACCCCTTCCTACACAAAATCTGAATTTTTCTCTTCCAGCCCTTGAAAGCTCCTTTTCCCCGGCTTATTATCAATCAGAAACAATCAGATATAATCAGTTTATTTTAACTCTAGAGGCCGCCGGTGAAGGTGCTTAGGGACAGGCTTGGAGCAGCCAGGGACGCGATAGTCAACGACATCTCGCGCAGCATCGCCGAGGGTTTTTTGAAGGCGGACGACAAGCTCGCATCCACCAGGATGATCGGCAGAAGCTACAAGGTCAGCCAGAGCCTCGTCTTTGACGCGATGAGGGAGCTGGAGCGGCGCAGCCTGGTCGAGATCAGGCCGCGCAGCGGATGCTATGTGAAAAGCGCGATCCGGGCGCCGGAGACGCGCCTTTCCATATCTCCGTCCCGCACTGTGCCCCCAACCCCGCGCCGTGACTTCAACCCGGACTTTTTCCTGTCTCCGAAAAGCAAGGTCAAGGAGATTTCATTCTATGTTGCCGAGGGCTATGATTCCTCGTTGAGCTGCTTCGGAAGGGTTCTTGAGGAGTTCAACTCGCGGAACACGGACATCTGCGTAAAGATGCTCAGCTACATGGACGGGCATCTCCAGGATCTGCTGGACGAAGGTCGTGAGCTTGACATTGTGCAGAACTCCTTGGCGGTTCTCAAGGAAATTGGAAGAGGCTCGTTTCTTGCGCTGGGGGACGTCGGCCGGCTCGGGATCGACGAGGACTCAATGCCTGCGGCGCTAAGGAGGCATCTTCATTCCTGGGGCGCAGACATGCGCTTCGCGCCTTTCTCGCTGGCGCTCAAATATCTGTATTACAACTCCGACATGCTGTCAAGGTCGAAAAGCCTGCGGCTGCCTGAGTCACCGGAGGAAATCCTTTCCATCGCATCTGAGTTCGAGAGGAGATTCGCCGCCGACGACGAATACGGATTGTTCTGCATTAACCTCATGTTCTTCATCAGGCTATTCGGCGCCGAGCAGACGCCAAAGGGTGGGAAAATCAACCTTGATCTCGAAAAAACCGGAAGGCTACTGAATATGATGGACGGGGTCGGACTGAAGTGCATGGCCGGAGAGACGGGCCTCCATGAAAAAATATCCAGGCGGATACGGGAATGCTTCTTTGCCGGAAGACTTCTCTTCAACCCGACCGACAGCTATTGGACGCAGGCGCTTCAGGATGCCGGAGCCAAAGGCTGGAAAGTGGCGGTGCTTCCATCGGCATCCGATGCCAGGTTCGAATCAAACCTCACTGCGCTGGCAATCCTGAAAAAGGCAAGGTATCCCCGCGAATGCCTCAGGTTGATCGAACATCTGTCGAGCAGGGATATCCAAAAGGAGTTCATGGATTTGCACGGCAACCTCCCCATATATTCGGATCTTTATGACAGCAGGGAGAAGCTGAAGGGGCATCCGGTCACTTACGATGTCATCCATGAGACTCTTGAGAAGAGCGTCAGGAACTGGATCCCAGTGCATTTCGATGCCTGGACAATTGGCGCGGTCAATGACTGCGGCGCAAGGTTTTTCTCGCGGCAGGCGTCCGCGGAGGAGACGTTGCGGAAACTGGTGGAATTCTCGAGGTGATAAGCAGGTACAACGCGGACTGCTGGACGCGTTGCCTATATCGACGGGTCCTACAGCCCCCGTCGTACCTTAAGCTTCTGGGAGCGGCCGTCTGCGAGGTTCGCAGTTTTGTCAGCCGGAAACTTAAAGTAGCGCAGGTATTCCTACCTGCGGATTGCGCAGACAGGAATGTCTACGCCACTTCGAGGCGAGTTTCAGGAGAGTGCCTCTCCCCGAGCGCGAAACGCCTCGGGGTTCTGTCGGTCAGAAACTTGAAGTAGCGCAGGTATTCCTACCTGCGATGCCGCA
>CAZWRV010000085.1:0-28851 GCA_964636325.1 uncultured Victivallaceae bacterium | reverse complement strand
ACTTTGTCGTTATCTTTGCCGTCTTCCGGAGGGTTGAGCCAAGCTCAACCGCGGCCCAGCACGGCTTCGCCCTCCATCGAGTTTCTGTCAGACAGAATGGACTGCGCAAACTTGCTTGTCGTACAACGGAGCAAGCTCCGCTGCATAAGGCCGAAGCGCCCGTCTTCGTATGGCTACGGTCGCTACGGTTTGCGGCCGTATTTCCATTTGCAGATATTGCCCTGCTTGAAATATAAGGCATATTTCCCTCAGAGCCACTTTAAAACTTATTTCCCCATGTCAGGAAACGACGTCAAGGCAAATCTGCGGGAACTTATATTTCCGGCGGCGGCCGTGCTGGTCGGCGCGCTCTCGTCCGTCCATCTTTTGCTGCAGGAATACCAGAGCGTGGACTACGGTATCTTCGCCTACGGCGGCTTCGCGATCAACAAGGGGATGGCGATCTACAAGGACTTCTGGGACAACAAGCCGCCGGGGATTTTCTATCTCAACTCGATGGCGTTCAACCTGTTCGGCAGCGTCCCCTCGGCGATCAAGCGGCTGGAGTCCATATTCTTCGTCCTCGGCGCGCTTGCCTTCTATGGGATAATGCGGCGGTTCGGATGCGCGAAGGCGTTCTCGCTTGCCGGGGTCGCGCTCTTCTTCTCGCTGCTGACCATTCCGTCGTTCCTGGAGAACGGCAACATGACGGAGGAATACGGGACTTTCCACACGCTTTTCTCCATCTTCTTCATCCTCGCCTGTCCTGGCGGAAGGACGGCCCCGAGGACTGAAAATATCTGCCTTGTGCTTTCCGGGATATTCGCTTCGTCGGCGTTTCTTATCAAGGAGCCGTTCATCCTTGCCGTGCCGGCGCTGCTTCTTCTGATCTGGCTTGGCTCCTCCGGACGCAGGCCGTTCATTGTGCGGACGCTGCTCTTCTTAGCGGGCTTCGCTTCCGCGGCGCTCTTGATGGTGCTTCTGAACGTCGGCTCGCTTCCGGAGTGGATTCAGGTGATAGACTACAATTTCCACTATTCGGCGGAGCCCGGGGTTTCGCCTGCCGCGAGGATAGCCAAGGGCGCGCGCATGTTCCTATTCTGGTATCTGCCGCACAACGCCGTGATCTTCATCGTCATGCTTCTGGCGCTGGTTTCCTGGGGAGTGAAGAAGTCATGGCGGGGATATATGGAAAGATTAAAGGGACGAGAAGGACAAGAGGGACGGGAGAGAGCGGTATTGTTCTGCGGAGCATTTTTTCTTACGTGCCTGGCGTCGGTCTGCATTTCTGGGCGCTTCTTCGGGCATTACTTCATCATTTTCAGCGCGCCCCTGGCGCTGCTCGGAGGGATATCCCTGGAATACTGCTGGAGGAACATAAGGCTCTTCAAGCATTTCGCCGTCGTCCTCTGCGCCGCCGGGCTGGGATTCGCGCTGTTCTCAGGAATATTCAAGATGCGGGATTCGCACCTTACGGCGCTCATGAAGATTTCGGGCCTGCCGGGCTACTTCTTCAGGGTCGCCGCTCCGGCGGGACAGCAGTATCTCTACAATCCGGAGAGGGGGATACTGGTCGTGGGATACCCCGGCTATGTCTTGAAGGAGAGGAAGTTCATCGTTGACACGATTCTGGCAAGCCCGGGAGGATACAAGATTCAGAACTACTCGGACTTCTCGCTGGTCTACCTGCTCACAGACCACGCGGCGGCCTCTAAATACTACATGTTCTTCGAGCATTTCTTCATAGACACTTCGGACAGCACCGGCAAGGAGAAGCTCCAGGGGCACATTAAGGAAGTGAAGGAGAGCAGGCCGCGATTCATAATCGTCGAAACCATCAGGGAAATTCCATGGATCTCGCCGGACGAATACAACAAAATCCCGATGCGGAACTACAATCTGTTCGTCAGGCGCGGCCAGTGATGCGAAACTTCAGATTTCCTTCGATCGGGAGGATGGCGCCCCTTCCTCGACAAAGTTACCGGCAAAGATGGATGCAAATATGCTCAAATTCCGTCTGGCGGAAGCAGTTCTGTCGATGAGAAACTCGATGGAGGGGGAATTCTATTTCGCCGGGCGGCGGGTGATCCCGCCGCAGAAGTACGGTTGAATAGAATTCAACCCTCCAGAAGACGACTAAGACCGCGAGGGAGATCGCGATTAAGATGTCCTAGGAGATTTCGCCGCTGATCTTCATGGAGCAGTATTTGGGGCCGCACATGGTGCAGAACTTGTCGGAAGCTGATTTGCCATGCTGCTTCTTCTGTGAGTTCAGCGCCTTCCTGCGGTATTCGCGGGCCCGTTCTGGGTCAATGGCGTTCTCGAACTGCTTCTCCCAGTCGAAGGCGATCCTTGCGGCGCTTATGCGGTCGTCCTGATCTCTGGCGTTCGGCTTTTTGAGGGCGACGTCGGCGGCGTGGGCGGCGATCTTGAAGGCTACGACTCCGTTCCTGACGTCCTCGGTGTCGGGGAGGCCGAGATGCTCCATGGGAGTCACATAGCATAGCATGGCGGCGCCGTGGAACGCGCCGAGCGCGCCGCCGATGGCGCTGCCGATGTGGTCGTAGCCCGGAGCGCAGTCGGTGACTACCGGCCCGAGTATGTAGAAAGGCGCGCCGCGGCAGAGCCTGTCCTCCATCTTCATGTTCATCTCTATCTGGTCCAAGGGGATGTGGCCGGGGCCTTCGACCATCACCTGGACGCCGGCCTTATGGCAGCGTCCGACAAGTTCGCCGAGTGTCCTGAGTTCCGCGAACTGCGCCTTGTCGCTGGCGTCCGCGAGGCATCCGGGCCTCAGGCCGTCGCCGAGTGAAAGGGTGACATCGTATTTCAGGCAGATCTGCAGGAGCCTGTCGAAGTTCTCGTAGAGGGGGTTCTCGCGCCTGTGCCTTTTCATCCACCTGGCGGTTATCGCGCCGCCCCTGCTGACGATCTTCAGGAGACGCCTCATCGCCATTGGCACATGCCGCCGGAGGAGCCCCGCGTGGACGGTCATGAAGTCGACGCCCTCCTCTGCCTGCCGCTCGATCACTTCCAGGAGCATGTCGGCGGTGATGTCGTCGGTGTCTTCGACCATGCTTGCCGCCTCGTATATGGGGACTGTTCCGACGGGAGCCGGAGACGCCTTTATGATCGCCCTGCGGATTTCGCGGATTTTCGACCCGGTACTCAGGTCCATGACGGCGTCGGCTCCGTAGCGCAGAGCGGCGCAGACCTTTTCAATCTCCTTCCTTGGACAGCTCGTCAATTCCGAATTGCCGAGGTTGGCGTTGATCTTCGTCCTCAGGGCCCTGCCGATCCCGACCGGGTCGAGGTTCGTATGCCTTATGTTCGCTGGGATTACCAGCTTTCCCGCGGCGAGGAGCCTCCGGACGAATTCCGGGCTTCGGAACTCCTTTGCGGCGACCTTCCTCATCTCCGCGGTAATCTTGCCGTCCCGCGCGGCGGTCAATTGTGTGTAAGTTTTCAATGGAACAACCCCATTTGAAGCGGTCGGACTGATCGGACAGGTCTGACCGGTCTGACGCAAATGTTAAGGAATAAGCTTCTTCAGGATTCCTATCGTCCTCTCGGCGGCGCCCTTGTGCCTGCTGATGGCCTCCTTCGCCTTGCGTCCAATCTGCACCCTCAAGTCCGGATTTTCAAGCAGTTTCCTGATGGCGCCTTCGAGCGCGCCGTCGGAATCCACGGAGAGCAGGGCGTCCTCCTTGCGGAGCGCGTCGAGCACGAAGCGGAAATTCTTGAGGACCGCGCCCGTGACGATCGGCTTGGAGAGCAGCGCGGGCTCGATGAGGTTGTGGCCTTCGTCGTGGCCGGCGAGGCTCTTGCCCATGAACACGATGTCCGAGGCCGCCATGAACGAGAGCATTTCGCCGGTGGTGTCGGCGAGCAGGACGTCTACCGGCGCGGCCGGGGCCGTGCCGTCTGACCTCCTGTGGAAGACCGCCCCCAGCTCCTTCAGCTGCTGCGCGATTTCGCCCCCGCGTTCAGCATGCCGCGGGACAATAACCAGCCTGAGCCGGGGGAAATCCTTCTTCAGCTTCAGGAATATTTCGGCAAGAAGCCTTTCCTCGCCGGAGTGCGTGCTGGCCGCGAGCAGTACGACACGGCTTTCGGAGCCGAAGCACTCGGCGAGATCATGCGGCCGGAGCTTTTCGTCCACGGCCTGGTCGAACTTCATGTTTCCGCAGACCTCCGGCTTGAGATCCGGGCATATCCTCCTGAAGCGCTCCCCGTCGAGCTCCGTCTGCACGCATATCTTCGAGAAGCGCCGGAGCACTCCCGAAAAGAAGAAGGAGAACCGGCAGTAGCCTCCGAAAGACTTGTCGGAGATGCGGGCGTTCACGAGGGCCACCGGAATGCCGGCCCTGCGGGATTCGCAGACCATGTTCGGCCATATCTCCGTCTCGAATATCACCAGCATGGAAGGTTTCAAGAGGCGCAACGTCCTGCGCACGAACCAGATGAAGTCCACCGGGCAGAATATCACGGCGGTTCCCGGCGGGGCGTTGTCGGCGGCGAGCGCCTGGCCGGTGGTCGTGGTGGTTGAAAGGACGAAGCTGCGCCCGGGCTCATCCCTGAGCCAGCGCTTGATCAGCGACAGCGCGACTTGCGTCTCTCCGACGCTCACCGCATGGATCCAGACGGCGTTCCGGCAACCGGCGAGCTCGCGCCTCTTCTCCGCGGAAAAGATGGAAAGACGCTCCAGGAAATTGTCCTTCCTGCCACCCCTTTTGACAAGCTTGTAGATTATAGAAGGGATGTAAAAGACAAACCCCAGCGGGAAAAGTATGTTGTAGAGGAGAAGCATCAAAGGCTCGGTCAGCCCAGCGCCTCGTTGACCGCGGCGAGGAGCGTCTTCTTGTCCTGGAGTCCGACGAACTGCTGGACGACCTTGCCGTCCTTCAGGATGAAGACGGCCGGGATGCTGCGCACGGAGAACTTGGCCGCGAGCTTCTGGGCGTTCTCCACGTCAACCTTCGCGATGACGGCCTTGGTTCCGACCTCGGCCGCGAGATCCTCTATGACGGGACCAAGCATCCGGCACGGGCCGCACCATTCCGCCCAGAAGTCGACGAGCGCCACGCCCTTTGAGGTCTCCGCCTCGAAATTGCTTTCGTCAAGATGTTTCACGTTGCTCATTTGAAAGTGCCTCCATGTTAAATTA
This sequence comes from uncultured Victivallaceae bacterium, assembly GCA_964636325.1. Taxonomy (GTDB): domain Bacteria; phylum Verrucomicrobiota; class Lentisphaeria; order Victivallales; family GWF2-50-93; genus CAZWRV01. The sequence goes on along the minus strand of CAZWRV010000085.1, from coordinate 23,705 downwards.
ATGTTAAAACCCAAATGACAATATAGCCCTGTAGAGCGGCAATTTAAGCAGTGCGGCCCTTTTTGCAATGAAAATTTCCGACATGTTCTCGCGGAAGAAGATAAGACAGTGGACGGTGAAGTTCCTGGCCTTCCGCGAACGCCCAGAGAGGATTTCCATGGCGGTCGCCGTCGGAATTTTCGTCGCTTTCGCGGTGCCTGTCGGCTTCCAGGCGGTCGCCGCCCTCGCCCTGGCCTTCATCCTGAGGGTGCCCAAGGTGATCGCGCTGGTGTTCACCTTCCCCATAAACCCGTACAACGCGCCGTTCCTGTATCCTCTCATCATATATGTGGGGGCTAAGACAGTTCGCTCGGATCTGACGCTCAAGGCCATCGAATCGCGCATCCAAGGATTATTCTCCGACTTCAGCCTCATGGAATTCCTGGAGCTCGGCTGGGATCTGCTGGTGCCGTTCCTCGTGGGGAGCTTCGTGATGGGCATAATCTTCGGCATCATAAGCTACTTCGCATCCTACGGAATACTTGTCTCATACAGGAAGGCGCGGCGCATCCGCCTGCTGAAGAGAACAACGGTCAAGGCATCTGAAGCAAAATAGGCGGCAGCGCCGCAACCAGAGCTGAAAAATGCTCATGCGGGTTTGACTGGCAGTCTTTCTGGCATATTTTTGATGGACTTTATTTATTAACTCAATTCAGATTTCCTGGCGCCGCGCTCAAGCCGTCCGGTTGAACACCGGGAATCGCGATTGCGTTTGATTGGAATGCGGCATATGAAATCTGAAACTGGAAGGATTCAAGCATGGCGGAAGAGAAAATCACGTCGGACTCCCTTTGCGAGGTCCATCAGAGGAGGCTTTTTATCGGAAGCTGCATGTCGTTGATTTCGACGTCGGTGGCCTTCGCTGTCATCGGCGACATCATGGGTTCGCTGAAGACGGCCTTCGTCCTGACAAACGAGCAGGTAGGCCAGGTGGGTGGCGCGGCGCTGTGGGGCTTTACTCTCTCGATAATAGTGCTCGGGCCGCTCTGCGACTTCCTGAAGATGAAGAACCTCCTGCGCTTCTCGTTCGGGGGCATGGTCGCGGAAACGCTGGGACATCCGCTCTTCATCGTGCTCTTCCTTTGCATGGGGATAACAGCGTCGCTTGAACTAGGCCCCAACCGCTGGATACCCTCGATTCTGCAGGCCGGGGAAATGCACGGGATACTCGTTCTGGTGTGGATATCCGGCCTGATGGCGGTCCTGCGCTATTTCGCCGGGACGACGGCCGTGCTTGAAGACGTCGTCCGGACTTATTCGGCCGTCGCCGAGACGGCCAAGGAGCCGTTCAAGCAGGAAATCCTTGCAGCGGTAAAGGACGCGCAGACGACGCTCGACGAGTCGAAAGGCGGCAAGCTCCCGCCTGGAACCGCGAACTCGCTGCGCCACGCCATCCGCGCCGCCGCTTCCGCCCCCGGTTCCGTGGAGGCAGCGGAACTCGCCGGTAAAGTCAAGGCGCTGCTTGATCCCGCCGACAACTTCGGCGGCCGCATGTCGTTCCGCATGCTCGTACCTTTCTCGCCGATCATCATACTTGTCTTCGGAACCCTCTATCTCCAGGACAGGCGCAAGGGCGGATACAAGGTTGAAAAAATCACGACGTAATATCCATACGAAATTAGTTAAGGAGATGCGATGAAGATAGAAAAGACAGGCCGAACCTCAATGAGAATTTTATCGCTTGGTATTCTCTTCTTGTCCGCAGCATCAATCCCGTTATCGGCGGATGATGTTCCGGCCAAGGCAAGCATCGACCCGATTCCATATGTTCTCCACGACAAGACTGTCCTGGCATATGAGGTATTCCTAGGAGATGAGACAGGCGACATTGCGGTCACTCCTCAGAAGTTTGTTGTCCGCGACACTGACGCCGCCGGTGCCGTCCTGCTGGAGCTTTCTGGCAGTTCCCTTTCGGACTGCATCAAGGCGCCAAACGCAGGATGCCCCTACCTGACAATCTTCGTCTGGCTCAACTTCGATGTGGGCGCGGTCCTGCCGGCCAAGCTGTGGAATGAGATCAGCTTCGGCGAGTCGGGGAATTCCACCTGCGAGGCCAGCGTCTCCTCCTCGACTCCGCCGACGATCTTGCCGCCCGTATCGCCGGGGATATGGCTCGCCTGCAACGGCTCGTCCAACATGGACCACCACCACAGAAGATCCACAATGCAGTTCAACAGAAGCGAATATATCGGACAGCGCTTCGCCGTGGACTGGATCAAGCTCGACAAGGACGGCAGGCCCTACAAGAACGACGGAACCAGGAACAAGGACTGGTTCTGCTACGGCACCAAGCTCCTGGCCGTGGCCGCCGGAACAGTCATGGACATCAAGGACGGCACGCCCGACAACGAGCCGTTCAAGGAGCCGGCCGTCCCGATCACCATGGCGAACGTCGCCGGCAACTTCGTGATGCTGAAGCTCGACAACGGGCTCTACGTACTGTATGCTCATATAATCCCGAGGACCTTGAAGGTCAAGGTCGGTCAGAAGGTCAAGCCCGGACAGGTGCTCGGCAAGCTCGGAAATTCGGGAAACTCCACCGCGCCCCATCTGCATTTTCACCTATGCGTCGGCCCGGACATGCTCTTTTCACAGGGCGTCCCATATGCGCTGTCAAAATACGTCTATCTCGGCCTGATGGATCCTGACTTGAAACCTGTCTGGGGCGAGAAGAAGGAAATCACCGGCCAGATGCCCGGGCTCGACGACATAGTCGAGTTTCAGAAGGAGTGATGCTCTCTCACAGGAATATCCATCTGCGGAATTCGCAGTTTTGCCGATAAGAATCTCGGTGGAGGGCGACCCTTGTCGGAGCCGCGGTTGAGCTTGGCTCAACCCTCCGGAAGACGACAAAGATACCGACAGAGATTTTCATGTTTCAGAGGAGTGTCACGAGATGCTGAAGATCAGGCTGCCATACCACAAGACCTCCTGGGAACTGGAGCTGCCGGAAGGCGATCTGCTCGCTGTGCTCGAACCGGATCATTGCGCCGGGCCGGGATTCGGAGAGGATTCCGGCAGGAACCTTCAAATCCAGCAGGAGATACTCGAAAAGGCGCTTTCCTCTCCAATCGGCTCCAGGAAGCTTTCAGAGCTGTCCGCCGGGAAAAGGAACGCGGTCATAATCACGAGCGACCATACCCGCCCGGTCCCGAGCGCGCTGACCATTCCGCCGATGCTGCGCGAACTTCGCAGAGGGAATCCCGGCATCGACATCACAATACTTGTCGCCACCGGCATGCACAGGGCAAGCGCCAAAGATGAGCTTCTCGAAAAGTTCGGCGAGGAAATCTGCACTAGGGAGAAGATCGTCGTTCATGATTCCAAGGACGACTCGTCGCTTGTCCATCTCGGGATGCTTCCATCGGAGGGCGACCTGCTGATCAACAGGCTTGCGGCGGAAACGGAGCTTCTCATGGCCGACGGATTCATCGAACCGCACTTCTTCGCGGGATTTTCCGGCGGCAGGAAGGCCGTCCTCCCCGGAGTCGCTGGATACCGGACGGTCCTCGCAAACCACTGCGCCAAATTCATCGCCCACCCGAAGGCGAGAACCGGCGTCCTCGACGGCAATCCCATCCACCGGGACATGCTTTACGCCGCAAAAACTGCGAATCTCGCGTTCATACTCAACGTGGTGATAGACGATCGTAAAAGGATAATCGCAGCGTTCGCCGGCGACAGCGTGGCCGCCCATGAGAATGGCTGCGCGTTCGTCCGGAAAAGGGCATCGGTGAAAAAAATAGAGGGGGCGAAGATAGTGGTCGTCACCAACGGCGGATACCCGCTCGACCAGAACATATATCAGTCGGTGAAGGGGATGACCGCCGCGGAGGCGACATGCGCCAAAGGCGGAGTCATAATCATGGTCTCGGCATGCTCGGACGGCCATGGCGGAGAATCGTTCTTCAAAGCCATGTCGGAGGCAGCCTCCCCCAGCGAAATCCTGAAGAAAGCATTAGGCGTCCCTATGGATCGGACAGTCCCCGACCAGTGGGAATTCCAGATACTGGCCAGGATACTGGAAGAGTTCAATGTCATAATGGTGACCGACATGTGCGATCCGGCCATGATCCTCAGCATGCACATGGAATGCGCCGGGAGCATTCCGGAGGCCCTTTCCATGGCGCGGCGCATGGCAGGCAATGATGCGAAGTTCGCGGTCATCCCCGACGGAGTCTCGGTGATCGTGGAATGAAAATCCCCGAGGGGGCATCCATCAGGAGTAAATACTCAGTGAACTACGCCCTTTCACTGAACATTTACCTGGGATGGCTGTTGGACAGATGAAAAAGTTACTGTTCTGCGGCTATTATTAGCCGCAATCCAATTCCCGTATATATTATCGCCAAACCCCGGGCACACTCATGGATCTGATTCTTGGCATAGAGACCAGCTGCGACGAGACGGCGGCGGCGGTGGTGGCGGACGGGAAGGACGTCCTGAGCAGCGTCGTGTCGTCGCAGATTGCGAAGCACGCGAAATACGGCGGAGTCGTACCCGAGCTTGCGGCGCGGGAGCATCTGAGCGCGATCGAGCCGGTCGTATCGGAGGCGCTATCCGCGGCGAACACGCCAATCGAGAAGATCAGCGCGGTCGCCGTGACGAACGGCCCGGGCCTGATACCATCGCTGCTCATCGGGCTCAATTTCGCGCGCGGCCTCGCGGCCTCCCGCAAGTTCCCGCTGATCGGGATCAACCATTTCAACGCGCATATCTACGGCGCCTTCCTCGACGGGAACATACAGGAGCTTGAGAAGGCTGAGAACTATCCAATGCTCTCGCTGGTCGTGTCCGGCGGGCACACCGCGCTGGTCGTTTCCCAGGCTGACGGGACGGTCAGCCTCGCCGGAACGACGCTCGACGACGCCGCGGGCGAGGCGCTCGACAAGGCCGCGAAGATACTGGGGCTGCCCTACCCCGGCGGCCCGGAAATCGAGAGGGCCGCGAAATTCGGAGATCCTGCGAAATTCGCATTCCCGCGCTCGCTCACCGGCACGACCGGCAAGCCGGTCGCGGAGAAGGACCGCTTCAACTTCAGCTTCAGTGGCGTCAAGACATCCCTTTACTACTACTGCAAGAACTTCGCCGGCGGCGCGATAAGGGACAAGCTTCTCGCCGACACAGCGGCCTCATATCAGGAGGCCATAGTGGACGTTCTCGCCAGGAAGGCGTTCGAGGCGGCCGCGGAATTCAAGGCGGCGTCAGTAGTCCTCAGCGGCGGCGTGGCATGCAATTCAAGCCTGAGGGAACGCTTCAGGAAATGCGCGGCGGCCTCCAAGCTCAAGCTCTTCATAGCCCCGCCCAAATACTGCACCGACAACGCCGCTATGGTCGCGGCCATCGCCTGGCGCCGCTACAAACAAGGACGCTTCGACAATATCGGCCTGGACGCTTTTTCCCGGATTGAAAGCTTCGAGGCATAGACGGGGAATATCGTTATTCGTTATTCGTTATTCGTTATTCGTTATTCGTTATTTGTTATTTGTTATTTGTTATTCATGCCGCCAGTCCTCTTTGTCTTCCATGTCCTCGAGGCGGCATACAAGTCGGCGAAGTGCGCGAGGACATTGAGGACTTGGAGGGCATTTATTTCCGGGAGGACATGTAGGACGCGCAGGTTTCAGCCTGCACACCCTGAAGGGCGTGCAGGCCCTATCAATTCCCGCCTTCGGCGCCGTCGGTGACGCCGCCGCCGGTCTTGATGCCGTATTTTTCGAGGAGCTGGTGTGCCTTTGAGGAGGCTTCGCTCTTGGGGTAGACCTTCATTATGCGCCTGGCCTGCGCGATGGCCTTTTCCCTTTCCTTGGCCTTGTCTAGGTATTCGGCCTTCTGCCATGCGGCCTTCGAGGCCTCGTCGGGAAAGGAGTTCTCGATTTCGGTGAGAGTCCTGAGGGCATCCTCAAGCTTGCCCCATTTCCTGTAGCATTCCTGGATGCTCCAGAGAGTCCTCGGCGGCTGGTTGATGACCTGGTAGAGCTTGATCGCCTCCTCGTATCTTCCCATTTCGGCGAAGGTGTCGGCGCGGGCGTTCATGGCCCTCGCCTTCCATTTGTCGTCGCCCATGCCTTCGACGTCGTTGAGTCGTGCGATGGCCTTCTCCCAGTCCTTCTGGGCGGAGTAAGCCTCGAACTTCTTGAATTCGGCGAGCGGGCGGTCGGAGATCTGGTCGGCGATCGTAAGGATAAGCTCGTAAGTCTTGGCCTCGCGGAGGAATTCGCAGATTCTGGCGAGCTTGCTGTTCGAGTCGGCCTTGTCCTCGATCTTTTTCGCATAGGCGACGGCCTCGTCGACCAGCTTGCCCAGCTCAGGCTTGTCGCCGTAGCGTCCGGCCGCGAAACGGATGGCGCGGTCGTAGTATGTCCATATGCCGTCCTTTGCCGAGTCCTTCCTGGCCTTGTCCTGCTCGTAGTAGGGCTTCTGCTTCTTGAACCATTCGAAGAAGGCATTCATTGCCGCGACTTTCTCCTTCTGCTTCGAGAAGGGGTATTCGCCGTCCCAGTCCTTGGCGAAGCCGTTCCAGGCAATGTTCCATGCGCTTTCCGCAACGGCGACGCGGTGCTTGAAGTCTTCCGTCTTGTCCTTGGGGACGCGCCAGCCCTCAAAGCCGGAGTAGTCCTTGCTGAAGATGTAATATTTGGTGGCGTTTTCGACGGCTTCGTTGACTTCCTTCTGGTTCGCCCTCTTCATGTCTGCGGAGCAGGCGCGCTTCCAGAATTCCACCGCCTTCGCGCGCTCGTTGTTCTTCCAGCAGTTGTTGCCGAGGGCGTTCAGTGCGCCTGCTACGAGTGGGTGCTTGGAATAGTCGGGATCGTCCACGATCTCCTGCATGCACTTGAGGCCCTCCTTCATGTCGCCGTTCTCGATATGGGCGGTCCCCATGAAGAAGAGCGCGGGAGTGGCGTCCTCGACCTTGTCGCCGAAGTAGTCCATGACCTCGTTGAAGACCTTCACCGACTCGCCGCGGTCCTTGTTCATGAGCAGGCAGTAGCCGCGCATGAAGAGCATGTATGAGGTGCACTTGGAGTCGGGGAACTGCGCGTGGAACTTTTCGAACTCGGTCGCCGCCGCCTTGTAGGCCTTCTGCTTGATGAGGTCGGCCGCCTTGTCGTACTGGCTGCGCTCGAAGACGCTTAGCTCCTTGTAGCGCTCGGGCGGAAGCTGCCAGGCCCACTGCTGGTCGGGGCCGGACAATAGCGGCATGGCCGCCAATGCTGCGGTAAGGCAGAGGATAATAGCTTTGAGGTTTATAATTGGCATGCGGAAAAATAGCGAGGAGGGGCGGAATTTCAAACGCCGAATGGGAAAAATTGCCCGGGAGGGAATTGTTTTTTCGAGGGAATCGAAAGATTCGATCGCAGTCAACCGCTATCGATTGCAATCGATTACGGTCTAACTATTTCAGAATCTTCGCCTGGATAAGGTGGGCAAACCAGGTAACATCGAGTCCCAGCTCGGTATATGAGATTATGGCCGCCGATCCGTTTTCTCGCAAAACGCCCTCACTCTGTCCTCGAGTTCGGCCGCTAGATCACGCACCTTGAATTTCCGTCCGGCTTCTTCGAACGCAATCAGGTTGTAGCCGGTGATGTAGTCGTCGACGGTGTCTCACTATATTTTTTCCTCGGGCTTTTTAGCGGCAAGGCCGAAGTCTTCACGCAATATGCGCTGGCGGACATCTTCGGCGCTTCGCTCCTTCTTTTCTACAGGCACAGGATTCATGACCATGTAAAAGAATTTCCCGGAGGCAATATCGTTCTGCGCATCGAGCTTTCCCTTGGTGAAAAGTCTGCTTCCTCTCCCCCGGTCTTCCATGTGTTTAAAAGCTCAGCATTGCCGATCCAGGCTATCAAATAAGGTTCGCAGTCCTTCTGCCTCAGCACGAGGAGAAACGGACGGTCCAGAACAAAGCGCCGGGGCGGAGGTGAATATGGAATTCCCGGTTGAGCGCCTGCTACCCCACCTAAGACTCCAGTAGCTCTTAGTTCCACGCCATGTTCATTAAGTTTGAATTGTATAGCCTGTAGAGTATCCAAAATGAAATGCTCCTCGAGCCCGGAATTATTCAGTGGAACCTTATGCAATTCAGGGAAATGGGCCTTGAGGTCAAAATTCATCTTCGGAATCTTAACTATCTCATTATTCTCACGAGCTAATCTGTCATTTTTAAACTTGCCCATCCTGCCGAGTATGGACTTCCAAGTTTTGTCCAGAGTCTTTCCCGGCGCGATTTTCGCAATCATTATTTCGTCTATGATTTCAGGAGAGGGCGATGGTTTGCCTGGTGAAAAATCCGGGAGTTCGACTATTTTTCCGTTCTCGTCTACCTTAATTCCCTGTCTTGCTGGCTCAGTCTTCTTTATCTCTTCATTTTGCTTAGTTGGCCTTCTTTGCGCCCATAGCGAGAGAATGAAATCATTTTCGCCGAGATAATCTTGGACGCTAATTTGAAACCTTAAATCTTGATATTTTGCCACGCTTGAACAATTCGAAATCCCGAACGCTTCGACGTTGGTTGTGGAGTTGCCGTTCTGGAATCTGAGTGGGGTGGTGAAGACGTGGAAGGGTGTGTTGAAGGCGAGGAATTTTTCGAGGTATGCGAAGGCGATGTAGCCTGGGAGCTGCGTGTCCGCACTTTCCCGACCATCTCATCGAAGTCCTTGAGGGCTTCGCCGAATTTGCCGATGAACTCCTTCCGGATGTCGGGCTCGAACTTGAGCGGGCCGATGAATGCGGACTTCGCAAAGAATGACTCGGGGAAGAGGTTTTCTGCCTTGTAGGGTGATTTGTTCAGGATCCCGGCCAACGGGACAGACTTCTGGAAGAGGATAGGTTCACCCTTGAGTATATCGCTGCGGAAGGAGTCCCAGGCCATCTGGAACGTGGGGCAGTAGACGGTGTTCTTGCCTTCAACGATTACGCCGCCGGTGTGCGGGACGACAACCGTGGACTTTTCATCGCAAAGGCAGTTGATGGAAAATGAAAATATCAGTAGGAATATAAACGGAAACAACCGTATCCCGAAAATATTCATCGTGGCAATTCTTATTTCAATCGTTTAAATATTTTGCGGGCAGTTCTAAGGCAACGTCTGGCGTCCTGTTTGGTAATGGGTTCGTCTTGGGGATACCTTGCATTAATATAATGATCCATGAGAAATGAAAACTCCTCGAAATATTCATCGACTAGTCCATTGTCCCCGATGTCTTTAAGGAGTTGAATGAGATCATGCGTGAAGGACAATTTTCGGTTACTGATAATTATACGACGCTTGAGAAGCTTTTCAATTGCTTGGTGGGAATGGTAAACTACAACATGAAAATTATCCGACTCCTTAAGGATAATCTTCGCGCTGGACAAGTCGGCTTTAGCGTATTTTAGCCATTCTTGAGGGTTTGAACTGTCTTTGCCCATATAGCATCACGCCATGCTTATTAATTTCGTGTTGAACGGTGCCGGACATTTCCTTCTTCTTGTCGAATTCAGACTTCTTCATTAGTATCAAGTCCATAGGAACCCAGACTTTAAACAGGGATTTCCGTATCGCCAACAACTCCTTGTGCCTGTCGATAATCCTTTCCTTGATTATAGCTATGTCCAGATCACTGTTTCCGCCAGGCTCACCTCTGGCATAGCTGCCAAAAAGGTATATCGCGTCTGGATTTGAGACTTTCTGTATGATCTGGAAGATCTTGTTTATTTTCTGGTTTGATATCATGCGCACCTGGACGTTATCGCTACCACCATGCATAAAAATATATTAAACATCCTGAGTGATTTTTCAAGGTTTGGAAAAAATTGATTCCCCCATTTTTTCTCTGTGCCCTCGCCCAATGGCGGGGTAAACTCTGAGCTTGCCAAGCATTGCGAGGCCTTAGCCGTGAAACTTTTAGCGCGTCAGCTTCCATACTCTGTAGAGCTCGGTGACTCCCCAAGCCTGGGCGTCGCAACCGCGCTGGGTGTGCGGGCGGTCGCCGTCGAGGATTTCGGGGATCTGGCCGGCGCATCCGTTGTCGAGGACGACGCTTGCGGAGGAGAGTATGGCGCGTGCGGTCCGGCGGCCCTGTTCGCCGAAAGTCGCGAGGTATGCCTCCGGGTAGAGGGGGAACTGCCAGGTCCATGCGGTTCCGTTGTGGTATGCGGGCTTGCGGCGCGTGTCCTCGTCGCCCTCGTATCTGCCCCAGTACGGACGTTCGGGGTGGTTGAGGAGTTTTCCGTCGTTGCTTAAGATCGGGAGCTGGAACTTGACGGGCCTGTCGGCCAGGGATCTGATGCCGCCGGGGACGAGGAGTTCCTGGGTGGCGGCGAGGATGTTCCGGCAGAGCTTCGTGTCGTCCACTGCGCCGAGGGTGATGGCGAGGAGCTGGTTCGGGCGGAGCGCGTCGCCCTGGGCGGCTTCGGCGGCGGGCGTCTTCGGCTTGGCATGGAGGCAGTCGGCAAGCCAGTCGAGATTCTTGAGCGGGTATAGGCTGTTGATGGAATGCCTGACCTTCTCGGAGAGGTCGAGCCACTTGCCGTCGCCGGTGGTTTCGGCTAGGAAGGAGAGCGCGGCGAACCAAAGGGCCTGGATTTCTATCGGATAGCCCTCCCTCGGGGTGCATGCCGGATAATTGGTGTCCATCCAGGTGAAGTGAGGCGGGCTGAAGACGAGGCCGGAGGCCTTGTCGACGCAAATTCCGTTGGGGAGGCCCTTGAGGTGCGCCTCGGCGATGGCGACGAGCTCTTCGAGGAGCGTGCCTTTCCTTTCGATCTTCTCGTCGAGGATGCGCCTGCTGTTCTCCGCGGCGCAGAAGTCGCTGCACGCGGTAAACAGCCAGAGGGGTGCGTCGCTTGTGTCGCGGTTGCTTGCGTTGCTGCCCTGGATCATGTTGGGGAGTGTCCCGTTTTCCGCGAACTTCGCGAAGAGGAGCAGGATTTTCCGGACGTCGTCGAGCATTCCGGCGGCGATCATTCCGCGTGTGCAGATGAGTGTGTCCCTGCCCCAGTCGAGGAACCAGGGGTAGCCGGCGATCACGGTCTTGTAGTCGTCCCTCCTGACGATGAACTTTTTCATTGCTTCGACGAGGATCTTGTCGATGGGGATTTCCTGGTGGCCGATGGGGCGCATGCAGAAGTTGAGGCTGAGCTTGTTGTCTTCCCACGGGGTGATGACCTGTCCGATGAGCTGATCGCACTCGCCGCCTGTGAACTCGATCTCGAAGAATCCGGGGCTGAATACGTCGGTGCTCGGATCGAGGCCGCGGGCGGACTCCTTGGCCTGGTTGACGCCGTAGCACCATTCCGTGGACTGGCGGAAGCGGCCCTTGAGCGTGGATATGTTGAGAGTCCTGTCGCTTGACGGCTTGAAGTTGAAATATTTCGTTGCGGCGGACAGCGCCTTCGGAAATGAGCTTTCGGGGCCGTTCATGGCCTTGGTGGACTGGTGGAAGTTGCGGTCCTCGATGTCTGGCCTGACGACGACGGTGACAGGTATCTCATCGTCGAGATAGTTCCTGCGCCTCATGGCGCGCTCCCTGTATATGTTGAGGCCGACGGCGTTCCTGCCCTCGACCATGAACGCGGTGATGTTGAGGTCGACGAAGAATCCTTTCCCGACGGGAATCTTGAAGAGCCAGGTGCCGTTGCCGTCGGGGTCGAGCTGGAAGCTTTCTGCGGTCTCGATGGAGACTGGGACGGAGCGGCCGTGATATTTGACCCATATCCTGCATCTGCGCCACATGACATGGCGGTCCTCCGGGTAGTTCGGGTTGAGGTTTGCGGCCAGGAGGGCGTCGTAGCGGCAGTTGAGCTCGCCCCATTTCAGCGGGACGTGGAGCATTCCGCCGCGGCCGTTCGTGGCGAGGAAGGTCCTGTCTCCGCCCTGAATCTGGCTGTTGCCGTAAAAGAACGAGACGGAGGAGCAGTCCTCGGCCAGGAAAAGCAGTTCGCCTTCGTCCCTTGAGGACTCCTTGCCTGGGTAGACGGATATCCTGATTTTCCTCGTCAGATGCCTCTCGGGGGTTGGCAGCGGGGGGAAGAGGACGAAATGCGACTCCTTGTTGTCCTGGCGGAGGCTGTCGCGCTGGATGATGATCGAGGAGCCGTCTCCGTCGGTGATGCTTGCCCTGAACCTGTGCGGGGCCGAGAGGTAGAGGACATGGTTCGGAGGGACGATAACCGTGCGGCGGACGTCCTGGGGCCATTTCCAGAAGACCACCGGCAGTTCGGCGGAGTCGTCGCCGCCGGCTAGGACGTCCTTGCAGAATGCGGCGGGATCGGAGAGCAGCTCCGACGCGGCATGCTCGGCGTCGGTGTCGAAGACGATGTCCGACTGGTTCTTCCAGCATATTATGTCGAGGGCGACGGACCTGGCCGTCTGCCTGTCGATCCTGTCGGTGGGCATCGCGCTCTTGGTTTCTGCGTCGGCGATCCTTCTGACATCCTCCAGCGACGGAGAGAGGCAGAGGACCTGGCCTGCGGCGAGGAGCATGGAGAAGGTGCTGTCCTGGATCGGATACGGCAGGAAATGCTCGTCGGTGATGAGGTCGATGAGAGAGTCCTGGCTGAACGGGACGTCGGCGAGCGTCCATGAGACGTTGGACACCGCGGAGCAGTTCAGGTTGATGAGGACGAGCAGCGGATTCCGGCCCTCCGAGTCGCAGCGGACGAACGCGACGCAGTCCCTGCTGCCGGAACCTATGAACCTGAGCCTGGAGCCGTTGTGGAAGGCCGGATGCGTGATCAGGATGGAGTTGAGCCTGGCGATGTGCGGCACCTGGTTCGTCGTGCTATTCCAGTTCAGCGCGCTGGCCTCATGGACATCGATCTTCTCGGTGGCGAACCACTCGACGCCGTTGGTGAATCCGAAGGCGCCGTTGTTGGACGCGAGCGCGCTGAGGGCGGTTCGCATCTGCGCGTATGCCTGCGAGGTGGCCGCGAGCCTGGGGTTGTCGTGCGTCTCGGCGTAGTGGATCATGAGGCCGTCGGACTGGCTTATCTGCTGGGCGTAGGGCACATAGCCCTCGATCTGCTCCTTGGTGTAGTTCTGGAAAAGTTCGGAGTAGGCCCAGTTCATGTCGGCGTTGTTGAGGAGCCGGACGGTGACTGCGGGATCGCCTCCGAGGCCTTCGAGGAGGAAAACGGTGTCGGGATACTGCTTGCGCACTCTCGCGATGATGTATTCCCAGGCCGGGACGGGTATCATGTAGCCGGCGTCGCAGCGGAAGCCGTCGACGCCTCTGGCGCACCATGTGAGGAAGACCCCGGAGAGATACTGCCAGAGGTCGAGGCGCGAGTGGTCGAGCTCGGTGAGGTCGCCCCAGGTGACGCCCCATGCGCCGGGCGAACGGATGGAGCCGTCGGCCTCCCGTTCAAGCCACTCGGGGTGCTCCTCGTGCAGCTTCGCGGCCCATCCGGTGTGGTTTATGGCGAGGTCGATGAATATCTTGGCGTTCCTCAGGTGGACGGCGTCCACAAGCTCGTTGAACTGGTCGAGCGGGGTCGCCTTGCGGTCGAATTCGGCGAGCGCGGGATCGACGGACATGAAGTCGAGGGAGGCGTATGGGCTGCCGTATCGGCCCATCCTGGCGTAGACCGTCGGGGTCGGATTTATGGGCAGCAGGTGTATAATCCTGCACTTCAACGTGTTGATGATGAAATCGAGCTCCTTCATGAATCCGCGGAAGGTTCCCGAGGGCGGTATAACTGTGTATCCGGCCTTGTCGAGCCTGTTGAGCTGGGCGGCGTCGGCCCCGCCCGGCATGGCCGAGACCTTGCTGGTCTTGTTTGCGCCGAACTGGCGTATGAACGCGCAGTATACGGTGTTGGCGCAGCAGAATCCTGCGGACTCCACGTTGATGCATGTGTTGGCGCCGTCCGGCCAGAAGAGTTCGACGGAGTTCTCCGGGATGACGAAGCATTTCGCCTCGAAGTGCCCGACCTCGAGGAGCGCGATGGAGACATAGAAGTCACCGCCGCCCGATGGCGCCATCGGTATGTCGTGCCAGTCCTGGCCGCTCCTGGACCGGCGGGTCTCTACGGAGCTGATGATCTCCTCGCGCTGGACCGCGGCCTCCCCGATGTTGGTTCTGAGGTATGCACGGCCCTTGAAGTTCTTCTCGGCCTGCAGGCGGAACTCGATGATGTCCCCCCTGAACAGCAGCCTTCTGGTGCCGGGGGATGGGGTCTGGATGAGCGTCATGTCACAATGTCTTAGTTTTAGCCTTATATGCTTTTAGCGGGTATAAATTCCAAAGTTCCAAGCACCATATTCCAGATAAATCTCAAACCTCAAAATTCAAACTCCGAATCGCACCGCTTGGAATTTGTAATTTGGTTTTATTTGTGATTTGTATTTTGGAGATTGGAATTTTGGATTGCGGGCGAAGTCCGCCTTATTTCTTCTCCTGCCTGAACACGAGCGCGCCGAGCGGGGGCAGCGTAAGATCGAGGCTCCAGGGATGGCTGTGGAATCCGACCTGCTGGGCCGTCACCGCGCCCTTGTTGCCGACGCCGGAGCCGCCGTAGAAGGAGGAGTCGGAGTTGAAGAGCTCGTTCCAGACCCCGCCGAACGGGACGCCGATCCTGTAGTTGTTCCTGACGACGGGCGTGCAGTTGAGGACCACGAGGACGGGAGTCTTCCTGCCCTTGTCCCAGCGCATGTAGGAGAGCACGGACTGCCTGAAGTCGCTGAGGTCCACCCACTCGAACCCGTCGTTGGTGAAGTCGGCCTCCCACAAGCTAGGCGTCTTCCTGTAGAGGGCGTTAAGATCCTTCATCATCCTGCTGAGGCCGCTGTGGATCGGATACTTGAGCAGGAGCCATTTCAGCGACTGCTTGCAGTCCCACTCCTCCCACTGGCCGAACTCGCCGCCCATGAAGATGAGCTTCTTGCCCGGATGCGTGAACATGTATGCGAACATGAGCCTGAGGTTCGCGAACTTCTGCCAGTAGTCGCCGGACATCTTGTCGACCAGCGAGCACTTGCCGTGCACGACCTCGTCGTGGCTCAGCGGCAGTACGAAGTTCTCGGTGAACGCATACCATATGGAGAACGTGAGCTTGTCGTGGTGGTAGCTTCTGAAGATCGGATCCTTCTTGAAATATTCGAGGGTATCGTGCATCCACCCCATGTTCCATTTGTATGTGAAGCCGAGGCCGCCGGAATGCACGGGCCTGGAGACTCCGGCCCAGGCGGTGGACTCCTCCGCGATCATCATCGTGCCCGGGAAGAGCTGGTGCGTGAGCTCGTTGAGCCTCCTGAGCATGTTTACCGCGTCGATGTTCTCCCGGCCTCCGTACTTGTTCGGAATCCACTGGCCGTGGCTGCGCGAGTAGTCCAGGTAGAGCATGGACGCCACCGCGTCGACCCTGAGGCCGTCGATGTGGAACTTGTCGAACCAGTACAGAGCGTTGCCGATAAGGAAGTTGCGCACTTCATTGCGGCCGAAGTTGAATATGTAAGTCCCCCAGTCGCAGTGCTCGCCCTGCTTCGGGTCGAGGTGCTCGTAGAGGGCCGTCCCGTCGAACCTGCCGAGGGAGTAGGCGTCCTTGGGGAAATGCGCAGGCACCCAGTCCATGATGACGCCGATCCCCCTGGAATGCATGTGGTCAACGAAATACGCGAAGTCCGCCGGGGCGCCATGCCTCGCCGTCGGCGCGTAGTAGCCGGTAATCTGATATCCCCAGGACTGGTCGAGCGGATGCTCGGCGACCGGCAGTAGCTCGATGTGAGTGAAGCCCATTTCGACCACGTAGTCCGCCAGGGCGTGCGCGATCTCCTTGTAGCTGTGGAAATCATCCTCGTTCTTCCTGTCCAGCTCCCGGAGGCCGGGGCCGCACCAGGAGCCTATGTGCACCTCGTATATCGACATCGGTCCGGAGATGCTGCTGGCCTGCCCGCGCTTCTCGATCCATGCGGCATCGGTCCACTCGAAGGGCTTCGGCGAGCTGACCACGGCGGCGCTTTTCGGGCGCAGCTCGGTCTGGTAGGCGTAGGGGTCCAGCTTGAGGAAGATGTCGCCGTTGGCCGTCCTGACCTCGAACTTGTATATGTCGCCCTCCTTGATGCCGGGGATGAATATCTCCCAGATGCCGGATGAGCCGACGAGGCGCATCGTATGCCTCCGCCCGTCCCAGCAGTTGAAGTCGCCCACGACCGACACGCGCTGGGCGCTAGGTGCCCAGACCGCGAATGAGACTCCGGTTATGTTCCCGTATTTTCTGAAATGCGCCCCCATGATGTCGTAGACGCGCTGCAGCTCGCCCTTGTTGAAGAGGTACTGATCCATCTCGCCGATCGACGGCAGGAAGCAGTAGGGATCGGCCGCCCTGAAGCTGCCGCCGTCCTTGAACGTCCTCTCGATCTCGTAGCTGAAGCAGCTGTCCCTGTCCGGAAATTCCACGGCGAAAAGGCCCCTTGGATCAATCTGCTGCATCTGATGCGCCGCCCCCTTGTCGTCATGGAGCGAGACGGAGACCGCAAGCGGATCGTAGACGCGTACGACCACAGAATTCCGCTCCCTGCACGGATGCATTCCCAGCACCGAATGCGGATTGCCGTGCCTCGCCTCGATTATCTTCGCAAGATCGTCCTGCGACGGAAGAAGCTTAGCCGCGTCCATAAGACCCCCAGTTGTTAAAAGGAAAAAGACGGAATTGACGGGCAAGTCAATATAATTTCCGAATCGCAATAAATAAATGCACCTGCCTTCGGCGACCTGGAAAAACTAACTGACAACCGATAACTTACAATCCTCATTTCTTCACCATATATGTGTCGATATACGGGAGATCGAGGCCGTATTGGCCGGCGGTCCGGCGTATTTCGCCCTTGAGCTTCTCGTCGTATGCGACGGTGAGGCGGCTGTAGAGGTGGTAGACATACTGCATTGCCCAGCTCCTCATGAGCGTTTCGTCGGCGGGGACGGCCGAGGCGATGTCGGCCTTGTAGATCAGCTCCTGCCTCCTGCCGAGGCTGTCGGTCCCGGTTATCCGCAGGCCCGCGTCGCGGGCGCCGGCCGGATATCTGCCGTATACGGAGAGCGTATGGCGCCTGTAGAGGTGCGGCAGGGACTTCGGGAAAGTCGAGTCGGCGAAGCCGCCGGATATCTGGTAGTCGAGGCCCATCACAAGTATGTCGGATACCTGCTCGACGAATTTCTCCAGGACGACGCGCGACTTCTCCACCTGCTCCGTCCTGAGGCTTTCACCCCTGTTGCGGTAGGCGAGCAGGTCGAGGAGGAAGTTGTTGGCACCCCTTCCGGTGCAGAACGTGAAGATGCTGGAACCTTCCTGGTTCTCGTTCGAGAGCCTGTTTATGAGGGCCCTGCTGTCGACGACCTCGCCTGTGTTCACCTTCCCGTCGGAAGCAAGGAAGAGAAGAAGCGGCCTGCCCCCACGCCCCTCCCTGGCCGCGGCGCCGGTGAACGGCTTGAGCGCGCCGTAGATGTTAGTCGAGCCCTCCCTGCGCAGACCAGAGAGGAAGTCTTCGGCCGCCCTGAGGCTGTCCTGATCCGCCTTCCGGAATCCGCCGAACAGAGGGAGCTCCTTCTGCCGGAAGGCCATTATTTCGAACCTGTCCTCGGGGTTCAGCGCTCCGAGCGACTTCCTGACACCCTCCTTGAACTCCTCCAGCTTGATGTTCGATATGCTCCCGGACACGTCGACGCAGAAGGCGACGTCCTTGGTGAAGGGCGGCAGCCCCTTCGCGTCATCCTTTGGAACGATGTCAATCCTGAAGAAGCCGCTCTTGTCTGCAAGCTCGTACTTGAATATCCTGATCTTCATGAGGCCGTCCAGCACAGAGAGCTTTTCAGGAGGCAGGAGCCGCGTCTCCGGGACGGACGGCGCAGGCAGCGACGCCGTTGGAAGCCCCATGCGCATCTTGAGCGGTATCGGCGGGGCGATAGATCCGGAACCAAGCCCTCCGCCGCCATCGGCGCCGCCGGCGCCACCGCCGCCGATACCGCCGTAATTCGAAGTCCTGGGAAGCCTCGGCGTGATGATGCGGTTGAATTCGAGCCTGCCCTCCGGCAGCTTGTCCCCGTCTATCTCGATTATCTTCGGCGACATCGCCGCAGCCTTGATTTCCGGAACGCCGGCAGGCTTCAGCGAAGCTTCAATGGCTTCTCCGAGCCCCTCCTTCAAGGCGGCCCCGGGCTGGGGAACCAGCTTCAAGTCCGGCTTCTCCGGAGGCGCGGGCGGCTTGTCCGGAATATGTGTCGGGAGAAGCTGGACCTTCACCTCCTCCCGCTCAGGCTCCTTCTTCTCCGACGGAAGATCCACGGACACCAGCTTGAGGTAGCGGCTCTTCTCCTGCGGCACAGGCTCCTGGAAGTAGATCGGCGACACGGGTATCTTCGCCGTCGAAAGGAAGACGCCGAAATGCATCAGCGCCGAGAACAGCGCTGAAAGAAAGACATATTCGACTTTGCGCATGCTGCGGACCATGGGCTCATCCTCTGAAATTCTTTAAATATAGCCCGCGTAGCTTGAAGTTTAAACACGTGAAAATATATTTATAGGAACTGCCCCGCCCGCGGGTGTAGCATAGTGGTAATGCTCCAGCTTCCCAAGCTGGCTATGAGGGTTCGATTCCCTTCACCCGCTCCATCCCCCCATGCAAAACCATCCACCGCAGAGACGCGGAGAAACGCCGAGCATTAATCAGAATTCGGCGCTTTTCGGAGTCCTGGGATACGGTATGACGTCCCTGATGTTGTGCATTCCGGTGCAGAACTGGACCATCCTTTCGAAGCCTAGGCCGAATCCGGCGTGGGGCACGGTCCCGAACCTGCGGAGGTCGCGGTACCACCAGTAGTCAGCGGGGTTGAGCTTCATCTCCACGAGCCTCCTGTCGAGGAAATCCAGGCGCTCCTCGCGCTGGCTGCCGCCGATGATCTCGCCGATCTGCGGCAGGAGGACGTCCATCGCGGCGACAGTTTTCCCGTCGTCGTTGAGGCGCATGTAGAAGGCCTTGATGTCCTTCGGGAAGTCCGTCACCGTAACCGGGCCGTGGAAGGCCTCCTCGGTAAGGTGGCGCTCGTGCTCAGACTGGAGGTCCACGCCCCATTTGACGGGGAACTCGAACTTCGAGTTGGCCTTCTCAAGAACACCTACGGCCTCTGTGTAGCTGATCCTGGTGAACTTGCTTTCCGCGAGCTTCCTCAAGGTTTCCATGATGCCCTTCTCGATGAACTTCGTGAAGAAGAGCAGATCCTCCCCGCAGTGCTCCAGAACATATTTGAAAAGATATGTGATGTATTCCTCGGCGAGGTCGGCGTCGTCGTAGATGTCCGCGAAGGCCATCTCGGGCTCGATCATCCAGAACTCGGCCAGATGCCTCCTGGTGTTGGAGTTCTCGGCGCGGAATGTCGGGCCGAACGTATAGATGTTTCCGAGCGCGCAAGCGTATGTCTCGCCCTCGAGCTGGCCGCTCACGGTAAGGTTCGTCCGACGCCCGAAAAAGTCCTCGGCGTAGTTGATCTCGCCGTCGTCCTTCCGGGGAGGATTCTTAAGATCGAGGGTCGTCACCTGGAACATCTCGCCGGCGCCCTCGCAGTCGCTGACGGATATTATCGGGGAATGGAGATAGTAGAACCCCCTGTCCTGGAAGAACTTGTGAGTGGCGTAGGCGAGAGCGTTCCTGACGCGCATCACGGCGCCGAAGGTGTTAGTCCGCGGCCGCATGTGGGCGACCTCGCGCAGGCGTTCGAAGGAGACCTTCTGCTTCTGCAGCGGATATTCGAGCGGCTCGCAGAATCCGAACACCTTTACGCTCTCCGCCTTCAGCTCCTTCGCCTGCCCCGCGCCGATGGACTGCACAAGCTTACCGGTGACAGCCACCGACGAACCGGGGAAGAGCTTCACGATTTCGCCCTCGTAGTTCGGCAGTGTGTTGTCCGCGACGACCTGCAGGTTCTTCATGCACGAGCCGTCGTTCAGCTCGAGGAAGGAGAATCCGCCCTTCGAGTCGCGCCTCGTCCTGACCCACCCGCAGACCGTCAGCTCCACACCCGCCTCGACCTTCTCCAACGCGTTCTTTACCGTAGTGCGCTTCATCATTATCTCCTGGGATATTGATGCTGTTATCCGTTACCAGCTTAACGGTTACGCGAAATTCGCAGTGTGCAACAAAACCGGTTCCGTCAGGTCGCATTTGACTTTCACGGTCTTCTTCCCGCAACCGAGCACTGTGCCATTATCTTCCTGGACTGGACAAGGCGTCAGCTTGGCTATTGGGATGTTTCTCCTGCAGATTTCAGCAGTCTCTCCTGATTCGACCTTCTGCAGATATTCGCCAAGATGTTTTTTTAAATCCGTGACATTTACCTGAAACATTCCGATTCCTCCATTTCAAGATCATATTTTAGGCCAAGATCATGCCCATATCAAGGCGGTCTTCGGTAAAGCAGCAATGCGTCAATTTGCGAACAGGTGACTGTCCCTGACGTCCTTGAGGAGCGTCTGATATTTCGCGACGTTCTCCGATTCTCCGAGTGTGGAATAATATCTGACGGCTTCCTCTAACAACTCGACATATTGCCTGATGTCGGCGGCCTGGGCGGCGGCGTAGGCCTTCACCGCATCCTGGAGGAAGAGTTCATAGGGCTTCCTGTCGGATGAGCTGTGGAATTCCACATATAGCGCCAGGCACCTGGCGGTGAGGTTGTGGTTCTGGCCGAGCTTGCCGCGGGATTCTGGACTGCATCGCCTGCGGCAAGCGGGCGCATTGCAGGAGGATGAGAAGTGCGAGAAAAATAGAAGAAAACGCAGCCTCGAGGAAAGAGAAGGCTTTCATTTCCCTCCTGCCCGAAAATAAAAAAGCCGAGCTGGGGTTCGGCGCTCCCTGGGTGCTGACAAGCATCTTATGAATTCAGCAAACTACGCCCTTTTGCTGAATTCATACTTATTCAGTGAAAGGGCGTAGTTCACTGAATATTTACCACGCATCAGGGCATGAAAGCTGAATCAGCGGTTTGAGGCGGCGATGGCGGCGCGGCCGAGGGTCTCCATCTCCTGGAGGACGACACCGGTGCCGTTTGCGACGGCCTTGAGCGGCTCCTCGGAGACGAAGACGGGGAGGCCGGTCTCCTCGGCGATGAGCCTGTCAATGCCCCTGAGGAGGGAGCCGCCGCCCGCGAGCATGATCCCCCTGTCGAGGAGGTCCGCGGCGAGTTCGGGCGGGCATCTTTCTAGGACGGTGCGGACCGCCTCGACGATGCTGGTGATAGGTTCCTGGAGGGCGGTTCTGACCTCCTGGGAGGTGATCTTGACCGTCTTGGGCAGTCCCGAGATAAGGTCGCGGCCCTTGACGTCCATGGTCGCTTCGGTCTGCTGCGGGTATGCGCTGCCGACCTTTATCTTGATTTCCTCGGCGGTCCTTTCGCCGATCATCAGGTTGTAGGTGCGCTTCATGTGCTGGCTGATGGCGGCGTCCATCTCGTCGCCGCCGACCCTCTGGCTCCTCGCCTCGACGATTCCTGCGAGGGAGATGACGGCGACCTCGGTGGTGCCGCCGCCGATGTCGACGATCATGCATCCGGAGGGTTCCGCGACGGGAAGTCCGACGCCAATGGCCGCAGCCATTGGCTCCTCGATGAGGTAGGTCTCGCTGGCGCCGGCCCTCTGGACGCTGTCCTTGACGGCCCTGGTCTCGACCTCGGTTATGCCGGACGGGACTGCGACGAGGACGCGGGGGGCGAGGAACTGCCTGCGCCTCGGCACGTGCTTGCGCGCCTTCTGTATGAAATATCGGAGCATCTCCTCGGTGATCTCGAAGTCGGCGATAACGCCGTCCTTCATGGGGCGGATGGCCCTGATGTTGCCGGGCGTTCTGCCGAGCATTCGCTTTGCGTCGCTTCCGACCGCGAGGATCTCCTTGGTGCCTTCGGTTATCGCGACGACGGAGGGCTCCATCAGCACGATCCCCTTGTCCTTCACATAGACAAGACAGTTGGCCGTGCCGAGATCTATGCCGATGTCCGCGGAAAAGAACCGTGTCAGGGAATTTATCATTATTCTGCCGCCGTCCTTCAATTATTATACGCCCGGAACGAAAACAATTTTTTTAAAGTATATTGCGCTACCACCATTATCAAGGAGCAAATTTCAGATTTCCCGACACGCCGTCTATTTCAGGTGGCTTGGTATCCTGGTATTGAGGATCATTTCCTTGAACTCCTCGCGCTTCCTGATGAGCCAGTGCCTGCGGCCGTCTACGAGGACTTCCGCGGGGCGTAGGCGTCCGTTGTACTGGTAGCTCATGGCGAAGCCGTATGCGCCGGCGTTCTCGATGACAATGATGTCGCCCTCGGCGAGGGACGCGGGGAGTGAGCGCTCCTTCACCCAGAAGTCGGTGTTTTCGCAGAGCTGTCCGCAGAGGCTGATCTTGGCCTTCGGTTCGTGCTCCTTGCCGTCCACATAGATGTGGTGGTAGGCGCCGTACATGACGGGCCTGACGAGGATGTTCATCCCGACGTCGGTGCCCGCGATCCTCTTGTAGGAATCCTTTATCGAGTGCACCCTGCCGATGACGTAGCCGGCATCGCCGACAAAATACCTGGCGGGCTCCATCATCAGGCGCGGAGGCTTAAGGCCGTATTCGGAGATCTTCGCCTGGAAGATGTCGGCGACCTGCTTGGCCGCCTGGTCGATGTCGAGGTGCTTGTCGCCGGGGCGGTATGGAATGCCGAGTCCGCCGCCGAGGTCGATGAACTCGAAGTCGATGGAGAGCTCCCTGCCGACCCTGCCGATTATATCCATGAGGAGTTTTGTTATGAACGAGAAATATTCGGGGTCGCGTATGCAGGAGCCCGGCATCATGTGCGCGCCGAAGCGCCTGATGCCCGCCTCCTTCGCGAGTTTGTAGGCGTCGTAGACCTTGTCGGGGTGCACGCCGAACTTGGCGTCGGGGCCTGCGTTGGTGACGAAGTCGCCGACGTCGCTCTTGCCGTAGCCGGGGTTGACGCGGAAGCTGAGCAGCTCCGGCCTTCCGAACTTGAGGACGCGGGGCAGGAGCGAGATGTCGTCGAGGTTGAAGATTACGCCGCTTCCGAGACCGCTCCTTATGTCCTCGTCCGAAAGGAAGTTGCCGCTGAACATCACGTCCTCGCCGCCGAGGCCGAGCTTCTTGGCCAGGAGAATCTCGTTCACGCTGGCGGCGTCGATGCCGGCGCCCTCCTTGACGAGGATGCTCGCGATTGCCGGATTGTTGCAGGCCTTGACCGCGTAGAAGAAGCGGAAGTCGGGGTAGTACCTGCTGAAGGCGGCGAAGGCACGCCTGTAGTTCTCCCTGATCCTCCGCTCGTCGTAGACATAAGTCGGTGTTCCGTATTTTTCCGCGATGCGGCGGACGGCGACATCGCCGATGTAGATGCTTTCCTTGATGATTTTCATGGGTGCGAACTTCTTTCCTGGTTTACTTTGTTGGACGCGAAATATAGCAAGGCAATCTAAAAACTCAAAAACTGACTTTATGGAGGATGCAGCGGACTTCGCAGTTTTGCCAATCAGAACCTCGAAGTAACGCAGGTATTCCCACCTGCGGATTGCGCAGACAAGAATGTCTACGCCACTTTGAGACGAGTTTCAGAGGAGAGTGCCGCTCTGCGAATATCGCAGTTCTGTCGTTCAGAAACTCGACGGAGGGCGAAGCCGTGCTGAGCCGCGGTTGAGCTCGGCTCAAC
>CAZWRV010000084.1:0-29621 GCA_964636325.1 uncultured Victivallaceae bacterium | reverse complement strand
TTGAGCCAAGCTCAACCGCGGCTCAGCACGGCTTCGCCCTCCATCGAGTTTCTGCTCGACAGGACTGCGAATCTCGCAGATGGCCACTCCTCTGAAACTCGCCTGAAGTAACGCAGGCATTCCTGTCTGCGGCATCGCAGGTAGGAATACCTGCGCTACTTCGAGTTTCTGTTCGACAGAACTGCGGGCACCGCAGATGGCCACTCCTCTGAAACTCGCCTCAAGTAACGCAGACATTCCTGTCTGCGGCATCGCAGGTAGGAATACCTGCGCTACTTTAAGTTTCACCCCGACAGAACTGGCGGATTTCCCCGCCAGAGCGGCACTCTCCTGAAGCTCGATTATCCTTTTCATATCCGCCGCCCGGCGGGTGGAGGGTTGAATCCTATTCAACCGTCTTCTCGGCGGCTGGAGCACCCGCCTCTTGAGCAGCTTGCGCGCGCCGCGCGCAAACTACTGCTTCTCGCCGAAAAAGCTGGAGCGGCCAGTCGAGCAGGCTCTGATTAGTCTAATATGTCCGGAATATTTTTCCAGCCGCGGCGCCGGCGCGGCGCGCATATTACAAAAATGTGACGGACTTCCTTGTTTTAATACAAAAATGTGGATATGTTGGTGGAAACAAGCTCCTGTTTTTTCAGAAGTTAAGTGATAATATAATGGTTATAATAGACTTATAACTTAACGCAGATATCTGGCATCATATCTGCATAATATTGCTGATTCTAATTCTGTTCGGACTTATTTTATCCGCTAGAATGACAATTCCTAAGGAAGGAGAGTGCATGATGCTGAGGAAGAATGCGGTTGCGAACATCGCGGCGAGGAAGGCCGCGGTGAGGAACGAGGGGAGCGAGTCGCCGATCACGGAAATATACGGCGAGGACGTCTTCAACCTCAAGACGATGAAGGACTACCTGCCGAAGCAGGTCTACAGGAAACTGCTTTCGACGATACGACAGGGCGCTCCGATCGACGCCGGGATAGCGGACGACGTGGCGAACGCGATGAAGCGCTGGGCTATAAGCAAGGGCGCCAGCCACTACACGCACTGGTTCCAGCCTCTGACCGGCTCGACGGCCGAGAAGCACGATGCGTTCATCGAGCCCGACTTCGAGGGCGGCGTGATGATGGACTTCTCGGGCAAGTCGCTGATCAAGGGCGAGCCCGATGCGTCCAGCTTCCCGTCTGGCGGGATAAGGGCGACCTTCGAGGCCCGCGGCTACACGGCCTGGGATCCTACAAGCCCGGCGTTCATAAAGCGCTCCGAGACCGGGGCGGTCCTCTGCATTCCGACGGCCTTCTGCTCCTACACCGGAGAGGCGCTCGACAAGAAGACCCCGCTCCTGCGCTCCATGCAGGCGGTCTCCGCCCAATCCAAGA
Source organism: uncultured Victivallaceae bacterium (assembly GCA_964636325.1). Lineage (GTDB taxonomy): Bacteria > Verrucomicrobiota > Lentisphaeria > Victivallales > GWF2-50-93 > CAZWRV01. The sequence continues at coordinate 28,241 of CAZWRV010000084.1, read as the reverse complement.
GGATACTGAAGTGCTTCGGCGCCGACTGCGAGGGCATGGTCCTCTCGACCCTCGGCCCCGAACAGGAATACTTCCTCGTCGACAAGGAGCTTTACATGGCCCGCCCGGACCTCATCCAGACCGGCCGCACGCTCTTCGGCAGGGTTCCGGCAAAGCACCAGCAGATGGAGGATCACTACTTCGGCCCGATCAGGGAGCGCATCCTCAACTTCATGACCGATCTCGACCACCATCTCTGGAAGCTGGGGATACCCGCGAAGACGCGCCACAACGAGGTTTCTCCGGCCCAGTTCGAGCTGGCGCCGATCTTCGAGACCCTTAACCTCGCAGTCGACCACAACATGATAGTCATGGAGGCCATGCGCCATGTCGCCAACAGGCACGGCCTGGTCTGCCTCCTGCACGAAAAGCCGTTCAAGGGCGTTAACGGATCCGGCAAGCACAACAACTGGTCGCTCGTCACGGCCGACGGCCGCAACCTCCTCGAGCCCGGGCACGATCCGCACGATAACGCCATCTTCCTCACGTTCCTCTGCGCGATACTCCAGGCGGTCGACCGTCACGCGGACATACTCCGGGCGACGGTGGCCCACGCCGGGAACGACCACAGGCTCGGCGCCAACGAGGCGCCTCCGGCAATCATCTCGATCTTCCTGGGCGACCAGCTCACGGACGTCATAGAGCAGATCGAGAAGGGCGGCGCGAAGTCGGCGAAGAAGGGCGGCACCATGCATGTCGGTGTCGACACGCTGCCCTCCCTGCCGAGGGACGCGACCGACCGCAACCGCACAAGCCCCTTCGCCTTCACCGGCAACAAGTTCGAGTTCCGCGCTGTCGGCTCCAGCCAGTCCTGCGCCGGACCCAACATAGCCCTCAACACCATCGTAGCCGAGTCGCTGGACGAGATAGCCTCGCAGCTCGAAAAGGCGAAGAAGTCCGAGATGAACGGCGTACTGCAGAAGATCCTTCAGAACATCGTCAAGAAGCACAAGAGAATCATCTACAACGGCGACAACTACCTGGAGTCCTGGCACAAGGAGGCCGAGAAGCGCGGCCTCCCCAACCTCAGGAAGACGCCGGAATCCCTGAAGACACTCATGCTGGACAAGACCGAGAAACTCTTCTCGAAATACAAGGTCCTCAGCAAGACCGAGCTGCACTCGCGGTACGAGGTTTATATAGAAGAATACGCCAAGACGATCACGATCGAGGGCAGGGTGGCGCTCGACATAGCCAAGACGGTGATCATGCCGGTAGCTGTCCGCCAGCAGAACGCCCTCCTCGACAGCATCCTCAAGCTGAGGTCTCTGGGCGTCAAGAGCGGAATGGGGCCTCAGAAGAACGCCCTCGAAAAGCTCGGAGGCCTCATCGAGGACCTTTCGGAAGGCGTGGAGAAGATGGAGAAGTGCCTGTCCGCCAAGGACATCGACGGCATCCGCACGACGCTCGACGTCGTCCGTTCGGCCGTCGACGCCCTCGAGGCGGAGATCGACGACGCGATCTGGCCGCTTCCCAAATACGGCGAGCTCCTCTTCATATACTGACCGGCGAATAAAGCCTGAACATCGCCCGGAGACGCATGATGCCGCGCTCCGGGCTTTTCATTTTACGGCGCGGGTCGTCCCCGCCTACTGGGTGTTGTAACCGGAAATAGAGCTCCGCCGCTTCGAGGCAGGGCCAGGTGCAGGCCTATATTTTCCTGACCAGGAACCTCTGCCCTTCGACGTGGGACACGACCGTGACGGCGGTGCCAGTCGGCAGCTCCTCGTCGGAGACGGCCTCGATTTCCCTGAGGCAGCCCCTGACCGTCACGGAAATCTTTCCAGGGGCGGTTCTTCCTCCGGGAATTGAGAGGTAGACTTTGCCGGTGCAGTTGACGTAGTCCTTGGGATGGATGTTCCCGCTCTGCTCCATCCTCATCATGAAGTAGAAGGCCGAGGCTGTGACGAACATCATCAGGATGCCGCAGGCCAGGGCCACGAGGAATCCTGCGGGGCCGCCCTTCCCGTAGATCACGCCGCCCCACCCGAAGAACGTGACGAACGCGACCGCCGACCGGAACGAAAAGAGCTGGAAGCCGACGCCCGCATCGGGGTGCTCGGTCGTGGTGTCGCCGTCTGGAACCTCCCCCCCGTGCCCTCCGAAAAACGAAAACGCCATGAGTATCACGAACACCATGGCGCCGAATATCGCGCACAGCCAGTAGAACTTCAGATCGCCCTCCAGGAAGCTGAACATTTTCCCTCCAAAGGTAATTATTGCCATTGCTGTTTCTACTATAAATCCCGGCTCATGGAAAGGCAAATTTATACTCCTTTAGCGTGAAAATTTACGTTTTGACGAGCCAGATTTGGGATTGGATTTTTTCGTTCCGACCGAGCGGCGACATGAATGTCGTCCGAGGAAGGAACGGAAAAATACGGCCCAAAGATGCTCGCCGCAAGGCGGTTGCGGTCTTTCGGTTTTGCTCCGCACCCTTCGAGAGCCTTCGATACCCCGGTATCGGCGGCCTCTCAGAATGCGAAGCAAAATCCAAAATCTCCGCAATCAAAATGTAAATTTTTCAGCCTAAAGGAGTATAATTCGGACGGAGCTGCAGGGCCGATGATTTTTTACAGCTTTTGACTGCCGGAATTTGCGATTTGGATTTTCTGAACTCATATACGAACAGCTATCAACCGACAACCACCAACGAGACAAGACATGAGCGAGATTTCATTCACTGTCGAAGACATCGGGCCGGGCTGCTGGGCGGTCAACGACGGCGGGCGTACGGCCGCATATGTGACGAGCCAGGGCTACATCGACTGGCTGCTCAAGTCGCCGCTTGACGACGGTCCGAGGCTGACGTCGCTCAAGAAGGAGACGCATCTTTCTTACACGCTCGGGCTGAAACTCCTTCTCTTTCCCCCGCACCTCTGCGAGAAGATTGTCGGGAAGAAATATGAAATTATGGACGGCGGCGCCAGGCTGCGTCTTAGCGCAGTCAGCCGATCCAAGGACGGGAACTTCGAGGCCTATACAGAGGCGGTGCTTTCCGCCGACGAGATGCGGGCGAGATATTTCTGGACATGCCGTTCCTGCATCGCCTGCACTGCCGATGAACCAGTGAATATCTCAGGCGTCGAATACAACAACATCTATCCGGGAAAGTGCGGGCGCTGCTTCATGTTCGCGCCGGACAAGGAGTTCGACCGGACGCTGATCACGGACCGGGACGGCGCAGTATGGGAGTTTCCGCATCAGCACCTGATGCACTACGGAGGGAAGCTTGAAGCTTTGAGGTTTGCCGAAGGCTCGGTCGCCGGCTTCTTCGGAAGAGAAAAGGCCAGCCCTGTGGTCGAGGTGCTGAAGGCGAGCCATGAGCCTTTCTGGGGCATCTGCGACATGTATTACGATCTTCACTGCATGGCGCGGATCCCGGCGCCGGTGGAGCCCGGGCGGAAAATCGAGTTCGAGTATTTGATAAAGTATCTCTCCGACAAGGATTCAGCGGCCCTCAAGGCGAAGGCGCGCAGGATCCCGGTGACGGAAGAGGACAGGGAAAGGCACGATTATCCGCGCCTGGCGCTCGGGATGAACTCGTTCATGTGCGCTGTGGACATCGGTGGCGCGGACGATTCCTCCGGGTTCCGCCAGAAGCCGCCGCACAAGGTCTGGGACCGCGAGGCCGGGCACAGGACCAAGGGCTCGCTCCGGCTCTGGAACGACAAGGGCGATGCTCTGGTGTGGAGCGCCGAGCCTCCGACGCAGATTCCGGCGAAAAAGCTTCTGAAGATAAAAGCGCTTGTGAAGACCGAAGGCGCGGAGGGCAGGGGGCTCTTCATCCGTCTCAGATACCATACTTTCGTCTGGCATCCGACTCCTCATGTCGAATGGACTAAGACCCTTGAAAGCAAACCGGTTAACGGCAGCACCGGATGCTGGCTCCCGATCACTGTCCCGTCCCTGGAAGTTCCCGAGGAGGACTTCGACTATCTGCTGTGGTTCGATGTCGTACTGGAGGGTAAGGGGACCGCATGGGTCACAGACGTCGACATCGACCTCCAGGACGCGCCCATCAGGAAGGCTGCGGAGTCCGTGCCGAATTTCGCTTCCGCCGGCGGCAGGATCCCTTCCGGCCCATGAACAGCACCTGCGGCCGCTTTTTCCCAGAATATGGTTTAAAATGGTCATATGTGATGTAACTTGGTTGAAAATGGAATGGCGGGTCAGGAAATCTGGAATGTATCCGGTGGAATGATGGACTTGCTGGACCTGGGGAATGGAACCGTATTGAAGCTTGCCGAGGACGGTGGCGGCTTCGAGCTTGAATTCGAGATGGACAAACTTGCCGACGGCCCGATGGACTGGCAGCTTCACGAGCGCCGTCCGGTGCAGAACGTCTCCGACTGGTCCGCGGGCCCGGGCAAGGCGCGCGGCACAAGGTCTACCTGATCAAGGCATGGTGGCGCAAGGAACACAAGGGTGATGCATATGGCAAGAAAAGCGATCAGTATTGAAATGCTGGAGAAGGCCTCCCCTTCCGGAGTCGTGGCCGGCGAAATCCGCCGGATGATATCTTCCGGCAAGCTGGCTCCCGGAAAGCGTCTTGCGTCGGAAAGGGCCCTTGAGAAGCTTTTCGGCGTAACAAGAAACGCCGTGAGGAACGGACTCCGGGAGCTTGAGAGGGAAGGCCTTATCAAGTGCGTCGGCCGGAGCCGGACCGTCTTGAAAGGGCCGGACGGCGCCGCGGACGTATCAGTCCAGGGCAGCACCGTCGCGATCCTCATGGACCAGGCGCTCAGCATACAGGAGTTCCTGAGCACTCCGTCTTCGGGCTGGTCGAACGCGGTCTCAGCGGGAGCGGTCAGCGAGGCCTTCGCCGACGGCAAGTCCATCTGCCTGATCCCCACCGGCAAGTCTGATCCGCGCAGCTTATACCGCCTGGTGAACGTCGTTCCCGCAGGAGTCCTGGTCATCAGCGGGCTGAGCGGCGTCTCAAGCAGGGAGGAAACCCTCAGATCCATGGGGCTGAAGGACGTCCCCCTGGTGGCCTACGGCGACGTGAACGACTGGTCCGACTGCGACAAGATCTGCTCCGACCACCGCCAGGGCACGTTCGACCTGACAAGCTGGCTGATCGCCCGAGGCGCCAGGCGCATCCTAAGGGTGAATCCCAGGCAGATCAGGCAGAAATGGACTACATGGCGCGAGGAGGGCTTCAAGGACGCCTGCGGAAAGGCAGGCATCCCCGTCCTGCCGCCTCTTGAAATACCGTCCAATCCGGCTTATGAGTTCACAATGGAGTCCTTCGATTCGGAGTCCCACAAGATGGCCGGCTACCTGTTCAAGGCGCTCGGCGCCAGCAAGCCGCCCGACGCCATAATGGCGCTGAGCGACGGATATGTCTTCAAGATCGCCGCGGCGCTGAGGATACTTGGACGCGATCCGCGCAAGATACTGATCACGGGCTACGACAACTACTGGAAGGACCTGCCGGATTTGAAATGGGAGAATTCCCCTCCCGCGGCCACCGTGGACAAGGAGAACGTCTCAATCGGCAGGGAGCTCGCCAGGTTCCTGGCGAGGCGCATGTCCGGGGAGCTGAAGGGGCCACATCAGACCGTGATGGTTCCCCAGCGCCTGGTCGTCTCCGGGGAATAGCGGAAAACAATTTCAGATTTCCTCCTGAAACTCGATTATCCTTTTGGGGATTATAACGTTCAGGGATGAGAACATAAGAATCATTTCAGTGCGGCGTGCCAGAAAAGAGGAGGTTGACATTTATGAAGGCTAAAGAATTGGACAAATTGTTTGAAGACGGCAAGGATATCACAAGGCATCTTGATCTTTCCAAGGCAAGAAGGCCCAGACAGGATCAGAAGAGAGTAAATATGGCAGGAAATGCGATTGAATAGAATTGAACCCTCCATCCGCCGGTCTGCGGACATGAAAAGCACAATCAAGTTTCAGGGGATAGCATCGTAATGCCACCATACAAAGACATCCTGGACGAGCTTCAAAAGAAGAACCTCATGCGCAGGCTGAGGTCGGTGCAGAGGATTTCCGCCAGGGAATGCCTGGTCGACGGCGCCAGGTGCGTCGACTTCTCCTCGAACAACTATCTAGCGCTTTCAGATCACCCGGCGCTGGTCGAGGAGTCGTGCGCCTGGACGAGGAAGTTCGGCACCGGTTCCGGAGCGTCGCGGCTCATCACCGGGACGCTGGCGGAATATCTTGAGCTCGAGAAGCGGATCGCGGAATGGAAGGGCACCGGGGCGGCCCTGATTGTCGGGTCAGGCTATCTGGCGAACACGGGAGCAATTCCGGCGCTAGCGCACCGCAAGTCCGCGGTATTCGCGGACCGGCTCAACCATGCGAGCCTCAACGCCGGCGCAACCCTTTCTGGCGCGGAATTCCGCCGCTATTCGCACTGCGGCCTTGAAAGGCTTCGGACAATGCTCGGCAAGGATGCTCCCGCCGAAAAGCTGATCGTCAGCGATACCGTCTTCAGCATGGACGGCGATCTCGCCGACGTGCCCGGGCTTGCGAAAATCGCAGACGAGTTCAATGCGGCGCTCTATCTAGACGATGCCCACGCCACTGGAGTCTTCGGACCGAAAGGCGAAGGGCTCGCGTCCGGATTGGCCGGGGACAACACCGTAGTCATGGGAACCTTCAGCAAGGCGATGGGCTCATATGGCGCCTATATAGCCTGCTCTAGGCCGATGAGGGACTATTTCGTCAACAGATGCTCCACGTTCGTCTATTCGACGGCGCTGCCGCCGGGCGTCTGCGGCGCGATCTCCGCGGCGCTCACTCTGGTGCAGACCGAAGAATACCGCCAGATACGCGGGAAGCTCCTGCGGGACGCTGAAAAACTCGCCTGCGAAATCCGCAGAATCGGCTTCGATACGGGCGGAACACGGAGTCCAATAATCCCAGTGATTGTCGGCGCGAGCGACAGGGCTCTGCGAATTTCGCAGATGCTGATGGAGAAAGGTATTCTTGCTTTACCTATCAGGCCGCCGACCGTCCCGGAAGGCACCGCCCGCCTGCGGATTTCGCTGAACGCAGCGCATACGGCGGAGGACATTGAGAAGCTGCTGTCCGCGCTCGCGGCGGCGAAGTGAATGAGATGGATGAGAGGAAAATGCGCAAACTGATGTTCCGGCATTAGATCGCCTGTCCGATCGGCATTATGCTGATTCCTCATGCCGCTGGCGTGGAAATTTGTTACTGGCAAAAATTCAGATTTTATGGCATGGCATAAAATCTGAAACTACAAGGTTCCTTTGCAGGCGTAGATGGACAGGAGCGTGCTGATCTGGGCGACCAGCGCCATGTGGTCGGTGTTCCTGGGAAGGCGTATGGCCGTGGACGCGGCGATGACCTTGTAGTCCTCGTAGAAGGTCCTTACGTCCTGCTTGGACACTTTCTCGTTGCCGACCCAGTGGTTTACTGTGTCAATTACCAGATCCTCGTACTGGTCGAGCACCTGGGTCATGTAATAGCCGCTGCCACCGTTGCGCCAGTTGGGCGCGGCCCTTCTGGCGATCTCGATGAGGTCGTTGGCCATGTTGACGGCGGTATCCTCGGAGCCTCGTTCGCATAGGCGCAGCCAGGATTCGGTGACCCTCCACCGCGGCGGGTTCCCGTCCTTCCTGCTCAGAAGTATGGCGAAATACTGGGAAGGCTCGCCGATATTCTCGTCCTTGTTCTCGTTCCAGGCGATCTGCATGAGGTAGTTCTTGGAATACCTGCTGAAGATGCTCTTGTCGTCGCGGGGGTCGACGATGATGAACTTGTCCTTCTCGCGGAGATAGCCGATGACGGCGATCCAGTGGGAGAAGTCCCATACGCAGAGGATGGCGGGCAGACCCTTTTCCAGGTGCCTCAGCAGCCTGTTCTTGAAGGACTCCCCCTTGTGCTTCTGGACGACCAGGAGGAACTGCGCCTTCGCTCCGTAGGCGGCGGCGGCCCGCCGGATCCTCTTCTCGTCGATCCCGTGCTTGTAGACGCTGACGGGCGCGCCCGCGGCCTTCGCGAGGTCGCGCTGCTTCGCCTCAATGCCAAGGATGTAGAGGCAGGTGGAAAGGCTGCATGGTCCGCAATGGCCTTCCAGCTGCAGTTCTGCTATCTGAGGTGCGAATTTCACTTCGTGGTCTCCTTAAAGGCGCCTTGCCTGAAACGGAGCTCCGAGGGGGATAGGAACATGTTGCAGACGCCTGTTCGGACGGTCTGCGGCCCCACACGGGCTCTGACGGTCCGGACTCCGTGTCCGGCAGCCTGTGTTCATGGCAGATGGGCAGTTGAATTTCCAGTCGCATTCTGTATTCCAAGGGTAGCTAGCTTGACAGATTGAAAAGGTGCCATATATGCTAGCAAGGAAGCCGGAAAAATCAATCCCCGCAAGGAAAATAACAGGAAAGATGTGTCGGGGCGGGAAAATCCACTTTTCCTCGGACAACACGCTTCCCCCCCTTGAAGAATAAGGACGGCCAAGATAGTTTATGCGCGTTTTTACCATCAACCTTGGAAGACTTTGACATGAGAGTTGGACTGACGTATGATTTGAGGTCCGAATACCTTGCCGCGGGCTACTCGCATGAGGAGACCGCCGAATTCGACCGGGACGACACCATAGATTCGATAGAGTCAAGCCTCCGCGGCCTGGGGCATGATACCGTCAGGATCGGAAACATCAGGAGCCTGGTGGGTCGTCTGGCGGCCGGTGACAGGTGGGACATGGTCTTCAACATCTGCGAGGGGATGCACGGCCTGGCGAGGGAGTCCCAGGTTCCGGCGCTTCTCGAAGCCTATGGGATTCCCTGCACCTTTTCCGACAGCTTCGTCCTGGCGCTGACCATGCACAAGGGCTGCACCAAGACCGTGATAAAATCCTTGAACCTTCCCACGCCGGACTTCGCCGTCGCCAACAGCCCCGCCGACGTCGAGGGAATCAAGCTTCCGTTTCCGCTTTTCGTGAAGCCTGTCGCCGAGGGCACAGGCAAAGGCGTGTCAGCGGACTCAAAGGTTGGAAGCATGGACGATCTGAGGGAGAGGGTGGCGTCCGTGATAAAGACATACAGGCAGCCTGCCCTTGTCGAGACATTCATGCCCGGAAGGGAATATACCGTGGGAATCGTCGGCACCGGCGACGAAGCCGAGGCGGTAGGGACCGTCGAAGTCGTGCTCAAGGGCGACGTCGGAAACGAAGCGTATTCCTACCAGAAGAAGGAGGAGTGCGAGGATCTCGTCCTCTACATCCTTGCTGAGGATGCCGCCGCAAGGGAATGTGAAAAGCTCTCCTTGAAGATATGGAAGGCGCTTGGCTGCAGGGACGCAGGCAGGATTGACATCAGGCTGGACCGGAACGGCGTTCCGAACTTCCTGGAGGTGAACCCGCTGGCCGGCCTGCATCCCGAGCACTCCGACCTGCCGATCATATGTTCCAGGAAGGGGATATCCTACGGAGAGCTGATACGCAGGATCATGGATTCGGCCGTGAAGCGGGCGAAGTGACTGAGCTATTCATTAACCGCCAGGACGCCAAGCATTAGCATACACGAGCCCATTTCAAAATGCGGTTGAGCACGGCTCAACCCTCCAAAAAATTCACCCGTTTCGGGCGTGGAGGGCGAACCCGAACTGAGCCGTTTTCGGAGTTTTGAAATCAGCTCATTCATTTGAAGTCATTGCACAATTACATCCGAGGCGTCATGTTTCAGCAAAATTGGGAAACTCGAGGGATAAAAGCTTTTTCATATTCCTGACACCTGAATACTGACACCTGAACGCCAACACCGCCAATTCCTCCATGAAAATCTCAGTGGTCAGCAACGAGGTGCCGCCTGGCGCCCCTCCGGACGAGGCGGACGCCATGGTGCAGGCGGAGGCCGTCCTGGGCGCGCTCCGCGAACTCGGCCATGAGGCCGGGTATGTCGCCTTCACCCCCGACCTCCGCGAGCTCAAGGCCAGGCTCCGCAGGGCCGGGGCTGAGGCCGTCTTCAACCTGGTGGAGTCGGTGGAAGGGCTTGGGCGCTTCATCTACCTGGCCCCGTCTTACTTTGAAATCCTTGGGATTCCGTTCACCGGGGCATGGGCCGACGCCGTCTACCTGTCGACCAACAAGGCCGTCGCCAAGCGGTTGATGGAAAGCGCCGGCATTCCGACCCCCAAGTCAGTCTGTTCGCGCGAACTTTTTTCCGGCAGGGCGCCCTCCCTTTCTGGGAAGTTCATCATCAAGAGCGTCTGGGAGGAGGGCTCCTGGCATCTGGACGAGGAGAACGTCGTCGCCGTCGGATCGGCCGCCGAACTCAGGGCGAAGATGTCCGAGTTCATCGACGCCTTCGGCGGCGAATGGTTCGCCGAGCAATATGTGGACGGCAGGGAGTTCAACGTCTCCGTAATCGCCGAGGGGGGGCGTCCCCGCGTCCTGCCCCCGTCGGAAATCGTATTCGAGGGCTATCCCCCCGGCAAGCCCCGGATCGTAGGGAGCAGGGCGAAGTGGGACTCGTCCGCCTACGAATACGGCCATACCCCGAGAAATTTCGACTTCCCGCTTGAAGACGCCGCTCTCCTGGATATATTGGGGCGGATGTCGCTTGAGTGCTGGAACATTTTCGGCATGAACGGATTCGGAAGGATTGACTTCCGCGCCGATGCGTCGGGGCTCCCTTTCGTGCTTGAGGCCAACACAAACCCGTGCCTCTCCCCGGACGCGGGCTTCGCGGCCGCCTGCCTCAAGGACGGGATCTCCTACCGAGAGATGGTCCGCATGATTCTGGAGGACGCGATATTTGCTTTTGAAACCAACAGGAAGAAGGAACTCGTCTGATGAAAACGATTTGTGAAACTTCCGCAGCCGTATCATACCGCACCGACGTCGGCCACGCCGACGTCCAGGCCGTCCGGCGCATAGTCGAATCCACCGGATTCTTCAACGCGGCGGAGCAGCGGATAGCCGAGGAGCTGGTCCAGGATTTCCTCGCGAAGGGCGTCTCATCAGGATACAACTTCCTGTTCGCGGAGATGGACGGGGTGCCGGTCGGCTATTCATGCTACGGGCCTATTGACGGCACGGAGTCAAGCTACGATCTCTTCTGGATCGCCGTCGACAACGGGCGCAGGGGATGCGGCCTCGGACGGCGCATACTGACCATGACCGAGGAGCTCATCTCCGCCAAAGGGGGCGTCAACGTCTACGTCGAAACGTCCTCGAAGCCGCTCTACGCCCCCACCAGGGCGTTCTACGAGAAATGCGGATATATCCAGGAGGCCCTGCTCAAGGACTTCTACGCGCCCGGCGACGGCAAGGTGATCTTCGTCAAGAGGCTGACGCCAGTCAGAACGCAATGAGCTGGTAAATATCAGGTGAAACGACGTAATCCGCCTTAAGTTGTGCAGGCTATAGCCAGCAAATACTTCGCTGCTGCAAGAAGCTGATGATGTGTCATAACTGTCTGCGGCTCAAATTCAGACTTCCTGGTCCGTGGGAGAAAAGGGGGTGTTGTGAAATACCGTTCCCCTGAAGGTGTTTCAGTTCAGATTCCCGGCGCCCTGCTCTGAAAAGCAACACTGGCATTTCCCACCGTTTTAACCACTTCATAGGGGCGGGTCAGGAAATCTGAAATTGATGGGCTGGTGCCCGAGGCGGGATTCGAACCCGCACAACCTTGCGGTTGACAGATTTTAAGTCTGTTGCGTCTGCCGTTCCGCCACTCGGGCCGGTGCCGTTTCGGATTTCCTTCTCCGCGCCGATGAATCCGTTAAGCGTGCTGGAAGATATTTGCGGCTTTTCGGTGTCGCGCCCCCGAACCTTGAAAGTTTTGTATGCGAATATATAGGAAGTGGTTCGAGTTTTCAACCGGGAAGGGAGTTTTCTCGGCCCTCTTCTGATGCTCGACAATCATAATCGCGATCTTCCTCGCTATCTTCGTCGCCTTCCGGAGGGGTGGGCCGAGCTGGGGCTCGGCGTTCCCAGGGATGGTTGACTTGAACATCTTTGTCCGTAGCTTTGCCGTTATCTTTGTCCCTGGTCTTTGACTATCCGGCAAGAGGAACTATTGTTTCCGCCCATGCGCGAGAAGCGGAAAATCATATTGGTTGGAAATCCTAACGTCGGGAAGTCGGCGCTGTTCAACTGTTTGACGGGCCAGTATGTGGTGGTGTCGAACTATCCCGGGACGTCGGTGGAGGTTGCGCGGGGGACGACGGAGATAGACGGAATTGAATACGAGGTGGTGGACACGCCGGGGATGTATTCGCTGCTTTGCCTGAGCGAGGAGGAGCGGGTGTCGCGGCGGATATTGATGGAGGAGAGGGCGGACGTGGTGGTGCATGTCGTGGACGCGAAGAATCTTGACAGGATGCTCTCGTTCACGCTTCAGCTTTTGGAGGCGGGGTTTCCGCTTGTTCTTGCGCTCAACATCATGGACGAGGCGGAGAAGGCGGGGATCAGGATTGACACGCGGAAGCTGGAGCTGGCGCTGAAGATGCCCGTGGTTCCTACGTCGGCGGTCCTGAAAAGGGGGATAGAGCTTCTGCGGGGGAGGATAGGCGAGCATGTCCGAGCGAAGACCGGTTGACAGCTTCGACCAGCTTGAGGTGGCCGCGGAGAAGATTGAATCTCTGTTGTCGGACGGCTACGGGATGTCGCGCCGTGCCGTTGCGCTGCTGGTCTTGCAGGAGGACGATGAGATACTTGCCCTTGTGAAGGCGAGGGAGTCCGGCAAGTCCGCCCGGATTGCGGAGATTGTGGAGTCCGCAAAAAAGAACTTTGGCGAGCCGCTGGCCTACATCATTTCCGTGAGGCGGCAGGAGCTTGCGGCGAGGATCGCCGATTCGGCCGTGGAGGGCGGGGAGAAGGACCGCATAGGCCTGGGCGAAAGACTGAGCAGGCTTATGATAAGCCCGGCCACCGGAATACCCATCCTGGCGCTGATACTCTACTTCGGCGTCTACATGCTTGTGGGGAAGCTCGGGGCCGGAGTGCTCGTGGACCTTGTGGAGACTCACGTGTTCCAGGGGCACGTGACCCCGTGGCTGCTGGAGCTTGGGGAGCGCTTTGTGCCCTGGCCGCTCCTGAGGGATCTTTTCACCGGTGAGTTCGGGATTCTTACGCTGGGCCTGAGGTACGCGGTGGCGATCATCCTGCCGATAGCGGCGATGTTCTTCCTGGTTTTTTCCGTGATAGAGGACAGCGGCTACCTCCCAAGGTTGGCGCTTCTGATAGACGGGCTTTTCAAAAGGCTCGGCCTGAGCGGGCGCGCGGTGATCCCGATGGTGATCGGCCTGGGCTGCAGCACCATGGCGACGCTTGTGACGAGGACGTTGCCGACGAAGAGGGAAAGGCTGATAGCCACCATCCTTCTTGCGCTTGCGGTTCCGTGCTCGGCGCAGCTCGGGGTGGTGCTTTCGCTGCTGGAGGGGACAGCGGCCGGGCTGGTGATATGGGGCGGGGCGGTGTCGGCCGTATTCGTCGCCGTCGGATGGCTTTCCTCGAAGCTTCTGCCGGGTGAGGCGCCTTCCTTCTACATGGAGATTCCGCCGCTGAGGATGCCGAAGGTTTCGAACGTGCTGATAAAGACGTTCAGCAGGGCGAAATGGTATTTTTTCGAGATCGTGCCCGTCTTCGTTTATGCGAGCGCGATAATGTGGGCCTTCCAGGCGGCGGGCCTGTTCAAGCTTGCGGTCAGGCTGGTGGCATATCCAGTGGCCTGGATGGGGCTGCCTGATGAGTCGTCGGTCGCGTTCATCTTCGGGTTCTTCAGGAGGGACTATGGGGCGGCAGGGCTCTATGACATAAAGAAGGCGGGGCATCTTACCGACGGCCAGCTAGTGATTGCGTGCGTCGTCCTGACGCTGTTCATCCCTTGCATCGCCCAGTTCATGATCAATATTAAGGAGCGCGGACTAAAGACGGCGCTTGCGATTTCGGCCTTTGTGCTTCTGATCGCGTTCGCCGCGGGATTAACGTTGAACCTAGTCTTCAAGTTCTTCGGGGTCATGTTATGAAAGAGGACGAGAACCCGGCGCACAGGGGCGGCGCGGGCGAAGGCCGACGGCACAGGCGGCACAGGCTTGTAGAAAGCCTCTTCGAGAACGTCTTCGAGGTCAGGAAGAAGCTTGTTCATCCCATAAGCTGCAAGTTCGAGGAGATCATCAAAGGGGATTCGAGCTTCGACGAGCTTATCTGCTCGATGCTCGGCCATCCTAAAAAGTGCCCCCACGGCAGACCCATCCCTCCGGGCGAATGCTGCAGGAAGTCAAAGGGCGGCGCGGCGGGCGTCGCCGGCACCGTCGTCCAGCTCGAACACATGGCCCCGGAGCAGAAGGGGGTCGTCGCATATATCAAGAGCAAGGATGGCGCGAGCCTCCAGAAGCTGACGGCGATGGGGATACTCCCCGGAATGCCGGTCGTAATGATCCAGAGGTCGCCCTCGTTCGTGTTCCAGCTCGGACGGTCACAGTTTGCCGTGGACAGGGAGCTGGCGCATTGCATCTATGTGACAATAAAGGCATGAGGTCGGCAAGCGGCGCACTTTTGCTCATTTAGCGTCAAAATGGAAATTTTCCGGCCTAAAGGAGTATGATTCAAACAACAAGAACCGGGAGTTCAAGAATGAAGATGGAGTCTTTCCTTATCTGCGACGCGGCCTCGGACTACCAGGGGAAGCTCTGCGTCCTCGGGGCGTTCGACACGATCTTTGCCAAGGAGGCCCCCGTAATCCATCCCTCCTGCTCCATCGCGGCCAGGATCAGGTTTTCGAAGCTCGAGGACGGCGACCACAAGATAAGGATGGAAATAGTCGACGAGGACGGGCACAAGGCCGCGCCACCCATGGACGGGAACATAAGAGTGAAGACTTCGGACAGCATGATCTCGTCGGTGGTCAACTTGATCCTCAACCTTCAGCGCCTGAAGTTCGAGAAGTTCGGCGAATACTGCGTGAGGTTCCAGGTTGACGGCAACATCCTTGCGGAACTGCCAGTGTATCTCAGGAAGATGAAGTGAGGGGAAGCGGATAACCGGATGCCCTTGATCTGGCATCTGCGTTTTATTTCTTCTCCTTCTTGGTCTCGGACTCCACGTAGACGGCGGTGTTTTCGACCGGGAGCAATCCCTTTTCCCCGCATGTGATGCAGCGGGTGTCCCGGCCCTTGATGTCCTTCTTGTGCCCTTTCCCGCCGCACTTGAAGCATTTCAACTGGTAGGTCTTCCCTTGGACGATCGAGCTGAGGAATTCTTCCTTAGACATGAACGCCTCGTCCTGTCCTAGTTCCTGGAATATGAACTTGGTGCTGAGGCCGGGAGGCAGTTCCTGTTCGGGTATCTTGCCAGGGGCATAAGCGGCTAGGAAGCGGTAGTCCGCGGTGCCGGACATGCGTGCCTTGTTCGTCTTGATTAGCCCTGTCATCTCGTCGGCCCTGGAATATACCTCGTTGTATACCATGATCACCGAATATGCAAGCCCCTTGAACATCGAGTTGTTCTGGCCTTCGAGGAATACGACGTCTCCCTCGTTAAGCTTGGTTATCGCATCGGCGGACTTTATAATGGGAATTTTCTCCTTTATGACGATTTCCCTGGTCTTGACGTTCTTGAGGACGAAATCGTTCTTGAGCAGCTTGAAGAATGTCTCGAAGAATTCCGGCGGCCTTGATTTGCCCTGGTATGCGATGTTACCCTGAGGGAGGGGGGCCTTGGACGGAGGCTCGGAATCGTCTTCTCCTGCTCCGCCGGCCTGGGCGGTCTGCGCCGGCTGGGCGCCCTGATCGACGGCCTGGACGTCCGCCGCGGCCATGGTCCCCTTGACGGAGGCACCGAAGAGCGAGCCGGACACGACGACGTTCTCACCCTTCTTCTCGATCAATGTGAAGACGGCGCCTTCAGGGCAGTATATGATTCCGTATTTGCCTGTCAGGACGGCGTTGTTCTTTGTAACGCGCACCTGAGTTTTGCCCGCCTCCTGGGCGTACAGGCAGAAGGAGAACAGGATCAGTACGACTGTTTTTAAAAGAATTCTCATGGCATTTGGAAAAAGTTGCAAAAACTGGTTAATCTATCACCGCAGGGCGCTTGATTCAACTCTGAAATTCCTCTTGAGTCGGAATTTCACCGCGGAGGATCATCCGGCTGGTCTACTCGTCTACGATCTCGAGTCTGACATTGAGCTCCATGCTCCGGCGGTCCGGCGGTGCCGGGATGACTTTCAGCTTTGAAAGGAGTTCGTTGACGGAGCGGTCCATGGGCTGGTTGCCGCTGGACTGGTACATCTTCGCGGACTTGACGGTTCCGTCGCCGCTGATTGAAAGCGCCACGACTGCGGAGGGGTAGCGCCCCTGCAGTTCGGCCTTCATCGGCTGCTTCCATATCTTGTAGAGGTATGCGGAGACAGTCTGGTAGTAGCTTATCGGGCCCGTAGCGGTTCCGCCACCTGCGACGCCGGAGGGGATTCCTCCGCCTTCGCCGCCTTCGCCCGCGCCGGAGCCGATCTTGACCGCGCTGACCCCCTTCCTGATGCTGTCGGCTATCGAATTGGCGGAGACGGAGGGGCCTGGATTTCTCGATGGGGAAGGAGTTTGGGCGGTTCCTTTGACGACAGTGTTCGAGATGGTGATTTCCGAAGGCTTGAGCAGCTTCCTCTCGGATTTGCCGTCGTCGGCCTTGACGGCCTTGTCCGGCTTTGCCTTGTCCTCGAAAACCTTTGCTGTGGAATCGTCCTCGGGCGGCGGCGGCTCCTTGACTTTGACGGCAATTGGCTCCTTGATCTGAGGCTGCTTCATTTCCGGCTCCTTGGGCGCCGGCTTTTCGGGGACGGGATCCTTTACCTTCGGCTCCTTCGGGGCCGGGGCGTCTGCTCCCTTGTCCGGATCGTCCTTTTTCGCCTCCGGAGCCTTCACTTCGGGCGCGCCACCGGGCTTTCCGGGCAGCTTGTCGGGCTTCCAGTCGGGGCCGAGCGCGACAAGCTTGACTTCCATGGTGTCATCCCTCTTCGGGAAGAGGTTGGCCAGCATGTGCGAGAGGAATGGGACGGCGACGAATATCAGGTGGAGTGCGAGCACGTTGAAGAATATCTTGCGTCTGAGCTGGAGGCTGAGCAGGCTCTGGCTGTCCGCAATGTCGTAGCGGCTTATCTTCCTAACCGGCGTCTTTGGGCATGCGATCATTTTTCCGCCTGTGTTACAAGGGAGACGCTTGTTATTCCCGCGCCCCTCACGCACTTCATGACCTCGATGACCTCCTTGTAGGGGCGCTCGCCGTCGGCGCGGACGAGGACGCTGAGCTTCTCGTCCATGCTCTTGAGCGACTTCAAGTCCTCGATCAGCTGCGAATATGTGACCATGCGCTTCTGGAATTCGATCTTCCCCTTGTTGTCGATGTTGATGACCTTGTGGTCCTTCTTTTCAGGGAGGGGGTCCATGTTCGCCTTCGGCGGGGAGACGTTGACGCCGTATTCCAGCAGAGGCATGGTGATCATGAACACCAGCAGGAGGAGGAATGCAAGGTCGAGCAGCGGAGTGATGTTGATTTCTCCGAGCGCCCCCAGCTGCGATCTGTGCTTTGCCCTTGACATGTCTGTCGATCTTCTCCTACATGTTGAATCTCATTTGGTCGCCGGAAGGCGGCTGCTGCGGCTGCGGCGCGAATCCGCCTTGCTGTTGCGGTGGCTGCTGCTGAGGCGGAGCTTGCTGTGGAGGCGCGGGGTTTATGAATTGCGGCGGCGGCTGCGGCGGGAATCCGCCCTGGGGAAGAGTCTGGGGCATTACCGGCCGCATATCCATAGGAGGCTGTCCGGGCTGCGGCTGCGGAATGTTCTGGGGCACCTGCTGGACAGCCTGGACATTGGGAACCTCGTGCTGCTCGAGCTTGACCTTGGCCATGAACTCCTCGACGAAGTTGTCCATCAGCACCGTGAGGTTCTTTATGGCGTTGGCCGTCAGGTTGTATCCGACCAGCGACGGTATCGCGACCAGGAGTCCGACCGTAGTCGCCAGGAGGGCGCCGCTGACGCCCGGCGCGATCGCGCTGATGCTGGTGGTTCCCTGCAGGGCGATTCCGCAGAAGGCCATCATGACGCCCCAGACCGTGCCGAGCAGGCCTAGGAAGGGGCTCACGCTGACCGCGGTTGCCAGGAGGCCGACCTTGTCCTCGAGCTTGAGTATCTGGTCGGCCACGGAGCGCTCGAGCGTGCTGCGGACGGTCTCGATCTGCGCCGTCGTGAGGCGCTGCTTGGGATACCTCTCCGTCCCGTAAAGCTCCGCCTTGTCGAGGGGGATTCCGTAGAAGGTGAGCAGCTCCTCGATTCCCGCCTGATACACGAAGACCACGCTCCCCTGGTGCTGGTCGGCAATCTTTGCGCACTGCAGCGGAGTCTTCTTTTCGCGGAAGATGTGCGCGAAGATCACCGACCCCTTCCTGCTCCTGTAGAGCATGATGCCCTTCTCTATCATGATAGTCCAAGTGACGGTCGAAAAGATGAAGAGCAGCAGCACTATCGCCCTGCCGAAATGGTCGCAGTGCTCCCACGCCGTATACGGGCTTACCATGCCCGCCGGAATTATCAGTCCTTCTAGGAACATGACGGAATCTCCATGTGAATTTCCGGTTAAATTAATTCCACCTCCGCGGCTTTGCCATGCGCCTATATCATTTTTGTGCAAGAATGCGGGCGGCACGGCTCCATTCCTGCCCGGAGTGGAATTTGCGCTCATGCGGTTTAAATTTCGGCAAATTCAATTTTCAAAGTGGACAAGCGGCCTGAGGTCACATGGGGCTTTCGGAAGAAATAAAGAGGGCGAACCGGCTGGTCTACGACGGGATGTCTCCTGATGAGTACAACCGCAACGAGAGCATATTCAACGAGCGGCGCCGTGCCGCCTGCTCGGGGATTCTGGCGGCCGCGGCCGCCAGATCCGGCGGCGAAGCCTATCTCGACGTGGGCACCGGCACGGGCAACCTGCTGCGGATTTCGCAGAAGTATTTCAGGCGCAGCTTCGGCACCGACATCAGCGGAAAGCTGCTCGCGTCGGTGCGGGAGGATTTTCCCGGGTGCCATCTCTCCGCCTCCGACGCCGAAATGCTGCCCTTCAAGGATTGCAGCTTCAACTGCGTCTCCTGCTATGCGCTGCTTCATCATCTACTTGAGCATCAGACCCTTATACAGGAATGCTTCAGGGTGCTGAAGCCCGGCGGAACGCTCTACACCGACCACGACCCCAACTACTTCTTCAACAGGTTCTACCATCTTTTCTACAGGCTGCGCTTCGCCGGGCGGCACGGCTTCGGCAGCGACGCCGGCGACCTCGCAGAATACCACAACGTCTTCAGCCCCGGCATAAATCCTGAAAGACTAAGGGGCCAGATGCTGCAGGCGGGCTTCCGCGAAGTAAATGTCTCATACCGGCTCACCGACAACGAGAACCTGGGGCGCGCAAGGAACCTGGCGATCTCCGCGATGAAGGCCGTGAACTCCGCATTCCCTGGCGCGAAGAGCTTCTACACGCACTTCTCCGTCGTCGCGTTGAAATGAGACTCATATTTCCGAGCCCGCACGTTATGAAAAGCTTAAAAGCCGCAGGAAAGTGGCCCATGTGCATTTTTCGGGGCGGGGCGCCGGAAATCTGAACTGAAACACCTTCCGGGGGGCGGTATTTCACGTTTTAATTTCTACACCGATCTGGATGTCTGAGTTTCGATGCCAGACAGCCTGATTATGCAGAAGGCTGCGACGTTATTCTGGAGCCAAGCGGAAGCCGGCTTTGAGAAGCCTGGCCGGATCTTTTACCGCGATGACATCCTCGTATGATGCCGACTGCACAAATGACGGATCAATTTCGGACAGAGTCTTTACCGGTGCGAACCTGAACACTTTGAATCCGGCGCCGGCTAGAATAGAAATGACGTCTCTTATGGAATGACCATATTCCCGATACATATCCTCGGACAATTCGACATATACGCATTCGGTCCTTTTAAGAGTTTCAGCTGAACCGTCAAGGACATTTTTCTCATAGCCCTCGACATCCACCTTAAGTAAAGCGATCAATGGCTCATCCTTCAACATATTGTCCAAGCTGTCCATCTGGACGCTTATGCCGCAGGAGGAACCTTCAACGACACGGTTTCTGTCGTCGAACTTTAGATCTGAGATTTCCGCCATGCCGGCCTTGGGGCCAGCTATGAGGTTTAAAGGGGTGACGTTGGAAAGGCCGTTCAGGGAGATGTTGTCCACCAGATATCCGTATATCCTCGGATTCGCCTCGATCGCGTAGACTTTCCCGGTCTCGCCGACCTTTTTTGCTGACGGTATCACAGTCGTGCCTATGTTCGAACCGACGTCTGCGACGACATCGCCCTTTTCCAAAAAAGGTTCGAAGCCGCAGTCACGGCTTTCCGGGTCCATCCAGAGCTCGGAAGCGATAGTGCAACGGCTGAATCGGAATCTGCAGCCTCTGGAATGTATTATGAAAAATCTGCAAAGTCCCGTCAGGAGGAGCAGCCTGCAGAGAATGTACCTGGACAAGTTTTTTTTATGGAGAACGCCGAGGAGCTTGTGCATGTATAATGTGAATCTCCACGATAGACGAGAATAATATCTGGAACGATTACAGGCAGTCTTGGAAGACTTTCACAATCCTGTCGGAGGCATGCCCGTCCCACAAGGGGATTGCAGGTCTTCGCGTCGCGCCTAAGGCTAAGCATTCATTCGCGGCCTGCAATATTTCTTCATGTCCGCCGGGAACTATCTTATTGGTGCCCAAGGATGTAGTTATAGGCCTCTCGGTGTTGCTGCGCAGGGTGATGCAGGGAACCCCCAGGTATGAAGTCTCTTCCTGGACACCCCCGGAATCCGTCATCACTAGCCTGGCGTTAGACTCCAATGATAGAAAATCAAGGTATCCTAGCGGCTCGCATAGGACGATATTGCTGTCAAAGGGGAACGAGCCGACATCTTCAAGTTGCTTGCTGGTCCTGGGATGGACGGGAAAAATGATCTTCATACTGCTTGAAAGGCTGCGGATCGCCGAGAGTATTTCTTTCAGCCTCGGCAAAAAATCGACGTTCGAGGGCCTGTGAAGAGTTACAAGCATGTATTGCCCTTGTATTTCAAACCTTTCCTTGAGGGCCGGAAACTTCCGGATTGATTTCGCCAGGAGCATTTCGAGCGTGTCTATCATGACATTGCCAATCCTCTTTATCTTTGCCGCCGGTACCCCTTCGTTGCAAAGATTGATGTCGGCATCTTCCGAGGGAGTGAATAGTATCTCGGCAATATGGTCAGTCAGAATACGGTTCCATTCCTCCGGCATTGACTTGTCGAACGACCGGAGCCCCGCCTCCACATGCGCGATCCTGATGCCGGACTTCATCGCGGCAAGCGAGGATGCGAGCGTTGAATTGACGTCGCCATATACGAAAATCCAGTCCGGTCTGTAATCCTTGAAGACGGGTTCGAGCCTTAGCATTATCTCGGCGGTCTGACTTATGGGAGAGCCCGGGCCTACCCTCAAATTCACGTCCGGATCTGGGATGTCAAGATCCTCGAAGAATATGCGTGACATATTGTGGTCGTAATGCTGGCCGGTATGCACCAGCGCCTGCACGAAGCTGCTATTGTGCTGGGAAAAGGCGTTCATGACGGGAACCAGCTTCATGAAGTTGGGACGCGAACCGACTATGTGCATGATCTTGAGCAATTCCATCGCTCCTATTTTATTGGACATTTCTGTCAGCAGAAATGAATCCGATGATCTTTGAGACGACCGCCCTCCAGCTATAATTCCTTATTATGGCCTGCCTGGCCCGTTCTCCCATCGCGAGCCTTTTGTCCTCGGTTAATGAACTCATCTTGACCGCCTCGGCCACGAAAGACGCGCGGTCTCCCTGCCCGTATATGAAGCCGGTGTCTCCTGAGACGAGGATGTCTTCGACGCCTGGAGATGAAACGCCGATTGCCGGACGGCCGCAGGCCATGTATGAGGCCAGCTTTTGAGGGGAGCCTTCTATGTTGCCTTTCAATGTCAACAAGCCAGCGTCAAAGCAGGAGATGAACTCAGCTGCGTCGTCCCAGGGTATTTGGCCGGGCATGAAGAAAATATCATCGAGATGTCTGGCGTCAATCGTCTTTTTTATCTGGCTGAACAATGGTTCCTGGCCTCCGCCTATCATGTAATAGATGTTCGGGATCATCCTTCTCAGTTCCTCCGCAGTGTCCAATATAATATCGAAATCCTGCCAGGGGAAGAGGCTTCCAAGATAGCCCAGGACGAAGGCGTTTTCAGGGATATCAAACTTCTTCCGGGAAGCCTTCTTGTCCATCGGCCGGAATCTTTCCGGATTGACACCGTTTGGAACTGCAAGAACCTTCTCCTCGGCAATCCCGTATCTCCGCAGAATCCAATCCCTGATCTTCCAGGTCACTGTTATCACATGTCCGGCCCTGCGGTAGGCGGCGGCCTGCGTCCTGCGGGCGAGGAAGAGCCTGAATGGCCCCGCGCCGCAAAGCTTCAACTCGTCCTCGAGTATCCCGTTAACTTCCAGCCCGTAGGGGATGGCCGCCTTCTGCGCGACTTTTGCCGTGGCGGGAGAAAGGAAGGACATCCGCTCGTAGATCGCGTCGGGCCTGAAGTCTTTCAGACATTCCTCAAGCTTCACAATGAAATTCCGCATCGACAGGTAATGCCAGACGCCTTTGATCTTGGTTCTTGGAATGTCAGCCTGTAGCACGGATATTTTCCCGGTCCATCCGACGCTTTCCAGGAATGCCGGATCAATGGAGGTGAGGACTATGACCTCGTGCCCGAGCTCAACCGCGGCCTCGACCCACTCCCGGACATGGTATGGCATGTCAGTAAAACTGTGGGAGAAAATGTAAAGAATTTTCATCGCTTCCACCTAGGTCATCCCGGCAGATATTTAGTCGATACCTGACTGAGACTTGTCCGCCTTCCAGTTCGGAAGGCGTATGTCGCGAGTCGGCGCGCCTGCTTCCCGTCCTAGGTAAATATTCAGTGAAAGGGCGTAGTTCACCGAATATTTACGATGATTGAAAGTTCCCTATATGAAGCTTAAGTTATCACCAATGATTTCATTTTCCAATGGAGGGGAGGAAAGGTGAGGGTCGGGATTTTCATAACCCGTTTCATCTGTGGCGGGGCGCAGAAGGTCGTGCTTGACCTTCTTAGGTTCCTTGACAAGGGCAGGTTCCAGGTGACGCTGATCGCCGGCAGGACACCGCCAGGGGAGGCGGACCTTTTCGGGGAAATCCCCGCCGACGTGGAAGTCATACGGCGGGACGATGTCGTCCGCGAGATAAGCCCTCTGACGGACATCAGGGCCTTCGCGGAGCTTGCCGGGTTGTTCAGGGAGAAAAGGTTTGATATCCTCCATCTTCACACCTCGAAGGCCGGTATACTTGGTGCCTTCGCGGGCCGCAGGGCCGGGGTCGGCAGGATTGTCTATACGCCGCACGGGCATATCTTCCACAAGGGTGCGGAAATTCCTGGACTTGCCGGCAGCTCCCGCTTGAAGATGAGCATGCTGCGCTTACTCAGGATGCATGCGTGCCGAAGATGCGATTCCATCGTGGCGCTCTCGGACGCAGATCTAGACGAGCAGGTCTCGCTGGGGCTCGCCCCCCGCGGGAAGTTCACTGTCATCATGAACGGCATCGATGTGGAAAATTTCGCTTCTTGCGACGAAAAGGCCGTCGCGGACTTTCAGGGAAAATGGGGGCTTGCCGGAAAGGTGGTGGTAGGTTCGGTGGGAAGGCTCAGCAGGGAGAAGGGGCATGACATAATGCTGAAGGCATTTGCCGCAGTTCGCCGGTCTTTTCCGCAGTCCAAGCTCCTGCTTGTGGGCGACGGTTCCTGCATGGGGGATCTGCAAAAGCTTGCTGGCGATCTTGGAGTAGGGGATGAAGTCGTCTTCACCGGCGGGCTCGCGGACGTCAGGTCGGCGCTGCGCTCCATGGACGTCTTCGTCCTGCCCTCGCGATACGAGTCGCAGGGCATCGCAGCGATGGAGGCCATGGCGGCAGGCGTGCCGGTTCTGGCATCGAAGGTCGGAGGCGTTCCTGGGATAATCGTGGACAATACCGACGGAATTCTTGTAGAACCGGATAATCCGGCCGAACTCTCACGAAATATCTGCGTTATACTTGGCGATCCCGGCCTGCGGGAAAGGCTTGCTGCAAACGCGCGCCGGAAAGCTCTTTCGCTTTTCAGGAGGGAGAGGATGGTTGCGGAATATGAGAACCTTTATTCGAGGCTGATGGGATGAAGCTCCTAATCTTCACGCCGGAGATACATTTCCAGTCGCCGTTAGTGCTGCGCGAACTCTTCAGAAAGTTCTCTGGCGGGGCGATCGAATTCCATGTAGTCGTCACGCCGAAGATCTCATCGGGAAAAAAATCGCCTGCGTCACTGAAAAGGATAGTCAAGGACACGGGCGTCCTGTATTTCGCCTCGATGGCCCTTTTGAAGCTGAAGTTCGACCTTTACCGGGCGCTTGAAAAACTATGCGGGAGGGACAGGGATCGGCGGATGTTTATGAGCCCGCCGGAGGTCTGCGCCGCATACGGGGTCGAATGTGTCCGCTTCCGCTCGGTGAATTCTCCGGAATGTCTCGCCCACGCCAGGGCGATCGCCCCTGACATAATCCTCTGCGTCTTCTTCAACCAAATCCTCAAGGCTGACATGCTGGCCTGCGCCGGGAGGGCCGCGCTGAACCTGCATCCGTCGCCTCTCCCAGAATACCGCGGCATGTCCCCTGTCCTTTGGATGCTCGCCGAAGGTGCCGAGGAGGGCGGCGCGACAGTCCACCACATGAACGATAAGATCGACGAAGGCAATATTGTTGTGTGCAAAAAGTTCAGGATAGAGGATGCGGACAGCTTCTTCAGGGTCTACTGTAAGGCGGCCGAGGCCGGCGCCGCCATGCTGGGCGAAGTCCTGGACCTCCCGGAAATTCCAAGGGGGGAAGCCCAGCCGGCCGGCATGAAGGCGTATGGCCCCTTGACCAAGGATGCGTTTGCGAAAGTCTTTTGGAGCAGATCGGTTCTGGGTTTTTGACCGCATGAGAGACAAGCTGAAAATTATTTCCGTCGCGGCAATCCTGCTGCTTGCAGGTTTTACAGCCCATGCAGGCAAGTTCGCGGACGGCTACAGAAGCCTGATCGACATGTCTCCCAGCAACCCATATTTCCCGGTGCTGGCTCTCCTCGGCTTTATCCTGGCCATAGCCTCCTTCCATTATCCTCGCTTCGGCCTAATCGTGATGCTGTTCTTCATGCTGATCGCAACCGACATGCCTGTGGGGGAGAAACAGGCCACGGAGCGGCAAGTGACCGTAAGAGTCGAGGATATCGTCCTCATAATTGTCTCGCTGGGCTGGCTGTTGCACAGGGCTAAGACCAGGACTCTTTCAATAATAAAACATGTTCCCATCTATAAGCCTATAGTCCTTATGGCCGGATGCATGGTCATTGCCACCATAATCGGCATCCTGCAGGGGACTGTGTCTGTGCACAGGGGGTTCTTCTTCACGATGAAAAGGCTTGAATATTTCTGGGTCTTCTTCATGGCATTTCACGTCATGGATGGGAAAAAGGAGGCTGCCAGAGCCTTGTATATCCTTCTGGCGGCCACAGTTGTGGTCGCATTTGCCGGAATGGTGCAGTTCTTCATGTTTCCGCTGTCCGAGCTTTCGGGCGGCGGTTCGACTGGCGGCGCCGGCTACGGCAGGGCTAACACCATGGGCGACTTCCTGCTCATAATAATAGGAGTAACCCTCGGCCTCCTTGCCTTCGAGAACAGTCCCAGGAAGGTGATGCTGTTCGCCTTCGTCCTTTTCGTCTGCACCGGCACATTGATCATGACCAAGTCCAGAGGCTCGTATGTAAGCATGGTGCCGCTCCTGCTGGCAATACTATTCTTTTCCAAAAGCCCAAGGGTTTTTTCGTTCATCCTTTACGGGGGCATTTGCGTAGCCTTGTACGTCCTGGTCACCAATGTCAATTTCAACTATGCCATCCTGGACTTCCTGCTTGTAAAGCACAAGGAGGACATCAACTCACAGTTCTCGCAGATCGGAGAAGTGATCGTGAAGGGCCCAAGCGTTGATCCTTCAATGGATGACAGGGTAAGATCCTGGAAGTCGGCCGTCCCGGAAATACTTCAGTATCCTTTTTTCGGCCAGGGGTGCGGGGCGAAGAACCTGGCCTACGGAGACTGCCAGTATGTCCATGAGGCCCTTGAGACAGGCTTGATCGGAGTCATAATGCTGCTTTATATGAACTTCTGCATTTTCCTAGTCATGCATAGGTATTTCAGGCGCAGCAAGGATGTCCTCGGCCGTTCGCTCGCTCTCGGCTTCATGGGAAGCCTGGCGGCCGTCATGACCCACGGGATCACCATGAACAACTTCTACACGATATTGAACATGGAGGTCTTCTGGCTCGTCGTGGCAATCATCATGATTTTCTACTACGAGGACTGGAGCAACGGGGAGCTGGAGGAGCAGGGATATCCGACGCGGACACCGGCGCCCGGAGGGCGGTGAAAACGTGGCGGTGGCTCAGGGAGTGATATACTGGCAGAGCCAGTTTTGCCATACAGAGACTTAAGTGGCGCAGGTATTCCTACCTGCGATGCCGCAGACAAGAATGTCTGCGCTACTAGAGGCAGGGTTCAGGAGAGTACCCGTCTGCGGTGACCGCAGTTTTGCCGTTCGGAAACTCGATGGAGGGCGGAGCCGTGCTCCGCCGCGGTTGAGCTTGGCTCAACCCTCCGGAAGACGACAAAATTCGCGACAAAGCTCGCGATTAAAATGTTCGAGTTTCAGATGAGTATCCATCTGCGGGATTCGCAGTTTTGTCGGTCGGAAACTCGGTGGAGGGCGTCCGCCTAGGCGGGCATTCCGCCGCACGGCGGGAGTTCCCGCCGCCGAAGGACTCTTCGTCGTCCATCTTCGCCTCATATCTTTGTCTATTTGAAAAAGACGAAGAACGGAGACGAAGACAAGAGTGCCGCTCTGGCGAGGAAATCCGCCAGTTCTGTCGGGGTGAAACTTAAAGTGGCGCAGGTATTCCTACCTGCGATGCCGCAGACAAGAATGTCTGCGCTACTAGAGGCGGGGTTCAGGAGATTTAGACAGGTTTCGGGAGCTGTCGGCATATGAAAAGGCCCGAGTATATAGTCGCCGCGGCCATGGCGGCCTACATCTTGGTTGTCACGCATCTTGGGATAGGAGTTTCTCCTGACTCGGTAACATATTTGAACTCCGCCGAAAATTTGATCAACGGGAAAGGGCTGACAGTCACGCTCGACGGAGGCAGGCCGCTTGCCCATTATCCCCCCCTGTACCCGCTGATGCTGTCGTCGCTGGCGCCCCTGGGCGTCCAGCCTGCAGAATGCGCCAGATACCTGAACGCCCTCTTCTTTGCGGCAAGCATCGTGCTCATCGGCCATATCATCCGGGGGTGCACGGGTTCTGCGGCAGGCTATGTCCTTTTCGGAGTCCTGCTCTTCTCGCTGGCCGAAACCGTCGTATACGTCTACGCGATGGCCTGGACAGAGGGGCCTTTTATTTTCTTCATGCTGCTCGCCCTGATGTATGCCGGCAGATACCTTGAATCGGGCGCAATGCCTGCGCTCGCCGCCTCGGCGGCGTTCAGTTCGCTGGCGATGCTGACAAGGTATGCGGGTTTTTCCATCGCACTCACGGTAGGGGCGCTTATAATTATCTCCGGGCGGATAAAGGCTTGGCCCGACAAGTTGAAGGCATTGGCATTGTACGGAGCGATTTCCTGCCTGCCGTCGTTTCTCTGCATGCTTAAGAACAAGCTCTACGGCGTTTCCGCCGTCGACAGACAATTCGCTTTCCATCCGGTGTCTGTGCCTGACCTGTATCAGCTTGCTAGAACCCTGCTGTATTGGTTCCTGCCTGATACTTTGGTGGAGCACTTCAAGGTCTTCAGGCCTCCGGCCTCCGTCGTAGCGGCCGTGGTCCTGCTGCTGCTTGCCGGAGCCACGGCCGCAGTTCCGACCCTTTGGAAGAGAAGGGCGTCAGTCGTTGCCGGAACTAAAAGCCTGTGCGATGGCATCTCCGGCACCCACCGGGTCTTCATCTCTTTCGCCGCAGTTTACATGGCCTTCCTAGTCCTGACCTTCAGCACTGTGAACATCTGCTCCTTCAACTAGAGCCCGTCTATAAAAATATAAATATTTAACAGAGAAGGACTTGCATGCGC
>CAZWRV010000083.1:0-30325 GCA_964636325.1 uncultured Victivallaceae bacterium | reverse complement strand
GCAGGTATTCCTACCTGCGATGCCGCAGACAGGAATGTCTGCGTTACTTCAGGCGTGTTTCAGAGGAGCGCCCGTCTGGCCGCGCCAGTTTTGTCGATCATAAGTTCGACGGATAGCGGCGCTTGTCGGAGCCGAGGTTGAGCTTGGCTCAAGCCTCCGCCGAAAGGAATCGAATTTTAGGAGAACCGCAATGAACGTGCTTGGCATATTGGTCGGCGACAGGGCTGTCGCGCGAACGCCGCGCCGGTTCGGCGTCAACGTCGAAGCCCAGGATCATTATGACCGTTGCAACTTATGGGAATGGCTGGCGGATTCCGGTTCGACAGTGGTGCGGGCTTGTTCTGTCCCTCAGACAAGGCGCAGGTAAAATCGCCGTCCGCGCCGCAACGTTCGATAAATCCGCAATCGCGGAGACCCATATGAAAGGATTGTGATCTGGTCTGGAAATCTGAAATCATTTACGGATTACGAAAGTTTCAACATGAACAAAAAGGAGAAGAGCGTATGAAAAAACACCTGCTTATGGCGTGCGTGTTCGGATTGGTGTTCTCCAATCTGCAGGCCGTCGAAGTTTCGAAGGACGGCGAGTACGTGCTCACCGATTTCGGCGGAACCGCGGATGCGAAATCCGCAAATGAAACATTGGATAAGGCATGCCAGTGGATAATTGAAAACGGCGGCGGAATACTGGTGATCCCATCGGCTGTGAAGGCGCCGCTCGAGATCCGGAACACATACCAGAAGGACCGGGAAAGCGGTCCTACGGTTACGATCCGCGATCTTCGCAAAGGATATGAGACCCGGTATCTGCCGACCGTCGGACAGCTCAACTCCGACGGCGGCGGATGGGCCGGCCAGCATCTGAACCGGCTCATCAACATGAAGGGGCACGGCCTACCGTTCCAGGGCTGTCACCAGATGTCAAACTCCTACAACGCCGTCGTCCGTGGTGCTTCAAGCTACATGCAGATGACGACGAAGGAGGTCGCCAAGGGCAAGGACTGCCGCATCGACGTGCCGAGCGTCAGAGGAATATTCGTCGGCCAGTATCTGACGCTCACAGGGAAGTCCGCCGCATACGCGGAGCCCTACGACCGCCTATGGGTCAAGGGCGTCGGCTGGGATCCCGCCGAAAAGGTCAACTACGTGATAGCTGATCTCGAGCACGACCATCCTGCCGGCGCAATCCTCTACAACAAGCATGTGACGGGCAGCGTGGACATTGACTCGACCGCGAACTGCGACAACCAGACCATGGAATTCCAGGTCACGCGCCGCCAATACGCGCACGGCGACTCGTTCCTGATAAGCGGAAAATACGAATACCAGGGCGATGTGTTTTCAGGGCTAGGCGACGAACGCGGCGTCGTGCTGAACGCGGAAGTCACGACCGATCCGGAGGTGTTCCACGGCGTCGTCGAGAAGGTCGACTGGAAGGACGATGCGATAACCATAAAGCCTGGAAGATGCGCGATCCAGAAAATCTCGACTTCACGCCCGATCATCAACATGAACCAGAA
Source organism: uncultured Victivallaceae bacterium (assembly GCA_964636325.1). Taxonomy (GTDB): domain Bacteria; phylum Verrucomicrobiota; class Lentisphaeria; order Victivallales; family GWF2-50-93; genus CAZWRV01. The sequence goes on along the minus strand of CAZWRV010000083.1, from coordinate 28,805 downwards.
GAAATGGATCACCGGCGGGACGGTCATGATAGTCCCGCCGGAGGACTGGGGCGGCTTCACCGTGCCCAACAAGGAATATGATCCTGCGAAAATCTCTTCCGACGGGATAGAGGTCGGGAAATTCAACTTCACCTACAAGGACGGAGCGGAGGAGAAGCCGAGCCTGGTCAACTGCTGGGGGCAGCCGGTCAGGAATTTCAAATATGCCTACAAGGGGCGCGCATATCCGAGCATCGTCGTCAAATGGACGAACACCCTGGGCGGATGCATCGTCGGATCGGCGGACTGCGGATGGACCGACGCCGTTGTCGGACGCTACTTCGCGGTGGACGATCCCGGGGAAGTCCTGAGCCCCGGCGACGGTTCACAGGGGCAATTCTATGCGGGGGCTTTCGACAGGCCTGTCCGGCGCTGGTATCTCGTCAAGAAGTATCGGAAGAACCAGGACGGGACGCACACGATAAAGATCGAACGCATCCGCTGGGCGGCATCTAATGCGGGGGCGCCCAATCTCTATGATTTTGAAAACTACACCTGGGACGGCCATGAAAGGCCTCTCAAATATGTCATCGCTCCGGGAGCATATGCATATGACATCGGTGACGCATGGAAGGACACCGTAAGCGGCGCCGTGTCGAAGGACGATCCTCGAACGCTGCGTGTCGTCCCGAATTCCGACCGCGGCACAGATTTCGATTTCGCAGCCGAAGATCCGATCGAGCAGGCGATAGGCGCTGATCCGGCCATTCCCGTGCCGGTGCGGGTCAGGTGCTTCAATGGAATTCCGGACACCATGGAGGCGGCCGCAGTGGATCTTATCAACAACGGCAAGGTCGCGATGAGCAGCGGCGTTGCGGTCGTCGGCGGCTGCAACAACCGCGACGATCTGAAGACGCGCAAGGACAAAAAGGCGCCATGGCTTTCCGCCCTCAACGTGGGCTCAGCCACCGAAAACGCAATAGTGTTCGGAGCGGACGTCGTTAATTCCGCGCTGCTGTTCTCCCAGATCAACGGACATGAACAGCCGATAAAATGGAGGCACGGCAAGGGGGAGACCAGCCTTGTCGTAGATCCGAAGAGCGGCGACATGAGCATCAACGGCAGTTCCCTGACCGTCCCCGCCGCAAAGGGCCTCGCGGGCATCTCAGGCACCGCCGTCGCCGCCAACAATCTCCGGCAGATCAATGCGGCTGTTCCCGCGGGCGCACTGAAGCTGGAGGTCAAGTTCGAGCGGCCTGAAGCCGATGCGCAATATGCTGTCCTAACCAAATGTTCTTGGCTCACGCAGGATGCGGTGTCTGAAAAAACTGCCGCGGGATTCACTCTGATCTTCGGTACCGCCGCCCCGGCGAACGGCGGAACCGTCGATTGGTTCCTGGTACGTTGAAATCGGATGTTGTAGAGAGATAAATGGAAGAAGAAAAGAGCATGGATGCCCAAAAAGCAATAAGGCCTCTCCTCATGTGGACAGCGTGCGCTGCCGTCTGCTGCATGTTTGCGCAGGCCGCAAGCGGCCAGGCGAGCGTAAAGGAGGAGAAGGGAACCGACGGCAAGAAGCTTTTCGTCATGGAAAACTCCGCGCTCAAGCTGGTGGTCAACCCGGCGCAGGGCGGAAGGATCAGCAGCTTTGTCTGGAAGTCCGCCGGGGAGGACTGGGTGCTGCCCGGCAATGCCGGTTTCCTGATGGACCATGTCTGGCAGCAGACATGGCCGGGGGAACTGCTGAGCCGCCCTTACGAAGTCTCAATCATTAAGCCGGGGCCGGACGAGGCGCAGGTGCAGGCAAGCGTCGTCATCGAGGGCAAAGGCGACAAGGCGATCGAAGGTGTCAAGCTGATCCGCACGATGACATTGAAGGAAGGGAGCCCGCGCCTCGACGTCTCCATCCGTCTAGAAAATCCCACAGGCGAGCCCCGTTCGCCCGGCTTCTGGGTGCAGAACGTAATAAATGTCGGAGGAGTCCGGGAAGGCGCATATACTTGGCGCCCGACGACACGCGGTGTCGTATGCGCGCACTTCGACTCCAAGCTGGGACAGTGCGTGCCGGAAAAGGCGGATTTCGCATACGATCCGGCCGCCGGATGGACAGCCGAGACATATCCCGACGGAAAGGAGGGCGTTGTCTTCCTGCTCGACTACAACTGGCTGCGCTGCCTCTACAACAACGGAGGCTCCGAGTCCGTCGAATGGTGGTATGACCAGGTGCGTCTGTCGCCCGGCAAGAGCTTCGAGACGAAATTCACCGTATGGCCATTCCGGGGGCTGAAGGAGATTTCTTATGCGGCGCCGCTTTTGGTGGCTTCGTTGAAAATGGAGGATTCCGGCGCAGACACTGTCTTGATCAATCAGATGGTGGCCGGTCCGGAGGCATTGAAGAATCCAGCGAAGGTCCGCCTGGAACTGATCGATTACGACACGGGCCAGGTTTTGAATTCCGCCGATTTTGAAAATGTTGCGATTACGGCCGACATGTCGGAGCAGAAGACCGCGATGCCGATGGCGCCGCAGTCGAAGAATCTGCTTGCAAGGGCCACCGTTAGCGCGGGCGATGCTAAGCCGCATGTCTACGAAACCTTCAGGGCCGGGGCAGCGGTCATGGGCGCGGAGCAGCGCTATCAGATCAACCGGCCATTGCGCGTCAGGCCGGTGGAACGTCCTGAAGCAATCGTCAAGACACCTCATGACGGTATGAGAATCCTGCACCTGCGCGGCCCCTTCCACGAGGCTTACCGTCTGCCTGAGGCGGCGAAGGAGTTGAACGCGGAATTGAAGACTGGCAGCTACCGCATCTTTGTCTACGGTCCGAGCCTTTCATATTTCCCCGGCAGCTATCCGGAGCTCATGGGCTTCGATGTTATAGTCCTGAACAACGTGCCTATCGAGGCCATCGACGAACAGTCCACCCAATACCTTGCAGACTATGTCGAACATGGCGGAGTCCTGCTTGTGATCGGCGGCCACTGGGCTTTCGGCGGCGGCGGCTACAAGGACAGCAGGCTCGAGGAGCTGCTCCCAGTAAAGGTCAAAGGGCCGTTCGACTGCGTGCAGCTTGCAAATGCCGTCCTGGACCCTCAGCCCGGTGGCGTTTCAGGCGTCGGGACGCGTTGGATACAGGACTTCACGCCGCGTCCAGAATCGGAGACAGTCGAAAAGGCGGGCGGCAAGCCGTTCTGGATAAAGTGCAGGCGCGGAAAGGGCGAGGTGATCGTCCTGGCAGGCCTGGCTTATGGCGAGTCCGGCGATCAGCTTTTCCTCTTCAACGAATGGGATGGCTGGCCCAAATGGCTGGCGGAACATTTGCAAGAAGCAGTCAAGGAAACAAATTAGATATAAGCAAAGGAAGGAGTCCGTCATGAAATCTGCAAAGCTCCGAATGGTCATCCTGCTGTTCGTGTCCTCTGTGGCGGCAGGCGCCGCAGAGAAAGTTTCGGTCGCACGCGTATGGCCCGAGAAGATAGTATATAAGCCTGGAGAGGACGCGAAGATCTCTGTCGACCTGGCCAGCAATGCCGCCGAAGCGCTTGATGTCTCGGTCGTCCTTGAGGTCAAGCACGGCCTGGCGGATCGGGAGGAAATTCCGGCGCTGTCCGTGAAGCTTCCGGCGAACGGGAAGGCGGCGCTGGAATTCTCCTATCCTGTCCCCAAGGATAGGAAATGGGGGCATGAGGTTGTGGCGCTCGTCAAGGGATCGGGCGGTGAAGCGCTGGCGAAGGGAAGTGAATATTTCACCGTCGGCAGCAACCCATGGGAGGTAGGCCATTACATCACATGCTTCCAGATCCGCGGCGCGAAGAAGAACAGGCAGATCGACGATTCCATGATCCCCAAATACCGCCGCGCATACATCACCACGATCGAAGGATATTCTTGGCAGCCGTCGGTCTTCGACTGCATGACGCCGTCGGCGGACCAGTGGATTTCCGGCCAGGGCGGCTACAGGGAGGGCAAGGAGGACTGGCAGTATCTCATACAGCAGGCGCACAAGAACGGAATGGCGGTGGTGACATACATCCAGAGCATTTCATACGGGCCCGTGGGCTTCGACTTCGTGCGGCGCCATCCGGAATGGCTCACCTACGGCAAGGACGGCCGTCCCTTGAGCGCCTGGTTCGACATCGACGCGCTCTCTGAATGGAGGGACAAGCCCGAGGAGCAGAAGAGCGACACCGTTGGCGGAATCGGCATCGGCGCCTTTCTGATCAACAAGCCCGAGGTCGGCGACTACTGGATACAGGAGATGATCCGCTCGGCCGAGATGTTCGGATGGGACGGGTTTCGCAGCGACGGAAATCCGGGCGTCGTCGAAGGCTATGACTGCACCGGAACGCTGCAGAAGCTTCCGGATCCCGGCGCCGCCAACGCGGAATTCCTCAGGAAAGTCCGGCAGAAACTGACCGGGCGTTTCCCGAATTTCCTCTTCGGCTGGAACAACGTGGCTGGCGGCTATCCTCAGATGTATAACAGCAAGGCTGAGGAGGAGGCCATGCTCCCCGGCGCATACAGTCTATACGAGCATTTCAACAGCGCCGGCCAGCCGTCGAGCCCGTACCACTCCTGGAAGAAGGCAGCCTTCTATCTGCAGCAGGAAGGCGGCGCCGTCCGCGAACTCGGCGGATTCCCGCACGCCGGCTGGATGGGGAGCAACCGGTATCTCGAAGCAGTGGCCTCGGCGTCCGGAGTGCAGACGGACACATGGGGCGGCGGGCCGCATTATCCGAACTACCGCCGCTTCGAGTTCCGCTGGTCGGAGTTCATGTGGGACAACAAGCTGCGCTACGTGAGGCCCGGCGACCAGGCCGTGAAAGTCGTAGCGCCTGAACAGGTATGGTGGCAGGACTTTGTCCAAAAAAGGGATCTGCCGGACGGCCGCCAAAGGGTCGTCGTCCACCTCCTCAACATGCCGGAAACCGACGACGCAGGCTGGGGGGACAAGCCGCCGGCGCCGGCGGAAAATATACAAGTGTCGTTTGTCGTGCCTGAAGGCAAGAAGCTTGGACGGATTGCCGCGATGTCTCCGGACGGTGCGGAAGACGCAATTGACGTCAAGCCCTCGGATGACGGCTCGCTGATTCTTCCTGAAGTCAAGCTTTGGACGGTGGTCGTCGGCGAATACAAATAAGGTGCGACATGACTCCGCTGTTCTCAAGACATCTCATGTTTTCTGCAATTGCCGCGGCCGCAATTTCTCTGTCTGCCGCGGATGAGCAGGGGAAGGCCGTCGCAAAGGACGCTCAATCGCAATGGGGCGTCGGCCAGGCAGTGGTGGACGCGCAGAGGGGCGATGAGAGCGTCCAGGCCGCCGGCGCATCTTCGCAGGTGACAATAACCGACGACGGCTGTCAATACGACGAACGCTCCCAGGCCGAGCGCTACATGAACCGGCTCTTCCGCATCAATACGGGCAGCCCTCTGATATATGCCCTTTCCCTGAGCGTCCATCAGAAGAAGGACGAGAAGGGGGAGTGGACGACTCTCGAAGCTTCTGTAGGAATGCCGAGCCCTTCCTACTCCAACTGGTATCACAGCGCATTCTTCGGAATCGCCGCCAACAACCGTTCCATCCACACCCAGGCACCCAAAGTGGAAGTCGAAATCGTCGAGACCGGCGAACGGGGAATTATTGACTTCAACTGGGAACATCCGCTGGTTGCTGTCCGCACCCGCTTCATCGCGGATTTGGGCGCGGATCATCTGCTGATGGAGCTGCGCTGGAAGGCGAAGGACGCCCTGAGGACTCTCAAGATAGGCTTCTGCTGCTATCCGCAGGGATACCGGGTGGGCGAGCCGGACCGACTGAAGGGCCTCGGCCTCAGCAGGTGCGTGACTACTCCCGAGGGGAGAATCCCGCAGGGCCAGAACCAGCTGCTGGATCCGTCCTCCGACTGGTGGCTCCTCTACCATGACATCGTAAACGAGAAAAGCCGGCAGGGCGCGAACTTCAGCGGCCCATGCGCCCTGATGTTTGTCCCGGACGAATGGAAGGAGACTTTAGACAATGTAAACCCCGAACGGATAAGGCTTAACGTCACCGATTATCAGGTCGAGACCGAATTCGACCTGGATCTCGGCCTGGATGCCGCGCATTTCGCAATATGGGATTTCGGGGAGTCGCAGGCGGTTGTTAAGGCCAGGGAAAAGATGCTCGCCGAAGCTCCGAAAGTCTTGGAACGCATGCGGAAGGGAAGCTGGCTGCCCACCCCCATGCAGAACTTGGATTTGGCGGCGGAGCGCAGACGGGTTGACGAACTGGCCGGCAAGGCAGGTCCGAAGAACGAGGAACGCATGAAGGCGTTGCGGCAGCAGCTTGAACTGCTGGCGGCCCGTCAGAAGGAGCTCTCTTCCGGAAAAGATTATGTCGGCGCAGAACACCTGCTCAGCGCCGCCCTGACAAGCTACCGGACTCTTTTCTGGCAGGCGGAACGCCCCTTCCGCAAGGATATGCGCGTCCTCTTCCTGGCCGGACCCACCGCCTATGCCTGGAGAGTGGAGGAAGTGGTGAAGAAACGATGGGGTGCCGACGCGGTCCGCCGCGGCGGATACATCTGGAAATACTGGATCGGACACAGGGTGTCCTATTTCCCGGGCACGTTGACGGAACTCTATTCTTATGATGTCGTAGTCATCGCCGATTTCGCCAAGGACCCCCTTGCGCCCGACCAGCTACAATGGCTGACGGATTTCGTCAGGCAGGGCGGCGGCCTGCTGATGCTGGGCGGCTACTACGCCTACGGGCCGGGTGGATGGGCAGAGTCGCCGCTTGAACCGCTTCTTCCGGTGCAGGTCGGCAAGGGATTCGACCTGCAGGAGATCAAGCCGGAACGTCAGCTGAAGCCTGTGGAAGTCAAGGCCGACAGCCGCTTGAAGCCCAGAAAGCCTCTCGCCGCGGAAAATCTTGGCTGTGCCTATTGGCGGCATAATCTGAAACCCAAAGATGGAACTGTAGTATGGCTTACGGCCGGCGATCAGCCGTTCGCCGTTTCCGGCGCGGCGGGCGAAGGCAGGGCCATGGCCATCATGGGCACTGCCCTCGGCGAAGCTCCGGCCGGCCAGACCGCATTCTGGGATTCGCCCGGATGGGAACCCCTGCTCGCCGAGATACTCGGATATCTCGCCGGAGGAGAGCAATAATCCAGCATACGAGCCAAGGTGAATTGGTGTCGGATGTCAGGTTTCAGAAGCCGGATGCCAGATTACGGATTCCGATTGTCTGGAGTCACATGTCTCGAGTCGGATGTCGCATGAATTTGCTGTAATTTTTAGGAAGGGAGGTCGGTTATGAAAAACAAAATTGCGATGACTATTTCACTGTTGCTTCTGGCTGGAACCGTCCAGATTGCGGCGGAAGAGGCCGCTCCTGGCGGGCCGGTTCAAACCCCGCAGCCCAGCCCCGCCGACATGGCGATGAACAGGCATCTCCTTTCCGAGTTCGGCCCATATAAGACGATAAAGGAGGCGAAGGAAACCCTTGCGGCGGCGACGAAGGCTTTGATCGAGAAAGGCGGCGGCGTCATCGTGATCCCGCCTGATGCGCCACAGGGGTTCTTTCCGCGCAATCCTGTGCAGGAGGCATACAACAAGCCGACCGTTACGATCATCGACATGCGCGGAGGCGTCGAGCGGAAATACGTCCCTCCGCTCGGTGCGAGCGCATCATCCTTGAGCGGCGGCTGCAGCATTATCGAACGCGACGTCTACGGCAACCTTCCATGGCAGGGCTGCTATGCGACACAGGACATCGTGACGCGCATTCTCGGCGGGAGCAGCTCATACATGGCGACAACCTCACGCCCGGTCGCGAAAGGGAAGGACGTCCGTGTACATGTGATGACATCGCGCGGACTTTTCGCCGGGCAGAACCTGCGCATAACAGGCGAGAAGATGGGCTATTCCGGCAAAGGGGAATGGGTCGTCGTGAAGTCTTTGGGTATCGACGGAGGCAGCCCGTATTTCGTCGCCGATCTGACGGAGGATCATCCCGAGGGGGCGATCGTCTACAACAAGAACGTGGTCAACGGCATGACCGTCCAGGACGTCGCCCACAGCGACAACCAGTCGATGTCGATGATGGTATCCAAGGACATCTACGGAGTGGGCGACACGTTCGTCTACAGCGCAAGCCTGAACTACCAGGGGAATGTGATGTCCGGAGCCGGCGACGAGGGCGGGGTATGCTATGCCGCGGACATCGTCCAGAACCCCGCGGTCTTCTCCGGAAAGGTCGAGAGCTGGGATGCCGCGACCCAGACCTTGATCTTCAAGTCCGGCGCGGCAAACCCTGAAAAGCTCGGCACCTCGCGCCCGATCATCAACATGAACCAGAAGAAATGGATCAGCTCCGGCAAGGTGATGGTCATCGGCCCCGGCCATCCGTATCTTCGCACCAAGGACGTCCCGATGCATGTTCCGCTTGTCGTCGGAAACAAGGACGTGGGATGGGACGAATCCATAATAGGACGTTTCATCGCAATCGACGATCCGACGGAGTATTACGAGGCGGACGAAACATTTTCCAGCGGATATGCTGGCGCGCCAGGCCAGAGATCATACCGCTGGTTCCTCATCCGCGGCCTGGAAAAGAGGGACGACGGACTTTCCAACCTCTTCGTCGAGGACACCAGATGGTGGACAACCGACAGGGGCGGAATCATGCTTCTGCGCCAGGACAACGACACCACTTCCGAAAAGAACACCCATGAGCTCAAATACATTATCGCCCCCGGCGCTTGGACAAGCGACGTGAGACAGGGGGTCTGCGGCAACACGGCCAACGGGAACTGGGGGGTCGCAACCGCAGGGGACGCCCGGAAGATTGTCCTTGCACCTTTTCCACAGATGGGATCCAAGTTCGATTTCGAACCCGACGATCCGATAACCCAGCCGCTGGGTCCGGTGCCCTGGCTGCCGACCGGATTCCGCGTCCGCCACCATCAGGGCTTTCCAAGCCGGGGTCTCAGCGGCGCCTCCTTCGAAAGCTGCAACTGGGGCAAGGTGATGGTCGGCGCAGGCCTGAGCCTGGCCGGCCCCGGCGGAAAGCTGGAAGATGTCTTGAAAGGCCAGAAGGACGGTAATCCCAGCTACGGCGACGGCATCCTGGTCCATGCCGCAACCGGCAACGCATTCCATGTCCGAGGGCCTGTCAAAGATTCCGCAATCTGCCTCGAGCAGTGGGACGACAACGTCAAGTCCATATACTGGATAAGCAAAGGCGGCACATCCCGTTTCTGGGCGCGACCCGCAAACAGGGATTTCGTCTTCGAAGGCGGCAACCTCGACTTCAGCAACCATACCAGCGTACAGCAGAGAGGCATCTCGCAGACCGCCACCCCCGCGAAAAATCTGCGAGGCATCAATGTCCCGGTCGCCGCGGACAGCAAGGAGCTCAAAATCTCTTTTGAAGTGCCAGAGGCGGACGGAAAGTATGCGGTCATGGCCAGCTGTTCCTGGATCACACTGCACGCGGTCAAGGACAAGGCCGAAAAGGGATTCACCGTCCTCTTCGAAACCCCGGCCCCGCAGGGTGCGACTATAGACTGGCTTATTGTCAGGTGAGACGGTAAGAGATTATGCCGCACAGTACCGTAGAATAATATCTTTTGTTTACCTGATCATGTCGATAGCGCATGCGCCTCGGCTGAAGGTGACGGCGCGGCGCTGATCCTTGACGCTGGCGAGGGCCTTTTCCAGGTTTCCGAGACGTTCGATTGCGGAGTCGTGCTCGACGCTTCCCGGGTCGAGGAACCTGATTTCGTCCTTGAGAACCATGCGGTAATATTCGAAGTTTTCGGGTCTGCCGTAGTATTCCTTGTCGAGGTGGCGGCACATCTCCTTGGAATGCTCCTCGCGGACCAGCAGCGAGACGCATCCGCCCTTGCCCGCGCCGGTGAGCTTTCCGCCGAGGTAGCCGGGGCCGCGCTTGGCGATGCTGAGAAGAAGGTCTATCTGGGGGATTGAGACGCGAAAATCGAAGCTGAGCGCGTCCTGAAGTTCGTCCACCATCCTGCCGACCTCGACGCGGTAGGCGTCGTATTCCTTGGAGTCGACCCTGAGCTTTCCGGACTTCAGCCTGGTGTCGGCATCCAGGAAGATTTTTTCGAGGCGTCTGCCGATTATGTTCTGCTTGTGGAAGAAGCGGGCGGTGGTCCTGAGGTGGTAGCCTCCGATCTTCCTCTTCGGGGCGGTGTAGCGCTGTATGACGGTGGCGATGTCGGCGCCGAGTATTTCTGCGGCCTCTGCCGGCAAGACCTTGACCGGGAGCAGGGAGATGAATTCCTCTATGACCTCTTCAGGCAGGCCGATGATGTCCTCGTGGAGACTGCCGAAGCGTTTGAAGTTCTCCTTCAGCTTCAGCCAGAGCCGGGGATTCTTCTCCAGGGTGCCGCAAGGCTTTTCTGGTGGGGTGTTGAAGAGTTCTTCGACAAGCGATGCGAGCCAGCCTTTCCTGGCCTTGCCTGATCCAGCGACGGACGAGGCCTTCGCAACGAGCATGTCCGCTAGCTCCTCGCCGAGCCTTATCCAGCCCTTCCTCATGTTGAAGCTCTGGTTGCCGCCGGTGCTCTTGTTGACTTCCCACAGTGAGTTGGCGAGGACGACGTGGACGCCCTTGATGAAGGGCAGGGGGGTGGAGCCCAACTCCTTGCGGGAATGGCGGTTGTAGCTGACGCTGTTGACGCGGTTGAAGAGGATGGTCATCTGGTCGTTGGCGCCGCCATGCGTGCCGACATACCACTCGGCCTCGCCCAGGAAACGGCAGACGTCGCTCTCGGTCATCTTCGGAAGGATGTCCCGGTTGCGGAAATACATCGCGAGGAACGAGAGGACCACCATTGCCGAGGAGGAGCTTACGCCTGCGCGGAAGGGCGTGGTCGCCGGTCCGAAGGTGATGTCGGCGCCGCGGATGTCCAGCTTCGGATTCTCCCAGAGCATCTTGAGATAAGGGCTCAGGACGTAGTTGACCCAGTCGCCCTGCTTGCGGCCGTGGTAGGGGAAGAGCAGAGTGCGGTTGTCCCAGTTGTCGGCCATGCCCTTAAGCGCGCGGTCCTTCCACGGGGCGGTGTTGAAGCGCCTAAGCTCGTCGCGGAGCGAGAGGCTCGCCCGCGGAAAGAGCGGATTGCTGTTGAACAGCTCCAGCCTGTTGTCGTCTCGGAAGGAGAGCGCCATCGGAATGTCGCCGTCTATCGTCGTGGACATGTGGTCGCCGCCGCACATGTCGAGGTATTCAAGGAAGGCGTTCAGGCGGCCGGGCGCGCGCAGGAGAAGCGATGGAACGTTGCCGAAGTTCTTCAGGTGCAGCTCCATCGTCTTCAGGAGCCGCGCCCTCTGCTCTCCGAGATAGCCCCTGTCGGTGTTGACGTATATTTCCTCCCCCAGGTATCTGTCGAGCGGCGCGGATCCCTTCTTAAGAATTGCGATGATCTCTTTTGCGGGAAGAAGTTTGAAGGCGCGGGAAAAAATATCAGGCATGGTACATCTCTCCTTGTTAGATTAAACCACAGAGTCCCGGAGACACAGAGAAAAACCACCTTATAGAAACAGAAGTTCAGAATATAGCCGGAGAAATTGAAGAATTCACTATGAATGTGCATAATTCAAGAAAAGTGGGTCTTAATTCATATTTCATGGCGGCAAAGATGGCAGACCCGCCCGTGGCATTTTTAAACCGGCCGTATGGCGAATGAGAGGCGCATGAAATATGAAAAAAAAGACGGCTCTTGCGGAGCCGCCTTTCGTTTCAGAGGCTGTCAGTATTCTTATTTCTTCACCTTCCCCTTGACGTTCCAGGATTCGAGGTCGAAGGTTTCTCCGTCCTTCTCCTCCTCCTTGACCTTCTTCTTGCCCTTGTAGCCGACTGTGTAGTCCGGGAGGTTGACGCTGACGTCGCCGAAGAGGATGGTGAGGCCCTTGACGCTGTCCGCGACATCGCCCTGCGGGGCGTCGGAAAGGTCCAGGATGTTGTATTCTGTGTCGACGAGCGGCTTTCCGGAGACCGTAATGATGAGTTCCTTCTTCTTGTTCCACTTGAAGGTGATCTTCTCGACGGTCTTCTCTTTGTTGTTGTCGTCCACCTCCCTGATGGTAAATACTGATGAGCCGCCCTTCTCGCCCTTTGGTGTGAACTTGCCGTCTCCCAGTTTCTCGATTCCGGAGTCGAAGATGTCATAAAGGCCGCCGAATGTGAATTCGATAGGCGTTTCGGCGTTGATAGACTTCAGATCCAGCGAAGTCGAGGCCAGGTTGATCTTGACCGAGATGGAGTAAGTGTCCTTGGAGTGCTGGGTGTAGTAGACCTCCTCGTCCTCCTTCTCCTTGCTCACGTAGTCCTTGTGCGTGGACGAGAGCTTGGTCTCGGTGGGGATGATGCCGCTATTGCTGATGAATACGGCTGTCAGCGTTACGGTGATGTCCTTCTTGAGGACTGTAAGGAATGTCTTAGGAAGCTTGGGGTTCTGCAGCACGGCACCATCGGCGACCGCGTTGCCTTCCGTATCCTTGCATTCGAGCGTCCAAGCGGAGAACTGGTAACCGTCGGAGGCGGTGGCGCAGACCAGGATGTCGCAGCCTATGTTGACGGTATGGGGTCCGACGGCGGGATCTGTCTCCCCGCAAGTACTACCTTCGCCGAGTTCCGGCGAGACCGCCATGACCAGCGTGGCCTGTTCCGGCTTTGTCTGGGAGAATTCGGCGGTGACGGTCGAGCTGCCGAGGAGGGTGACGGTTGTTTCGGCCAGGAATTGGTTGGCGACCTTGGCCGGGCCTTGGACAATCCACTGGATGAAATACCAGGTGTCCGCCTGTTCCGCCTTGATGGGGATGCCTGTCTGCGTCTTGACGGTGGTCTGAGAGCCGGAAGCCGGGGTTGTCGTCCCGCCGACCTCCGGGTTCGCGTCCATCGTCAGAACCGCTTCTTCAGGTATGGGCGCGAAGGTGGCCCGGATTGTAACGAAGTCTGCGGTAGCGGCATATATGGTCATGTTGGTGACATCCATGGAGCTGTTTTCGAACTCCACGGTTCCGTCCCATGCAGACCATCCGGCGAAGTAGTAGCCGGGGTTGGGATTAGCCGTGATAGTCTTGGACTTGCCGAGCTCGATTTTCTCCTTGGTTCCCGCCGCAGGGCTGGTTTCACCGCCTCCGTCGGGCCAGAGAGTCATCATGTAGTTCGCATAGATGCCGGGGGGAACATTACTGAACTTGGCTGTGACGACCGCATTCTTGTAGATGGTCAGCGTGGTCTTGGCTGAATACATATTCTTGATGGCAGCGTTGGCCGGGTCGTCAACCGTCCACTGGACGAAGAAATAGCCGGACTTGGGAAGCGCCTGCAGCTCCATCTCCGTGCAGGTGTCGTATTCGCCGGTCAAGGGGGATAGTGTTCCGGCGCCTGCAGGATCGGCCAGGGCGGTGAGAGTCGCCTTGGACGGCGCGAAATTCGCAGAAATAGTGTGCTTAGCGGCCACCTTGACGAAGGTGTAGGTGGCTAGAGGGGTGACGGACTTGCCGTCCACCAGCAGCTCGGAGGTGCGGTAGCCGTCTGCAGGCGTGATTGTGAACGTCTGGTCGGTTCCATAGGGCACCGAAACTGCGCCTTGTGGGCTTATCGTGCCGTTCGCGCCGGCGGTCGCCGTAATCGTGAACTTCATGATTTCGAAGTGCGCCACGAACGCCATGTCCGCCTTGACGCCGGTGACGATTAGAGACGCTTCAGTCGAATAGTCTTCGCCGTCCTTCGTCCACTTGAGGAAGCTGTAGCCGACGCTCGGCACTGCGGTGACAGTTTTGCAGGATGCGCCGTATTCGACGGTCTGCGGAGATTCGCCGCTTATGCTTCCGCCGGAACCGGCGGTGAATGTGACGTTCAATTTGATTAGTTCAAGGTTGGCGGTGACAACGGTGTCCTCTGTTATAGAGACAGTCGTTTCGGCCGCACTTGCGTCTTTTATGACCGCGCTCTCCTTGTCGGCAGTCCAGTTCGTCAGCTTATAGCCCTCGCTAGGTACGACGGAGATGTCGACCGGAATGCCGCTGAGGACGGGTTGTGTGCCGATTCCAGGGACAGTAGTTCCGGAACCTTCCGGCAGGACTGCCATGGTCAGGTTGACAGGCGGCAGGAAATTGGCCGTGACTGCGGTGTTCTCGGTGATGGTCACTGTCGTTTTGGCGGCGGAGGCATCGTCGATGACGGCGCTCTCCTTGTCGGCAGTCCAACCGGCGAACTGGAATCCGTCGGCGGCGGTGGCCGAGATGTTTACTGCGGTTCCGCCGATTACGGGATGAACTCCGACCTCTGGCGTTGTCTTGCCGCCCGCTTCAGGAGAAACAGCCATCGTGAGATTTACCGGGGGCTGGAAATTGGCAGTGACAGTCGTGTCTTCCGATATAGTGACAGTGGTCAGCGCGGAAGAAACGTTTCCGAAGGCTGCGCTTTCCTTGTCGGCCGTCCAGCCTGCGAAAAGATAGCCGGCTGCGGCGGTAGCCTTAATGCTGACGGGCAGGCCGCTGCCGACGACGTGCGCTCCAGCCACCGGGACAGTCGCCCCCCCAGCTTTAGGAGACGCGGCCATCGTGAGCGTCACCGGCGGGGCGAACAGTGCCGTAACTACAGCATCTCCGACAAGAGTGACGGTAGTATCTGAGGCCGACGGATTTTTAACGGTGGCATTGACGGTGGCCGTCCAGCCGCAGAAGACATAGCCCTCGGCGGCTTCAGCAGATATGGCCGCCACGGGATTGCTTTCCGGGACGAGGATTGTCCCTGACGGATCCGTGATGCCGCCTTCGGCAGGGCTGGCCTGGACGGTTAGCTGGTATTTGACCGTGCTATCCTCGTATTTCCAGAGTCCGGCGATGCCGGTCATGCCGTCCATGGCGCCGAAATAGACCGTTGAATCCATTGAGGCCATATTGTTGTCTATGCCCTTTCCGGCCATCGCGCAGAAGGTTCCATCCGTCGTCCCATCGCTTCTGAAGAGACCGTAGCATCCGGACATGTCATCCATTGCAGGGAAGAAGAGTATGCCGTCGTTGTCGGTGAAACGGTTGAACATTCCGCTCTGGTCGCCGATCATAATGCCGGGCTTGACCGGGACGGTTCCTTCGGCCGTGCCGTCCGACTTCCAAAGGCCGTAGACCTGCACCATGTCGTCTCCGTTGATGAAGATTTGGTCTCCGACGGTGAGCATTTCATTGTAGACTGCGAGAGGCGCCTTGACCTGCATGGTACCGTCAGCGGTGCCGTCTGTGACCCAGAGGCCGGGCATTCCTGACATGTCGTCTTCGACCGGGAAGTATAGCAGGCCGTTGAGCTCGGCAGTAACGAATAACCCGTTCATCTGCTCGCCCAGCATTCCCATGAACGGCTTGATCATGGCAGTCCCTTCGGGCGTGCCGTCGCTGGCCCAGAGGCCTGAGTATCCGGAGATTTCGTCGTCGGCCTGGAAGACCAGCAGGCTGCTGTCGTATACGGCTATGTTGCCGCCCTGGGAGTTGACCATGATATTTGATTTAACTGGGATGGTGCCTTCGGGCGTGCCGTCGCTGGCCCAGAGGCCGACTATTCCCGACTCGTCGAAGGCGGGGAAGTAGACGATTCCGTCCAAGGCCGCGAATCCGTTGGTAATGCCGTCGCCGGTTCCGATGGTGAGGCCGTTCTTGACTGGCATTGTGCCTTCGGGCGTGCCGTCGCTGACCCAGAGCCCGTAGTTGCCGTATTCGTCGCCTATGACATTGAAGAAGAGCATATAGTCGTCCACGACGATCATCTCGCCGTAGATTTCGATGCCTTCCTTAAGGAATACGGTGCCCTCGGGAGTGCCGTCGCTGGCCATGAGTCCCATTCCCGAGTCGGTCATGCCGAAGAAATAGACGTTCCAGTCCATGACGGGCATTGCCTTACCTTTGGGCTTGTCGGCGGCCTTCGTTGCCTCAGCTTTGGCCTTTAGCGCGGTATTGAGAACTTTGGCGGAAGACTTCTTGACGGTCTTGGTCTTTGCCGCCAGCTTCGCCTTGTGGGCGGCCATGGCGAGGGAATCAGGGTTGCCGTCGTCCATTACGTTCGCAATGAGGGTGGTGCCTTCGGGCGTGCCGTCGCTGACGTAAAGCCCGGTATCATAGGTGTCCGGAGATTCGGCGAAGAAGAAGAGTGTGCCGTCGGCATTGGTCAGCTTGCGCACCATGTCGGCTTCGACCAGCAATCCGGGCAGCTCGGTGCTGAAATTGACGGTGACGGTTGCATCCCCGTTGATGACTCCGTAGTAGGTGCCGGAGCCGTCGTCCTGGAGCGTAATATTCCCCATGGTTTCAATTCCCGTGAAATAGTAGCCTTCCGCCGGTTCCGGAGTGAGCATAATCCCTCCGGTCTTGACGGCGAAAGTCCCTGTCTCGCCGCCGGCTTCCGGGGTCTCCCAATAGACGGTTCCGCCCTCGGAATCATTCACTGCGACTGTGAGCGTTGCGTCAACAGACTGCGCGAAGTCCACGGTGGCGAGCGTATCGCCATACAGATAAAGTCCGATGAACATGTCACTGCCAGTATTGTCGGTGTAAGCGACAATGCTGTTTCCGTCTATATGGCTGCTGGCGCAGTAATAACCTTCGTTGGCGGTGGCATATATTTCCACGTATTCGCCAGGGATAGTGGCCGTGTAAGGTTCAGCGGGCTCGACGATTCCGCCTTCCGCAGGATTCGCGGCGGTTGTAAGGACCGGGCAGGCTCCGAAGATTACATCCAAGTTAGCATCGCCGAGGAGCACGAATTCGATCTCGGCATAGGTCGGGTCGAGCATCTGATATATGACGTTCACGTTTGCCGTGCCCATGTCCGCAAGATAGTAGCCTTCGTTGGGCGAGACCGACACATAGATGTCATCTCCCGTGCTGAAGTCGAAAACGCCCTTTCCAGCGCCGCTTTCCCCTGTTGTGGCGTTCGTCCAGTCGAACGCGCCTGCGCCGTCGATGTTTTCGGCGATGGTGAGCTGCGCCGGGACGATCTGCGCGAAGAAGGCAGTTATCAGCGTGTCTCCGTTGACGAGAACGTCTATCATATAGGAATCCTTGTATATCAGGAGGCTGCTTCCCTCTACGCCCCAGTCTACGAGATAGTAGCCTTCGTTGGGATATGCCTCCGCATAGAATTCCTCTCCTGGCATTACAGAAACCGCGCCAGCCGGATCAGTTGTCCCGCCTTCGGCCGGATCCGACGCCATGGTTACGACGGGCGATACTGCGAAGTTCGCGGTAATCACTGAGGACGCGAGAGGGACGAACGTGATGTAGCCGTATGAAAAATCAATCTCCTGATAAGTGACATTGAGTCCGGCGTCTGTGGTGAATCCGGTGAAATAATAGCCTTCTGCAGGCTCGACGTAGAGGTCCATTTCATCGCCGGTGCTGATGTCTACGGGGCCGACGCCGGAGCCGGATGTTCCGGCAGTGTAGTCGTTCCAGTCGGCGATCGCGGCCGCGCCGGCCGGATTGCCCGCAATCGTCAGGGTGGCAGGCTCGGGCACGATGAAGTTCGCGGTAAGAGTCGCCGTGTCCAGCAGTCTGAATTCTATGTAGCCGTAGGCAGCGGCGTATTCTATGTAGATCGGCTCGATGCTCTTGTCGTATGAGAACGAAATGAACTTGTAGCCGGCCGCCGGCTCAACATAAACGTCAATGTCGTCGCCCATTGAGAAGTCGTATGTGCCCAGGCCCGAGCCTGAGGTTCCGGCGGTGTAGTTGTTCCAGTCGCATGTCCCTGCGGCGCCGTCAATGTTTTCCGCTATTGTGAGCTGGGCCGGCGGAGGAGGGGTGATGGAAAAATAGCCGTCGCTCATGTCGGAAATTGCCCCGTCAACAGAAGATATCTGGACCTTGTAGTAGTCGCTCGGGGGGAAATCGGAGTTGATCTGCCATAAGAATTCGCCGGTGTTTTCAAACTGGCCCGAGGCATACGGCTCATCGTCTAGAAATACTGTCAGTATGATTTCCGCGCCGGCGTCCAGTGATTCCCAGGTTATGGGGCAGACGTCGGCCTGGGTGTATGATTCGCCGCCGTTCGGGGTGAGGACGGTGATGAAGCGTGTTGATATATCTGAATAAGTCGCCGTGATTGTGAAATCTCCGCCCACGTCATATTTCTCGACAAGAATATAATATGTGCCTGGCTCGACCGGGGAGCCGTTGAAATAGACGGTTTCGTCCCCTGAGTATGTATAACCTTGTTCGCCTGAATCGGAATCGAGGGTTGTGGGCGGAAAATATCCGGTCGAGGGGAGATTCACGCCCAGGTCGAGGATGTCGCCTGAAGTTCCGCTCGTCCAGATTTTGACCTCCTGCATGCCGTCCGGGACTTCGAAGGTGAAATATTGGTTTCCGCCGGCGGTGGTTCCCACCGCAGAGATATCCTTTTCGAGCGCGGTGACCTGCGCGAAATGCGCGGCAATTGTGGCGTCGCTTAAGAGTGTCGCATTTGCGGCGCTGCAGTTCGGCGAGTCGATTGTAGCATTACCGTCATCCACCGTCCATGCTACAAATGCGAAGCCGGCATTCGGGTGCGCCGTTATCTCGAAAGGCTGGGCGGAGGGAATCACGGTCGGATCGGCCGGATCCGTGCTGCCCGCGGAAGCATCGGGGTATACTGCCATGCTGAGAGTCACATAGAAGATGTCGAAGTTAGCCGTCACGTCCGCATCGCCGGAAAGCTGGACTGTGGTGTCCGCCGAGGCGACGTCGTCAACCAATGCGTTGGCCGAGGGCGTCCATTCGATGAAATAATAACCCGCCTTGGGAGTCGCCGAAATACTGTAGTCGGTTGCGGGCAGGACACCCCTCGAACCTGACGGATCGGTCGTCCCCGTTCCATCGGGTGAAACAAGCATATTCAGCGTATAGACCACGTCGTTTATGGCGAAGTCGGAGGAACTCTCTCCGGATATTGTCGGATCCTCGATTGATGAAATCTTGATTCGATAGTCGGTCGCGTTCGCAATTTCACTGGGAATTGCCCAGGAATAAGTTCCATCATTTGCCTCGTCCGGGGCGATGTCGGAATCATAGGCTCCACCTTTCCATAGCTCTATTGCCACATTTCCGGCGAAGCCGTTTGACGCCCAGGTGATGTCCATCGTTTCTCCGGACTTCCACACTTCTCCGCCGGCCGGGGAAAGGACTGATATGAATTTGACAGACTGAAGCGCCTTGAAGACGTTCAGCCTGGCGCCGGTGACGCATTTGCCGTCGAGCGCCGGAACAGGGTCTGCATTGTCCAAAATGAAGGATTTGATCTGTGCCGGGCTGAGCGCATTGTCCGCGGCAAGCAGTAGGGCGACGGTGCCAGACACGTGCGGTGTGGCCATCGAGGTGCCGTCCCATGCGTCATATGAATTGCCCGGGAGGGAACTGTATATGCCTACGCCGGGCGCCGCCAGATCTACGGACGTCAGCCCGTAGCAGGAAAAATAGGCGAGATCATCATTGCTGTCTGTCGCGGCGACTGCGATAATGTTATCGAGGTCATAGTTTGACGGATAGTTAGGTGTCACATCGTTGTCTGTCCCTGAATTTCCGGCCGCCGCAGAAAATATCTTCCCGTTCGCGGCTATCGCATCATATAGCGACTGGTCGTATCCGCCGCCTCCCCAGGAGTTCGAAGTGATGTCCGCGTTCATCTTCGTCGCATAGTTGACGCATGTTACCGCGTCCGAGGTGGCGCCGGATCCTCCTGCGTCGAGGAACTTGAGTCCAATTATGCTGACGTTCCAGTTGACTCCGGCGATGGCAATCCCGTTGTTTCCGACGCCGCCTATCGTGCCGGAGCAATGGGTGCCGTGCCCATGGTCGTCCATCGGATCCCCGTCCCCGTTGGCTGCATCCCATCCATGGACATCATCTATGAAGCCGTTTCCGTCGTCATCAATCCCGTTGGCGGGGATCTCGCCGGGATTGGTCCATACGTTGGCTGCCAGATCCTCGTGGTTGTAGTCGATTCCGGTGTCGATGACACCGACAAGGACGGCTTTGCTGCCAGTGTTAATGTCCCATGCGGAAGGGGCGCTGATCTTGTCCATCCCCCACAGTGTGCCGTCCTGATATTTGGGATCGTCGGGGAGCAGCGATGCATGCCTGATATAATCAGGTTCGGCGTATTCGACGGTGCCCGATTCCTTTTTCATCTCTCCGATGGCGGAAATCAGGGAGTTTGCATGGTTCACGTTGAATGATACGAGGAATAGATCCTTAGTCCCTTTCACCTGCTTGCGGATGGAAAATCCTTTCTGGCTGCATATGTTCTCGAGCATCTTCTTGCTGGCGCCCTTCTTCAGCTTGACGATCATGTGGTCGGCGACCATTTCCACGCTTGAATTGCCCTGGGAAGCCGCATTTTTGACGGATGTTGAACATTCCTCTATCCTTATCAGCGAATACTTGAAATTCTTAACTCGGACGACTTTGGAGACCTGTTTCACGGAAGCGGATTCATCTCCCTCCGCCGAATACAGGACTTTCGCGCCGGCAAAGCGCGAGACTGCCGAGCCCTTCTTCAAAGTCTGCAAAGTCTGCGCGGATGGAGAGGTTCCTTGCCCGTAGACGTTTGCCACGGTTAGGATTGCCGACAGCACACCGACCAACATCAGCCGCCTTTTCATCATCGTAGCCCTTTCATTAATATTTAATTGCATACAGTAGATACATTCTAGGGATTTAAGAACAAAATGAAGCCAGGAATATTACAGGCGAAAACCGCGGAATGGAAATGAGAGCTTTAGATAAAGCGCTGAATTCCATAAGGGGGCGTGAAGTGAGATTTTCTCTTGGTAAAAATCGACCCTTGAACCCTTAATAATATTTTATAAGCAACAATGGGAGTTGTCAAGTCGTACGGCAGGAAAACTGGCAACAATTTCTCTGTGAGTTATTGAATTTGAAATCCCGCCCTTGAAGGCGGAGCATCTTGATTTAGATTAATCACCCTGCGAAACTGCTGTTTGCATAGCGAAACTCGGAGGCCGCAGTTTTTCGGCCGGAAACTTAAGTGGCGCAGGTAGTCCTACCTGCGATGCCGCCGACAGGAATGTCTGCGCTACTTGAGGAGAGCATCAGAAGAGGGAAAAAATAATGACCATGACGCTGACAGAGAAAATATTGGCGAAGGCGTCCGGAAGGCGCCTGGTCTGTCCCGGCGACAACATATGGGTTGAGGCGGACGTGCTGATGACGCACGACGTCTGCGGTCCGGGCACGATCGGCATCTTCAGAAGGGAGTTCGGCGGCGGCGCCAAGGTGTGGGACAGAGATGGAGTCGTAATCATCCCTGATCATTACATCTTCACGGCCGACCCGATGTGCCACAGGAACGTGGACACCCTGAGGGCATTCGTGAAGGAGCAGAACATCACATACTTCTATGATCCTGGCACTCCGAGCTATTCGGGCGTCTGCCATCTCACGCTGCCGGAGAAGGGTCACTGCCGTCCCGGCGAAGTCCTCTTCGGGACTGACTCCCACACATGCACGCACGGCGCCTTCGGCGAGTTCGCCACGGGCATCGGCAACACGGACGCGGCCTTTGTCATGGGGACCGGCAAGCTGCTTCTTAAAGTGCCTGCGACCATGAAGTTTGTGATAGACGGAGAACTTCCGAGGCATGTCACGGCGAAGGACATAATCCTCAGGATAATCGGCGACATCGGGGTGGACGGCGCGACTTACCGCGCCATGGAGTTCGCCGGCTCGACGGTCTCCGCTCTTAGCATGGACGAGCGCATGACGATCTGCAACATGGCAATAGAGGCCGGCGGCAAGAACGGCATCATCGCGCCCGACGGGAAGACTGTGGACTACGTCAGGGCGAGGACATCGAACAGGTTCGAATGCTTCCAGAGCGATCCCGACGCAAAATACCTTTGCGTAAGGCATTACGACGCCGCGAAGTTCGCGCCTGTCGTTGCAATGCCGTTCTCTCCGGACAACGTCCGCACCGCGGCCGAGATGAGAAGCCACAGGATCGACAGGGTGTACATCGGAAGCTGCACCGGCGGAAAAATCACCGATTTCAGGATGGCCGCATCTGTCCTGGCCGGAAAGAAGGTGAAGGTTCCCACATTCATAGTCCCCGCGACCGTAGAGGTCGAGGCTGCGATGAAGACGGAGAAGATCGGCGGCAGAACCATCATGGATATATTCCGCGACGCCGGATGCGAGGAGCCAGCTCCTCCTTCGTGCGCGGCATGTCTCGGCGGCCCGGTGGACACCTACGGCCGATGCAACAACGACGAGATATGCGTGAGCACCACGAACAGGAACTTCCCGGGGCGGATGGGGTCCAAGGGATCGAGGACAATCCTCGCTTCGCCCTTAACCGCCGCCTCCTCCGCGTTGAAAGGGACAATATGCGACCCGCGCGAGCTGTGAGAACGGGAGCAGTTACTTTGCGCGGTTATTCTTAACCGCGGTTAATTTCACCATCGAGGTAACCAACGATGCAAGACAAGACTATCAGAGGCCCTGCGTTCGTCGTCGGAGATAATATTGACACGGATCAGATAATTCCGGCACAGTACCTGAACCTCGTTCCAACCATTCCTGAGGAGTATCGGAAGCTCGGTTCATACGCGCTCTGCGGCCTTCCTGACTCATACTTGAGGAGGTTTGTCGAGGCGGGCAGGGAGAAGACCGAATATCCTGTAATCATAGCGGGCAAGAACTTCGGATGCGGCTCGAGCCGCGAGCATGCGCCCGTCAGCCTCGGGGCGGCGGGCTGCAGGGCCGTCATAGCCAACTCCTTCGCCAGAATCTTCTTCCGCAATTCCATCTCGACCGGAGAGATATTCCCCATAGAGACCGACGAGAGCCTTTGCAGCCTCATAAAGACGGGCGAAGAGGTTGAACTCTCGCTTAAAGACTGTTCGCTCGTGCACATCCCTTCAGGCAGGATATTCAAGCTCAAGGATTTGGGAGACGTCAAGGCGGTCGTCGAGGCAGGAGGCATCTTCAAATTCGCAAGGAAGACCGGGATGATCCGGGCGGGGGCTTAGGCTAGATAATGCACGAACGCGGTTAAGAGTAACCGCGCACGCTCATTTGTTATTTGTTATCCGTTATTCGTTATCCGGAATCCGTTATCTTGCATCTGTCATCCGGTATCTGCTATCCGTCATCCGCCGTCCGCCATCCGGTATCCGCGTCACGGCGGCGGGACATCCATGATTACCGCGTCGGCCGAGCCGAGTGTCTTGTCGGCCATTTTTATGTGGCCGATGTCCTGCCATCTGCGGCCGAGGAGCTCCGCCCCCCAGGCGTCTATTGCAACCGGGTCGGCCGAGACGGCGAGAAGCTGGTGCGGCGGATCGCATCTCGGCCCCCACAGGTGCGCCTCCTGCATCCCTACGCTCGCGTCAAGGACGGTTAAGTCCGGGCGGCGGTATTTGTTCAGCTCGAAGATTGCCTCCTGGATGCCGGCGTGGAAAGCGGACTTCTTCCAGCTTCCGGAGTTGTAGTGCGACGGAGGGCATAGGCCGAGCATGTTCTTCATCGTAAGCGTCACTTTCGCGAGGGAATGCGCCTTTAAGACCGGCACGGAAAGGATGAAACTCTCCATCGCGATCTTCGGCAGGTGCATCTCCGGCCAGCGCCTGCACGACTCGTCCGCGAGCCTGACCGTCGGCTCGTAGTTGAGGTCGGCGAGCCTGACGCCATATTTCCGCGGCAGATCCGCATAGCCGAGCTTATGGAATACTGCGGGGGTGTCGTATTCCATGGAGCCGCAGCCCTCGCCTACGACGATCTCCTTGAAAGCGCATTTCTCCTTTATATAGACGATTATCTCCTCGACGAGCTCGCAGGGCGTCGTTATCGGCGGTTCCGCCGGCTCCACCAGGTTCGGCTTTATGAGGATGCGGGCGTGCCCCTTGCCTAGCTCCGCGAAATCCGCGGCGTCGAGGAGCCTCGGCACAGCCGAGCCCCAAGTGTCGATTCTGCCTTTGAAGACTTTGGAGTTCATAGGGACAGCCTTTTCAGATAAACCTGCAGGAGCGAAATTTCGGCCGGGGTTACTCCGTCGATCCTGGACGCCTGGGCCAGCGTGGAGGGGGCGACCTTGACGAGCTTGGCGAGAGCCTCGTTGCGCAGGCCCTTCACCTGCCTGAAGTTGAAGCCGACGGGGATGCGCCAGCCCTCGAGGCCCTTCAACCTTTCGACGGCGGCGCGTTCCCGATCCACATACCCTTCGTAGTGAAGGTCTATGGCGATATGCCTCATGATGATCCTGTCCTCCTTCAATCTCATGTCGAGCCCGATGATTTCCGCGGGGAAGGGCAGCGTGTCAGGGAGGTGGCCGTGGAATTTGCGGAGCTGGTCGCGCACATAGGCCCCCTCGTGGACGGCCGAGCGGGCCAGCGCTTCAGCCTCGCCGAGACGCATTTTGAAAGCCTCGAACTTTGCGAATTTCGCGGACGGCAGCAGTGAGAGTTCGCGGGCCATGGGGCAGAGCCGCAGGTTCGCGTTGTCCTGCCTGAGCGTCAAGCGGTATTCCGCGCGGCTGGTGAAGAGTCTGTAGGGCTCGACTATGTCCTTGGTGACGAGGTCGTCGATCATGACTCCGATATAGCTTGAATCGCGTCCGAACTCGACCTCTGCGAGCCCGGCCGCGCGGCGGGCGGCGTTGAGTCCGGCGACGAGGCCCTGTCCGGCCGCCTCCTCATATCCGCTCGTGCCGTTGATCTGCCCTGCGAGGAAGACGTTGTCCCATCCCTTGAGCGCCAGGCTGCGGGTTATCTGGTCCGGCAGCACGAAGTCGTATTCGATTGCGTATGCATATCTCGATATCTGCGCGTCGCCGAGGCCGGGCACTGAACGGATCAGTTCGATCTGGACTTCCGGCGGAAGGCTGGTGGAGATGCCGTTGAGATAATATTCCTGGGTGAACTCGCCCTCCGGTTCGAGGTATATCTGGTGGGTCTCATGGTGCGGGAACCTGACCACCTTGTCCTCGAATGACGGGCAGTATCTGGTGCCGATTCCGGAGATTGTCCCGCTGTACATCGGCGACTTGTCCAGGTTCCGGCGGACTACGTCCGCGGTGGCCGCGGTTGTCCTGGTGAGGTAGCAGGGCATGTCCTTTCTGGCGGTTTGCGGCCTGACGTTCTCATCCGGGAAGAAACTGAAATATTCGTCGGACGTCTCCGACTCCTGGCGCTGCATCGCGTCGAAGTCCAATGTCTTGGCGAGGACTCTCGGCGGAGTGCCGGTCTTCAGCCTGCCGAGCCGGAGCCCGAGCTGTTCCCGGATCGCGCATGGCAGCCTGTCCGACGCCGGATCTCCTGCGCGGCCGCCGGGGAAGTTCCGGAGCCCGTAGTGGAGCTTCCCCGACATGAAGGTGCCCGGAGCCAGGACTAAGCTCTTCGCGGCGAAGGTTTCACCCAGGGCGCCGACAATTCCGGAGACCTTGCCCGCGGAGATCGCGAACGCTGTGGCCGTCCCCTGGAATATCGAGAGGCCCGGCTGCTTCTCCAGCTCGTACTTCATCGCCCTCTGGTAGCAGGCCTTGTCGCATTGCGCCCGCGGCGACCATACCGCCGGCCCCTTCGTACGGTTCAGCATCCTGAACTGGATCATAGCGGCGTCGGTGATCCTGCCCATCGCCCCGCCGAGCGCGTCCACTTCGCGGACGACCTGTCCCTTGGCTATCCCCCCGACGGCCGGATTGCAGCTCATCTGCGCGATATGGTCCATGTTCATGGTGAGCAGAAGGGTCTCCGCCCCGAGCCGGGCGGACGCGAGCGCCGCCTCCGCCCCTGCGTGGCCTCCTCCTACGACTATCACGTCGAAACTGCGATTCATTTTTCAGGTTTGATGTTTGAATAAAGTACAAGCGATGATAAATTTCTTATTCTTCTTCTAAAATATAATTGAAGCGTCAAATAGCAACAGATGGGAGCGTCATAAAATGGCCAAGGACAAGGACGGCAAGGACGTATACGAGGAGACATACCGGGAGCTGACGGAGTTCGAGCATTTCTTCATCAACAACTGGAAGACTGTGGTGACCTTCTCCATGCTTCTGGTCCTGGCGGTCGCGGTGTTCATGATATTCGCCCGCTTCAGCGACAACCAGAGCCGCAAGATCGCGAACGCGATTGCCGCCGCGGACACGCCCGAGAAGCTGAAGGAGATGATAAAGAAGCACGGCGACCATCCGAACTGCGACTTCGCAAGGCTGCGCCTCGCCGAAATGCTTGTGAAGGACAAGAACTACGAAGAGGCCATGAAGATATATCAGGCGCTGTGCTCTTCCCGCCATGCCGAGGTCGCGGAGAGGGCGAAACTCAACGTCGGATACGTCCTCGAGCTTGCAGGGAAGAAGGAGGAGGCCTGCGCCAAGTTCGAGCAGGCCGGGAACGACCCGCTGCTCTCCCAGCCGACTATCACCGAGGCGAACTACAATGCCGCGAGGATATACGACTCGCTGGGTCAGAAGGACAAGGCGAAGGCCTGCCTTGCAAAGATAAAATTACCCGCAGGCCCGGAATCCATGACGCCCGGCGCCCCGGGCAGCTTCTGGGCGACCAAGATCGAACGACTCAAGGACTCGCTTGAATAAAGGCGGGCTCACTTTATCCGTCCCAGCTCCTCGGCGGTCTTCTGCCATTCGTCCATCAGCCTGGGCAGCTCGGCCTGTATTCCGGAAAGCCTTCTGTTTATTGCGGCATAGTCTGTCGTCCTCGAAGGGTTTTCAAGCGCTGCGGCTAGATCCCGCTCCTCCTTCTCCATTTCTCCGATGATATTTTCAAGTTCGGCAAGCGCCGATGAAAGCCTGCTTTTTATACGTCCGCGCTCCTGCACAGCGAATGCGCGCTCCCGCCTCCGGATTTTCCTGTCGGACTCCTTGCGCTGCTTTTCCGCGGCGGGCGCGGCGGCGATCTCCTGGGCGAGCTTCTCGCAGTAGTAGTCGTAGCCGCCGGGATAGCTTTTGATTCCGGGCGGGCGCATCGCCACGATGCCGGTGGCGACTTTGCGGACGAACTGGATGTCATGGCTGACCAGGCAGATTGTCCCCTCGAATTCCTGGAGCGCGTTCTCCAGCGATTCGCGCGCGGAGATGTCGAGGTGTGTCGTCGGCTCGTCGAGTATGAGGAAGTTGGGGGGATTGCTGAGCAGCCGCGCGAAAGCCAGGCGTATCTTCTCGCCGCCGCTGAGCACGCATACCTTCTTCTCGATGGCCTCTCCGGAAAAGCCGAAGCCGCCGAGGAGGTTCCGTATCTCCTGACCGGATGAGCTGCCGTCCATGCTCCTTATCGTCTCGAAAACCGTCGCGCCGGGATCCATGGTCTCCGCGAACTCCTGGGACTGGTAGCCCTGAACCGCATTGTGCCCGAGGATGAAATTCCCCTCAGACGGCGCAAGCTTTCCCGCCAGAATCCGCAGCAGCGTCGACTTCCCCATTCCGTTCAGCCCGACGAAGGCGATCTTGTCTCCGCGCTGGACGCTTAGCGAAACGTTCCTCAGCACCCATGTCGCGCCGTCGTATGTGAGGCCGACGTCTTCGAGCCTTGCGACCTCCTGTCCGGACCTGGACGGCTTCTTGAGGCGTATCGTCCCGGGGCTCACAATCCTCTGGGGGATGACGATCTCCTCCATCCGCTCCAGCATCTTGATCCTGCTTTGGACTAGTGTCGCCTTTGTGTTCTTCGCGCGGAACCTGTCTATGAACAGCTGCGCCCTTTCCTTCTCGCGCTGCTGGTTCTTCGCGGCGGCGAGCCTCTGGGCGAAGCGGAGTTCGCGCTCCTTGACATACCAGTCGTAGGGGCCCTTGTACTTCTCGGTTGTCCGGTTCGCGACCTCGATGGTGACCCCGGTCAGTGCATTCAGAAGGTAGCGGTCGTGCGAAATCAGCAGAAGCGTCCCTTCGAAATCCTCCAGGTATCCGCGCAGCCATTCGATTGCCGGGATGTCGAGGTAGTTGGTCGGTTCGTCGAGGAGAAGCAGATCCGGCTCGGCGACCAGCACCCTGGCCAGTTCCGCGCGCATCTGCCAGCCGCCGCTGAACGAGCTGAAGGGCTGCGCCAGCTTGTCCTCCCCGAAGCCCAGCCCGCAGAGCGCCGCGCCGGCGCGGGCGCGGACCGTGTAGCCGCCTTCGGCTTCGAAAAGCGTCTGCAGGCGTCCGATATGCGCAAGGTCGGCCTTCAGTTCGTTGCCGGTCTTGCCCTTGAGGCCTCTCTCGAGCTCCTCGATCTTCCTGTGAGTCTCGGCCAGATCCTGGCGCCCGGCTTCCGCATGCTCGATGAGCGTAGCGGCCGACTCGTGTGGATTGAATTCCTGGCGCAGATGGCCGATCCTCGGCTCACCGTCTATCGTAATCGTGCCGGAGTCGGGGCTGATCTCTCCGAGGATGAGCGCGAATATCGTGCTCTTGCCCGCGCCGTTAGGCCCGACCAGGCCGACCCGCTCGCCCTTGTTCACCCTGAAGCTTGCCTTGTCCAGGACGGTCTGTGTTCCGTAGCTTTTGCTTATGTTGTCGAAATCAATCATTTAAATTTGTGATGTTTTAAGACGGCTCCGATTCGCCATGCCGAATCGCCATCCGTGTCGCGCCGCGATCCGCGGAGGGTTTTGCTTGTCAAAACCGTTTTTTATGACGAGCTTCCGCGATAGCGATCGGTGCCGAGATTTCTAGACGGCTCCGACGAGCGTCGCCCTCCGCCTTGCGCCGCGATCCGCGGAGGGTTTTGCTTGTCAAAACCATTTTTTTTTGACGAGCTTCCGCGATAGCGATCGGTGCCGAGATTTCTAGACGGCTCCGACGAGCGTCGCCCTCCGCCTTGCGCCGCGAT
>CAZWRV010000082.1:0-30358 GCA_964636325.1 uncultured Victivallaceae bacterium | reverse complement strand
TCGGCATCCCGGGCGAAAACAATTTCTAAAAAACCATTTTTGTGGACGGGCTCTAGTTAGGAAGATCATGAAAAATGAAAACCTGGTTGGCGTAATTCCGGTCCGCGGGTTCCTGCTGCATATCACGCACTACGATCCTGCCTGGAACAAGAACAAGGACACGGAGAAGCCGTTCGATCTGGACGTGGGGCTCGAAGTCATCGACGCGATGGCGGAATCGGGGCTCAATCTTCTCATGGTGGACGCCAAGGACGGAGTCGTCTACAAGTCGCATCCGGAGCTTGTGCGCCACTACAGCCGGCCGATCGACATCCTCGCTAAGCTTCGCGATCGCGCGGCGAAGCTCGGCATCGAAATCGCGGTCAAGCTGAACTTCTCCCAGAGTACCCTCCACCAGCACAACCATTGGTTCCGCCCGCACAACGATCTCTTCGACAGCGATGAATATTGGGCAAAGGCGTTCGAGGTAATCGACGAGCTTTGCGGAATTCTCAAACCGCAGCGTTTCTTCCATATCGGAATGGACGAGGATCACTCCCGCAGCTACACGCAGTATGTGCGGGCGATAGAGACCTTGCATGGCGGCTTGAAGAAGCGCGGCCTGCGGACTCTGATATGGAACGATTCCGCATGCCACTGGCCCGCCGCGGACATCCACCGCGAGAAGTCGCTCTATGCCGAAGAACGGATACCCACCGACATTGTCCAAGTACTCTGGGATTACGGCAACTGGGATCCCACGGCGATGAAGCGGATACACGGAAGGGGCTTTGAAGTGTGGGGGGCCCCCGGCGACGATGTCGCCGGAATGCGCGACCAGCTATTCTCCCTCGGCGCAACCGGAATCCTGCTCACGTGCTGGACTCCTTGTATTCCGGAAAACCGAAATAGGCTTCTCGATCGCGCAAGAGCCGGCCGCCTGTTGAAGAAATAAACCTAATTGCCGCAGTTGCAAATATGCTTTATAAATTAACACTCTCATAATAAAGCATTTACATATTTAGAGGCTTTCACCCAATGAGTGAAAGCCAGTTTCGGCATATTTTCAACCCGGGAGGGTTGGCCGCATTCGCCATATCTGCTTCGTTAGCTTCAACTTGCAGTGGTCACCACAGCTGCGTCTTGCTGCCTAGTAGCTACGGCAAATGCGGCCAACTGCGGCTATTAGGATAAAGGGATCCTAGAGTTTCACAAGCGGCCAGCGGGGAGGCAGGCTCGGATTAAGATTTCCAGATTGAGCGGATTGGGAAGGCTCATTTCGGGACTTTGGCTTCGGCACCTCCGCCGTCAGCGGATTTGGCGGCCGCGCCGTCCTTGTCCTTCTCGTCCTTCTTCTCCTCGACCTTCTTTAGGAGGTCTTCGAGCTTGGAGAGCATCGGGGAGACGCTGGACTCTGGGAATGTGTAAGTCCAAGGGGAATATTTTTCCTGTTCGGCCTTGGCCTCCTCCTGTGCCTTCCTGATCTTCTCGGCCTTCTCCTCCTCCTTTTTCTTCTCGGCGGCCTCGTCCTTCTTCGTTTCGTCCGCAGGCTTTTCAGCCTCCTCTTCCGGCGGAGTCTGGAATGAGACCTTGACCTTGGCGAACCTGAAGGAGTCCTTCTTCTTTCCGATCTGGAATTCGTAGACCTTCCCGCTGAAAGTTTCGGCCTTGAACACGGCCGGGGAATCTAGGCCGGTGTCGGTCGCCTGAAGGGAGGGGGACTGAACCTCGGCGAAGCGTATCGAGCCGAGTATGTTTGAGACGGAGCTGACCTTGGAGGTGTCGATCTCGCGCTTTTCGGGCATCGATTCGAGCGTCATGGCGTCGCCCTGCTTCTTCCGCAGGAGCTTCCACTGCTGGACGCCGTTCTCGACCAGCGAGGCGGACATGATGTCTCTGGCGGAGATGAAGTCCTTGTTGATCCAGTCCTTGGCAGGCTGATCGATTTCATCCAGTGTCTTATCGACGACGACAACGGCGTCCTTCTGCTGGTTGGGGAGCAGGAGGTATCTTCCGTCGGGCCAGCCGCCCATGCTGAATCCATCCTCGTCGGCGCCGCCGGCCTGCTTGCTGTGCTTCTTCCCGGCGATGAAGCTGACGAGCGGCTTCTGGCCGCTGGCTGAGTTGAATTCGACCATCGTGCCGGCGGTGTCGCCGCCCTTGAGGTCCAGGCCGAGCCGGCCGTATTCCGTGACATCAGCCTTGACGGTCTGTATCCTTTTGAGGTCGGCGACGGTATTTATGAAGCTCTTCATCTTCATGAAGTCGGCCGGGTAGTCGTAGCAGCTCTTGACCTTCCATGTCTCGTTGACCTTGACGAGGCGGACCTCCTCCTTGGGCCCCTTCATCTTGACTTCCGTGACGTCGTTGACGGGGAAGTCCCTGAAGAGCAGGGAGTCTGCGCCTGATGACTGCGAGGCCTTGTCCCTTTTCATGAGGAGGAATGCGGCGGCTATCACGACGACTGCGGCCACGGCGATTGCGGCGAGATGTTTTGCGTTCATTGCTTTGCGGTGCTCCTTATCCTGTTGTATGCGAAAACAGCAAGTCCGAACAGCACGACCAGAAGCGGGACCAGCGCGATGTTCGCGATCTCATACCTGAACATGAGGCCGTCGATGTCCTTGCGGAACTCCTTGCGGAGCGCCTTGAGGTCCTTGTTGGTGCCGGCCATCTCCGCCTTGAACTTGGCGATCTCGTCCTTCTGCTCCTGGGAGAGTATGAACTTCTGGCTGTCGCTCTTGGCGCTCTGGAGCTGGTTGATGCGCTCCTGGGCCTTCTGCTTCTTCTCCTCGAGCTCCATGATCTTCTGCTGGTACTTCTCCTGGGCCTTGGCCTGCATCTCCTCGAGCCTGGTGAACGGGCGCTCCTTGACCTTCTTGCAGCGGATGCTGATGAGGTCGTTGTCGCCGGAGAGCTGCTCCGCGACGTTCTGGATGAAGATTAGATTGTCGTTGAAGGGCTGGATGAAGGAGCGGCCGAGGAACTTCTGCTTGGAGACGCAGAACTCGTCGAGGAACATGTCCACGTCCGTGACGATGACGACGGACGACTCCTTCGCCGATTCCTTAAGGGAGTCCTTCGGCGCGGGCTTCGCGGCATCCTCCTTGTTCTCTCCGTCCTTCTTGTCCTTCGAATCCTCCTTCGGCGGGCCGTCCGGGTAGGCGCTCTTGAACTTTCCATGTATCCTCACGATGAGGTCGTTCTGGCGGTCGTCGCTCTGGAAGTCCTTGAGTATCTGGGCGTACGGGGCCTGCGCCATGAAGGAGTTGAGGAGCTGGGACTTCCTGGACGAGGCCAGGAGAACCTTTTTGGAGAGCCCATCCTTGAGTTCGCCCTTCAGTGAACCGCAGAAGATGAGGTTGAGGTGCTGGATGCCGGCCATTGATGGTTCGCCCGAGGCGTCCTTGATGTTGGCGAAGTTGAGGACTGCCGGATAGCCTTCCGCCTCGGCGGTGTTGGTGTTCCTGGTGGAGTTCTCCATGTCGACCACGACCTTGTCCTTCTCCATGTCGAGCCCCCAGGCGGAGAAGAGGGCGGGCAGGGACGAGGAGCCGGGCATGGTCTGCTGGCCCATCATTCCCTGGATCGAAGTCCTCTGCTCGGCGATGCAGAACGGGTCTACGGCCACGATCAGCCTTCCGCCCGAGAGCAGGAACTGGTCTATCGCGAAGAGCGTCTTGCCGGGAAGGTTCTGCGGGTGCATCACCAGGAGGACGTCGATGTCGCCGGGGATTTTTTCAGGCTCGTTCTCGATGGAGCGGACCTCGAAGTTCCTCTTGAGCTCCTGGACGAATATCCACGGCGGCTTCGGCTGCTGGTTCTGCATGAACGGCATCATGTTGCCGCCCATGACCGGCAGCCTGGTGAGTATGCCGAGGACCGGCTTCTTCGCCTGCGCCGCCTCGTATATGGCCCTGGTGATGTTGTATTCGAGGGAGTTCTCCTCGTGCGGGAGGAAGACGGGGATGCTGACGTTCTTGTCGAGGCAGTTTACGTTGAGCCCGAGATAGAATTTGCTGCCGTCCGGCATGGGCTGGCCGCTGATCCCGTCCATGGCGGCCGAATCCTCGGCGTCGGAGTCGGGGGTGGGGTCGAACTTTTCAAGGACCAGCTTGCCCTTGGACGCGGCGACGTATTCCTTTAGAAGGTCCTCGACCCTGGCGGCGAAGCCGCGGAGCGGCACCGGCATCTGGTTCTCGTTCCCGCTGCAGTAGAAGCGCAGCGTCACCTGCGACTTGAGCTTGGAGAGGATGTTCTTGGTCCCTTCCGAGATCGTGTAGAGTTTGTCCTCCGTGAGGTCGGCGCGGACGCGTATCCTCTGGAAGATGGCGTTCGCCGCGACGAGCAGGGCGATGATGAGGACGACTCCGGTGAAAGAATATACGTATTTCCTGAAGAAATTTGATGTGTGCTTCATGTGCGCGGCCCTCCTAGACGGAAGTTCTTTTGCTGTAGAGCGTTATGCCGGTGGCGGCGAGGAACGCGGCCATGACCGAGGCGAAGTAGAGCAGGTCCCTCAGGTCGATGACGCCCTTCTTGATGTTGTCGAAGTGCTCGATTACGCCTGCCCGCGACATCGTGTCGACCAGCCAGACAGGCGCCCAGCCGGTGAAGAAGTCGGATATGGACGGGTGGCTTATCAGTATGAGCAGGAGGCATATCACCAGCGATACGATGAAGCTCACGATCTGGTTCCGCGTCAGGGACGAGGTGAACGAACCGATCGACAGGTAGGTTCCGGCCAGCAGCGCGCTGGCGACATAGCCTGTGGCGATGACGCCGTAGTCGGGGCTGCCGAGCGTGCATACGGTGACGACAGCCGGGAATGTGAGGGCCAGCGAGATTCCGAGAACCGCCCAGGCCGCCAGGAACTTCCCGAGGACGGACTCCGCGACGGAGACCGGCATCGTGAATAGCAGCTCGATCGTCCCCCCCTTGTATTCCTCGGACCACAGCCGCATGGCAATTGCCGGCACCAGCAGCAGGTAGAGCCACGGATGGAAAGAGAAGAAGCTGTTGGAGAGCGACGCCTCGTTGTTTATGAAGAGCTTGCCGAACCACTTGTTGAAGGTGAAGAAGCCGCTCAATATAAGGAATATGACGATGAAGATGTAGGCGAGAGGGGAAGTGAAGTAGCCGGAGACCTCCCTCTTGAATATGGTCTTTACCCTTGAGATGTTCATGACGCCTTCGCCTCCTCCCCCGAGCCGAGGGTTATCTTCCTGAAGACGTCGTCGAGCCTGCCCGAGTCGGTCGAGAACTCGACGATCTCCCAGCCCTTCTCCCTGGCGAAGGAGGATACCGGAGCGGCTAGGGCGCCGGCCGGGCATTTGTCGGGATGTATCCTGATCCTGGTCACTCCGGATTCGGAGCCGGCGTCGGAGATCTTGAGTATCTGGCCGATGCCTGAGAGCGAGTCGCGCATGGCGGCGAAGTCGCAGTTCCTGACGCCCATGAGAACGGTGTTGGCCTGCTCGGACATCGTCTTGAGCTCGGCCGGCGTGCCGTTTGCAACTATGCGGCCGCGGGCGATTATGATCGCCCTGGTGCAGCAGGCCTCGACCTCCTCGAGTATATGTGTGGAGATGACGATGGCCTTGTTTTCGCTCATCCTGTTGATCATGTTCCTGACCTCGAACTTCTGGTTGGGGTCGAGCCCGTCGGTCGGCTCGTCGAGGATGAGGATGGGCGGGTCATGGAGTATCGCCTGTGCCAGGACAGTCCTGCGGGTGTATCCTTTGGACAGCGTGTCGATGCTCTGGTATAGGACGGACTCGAGGTGGCATATCGAGACGGCGCGGTCGATGGCCTCGGCCGCCTTCTTCCCGGATATCCCGCGTATCTCCGCGGCGAACTTCAGGAAGCCGTAGACATGCATGTCCCTGTATACGGGCGCGTTCTCGGGGAGGTATCCGATCCTGCTCTTGGCCGATTCGGGATTGTCCCGGATGTCGGTTCCGTCTATGAGGACGCTGCCCCCGGACGGCTCGAGATAGCCGGTGACGACCCGCATCGTCGTGGTCTTGCCGGCGCCGTTCGGGCCGAGGAATCCGAGCACTTCGCCCTTGGCGACATCGAAGGAGATGCCGTCTACGGCGACAATCCTGCCGAAATTCCTTGTCAGATTCTTGACCTTGATCATTTGGGAAACTCCGTATTGATGTGGAAATCAAGCCGCCGCGACGGCGGCTTTTTCCCGCTATTAGACAGGAATCCGGCCGGATTGTTCCATTATTCCGGTTTGTTTTCCTGATTTTCTACGGAGGGAGCCGGGGCGTCCGGCTTCTGGACAGCGGCCTCCTTTGCCTTCCTGGTCTTCCTGGCGGGGGCAATCTCCTTAAGCATCTTCTTGACGGCCCTCTTGCCGAGCTTCCTGAGCTGAACCAGCTTGGCCTTCATGTTCTTGCGGGGGGAGACCTTGCCGGATTCCCAGAGGTAGATGGAGTTCTGGTTGACTTCCAGAAGCTTGCCGAGCGCGGCCCTGCTCAGCCCGAGCTTGCTGCGGATGCGCGCGACGCCGCCGCTGCCGAGCCTGGATTTTTCGAGCACGTCCTTCGGAAGCTCGGGAAGCGCCCTGCCCGCGCCGGTATGCTTCTTGAGGGTGTCTACAGCGTCCTTAAGCGAGGCGACCGTCCGCTTCAGCTCGATGATCTCCCTCCTCTGCCTTGCCAGCTTCCTGCCCAGGTCCGAGATTTCCGACTTGTTCTCTTTCCTGGCGATCCTTGCGATTTCCGTCTTCAATACCGACGTGAAATTAGGCATTTCTACTCTCCTTTTTTTGATTTCCCGCATTCCTGTGTTATTTCTATGCGGCGTTGCCTTAGTCCTGAAATGGAAGCCCATAAATGATATTAACAAATTCAATATTCAAGACTGAATCTTTAAAAAAACACACAGTTTGCAAATATGCGTTTAACATGCCTGACCTTCGGCGGCGGCGCGGGCCTTGCCCATAGGTAAACAATCAGCGGCGGGGGCTAGTTCGCTGAATATTTACAACCGAGAGGCCGCGGACGTCGGCATGGGGGAGTTAAAGTGGATTTTTTCGATACTCATTTCCATTGCGACAGTTTCGTGGATCCTTCGGAATATGTTGAATCTGCACGCGGGAAAGGTGTAAGATATCTTCTGGCCGCCGCCTCGGACTACGCCGACAGCCTGAGATGCCGGGCGTTCTGCCGCAGCTTCGAGGACAGCTGGTTTGCGGCGGGCGTCCATCCCCACGAGGCGCGGCCGCAAGGCGTCGACATGGCCCTTTTTGACGAGTTCGCGGACGACGGCAGGATGGCGGCGGTCGGCGAGATAGGTCTCGACTATTTCTATATGAATTCTCCGAGGGAGGTACAGCTGCCCGTGTTCGAAAGCTTCCTCAGGTTCGCGCTCGCCAAGGGGCTGCCCGCCATAGTCCACTGCAGGGATTCCAGAATGGGCGGCGGCGCCGCCTACGAGGACGCCTTCGGCTTGCTCTCGGAATTTTCAGGCGGCGGCGGCCGATTCGTCCTGCACTGCTACGGAGGTTCGCCTGAATGGACTGGCAGGTTCGCAGGCCTGGGCGCCTATTTCGGCATTTCCGGGATCGTCACTTTTCCTGGCGCTTCAAACATAAGGGAGATTTTGCATTTAATCCCATATGACAGGCTGCTTCTGGAGACGGACGCCCCCTATCTTGCGCCCGTGCCGGTCAAGGCGCCGAAAAAGAAGAACAGATCCGAATATCTGATTTACACCGCCGAATGCGTGGCAAAGGAGCTGGGCAGGGACTTGGAGGATCTCGCCTCGTCGACGACCGCGAACGCGTTCAGGCTGTTCAGGACTGGCAGGTGCGCATGACGGCAGGCAGGCTCATGCCTTGGCTCAGGCTGGTACGGGTTCCGAACCTTTTCACTGTCCCGGGCGATCCGATCCTGGGCTATGCGCTCTGCGGAGGCGACTTCTCCCGAGCCGAACCATATCTTGTCGCCGCAGTTTCAACACTTGTCTACATCTTCGGGCTTGTCACCAACGACATCGCCGACATCGAGGTCGACCGGAAGGAGAGGCCTGGGAGGCCGCTTCCGTCCGGGCAGGTTCACCCAACCGACGCGGCCGTCCTTGCGTGCCTGTGTTTGGCGGCCTCGGCCGCGCTAGCCGCGCTGTCGGGGCAGGGACGTCCCTTCTACGTCCTGATGGCTGCCCTTTGCGCGGCAGTTCTCGTCTACAACTTCGGCTTAAAGAGGTCGAGGCTCCTAGGCCCGATGCTTCTGGGGCTCTGCCGCACGCTGAGCATACTTCTGGGGGCGGTGGCTGCGGACAGGATGCTTTTCGGATGCAATCCCCTCCTGCTCCTTGCCGTCATCTCCGCGGCGTTCTTCTACGTCTACGGCGTCTCCCTCGCCGCTTCCGGAGAGATGGAGCCTGGCAGAAGACCGCTGTCGCTGGCCGGCCCCTTCCTGATAATCGGGGCTTCCGCCGCAATGTGGCCGGTTTCGGCGTTTGCGAGCATAAGCTCGGTATTGAGGATATTGGACGAGATTCCGCCTGTGGTGTACCTGGCGCTCGCCCTTAGCCTGGCGAATCTGGCGGTCGTGGCCTTTGTCATGTTCAACAGGATCAGAAAAGGCGGAGCCGTGGGCCTGGACGGCGACATTGGCACGATGATACGGGGGCTTGTCCTCTTCCAGGCTTCCGGCCTGGCTTTTGCGGGGGACATGACGGCAGCCCTCGCCGTCCTCGCCCTCTACGTCCCCGCCTGGTTCAGCGGCAGATTCTTCTACGGGAGCTGAAAGTGAATCCATGCCTTCTTGCACTGTGCTGCAGGGACGCTATTATAAGAGCCAATTTCAGAACTGCGGTTTTGACAAGCAAAACCATCCGATCTTGCCCGACATGGCGGATGGAGGGCGAGGCTTGTACGAACCGTTTTCTTTGTTTTGAAATCTCCTCATAATATTAAGGAATAAGCCCATGAGTTTCAGAATCCCCTCGAAAGTGCATCTTGTCGGCGCCGGCGGCATCGGCATGAGCGGCCTCGCCCAGATGCTCAAGTGGCAGGGCTGCGACGTGTCGGGCAGTGACAGGGCGGAATCCGCCGCGGAGAATGGGCGGATAATCGGAGCGTTGAAGAGGCAGGGCATAAGGATGACGCCTCAGGACGGCTCGTTCGCGCGGCAGGGGGGCCTTCCCGACTTCCTGATCTATTCCACCGCCATCGAGGACGACAATCCGGACTTCGCCGCCGCGCCCGGCGTCGAGAGGGTTCATAGGGCCGAGGCACTTTCCGCCTCCATAAGGGCCGTCGAGGGCAAAGCTTCCATCGCGGTCACCGGAAGCAGCGGGAAGACAACGGTCGCGGGCTGGACTTCGGAGATGCTCGCCGCACTCGGGCTTGACCCTGTGTCTATAACTGGTGGAATAGTGAACGGCTTCGCCGGCGAGTATCTTGCCGGGAACTTCAGGCCGGGCGGGGGAGGGCATCTGGTCTTCGAGGCGGACGAAAGCGACAGGAGCCTCCTGGCATACGAACCGGACTACGCGGTAATCCTCAACATCGGCACCGACCATTATTCAAGGGAGGAGCTTGCCGACGTCTTCGGCAGGTTCCTTTCAAGGACCAGGCGCGGCGCGGTGGTCGGCGCGGAAGCTTTGAACCTTATGGATCCGGCCTCGTACAGGCATCTTGAAATAGCGAAATTCGCAGGGGAAGGCGCGGATTCCGGCGGAGCGTGCTGGAAGGTCCTTCAATATAAAATTAATGGAAATCAGCC
Source organism: uncultured Victivallaceae bacterium (assembly GCA_964636325.1). Taxonomy (GTDB): domain Bacteria; phylum Verrucomicrobiota; class Lentisphaeria; order Victivallales; family GWF2-50-93; genus CAZWRV01. The sequence continues at coordinate 20,633 of CAZWRV010000082.1, read as the reverse complement.
ATGCTGCGAGATAGGCACCCCGGAGGGCGCGAAGATCCCCATAAGGCTCCCTTGTCCGGGGTTCCATTCCGCGATGAACGCCGCGGCTATGCTTGCCCTCGCCGGCATGCTCGGCATCGGCGCCGTGGCGGCGGCCAGGGCGGCGGAATCCTTCGGAGGAGTCTGGCGCAGGTTCGATTTCGCCGGGAGGACTCCCGGCGGAACGGCGGTATATGACGACTATGCGCACAACGTGGAGAAGATCTGCTCCTGCATACGCACGGCACAGGAGCTGTTTCCGGGAAGGATCGCAGCCGTCTTCCAGCCGCACGGCTTCGGTCCTTTGAAGTTCATGCGGGGGCCTCTCTATGATGGACTCCGCGCCGTTATGAGGCCTTCCGACGAGTTCGTGCTGCTCCCGGTTTATTATGCGGGTGGAACCGCGGCGTTCTCGCCGACGTCGGATGAGGTGGCGTCGGAGTATGCGGCGAAGGGCGGCTTCAGGTGCCGCGCCGCAAGCTCCAGGAGCAGGCTGGCCGTAGAGCTCCGCGGGGATTTCTTCGAGGGCGACGCCGTCCTGGTCATGGGCGCCAGGGACAACTCCCTCTCCTGCTGGGCGAAGGAGATCGCCCGCCCTTGAGCTGCGGTGCAAAGTTTTTCCTGTTTTATCTCCTTAATTACTAATATATTACGAATTTACTATTCGGAACGGAAAAAAAATATGTTTGCATTGCCTTTTCCCCCTGCTAAGTTAATCAAATTCAGCTTGCTACAAAATATTTTTTTATCTAGGAGAAGAAACAAAATGAGAAGAATGCTTCTGCTCGTCGGTCTGGTATCCGGGATTTGTCTTGCGGCCATATATGCCATCCAAGCCCAGGAAGACGGCGCGGCAGCCCCTGCTGCGGCTCCGGCGGCGGCTCCGGCGGCAGACGCGGGAGGCCATGGCGGCGGTGAGCATTCGGCGGCGGCCCCGCATGCGATGAATTTCACGAACATCGTCTTCCGTTCAGGCTGGTTCGGCACGCTGATCTGGCTGATGCTCTTCGTCTGTTCCGTGACATGCTTCGCTCTCATTATTGATTCTTTCATCACGATAAACCACCAGAAGATTGCCCCGACCGGGCTTGTCGACTCCGTCAAGGCCGCCATCGAGCAGGGGGATCTGATGGAGGCGATCAGCGTATGCGAAAAGTCGCCGACCCCTCTGGGAAGGATTCTCAAGGCAGGATTCATAAATGTCCAGGACGGGTATGAAGTCGTCCAGGACGCCGTCGGTGTCGCGGCCGACCTGGAGACAGAAACACTTCTCGGGCGCGTCTCATATCTAAGCGTCATATCCAACGTAACCCCCATGCTTGGGCTGATCGGAACAGTCCAAGGAATGATCTACGCGTTCTTCAACCTTGGAACTCAGGCGGCCGGCGCAGCCCAGTCCGCGATGCTGGCCGTCAACATCTCGCACGGTCTCTGGGCGACGGCCGTCGGCCTCGGCGTGTCAGTCCCTGCGTCAATCCTATTCTATTTCTTCAAGAACAGGACGATGAGGATCATCCTGGGCATGGAGGCACTCACGCTCGACATCATCAAGTCTCTGCGCGGAGCCGAGGTCGTCGAGGACGGCGCCGCCGCCACGGAATAATCGACAATTTACTAATCCGCAGCAATTAGCAAAAGACTGGTCTGAATCATGCGCAAGCAAAAAGAAGAAGACTACATGTCCGGAAACCTGACCGCGATGATCGACGTGGTCTTCCAGCTCATCATTTTCTTCGTCTGCACGGTCAATCTGCAGAACACCGTGGACTACAGCATCGAGCTTGCAATAGCGCCGCACGGAAAACCTGAAGACAAGAAGGATCCCAGGGAAGTCAAGATAGATATTGACGAGAAAGGCAGGATAACCATCCAGAAAATCAGGCTCACTCCCAGCGAGCTGAACGCCATGGTCAAGAAAATCGTCGGGGATTACGGGCTCGATGTGCCGATAATAATACGGGGCGACGGCAGGGCGAAGCATTCCGCCATAGAAACGGCGATGAACGCCTGCACCTCCGCCGGAATATACAAGATCAAGTTTTCCGTCCTTAAGGAAAAAGGGAACTGACGGATGGCGCGCAAACCTAGAAGAAGCCACCATGTGGCGGGTGAGCTGAACCTTACGGCCATGATCGACGTGGCCTTCCAGCTCCTGTCGTTCTTCATAATGACATCGAAGCCTGTGGACATACTGGCCAACTTGGACGTGTCCCGGCCTGCGCCCGACGCCAGGGCGACGGCGAACAAGCCGCTGACCAATGTTATGAGGATAACGGTGCTTCCAGGCGGGAAGTTCACCCTGAACGACCGATTGATTTCCCCCGAAAACCTAGACATGATCCTCTGCCAGGTGGGTGAGCAGAACAAGGATCAGACCGTGCTTATCGGATGCACTCCCGACTCGACGCACGCCGACATGGTCAAAGTTCTCGACCTCTGCCTGAAGGCCGGACTTGGCAACCTGTCTGTCCTGAGCGTCAACTGATCACTCCTCTGAAACTCAAACATCTTTGTGGGTAACTTTGTCGCCTTCCGGAGGATTGAGCCAAGCTCAACTGCGGTTTAGCGCGGCTTCGCCCCCGTCGAGTTTCCAGCCGACAGAACTGCAATATTCGCAAATGGACATTCTCCTGAAACTTCGTTAAGGAGCATTGAGATGATAGACATCAGGATATTTCGCGAGAATCCGGAGCTTGTCAGAAAGAACGCCCTGAGGCGCGGCTGCAAGGTGGACATCGACAAACTGGCCGCCCTCGACGCGGAGCACAGGGGGCTCATACAGAAGGCCGAGACGCTGCGCTCGGAACGCAACCAGCTAAGCAAGGACTGCAAGGACAAGCCCGAGGCGCGCGAACGGGTGCGGCAGATCAAGGAGGAGATCGCGGCCGTCGAAAAGGAGCAGGCCGAAAAGGAGAAGCAGGTCTTTGAACTCCTAAGCTGGCTGCCGAACTTCCTCGCCCCCCAGGTTCCCGACGGCAAGGACGACGCCGACAACCGCGAAATCCGCAAGGTCGGGGAAATCCCTAAGATGTCCTTCAAGCCGAAGGACCACCAGGAGATCGGCGAGGCGCTGGACATCATCGACATACAGCGCGGCGTGAAGGTCGCCCAGTCCGGCTTCTACTACTGGAAAGGCAGGGGGGCCCAGCTCTGCAACGCCCTCTTCTACTGGGTGCAGAAGGAGCTGGTTGACAGGGGATTCACATCTTTCCTGACTCCGTGCGCGGCGAAGGAGAAGACGCTCTTCGGCACCGGCTACCTGCCTTTCTTCGCCGAGCAGACTTACAACTTGCAGAAGGAGGATCTGGCGCTGATCGGCACGTCGGAGCAGACTCTCGTTGGATTCCATGCGGACGAGACGCTGCAGGCGGACAAGCTGCCTCTCCGCTATACCGCTTTCACCCCATGCTTCAGAACCGAGGCAGGCAGCTACGGCAAGGCCACGAGAGGCATATTCAGGGTCCACCAGTTCCACAAGGTCGAGCAGATCGTCTTCTGCATGCCGGAGGACTCCGAAAAACAGCACCTCTTCTGCCTCGAGAACGAGGAATATCTCCTTCAGAAGCTCGGACTTCCATACAGGGTTGTGGAGGTCTGCGTGGGAGACCTCGGCGCGCCCGGCTACAGGAAGTTCGACTGCGAGGCCTTCTTCCCCGGGTTCGGCGGATACAGGGAGCTGACTTCCAACACAAATCTCACCGACTTCCAGGCAAGAAGGCTCAACATCAAATACAAGGGTGCCGACGGCGCCAAGGGAATCGTCCACACCATAAGCGCTACTGCCGCGACCGACCGCTTCGTGATCGCCATCCTCGAAAACTTCCAGCAGGAGGACGGTTCGGTGATAGTCCCGGAAGTCCTGCGCCCCCTTGCCGGATTCGACATAATACGGAAATAGGCGAGGAGAATATTTTGACGGGATAATCCGCCGTCGTCACGACGTATGAATTCAGCAAGCTACGCCCTTTTGCTGAATTCATACTTGACTACTGGCTGAAACCTGACACCCGGAAAACTTTTTTCACTTATGAATATCCGAAAAGCGAAAATTCTGTCGGCGGCAGGAGCGGTGCTCCTGCTAGTTTCAATACTTATAGGCTGTGCCGTGACATCTGACTACGAAAGCGCATATCCGAAAACCGCTTCCGGGGAGATCGAAGTCAAGACCATCCCCGAGTCGGTGGTCCTGCAGAGCAAGGAGGACGGAGTCTACTACGACAAGTCGAACAAGCTCTTCATGAAACTGTTCAACTACATCAAGGCCAACAAGATACCTATGACCGTCCCCGTCGAGTCCGGCATCAGGGACGCCGAGATGAGGTTCTACGTCTCGAGCGGAAAGAAGGACGCCGACCTCAAGGCAACCGACGCGGTGAAGGTCCTGCGCATGCCCGAAAGGCTTGTGGTCTCCGCAGGCGGCCGCGGCTCATACAGCGAGGACAACATGGAGGATGCCCGCCTAAAGCTGGACAAATGGCTTGCCGAGCACCCCGAATACGGGAAGGACGGCGAGGCATACGCGGTATACTGGAACTCTCCGTTCGTCCCCTGGTTCCTCCGACGCTACGAGGTTCACTTGCCGGTCAAGAAAAGATAGGAATTTCGGCATGAATTCAGACATCCATATCCCTGGAAAAAAGATTCGCGGTGAAATACCGACCCACGGAAGGTATTTTACATTAATAGAACTTTTGGTTGTCATTGCCATTATCGCGATCCTGATGGCGCTGCTGCTGCCCGCCCTGAAGAAGGCAAGGACTATGGGGCACAAGGCCGTATGCCAGTCCAACGAGAAGACCTACTACAACGCGTTCACCATGTCCGCAAACGACAACGACGATTATTATCCTTGCCGCGTCTACATCTCTGCGGATACGAAATTTTCAAGTTTCGTCGAAGGCTACTATTACTGGAGCCAGAAACTTGACGGCGACGGTCTCTTGCCGTATTCAATGCAGGCGAGGCTAGCGTGCGCCGCAAACAAGTACGAACCATACAGCGCGGCAGACGTCCCAGGCAAATACGTCTACGCATCGCTCGCAGGATACAGCTGGCAGACGGCAATCAGCGGCTACAAAAGGCATAAGCGGGGGATTATCCGCAGGCCGATCGACCTTGCCATGTTGGCCGACGGCGCCAACAGGTGGGACTGGGGCACGCCCAGGATCGACTACTACATGGCGGAATCCTCTGGTGCCGCGCAGGTGGCCTTCGACGTCCACGACGGGCCGAACGTCCTCTTCGGCGACGGGCACGTGCAGGGGCTTCCCGGAGTTTTCGGAACCTTCGACACTAAGTGGGTGACCTGGGCGACCCAGCAGTAGGATATCCGACGCACAATCGCTTAATCATATCCAAGTAGCCAGTCCGGAAAGTATGAAATTCAGACAACCTGATCAGTGGAAAATAAAAATGCGGAGAAATACCGACCCCCGGTAGGTATTTCAGTTCAGATATCAGGCGCCCCGCTCTGAAAAGCCACACGAGCATTTCCCCGTCATTTTTTAGCTTTTCATTGCGTGCGGGCCAGGAAATCCGACATTCTTCCCAGCCTACCAGTTCTTCTTCAGGTAGTCGAGGTATTTCAGGCAGATCTCGTCGCTGATGTTAGCGGGCATGTGGTTGCCGACGGCCCAGATGAAGCCCTTGCAGCTCTTCGCGAGCGCGAAAGTGGCGTCCATCTCCGCCTTCACCTGCTCCCATGTCCCGAACGCCATCGTGCGGCAGTCGCACTTGCTTCCTACGATGCAGTGCGTTTTCCCGAAGTTTTCCACGACGTAGTCGAGGTTGTTTGTGGGCTCGAATATGAAACCGTCCGCCCCGCATTCGGCCAAGTCCTTCATGAACATGTCGTAGGTGCCGTCGGAGCAGTAGAGTATCTTCTTCCCCGCCTTCTTGAGCGGTTCCCACATCTTCTTGTAGAGCGGGAATATGACTTTGCGGTAGAATTCCGGCTCCATGAAGGGGCCCTCGGTCCAGACCATGTCGTCGTGCTGGATGTAGGCCTCGATGGATGTCTCGGCCCAGGCTGCGGCGTAATGCGCCGTGTAGTTCCCGAAGCGTTCAAGCACCTTGGCGAAGCGCGCCTTGTCGGCCGCGGCCACAAGCAGCATCTCCCAGCCGAAGCTCTCGATCGCTCCGGAGACCACGGTCTTGTAGTAGCCGCCGGTCGCGAGCTGGTTCGGGCAGTTCGCGCACATCCCCTGGTACCATTTCTCGTAAAGATCGACAAGTTCCCTCCTCGACGGCAGGCCGTATTCGCGTACCGGATCGAACTCGTAAATCTCCTCGACGTCCGTGAACGGCGACTTCTTCGAAGTCCTCTGGTCGCTGCCGTCCGCAGCATATTCGGCGTGGCCCATGTCCGTAGTCCTGCCGGCCTTGCCCCAGGCTATCGGGCCGTCGTGCACGCACCAGAGGAAGTCGATCTCGAAGACGTCGTTCAAGCTCCGTCCCGGAAACCTCTCCATCAGCGACTTGTGGTAGTCCAGCGAATATTCCGTGTGCGCAATCCTCTCCGACGGCCTGAGCAAGATGTTGTCCAACGCTATTTTTCTGCTCATGGTTGCTCCTTTGTTTTTATAATATTTTAACCATTTATTTAAGTTTGCTAATGCAATATTTTATGTTTATTTTATATATTTCTATGGATTCCGTGATATCAACATTGACGCTCAAGCTTCTTCAGGGACGCCGGACGCTCTGCGGCACAGACTGGGCCGGAGCGGGCCGCTGCCTGATCTCGGACAACTTCAGCCGCATATACTGGCCGCTCTCCGGCGAGGGCTTCGTCGAACACCACGGCAGGACCTTCCGCCTGATTCCCGGCAGGCTCTACATTATACCGAGCAATTCGCCGGGACGCTACTGGTGCCCGCGCAGAATGAACCTCGACTGGTTCCACTTCACCGCGGAAGTCCTCGGCGGCGTCGAGCTCTTCGACTTCTACGGCTGCGAATACGAAACCGCGGTTCCAAAACCCGAGAGGGTCTCCGTAGGCCGGCAATGGGACAGGCTCCTGAAGTGCTTTTCTTCCGGGAGCACTCCGGATGCGGCCGAGGCCGAGGCGCTTATGCGCATGCTCATCGTGCGCTTCCTAAGGACCGCGGATCTCGCAGGCCAGGAGATGAGGCTCCGCGCATATGAAAGATTCGCTCCGGCCATGAAATACATCGAGGAGAACATCTCCGCCGAAATCGTGATCGGAAAGGTCGCGGAGCGGGTGAACCTCCAGGAGAACTACTTTACCAACCTCTTCACGGCGAACTTCGGGATCAGCCCCGTCCGCTACATAAACCTCCAGCGCGTCAAGCGCGCCCAGGAACTCCTCCAGAAGGGCCGCATGCCCATGAAGGAGGTCGCCGCGCAGTGCGGATTCAGCAACGAATTCTACTTCTCCAAGGTGTTCAAGAAGACCGCCGGCATCAGCCCCGCCGCATTCCGCGACAGGAAGACGGTGCCCTGATGAATGGCCATTGTCCGGCAAGGGATGACCAAGGATGAAGTCTGCCGGTGTCGGTGTTCGGGTGTCAGTCTGCGGATTGAAAATGACTCCGGAGCGTTGAACTTCCTTCAGCTCCAGTTCCTCTTGATGAAGAGCATGCTCCTCAGGATTTTGGATGTGATCGTCAGTGAGGAGGCGGTTGGCTCCTCCATGTAATGGCGGATGCACTTCGAAATCTCCTCGGCGCTGGAAAACCTGTCGGCAGGCTTCTTGGCGAGCATCTTGGCCATCATGTCTTCGAGCCATGACGGAATTTCGGGATTGATCTTCGAGGGCTGGACAGGATTGTCGTTCTTGATGGAATCCATCACCTGGAAGACGTTCTTCCCGTCGAACGCCTTCGCGCCTGTGAGAAGCTCGTATGACAGGATGCCCAGGGAAAAAAGGTCGGAGCGCTCGTCAAGGGACTTCATTGAATCGAAGCTTTCGGGCGACATGTAAAGCGGTGATCCGATGAGATCCTTCGTCATCGTGAGCGACGAGCCTACGACCCGGGAAATGCCGAAGTCTGTGATCTTGACCGACAGGTCGCTTTTCACCAGGATGTTCTCCGGCTTTATGTCCCTGTGCAGAATGCCGGCCTTGTGTACGTCATGCAATATGTCCGCAATCTGCCGTATTATTCCGATTTTCTGGGCAAGCCCCAGCGACTTGTCCGAAATATGGCTGGAAAGCGGTTTGCCCTCCACATACTCCATTACAATGAAATGGGTTTCGCTTTCCTTGTCGAATTCATAGTCGAAAATCCTGACGACTCCCGGATTCTCTATCTCCGAAAGTATCTTTGCCTCGCGCTTGAACCTGCTGATCTGGTTCATGTGCGTGAAGGGGTCTTCGTCCTTCCTCAGGATTTTCATCGCATATTTGGATCCGGACTTTTCGACCAGCAGGACTATCCCCATGCTGCCCGTCCCAAGCCTTCGTATGATCTTGTAGTCGGAGTCCTTGAGCTTTCGGTTCGCCTTCTTTCTTCCATGTTCGACTGCCTCTTCAATCTTGCGCATAAGGGCATGTATTTCGAGGGGCTTGGTCACGTAGTCGAATGCGCCGTCCTTGATCATGTTTACAGCGTCTTCATATTCCGGCGCGCCGGTAATGATGATGATCTGGGTCTCGAGAAAGCTGCCCTTGCACGATTTCAGGAACTCCTTCCCCGACATATCCGGGAGGTTGACGTCGACTATGGCGACGTTGAAGAAATCCGACTTTATATGCTTGAGGGCGTCCTTGCAGGTCTCCGTCGTAACAACCTTGTATTTCGGCGAAAGGACGTCCTCGAGGAATTTCCTTACGAACGCGTCGTCGTCGACTACCAGTATCTTCACGTCTCCGGAGCCGGAGTCGGGCAGTCGTCGTGTCGAAGAAAAACTGTTGGAGTCGTCGGATACCATGGCGTCTTTCCGCAGTCAATGTACTGCGTTGTAAGCATGAAAAAATATATTATATATCGTCTTTCACCCTACTTAAGAATAACAGCGGGAAATGATTTTTCAATAGCCTGAGATGCATAATTGGAGAATCAGGCTCGGAGCGCCTTGTCACTTTCCCGAGAGCAAATACGCCTTGTCGTTCCTGCGGAGCTTCGTCTCGCAGGGGAAGGTGACGGTCTGGCCCTTGCGCGCGGTCTTGACTTCGGCGCCGTCCAGCAGGAGTTTCGTGGGCCGCACGGCAATCGCGCCGGTGGTCGGGCCGGTAATCAGAATTTCGCTCTCGGAGTCGACGTTCCCGGCGTTGAGCATAAGTTCCGCAACCTTGATCTTCCGGTAGTAATTGGAAATGAAGCCTATGGCGGTCTTCGACCTGGTGGTCCGGCTGCCGGAGATTCCGCTCCATTCGCCGGCCTTGCTGCCCAGATAGTAGCCGCCGTGCCAGAATCCGCGGTTGAAGACCTTTTCGAGCTCGCGCTCGAGCCCTGCGGCGGCATCCGCCGTCAAGCCCCCTTCGCGGCAGAGGTCTATCGCCCTCCGGTAGGCCGAAGTTACGGCGGCGACATAGCAAGACGAACGGCCTCTGCCCTCGATCTTCAGGACTGAAACGCCAGCGTCAAGAATCTTGCCGAGGACGCGGATAGTGCATAGATCCTTGGGAGACATCACATATCTGTTGTCTACCGCCAACTCGAAGCCGGTCTCGTCGTCCACGACCCGGTAGCTCCTCCGGCAGTTCTGGTAGCAGTCGCCGCGGTTGGCCGAGCTGTTGTATGCGGCGAGGCTCATGTAGCACTTGCCCGCGATCGAGACGCAGAGGGCTCCGTGCACGAAGACTTCAATCCTCACCAGCTCCCCCGACGGGCCGCGGACGTCCTCTTCCCGTATCCTTCTGACGATTGAGCGGATCTGCCTCAGCGTCAACTCCCTGGCGAGCACAATCACGTCCGCGAACTTCGCGAAGAAACGGACTGCTCCCATGTTAGAGACGTTCGCCTGGACCGACAGGTGGACCGGCAGCCCGATCGAGGAGGCGTATGAAACTGCCGCCATGTCCATCGCGAGCACGGCGGAGATACCCGCCTTCTTCGCGGCGTCGCAGATCCTTCGCATCTTCGGCAGATCCGAATCATATATTACCGAGTTGAGCGCCACATAGCTTCTGGCGCCGAATTCAGCGCACCTCGCGGAAACTTTCGGAAGATCAGCAAGCGAAAAGTTCGCCGCGGCCCTCGCGCGCATGTTCAGGTCGCCGACACCGAAGTAGACGGAGTCGGCCCCGGACTTCAAGGCCGCCGAAAGCGACTCGAAGTCTCCGGCCGGGGAAAGCAGTTCGATTTTTTTCTTTCGCACGTCCATAGTTTGCCGAACATAATTCAAACAAAAATATCCAATCCCATATCTTGCCCGTCAAAATGTAAATTTTCACGCTAAATGAGTATAATCTAATGCGTCAGCTTCGCTCCGCAATCACACATTGTAATGCGTCAGTTTATGTCGGCAATCGGGCACAAGCATGCCAACTCCCAGCCTTCACCGGAGGCTTGCCCGGTAAATGCCAAACTGCCTTCACCCCCTTGACAAACTCCGATATGCCCAATATATTACCTTAGAAGGTGCTGATGATGCGGAAGGGGGTGCTTTATGGAGAGCGGCAATCTGAAAAAAACGCAGGCGCAGGGCGTTCCCGGCCAGGCGCCCGAAGCTCCGACATCGGTGGACGAGATAGTGGCGTTCGTCAAGAACCTCTGCCTGACCTATTCGCACCTGACGTATTATCCTTCGACGCATCCGATCGCGGTCAAGCAGATGCAGGCCGCCTGGGCGGAGCTCCAGGCCGCGATGAGGCAGTTCGGAGAGATCAACATCTCCCTGACCGAGGGCAAGCTGCTCTTCTTCGGCATGCCGGTCGAGGAAAGGAACCCAGTCGTATCCAAGTTCTCACACCATTTCGAGACGCTGCACATCCACAGCATCAGGTTCAGGACAGGGATACTTGCCAAGGAGTTCATCTCCTTCTTCAAGTTCTTCTGCCAGGATCCCAAGTCCATCGAGGACCAGGGCGGCATCGAGAAGATACTCAAGGAGCAGCAGGTCGAGCACATCTCCTTCAACGCGGCCGTCTACAAGGTCATCGGCGAGGACGAGAAAATCGTCAAGAAATCCGAAATCTACCGCGGCCAGTCCAAGTCCGACGGCGAAGCCAAGACCGAGGTGCTGCGTTACTTCCTCGAGAAGATTCTCGACCACTCCCAGGACGAAACGGCCCTCCTCGACGAGATCAAGAACGATCCCGAAAAGCTGGCGGCGCAGATCGTAAAGCTGGTGGAGCAGCTGGGCACGGATGGCAAATACGACAAGGACTCCATGGTCGAGGCGCTGCTCCAGAACATCCAGATGGTCTCGGAGACCATGGGGAGGGCGCCTGACGCAGGAGCGGACGTCGAGAAGGAGACTGTGGCGAACGCGATGCTGGTCTTCGAGAACGAGCTGAAAAGGAAGTCGCAGAACCTTTCATCCGGCGCCTCGGTCAAGTTCATCAAGCGCATAACGGACGTAGTATCATCCTACACTGACAAGTTTAAGGCCGGCAAGATCCTCGACGAATTCCTCAGCCACGAGAAGTCGCTGAAGTCCGCGGAGAAGATGATGAAGGAGCTGAACGTCAGCGGCGGGGAAAGCGGCAAGCGCATCCTGACACGTATACGGGAGGTCATGAAGGAGAAAGGTATGGATGAGGAGGAGCTGCTCAACTACCTGAACCAGAGCGCCGATGTGCCGCCGAAGGAAAGGCATAAACGGAAGATCGCAAAGGACTTCCAGCCGCTGGCGGACAGGATCAAGGGCAAGATCGACTCCGACTTCAAGGACTTGCAGAACAAGGACCAGCTCGTAGAATACCTGAACAACACAATGTCAAGGGAGGTCGCCAGGGCCGTCAAGGAGCGCACGGCCCAGCTCGAGCACGAGGTCGAAAACATGAAGGCCGCCATGGCCAACGTCCACCAGCTCTTCAACGACGTCAACCTTGGGATAATCATAGTCGACAAGGACAACCGTGTCGTCGTCGCCGAACATCCCGAGAAGCTGCCCTGCGAGGTGAAGCTCAACGAACCCCTGCCGGAGCCTCTGGCCAACGAGCTCGTGAAGTTCAAGGCCGAAGGCAAAGGCAGCCTCGACCTCCCCTCATGCTCCATCTGCCAGGTCGAGCTCGACGAGCAGAACAAGATCCACGCCTTCCTCTTCCAGTTCGAGTAGCAGCCGTTAGCTGAGCCCCTGCCGAATCCCGGACTCCCACGCCTGAGGGAAAAACAGCAAAATGGCGGCTGTAAGGCTCAAAACAGAGGGGTGTGAACAGGGCAATCCCCTGGCATCCAAGTAACTATGTGTCAGACCCTTACGCCACCTTGCGCCGCAGGGGGAAGCTTGAAAATCCATATTTGCATGGTCCCGGGGCAGTGCATGCTGCCGGGGCTCGGATGGGAAAATCTGCATCCGGCTCTTGTTTTAATGGAATGGTGTGGGAATTTATGTGTCTTCAACCTAATAGCCGCAGTTGGCCGCATTTGCCGTAGCTACCAGGCAGCAAGACGCAGCTGTGGTGACCACTGCAAGTTGAAGCTAACGAAGCAGATATGGCGAATGCGGCCAACCCTCCCGGGTTGAAAATATGCCGAAACTGGCTTTCACTCATTGGGTGAAAGCCTCTAAATATGTAAATGCCTTATTATGAGAGTGTTAATTTATAAAGCATATTTTCAACTGCGGCAATTAGGTTCAAAGGCGACATAAAATAATGGATGAGGAAACTATGAGCAGGTTCGCGTTGGCCGTTATTGCTTTTTTCGTCTTTGCCTCGGGCCTCCTGTCTGAGGACGTCAAGGATGCGGGCGCATATCTGGACAGGGCGTTGATATTGAAGGCGGCGGGGGAGATAAGTCAGGCGACATATCCCGACGCCGACATGGTGCTGCTGGACGACTATGAGGCGGTCGTCTACAACGCCGACGGAACGAACGTCACATGCGACGAAAGTTATGTGAAGGTTCTCAACGAGAAGGGCAGGCGGGAGAACCAGTCGGCGACCGTCAGGATGAACACGTCCTACGAGAAGACCGAGTTCAAGGCGGTGGAGATCATCAAGCCGGACGGGCGGAGCGTCCCTGTAGACATCGGGACGATGGCCAAGGAGATGGTTGACAATTCAACGATGGGGATGAACATCTACGACCCCAATCAGAAGATACTGTCCGTGAACATTCCCGGCGTAGAGGTCGGCGACGTGGTGCGCGTGGTCTACAGGCAGGAAGTCTTCAAGACGCGCATGCCGGACACCTTCAGCGACTATTTCGGCTTCGAGTCAGTATATCCGATAAGGCATTACAACCTGGAGATTTCTGCGCCCGAGGAGCTTCCGCTGCGGCACAAGGAGATAAAGTCGCCTTCGGGCGAGACGCTGAAGGGGGCGGTCGAGAAGAAGGACGGGCGGATAATCTACAGGTGGACGGCGGAGGACGTCCCGAGGATGTTCCCCGAGCCGAACATGCCCGACGCGTATTCGCTGGTCCAGCGGCTGCTGGTCAGCACGGTGAAGGACTGGGAGACGGTGTCGAAATGGTGCTGGGGGATTTCCGAGAAGCATCTGGAAGCCGTCACCCCGGAGATGAGGAAGAAGACCTCCGAGCTGGTGGAAGGCATTCAGGACCGGCAGAAGAGGATGGAGGCCGTTTTCTACTATGTGTCGCGGAACATCCGCTACATGGGCATAACGATCGAGAAGGAGGCGCCGGGCTACGAGCCGCACGACGTGAGCATAACGTTCGAGAACAAGTACGGGGTCTGCCGCGACAAGGCGGCGCTGCTGGTCGCGATGCTTAGGCTGGCCGGATTCAAGGCGTTCCCCGTCCTTATGATGGCCGGCCCCAAGATCGACCAGGACGTCCCGCTCCCGTTCTTCAACCACGAGGTTGTCTGCGTGGGGAACGACGACGGCTCCTACACGCTGATGGACCCCACGGACGAAAACACGAAGGACATATTCCCGTCCTACCTCGGCAACATGAGCTATCTGGTGGCCCGGCCTGAGGGGGAGACATTGAAGGTCACTCCGGTTGTCCCGGCCGATAAGAACCTGGTCCGCGTCACGACGAGCGCCGCGTTCAACATCTCGGGGGGCCTGGGCGCCGAGACGACGTTCCTTTTCGAGGGGATCAACGACAACATATACAGGGGCTACTTTGCGCGGGCCCGTCCTGAGGAGGTCAAGTCATATTTCGAGATGCTTGCCAAGGCGATACTTCCCGGGGCGCGGCTCAGCGAGCTGAAGATAATGCCGGAAAAGATGGGCGACACCGCCAGCGCCGTATCCGCGACCATTAAGTATTCCACGCCGGACGCCCTGGTCAAGGGAAAGGACAAGATGATGCTCCAGCTGCCTTGGGCCGGGGCGTCGGTCGGGCTTGCCGGAAGGGTCATCGGCAGCACTGGCCTCGAGAAGAGGAAATATCCGTTGAGCACCGAGATAACCTGCGGAGTGGTGGAGAAGTTCGAAGTCGTCCTGGGGGGCGGCATTCCTCCGCTCGCCGAGATGCCGGAGTTCCAGGGCGTGGAAAGCGACGAGCTGGAGTGGGCGAGGAGGCTCGAACTCAAGGACGGCAGGATCTACGGGGAAGGCAAGTTCCTTCTCAAGACCGTGGAGTTCAGCCCTGAGCAGTATCTCGTGCTCAGGGACACGTTGAAGCAGATCGAGCTGGACGGCAGGAAGATGCCGATATTCGGGATCGCCGGCGAGGACGGGGTCGAGCCGGGCAAGGAGCCGGACACGGAGATAATTGAGCAGGTGGTCAGGTGCGAGATTATAGATTCCGGCCATTGGAAGCTTGCAAGCAAAATCCGCGAGAAGGTTCTTACCTACAGCGGCATAAAGAAGATTTCGGAGATAAAGATCCAATACAATCCCATATGGGACGACGTCAGGCTGCTTTCCGCCAAGGTCGTCCAGCCGGACGGGACTGAGAACATGATTTCGCCCAAGGAGATCAACATTATGGATCAGGGATGGGTGAGCGCCGCGCCGCGCTATCCCGGCGGCAAGATTCTGGTCGCCAGCCTCCCCGGGGTCTCTGTCGGATCCGTAATTGAATATGAGCTTTCGATGGATTTCAAGGACCGTCCATTCATCGCCTTCGATTCCTATGTCCGCGATAACAGCCCGATACGAAGGAAGAGCTTCAGCCTTGCATATCCTGAAGATATGCCCTTGAAAGTTGAAGACCTGATAACTCCTACCATGCCCGGCGTCCTCGAGGCCGGAAAGGGGACGTTGGAGTTCGAGGTAAAGGACAGCCCCGCCATCAAGTCGGAGCCGTCCCTTCCTCCGAGATGGTTTTTCGTGCCGGGAATCCTTGTCTCGACCGGCGACTGGAAGAGCTACTGCGGCGTCCTCAGGGCAGGGCTGGAAAAGAAGGTCGCTGACGGAGCGAAGGCGGCAGCAAGGACGGTTGAGCTGGTCAAGGCGGCCGGCGACGACAGGCGAGCAAAGATCAAGTTGATACGGGATTTTGTCGCCGTCAACGTTAGGACCGCCGGCCCCGGATTCAACCAGCTTCCGCTCTCATGCCTTTCATCGGCGGACAGGACCTTAGAGGACGGCTACGGCAGTTCGACCGACAAGGCCGTCCTACTCGCGGCGATGCTCAAGGCCGCAGGGATAGAATCGGAATTCGTCCTTGCGTCCAGGGAGCCGATGATCGGCGAGTTCGTGGACATGCAGCAGAAAATTCCCGACCCGGACACCTTCAGCGAGCTGCTGGTGAAAATCCGCGGCGAAGACATCTATTTGAACGAGGGCGACCAGTATGCCGAGCTGGGGGCGACTTACCATGCGGGTTTCGCAGGGCTTTTCATCGGGGACGCGGGGATAGCGGAAATCAAGGCCGCGCCGGACAGGAAGGACAGGTCGGTAGTCAACTGCTTCGTCAAGGTTTCTCCGGACGGTACCGCCCTCGTCAAGAATCAGACGTTGCATTTCGGAAGCGCAATGTGCGTTTTCAGGAGGACGTTCACCGAGATTACGCCGGAAGACAGGAGGCGCCATCACCTCGAGCTGTGCGGCTCGCTTTCGCGTTCCGCCAAGGCCGCCGGCGAATATGTGACTAGGACAGACGTGTATCCGGGAGTAGAGGAGTATACTGTCAGCATCGAAAACTACGCCGTCAGGGAAGGGGACTACCTGTATTTCGAGCTGGGGCAGCCGCTGGGGGGAATCTTCAGCAACGTGACTCCCGGAAGGGAAAACCCCTATTTCATCGGATCCCGATCGTCCTCCGAGACTAACTATTATATATCCTTGCCGCTCAACGAGTTCAAGGAGCAGGAGCTGATTCCGCCGGAGCAGTTCTTCTCGATCCCGTCCTCCGGCGGCGAGTCCGGGAGCCTGAAGATAACGCGGGACACTGTCAAGCCCCCCGACTGCGCCGGCGGATTTTTCGGGGACGGCGCAGGGAACGTCTTGAAGGTAAGCTACGCGGCGGAGTTAAAGCCGGAGCTGCTTTCGAAGGATTCGGCAAAGCTGCTCCTCTCCCTCAACGACGTGCTGAACGATCCAGAGCTCAACACAATCTTCATACGGAAGTAGGGGATGCGGGTATGCTGTTGACGAGGCGTATCATCTGCTGCATGCTGTACGGTTTCGGCAGACGATATTTAAATCCGTATTTTTCCGGTTCCGCCATCAGCGAGTCCTCCGAGTAGCCGCTTGAGACCACGGCCGTCACGTCCGGGTCGATGCTCTTCAGCTGCTGGAGCGTCTCCTTCCCCCCCATCCCGCCTACGATTGTCAGGTCGAGAATGACGATATTGAACTTGAAGTCGCTCGCGGCGGCCTCCTTGAATATGGAGACGGCCTGTTCCCCGTTGCATGCGGTGCGGACCATATGGCCGGCCCTGCTCAGGATGTTCATGGTGAACTTACGTATCGCCTCGTCGTCGTCCATGACCAGGATCTTCTTCGATGTGAACTTGCCGGGCGTTTCAGACTCCACCGCCTCCTCGTCCCCCTTTGTTTCCGGCGCGGGCGCGCCTGTGGAAGGAAGGATCACATGGAAGATGACCCCGCGGGGGACGTTGTCCTCCACGGATATGAATCCGCCGTGCTGGCGGACAATGGAGAAGGCAATCGACAGCCCGAGTCCGGAGAAGCCCTTCCTGGTCGTGAAATAGGGGTCGAATATCTTGTCCTTTATCTCGTTCCTGAGGTTTTCGCCGTTGTTCTTGAAGCTTATCTTGACATAGGGGCCGGGCGGGAGCTTCCTGTCGTTGTCCGGCCCGAGCATGATGTTCCTGGCCGCCACATCCAGGTCGCCGCCGTCCGGCATCGCCTGCTTGGCGTTTGTTATTATGTTGGAGAATACCTGCGAGAGCTGCGACGGGTCGGCGCGGACCGCCCATATGTCCTGCGGCATATCCTCGGTCCGCCGGACGTTGGAGCCGACCAGGTTGAACTTGATGTTCTCGGACACCAGTTCCCTTGTGGGGCAGACGCTCACCTCCGGGCTTCCCCCCTTCGCGAAGGTGATGAGCCGCTTGGTGAGTTCCTTCGCCCTGTCGGCCGACTGCTCCGCGTCGGAGAGGAGCTCGTCAAGCTCCCGGTTGTCCATCGTCATCATCCTGGCCATGCTCAGGTTGCCCGTTATGCCCATGAGGATGTTGTTGAAGTCGTGGGCGATTCCGCCTGCGAGGAGGCCGATGGACTCCATCTTCTGGGCTGTCCTCAGATTCTCCTGTATCTGCGATATCAGCGTGATGTCGCGGACGACGACGACGAAACCAATGCATGCGCCCTCTCCGTCCAATATCTCAGACATGCCGTCCTCCACTACCTTCTTCGTCCCTGACTTGGTCGCCAGCTCGAACGTGAGCTTTTCGGACATTGGCGAAGACTTTATGTGCTTCAATATCTCTCCAGCCTTGATCGGGATCCCATCCGAGCGGGAGGACAGGCGCAGCACTTCATTGATCTCCTTGCCGTCGGCCTCGTCCCTGTCCCAGCCTGTTATCTCGGACGCGGACTTGTTTATTATCCTTATCTTCCAGTCCCTGTCGGTGACGATGACCCCGTCCGATATGGAATGGAGCGTGAGGGAGAGGCGCTCCTTCTCCCTGGCCAGTTCGTCCTCCATCCTGAGGACATCCGTGATGTCCATGGAGATGCCTCCCACGTAAGTCTGTTCGTCCTCGGCGAGCATGGGGAACCTGTATGTGATGAAGCGACGGACGCTGTTCCTGAACGAGATCTCGTCGATTGTGTTGAAGTTCCGGCTCTGCGAAAGTATCTTCCGGTCGTATTTCGAGGCGTCGGAGGCGTGCTTCTCCGGCCAGAGCTCCGCGTCGGTCTTCCCGATCCAGCGCTCGTGGTCGTCGAGGCCTGTCTTCGACAGGAAGTTGTTCATGTAGGCGTAGCGGCCCAGCGAATCCTTGATGAATACCATGCCGGGGATGTTGTCCATGAATGTCCTGAACTTCAGTTCGCTGCGCTTGAGCAGTTGCTCCGTCTGCTGATGGTTTTTGATCTCCTTCGAGAGCTTCTGATTCAGGGAGAATATCCTTTCGATGTCGACAGCCATCCTTTTCTCCAGCGGCTTAAGGAATTCGGACAGTATGACGTAGGAGACCAGCGACAGGCTGATGGCGAGCAGTATGATCATGTATATCTTCTGGTCGGAGAACACCGAGAAGAAGTCCTCGTTCACGGACGTCATCGCATAGATCCGGCAGAGGGAGCCGGTGTAGACCGGGCAGAGGAAAAAGCACCCTCCTCCCGTCCTGATGCTCTTCAGCATGCCTTCCGGGAGCTCCGTCACCTCATCCTTGAAGTTCCCGTCGAAGAACATCTCCTTGATCCTGGAAGAGTCGCGGGGTGTGTTGACGCTGTAGATTTCCAGTCCTTTCTGCATCTCCCTTCCGACGGCCATGAAGCTGATGGAATTGAATATGCTGCTTTTTGAGACGAAGCTTTCAGCCATCTGCCTGATGCCTGCCCTGTCAACCACAATGATGTCGCATGCGATCAGCTCCTTCTGGCTGGAAAGCACCGGGGACAAGGTGACTATGTGCGGCCTGCCTCCGACGGCGAGTATGCAGCTTACGGTTTCGCGAAGGTCGCCGGGCGGCCTGAGCTCCGCCGGGGGCGGCATGCCGGCGGACGCGAGGACGGATCCGTCCTTCAATATCCTGCATATGCCTGCGATGTTCCTGCTTCCGGCGAGGGCGTCCTCGAGTATCCTCCCGGCCTCCTCCGTGGCCTCCTCCGATGCTGCGCCCCCCGCCATCCCCTCGGTGATCTGCCGGAGCCTGGTCCTTGACGTTATTAGAGCTGCAAGCTCGTTCAGGTTCGCGAAGTAGCTCTGGAATGTGACCGACTCGGAATGTATCGACGACTCGATGTCCTTGTATCTCTCCTCCTGGAAGCTCCGCCAGAAGATGTAGAGGCATACGCCCGCAACCGTAAGCGAAAACGCGAAGATGAGGAATGAGGATATCAAAGTGAAACGCTTCAACAATGAGACAAGCTTCATGGCCCCCCCCCTGAATGCAGGTTGCCGCAGCCTAATCGCCAGTCCCAGTATAAGGCCTTACGCCTAAAATTAATCCAGCAAAAGATGGTTTGCCGGATTCATACTATGCCTATTCCCATGGCCGGGGATAACTTATTCGGGGCGTTCTGTTATTTCAAGTGTTAGCGGCGAATAATACCTCAATTTTATAGTATAGTTTTAGGATTGTTGATTGAATATTTTATCCATAGGCTTAAATTTCGCATTTGCCTTGAAGGGCTTCCGCCGATGCTTATACTTCTCACAAACGACGACGGGATTTATTCCGAGGGGATAGCGGCGCTCTTCCATTCCCTCAGGACGCTGGGGGATGTGATGGTAGTGGCGCCGGACTCCGAGCGGAGCGCCGTCGGCCATGCCATCACCGTGGCCGATCCCCTGCGCGTCAAGGAGGTCAGAAGGGACAGGGGCTTCGTGGGCTACGCCACCAGCGGGACGCCGGCCGACTGCGTGAAGCTCGGGACGAGCACGCTGATGGACAGGAAGCCGGATATTGTCGTGTCGGGCATCAACGCCGGCGCCAACCTCGGGATAAACGTCCTTTACTCGGGAACGGTCTCCGGCGCGACGGAGGGGGCCATACTCGGCGTGCCGTCCTTCGCGATATCCCTGGCCTCCTTCGAGAGCACGGACTATTCATATGCCGCGGAATACGCCGCCGGACTTGCGGCCAGGCTTCCTTCCATGAAGCTTCCCCGGGGCACCCTGCTGAACGTCAACATACCCTCGATCCCGAGAAACAGGATAAGGGGGGAGAAGATCACATTCCAGAGCCGGATCGCATGGGTCGACCAATATGAGAAACGGATGGACCCCGCCGCCCGCACCTACTACTGGCTGACAGGAGTCTACGACAAGATGCAGTCGGAGGAGGGGAGCGACGCCAGGGCCATCGACGACGGATACGTCTCAGTGACGCCGATCCATTGCGACATGACCGACTGGAAGATGCTGGGCATAATGAGTTCCGGATGCAGAACTTAGTTTCCGTAAGGCACTAGGTTTTTCCCTGCGGGAAAAGGCGCCCTTGCGGCGCGCAGGATAGGGGTAGGGAGAGCGCATTGATTTGCG
>CAZWRV010000081.1:0-30620 GCA_964636325.1 uncultured Victivallaceae bacterium | reverse complement strand
TATCGGCGGTCTCTCAGAATGCGAAGCAAATTCCAAAATCTCCGCAATCAAAATGCGCAATTTTCAGCCTAAATGAGTCTAAGGCGGGCTTCGCCCGCAACCCAAAATTCAATGAATTCCATAGACACATGCACGCTTTTGCACTAGAACTTTTTGAGAAAGTATCATAAAGTGGCGCCGTCAGCCATTCTTCTCCAATTGATTATACAGTTCCGCCGCCGTCCTGTTGTCCTTGCAGAATTCAAGCGCCGGTTGCTTGCGCGCCCATTCGAAGAGCCGAGCCCAGAAGTCGTAGTTGCGGGGCATGAAGTTGCCGATGTGCGTCATGTAGCTGTGGACAAGAGGATTCGTCAGCCGCCTCCGGAACTTGATGTTTGTCAGCAGGGTCCGCGGGACTATCAGCCTGCAGGCGGTTTCAAATGCCTGCGGCGGAATGGCAATATGCCTGCTGTAGACACCGATCTCCTCCCTATGTAGAAATTCGAGGGATCTGGAATCCTTCCAGATGAAGCGCCTGCCCTGGTAGTCAAGCTGGCCGAATGAGACAAGATATTTCGTCCCGTATTCGGAAAGTATCCTGTCGGTGACCCCGTTTTCCCAAGCGTGGCAGGGGGGGACGAAAAGTTCTGGGAACGGCATGCCCAGGCTCCTGAAAATCTCGGCGCTGGTTCTTATCCTCTCCCGCTGGATCTCCTCCGGCACGGCGGTGCCTCTGCCGAGGCAGTAGAATTCTCCGGAGCATCCTTCGTAATTGTGCTTGAGACCGTGGTAGCCCATTTCGATATGCTCGCCGTTCTCCTTCAGGAAGCCCAGCAGTTCGTCAAGATAGGGCAGCGCGGCCCCCAGCCCCGAGACATTTTCCCTGTCGAGGAACTTCATCGTGAAGCAGACAGGAATCCGCATTCCGAAGTCCTTGGCCAGCCTGAGTATTGTGGCGTAGACTTCCATCCGTATCGGAATTATTTCGTCCTCAAGCCCGGCGAAGGGGAAGCCCCCGTCGTCTATGACTATAAAGAATGGATATTTTGGGCGCATGTTAGGAATATAAAGTCCTGGTGTCTCAAATCAAATGCCGCTGGCAAAGGTCAATCTTTCCGTCCCCGCTTGTTTTTTCATCGCAACGGGCAATATTGGTTTCAAATAAATTAGGTTCAGCATGGATTGGCAGAACGCAAAGGTGTCCGTCATCATTCCGTCCGCCGACGGAAGCCGGGGCGGCAACGTCGAGAGGCTGAAGGCGCAGATCGGGATGCAGACCTTGAAGGCGCACGAGGTTATCGTGGTAGTCGGCGTTTCGCCCAACGGCAGGGCGCGCAACGAAGGCGTCAAGAAGGCCTCCGGAGACTACTATGTCTTCATAGACGACGATGTGACTCTTGGAGACGACAAAGTCCTGGAAAAACTTATCGCTCCATTTCTCGGGCGAACCGACGTCGGAATGACAGGCCCTTCACAGCTCGTACCCGAGGATTCGAACTGGTTCCAGCGGGTTTCCGCAAAACAGCTGCCCCGCTCATATTTCCCCGTCCAGGAGGAGCTGGTCGACAGCGACATGGTCAGCCACATGTGTCTCGCAATGCCTGCGAAGCTCTTCAAGGACGTCGGATGGGAAAACCCCGACATCATCGCCGGAACCGATCCGGATCTGCGCTACCGGGTTCGAAAGGCGGGATTCAGGGTCTGCGTCGTCCCGCACTGCTGGGCCTACCATCCGATGCCGGCCACCTTCAAGGAGCTTCTCAGGCTTTCGTTCATAAAAGGGAAAAATTCCGCAAAAGTCCGGAAAACTCACCCCCATCTCGTCTACGAACTTGACGAAGGGTACAGGAAGGATTTCGCTCCGACCAGGCCGCTGGCCTACCGGATCGCCAGAGCCCTCGCGAATCTTGCCTTGTCCGCTCTGTCGCTAAAGTTCATAAGGGTTGCGGCAACGGCCTCATATGCGCTTGGAAACATCACGGAGAGCCTAAGAAGATGAACGTGACCGTGGACTGCCCCGCATGCGGCTGCCCGGAGCGAAGGCGGATCATGTCCTTCGAGGACGGTCTGGGTCTCGCTGAATGCTCCTGCTGCGGCTTTGTCTACACTTGTCCGAGGCCGTCAGCCAAAGACTTGGCTGGGAACTATGGCTCGGCATATCAGCGCGGGCATGCTTCTAATCCCCTCGATTATACCGCGAACGATGAGGTGTTCCGGGGGGATGCCGCTGAAAGGCTGCGCCTTCTTAAAAAGCATCTGCCGGACAGCGGTGCGCGCGTCCTCGAGATCGGATGTTCGGCCGGATATTTCCTGGACGAATGCCGTAAGGCGGGCTTCAAGGCGGCAGGAGTCGAAATCTCCCCTGAAATGTGCAGGCTGGCCGAGCAGAAGTTCGGAATACGGCCGCAATGTGGGAATTTCGAGGACATCGAATTCCGAGATGAAAAGTTCGACGCCGTCGCGATGTGGCACGTCTTCGAGCACATGGGCTCGCCCGTCGATGTCCTGGGGAAAATCCACCGGATAACTTCCGGCGCGGGGCTTCTGCTCATGACTGTTCCCGATTTCAGATCCGCCCTGTCAAGCCGTGGAACCGCCAGGATGGCTATCCTGCAGCCGGACGTTCACATGTGCCATTATACCGAGAAGACATTGCTATGCGTGGTCGGGAAGGCGGGTTTCAGAATCGTCGAGGTCCAGCATGACGCCGGAACAGGGCTGGCCGGCGGAGCCGGCGCCGTTCCCGGACCGCTTGGAAGATTCGTCTCAAGGAACTTCGCCGCCCTGAGCTTCATCCGTAAACCGTTGAAGCGCATCCTCGTCGGACTGCTTGGCAGGAGCGACTTCATCACCATCGTCGCGAGGAAGGCATGAGCAGGCTGACAATATCCGTCGTCTCCGGCAGTTCGCAGGCCAACCTCCGCAGGTGCCTCGAAACACTCGCCCCCGCCGCGGAACCCTTCGACTGCCGCCTCATCGTGACCGACAACCTTTCCGGATGGGATGTCGCCGGCACGGTGCGGGAATACTTCCCCGGTGCGGAAATAATATCCAACGATGCAAGGAGAGGCTTCGGCAAAAACCACAACCGTGCCCTCGTCGGCAGGAAGGACGACTTCGCACTGGTAATAAACGACGACATAGAATTCAGGCCGGACACTCTTGTCAAGCTCCTGGAGCTTGCCGCTTCGAAGCCGGACGGCGCACTTTTCGGCCCGGTAATACATCCGTCGGCATGGGAAGCACCATGGATCCCGCCCGGCGGCCGTCTTGGAGAACGGATGCCCAAGCCGCTGTCCGCCGCCGCAGCGGTCATGATCACGGCCCTGTTCGGGCAGGGTACCGTGAAGGCTTTCCTCAGGAAAAGGAATGCCGGCAGGGAAAGGAAGGACGAGATGCTGTCATACATCTGCGGCACATGTTGCCTCGTCAGAAGAAGCTTCATCGAGTCCCATGGCCTCTACGACGAGGACTATCATATGTATTTTGAAGACATCGACCTGGGCAGGAAGGCCCGAACCGCAGGCTTCGAGTGCTGGCAGGCCGCGGGGGCTGAAATCATGCACCTAGAAGGCGCCACCTCCGGCCCGCGGACCTCCGGATGGCTCTCCGAAAGCGCGGTCATATACGCGAAGAAGCACCATGGCCCTGCCACGCTTGCCGCGCTGCGGATTTCGCTCGCGGCGTCCGGCACGCTTATGAAGCTGAAAAATATCTTTTCAGGAGCGAAATGAAGACAGTTCCCCGAAAGGAAAATATTAAAAGGATACTCGTCTTCCGGCTCGGCGGGATCGGAGACTATGTCTGCCTGCTGCCGATGCTGGAGGATTTGCGCGCCCATTTTCCCGCCACGGAAATCACCATCGTCGCATCCCCGTCCGGAAAGGAGCTTCTCGAGCCGTCGCGCCTGGTCGACAAGTGCGTTTTCATGGGGCAGCTTTCGAAGCAGGGGCTTGAGAGCGTATGCTCGGTCGAGGCGTTCAAGAACCTTGTGGAGCTGAGGCGGCAGCTTGAAGGAAGATACGACATCTTCATTGATGCCACGCCCAAATATTCGCTGGCCGGAACCCTGAAGCCGATCCTTGCGCGCATTCTCGCATCGGCGTCATTCTCCATCGGTCTCGACTACAAGGGCAGGGGCTTCTTCCTCGACAGGAGGATTCCCGAGGACCGCTTCGAACTCAGGCATGTCATCCTGAAATACGCCGACATCCTTCAGGAACTTGGAATTCCGGCCGGATTCCATCTCGCCAAAATCAATGTTCCGGGGGAATGCGCGGCCGCGGCGGACAGCTTCTTCCGGCCGTTCGGGGGAAAGCTGAGGATCGGCATCCATCCCGGAGCCAACGAGAAGTATCTGGCATACCGCGCCTGGCCTGCGGCGAAATTTGCGGAACTCGCAGAGGCGCTGTCAGCTAAGACAGGCGCGGAAATATTCATCACCTCGGCGCCCTCGGAGCGGCGCTTGGTGGAGGAGTTGAAGAGGCTGTGCCGGGTCAGGCTGCTTGAAATACCTGCGCAGGAAACCATCTTGGGATTATGCGCAATGCTGCTGCGGCTCGATTTCTATGTCTGCAACGACACAGGCCCCATGCACCTGGCCGTCGCCATGGGCGTGCCGACGCTCGGAATCTTCAACCCCGAAAGCTTTCCCGCATACGGTACTTATCCTAATAACCTGCCGTTCATGGCCGCAGTTCCCGACACCGACGGAACCTACAGCCCCATACCGGAGGGGCTCAGGGCTCTCCCCGTGGAGGCAGTGCTTGAGAAGTTTTTTGAGCTGTCCAGTTCTTGTAGGGGTTGTTGAATAGAGAAGAGTTCAGGTAGCGGTCGTCGTGGGAGACTTCCTTCCCGAGCCAGGGCGGCTTCATGAACTTCTCGTCCTCCGCGGAAAGCTCTATTTCCGCGACCACCAGCCCGGAGTTGTCGTCGTGGTATTCGTCGATCTCCCATTTCCTCCCGCGGAATTCGATGCGGTGCCTGGTCTTCGAGACGGCTCGTCCTCCGCAGAGCGCGTCCAGCATCTCATCGGCGTCGCCTTTCGGAACCTCATATTCGAATTCGCGCTTGGATATTCCTACGCGGGAGCATTTGACCGTGATGAAGCCGCGTCCGCCCAGGATCCTGATGCGCAGAAGGCCTTTCGACATAGGCACGTAACCCTGCCTTATCTCCTCAGATTCTAAAACCTTGCCGCGCCATGCGTCGCTCCTGACCAGATATTTCCGCTCGATCTCGACCATGGCTCACCAAGCTCTTTTCGCATGCGATGTTTGAAACAGAAACTTCACAATATAGAGTTTGCACGTCTGAAAATAAAGCTGCTCTCCGGATTCTAATTATGAATTCGGAAAAGGGCGTAGTTTGCCGAATTCATGCGTTCAGTTGCCGTAAAACATATTATTAAGGAATACGACTTGAAGACGATCTATGCCGCAGTTTTCTCCGCGTCGCTCATGATCTGCTGCCTCGGCCTCTCCGCAGGCATCATGGAAAGCTTCCCTGCGGAGACCACGGGCGTTGCCCGCCTCGACATCCGGAAGTTGAGGGAGAACCCCCTCTTCAAGACATTCAAGGAGATGAACTATGACAAGCACCTGATCGCCAGCGAGGTCATGGCGGGCGAGACCGGGCTCGACATAGACAGCATCGGCCGCATCTGGCTCGGATGGGTCGAGAAGGGCAGGGGAGTCGTGGCCCTCGAAGGCGACTTCGATGTAAAGAGGATATCCCAGACAATCGGCGCGAGGAAGGACTGCGCCGCCGTGAAAATACCCGGCTGCCAGTTCGCCGCAATGGTCCCCGCAAAGGGCGTCCCCGGACAGCAGAACCTCGCCGCGGTGATAGACGGCCGGACGATCGCGGTCGGCGAGGCCGTACTGACCAACGAGTTCGTGCGGAGCTTCAGCTCCGGGAAACCCGCCCAGGATCTCGCGTCGAAGAAGCTCCTTTCCGGCGGCAAGATTTTCGAGGCCGCCATCTTCGAGGTGCCGAAGGAGCTGCTCAAGGAGAAGAAGTTCCTCGAAAACGTCGTTTCGGGAACCTTCGACATCGACCTCCAGAAGGACGCCGACATGAACATGAGCCTCACCCTGTCGAGCCCCGAGCAGGCTGAAGGTGTCCAGCAGATGCTCCAGGGCCTCATATCACTCCAGAAGATGTCGAAGAGACAGAACATGCCTGCCAATCCGCTGCAGGAAGAATTCCTCCGCAGCCTGGTCATCAAAAGCCAGGGCAGCAGCATCGTGGCGAACGCAAAAATATCCGGCGGAAGCCTGCTCAAGGCGATGCAGTCCGGCAACCTTTTCGACGGGGGAAAGCGCGGCGCTCCACCTGCGCGCAGATGAATGGCCAACGTCCAACAAGGAATGCCCAATAATCATGTCAAAATAATTCGATGGAAGAACCGACTAAAAAATGCCCGTTCTGCGCGGAGACCATAAAGGCCGCCGCGATAAAATGCCGCTTCTGCGGCGAGAACTTCGAGGCGAACGAGAACAAGCTCAAGGACGCCGAGGAGGTCGAAATCTACTCCGGCCGCCTCCCCGCAGTCTATTCGGCGGGGCAGTATTTCTGGATAATCGTCACCCTCGGCCTGGCGTTCATCAAATACTGGTGCAGAAGCCTTACGACAAGCTACCGCCTAACCAACCAGCGCATAACCATAGAAAAGGGGATACTCAGCAAGAACATCGAGACGATCGAACTCTACAGGGTGGACGACTTCGAAGTCGTAATCCCCTTCTCCATGCGCCTCCTAGGATATGGAATACTCAGGATCAAGTCCGTGGACAGGACCTGCCCCGTCGCCGAGCTTGTCCTCCCCAGCCCGGACATCCTGCGCGACAGTCTCAGGGAAGGTGTCCTCAAGGAAAGGCAGCGCCGAGGAATCAAGACCTGGGCGAACGCTTAGCCTTAATTATTCATGAGCGGCGACCGTCCATGAATAATTATCTGAACAGGTCCTTGACGGCGCTGATCTGCTCCCACTTCAGGTTGTTCCACTTGCCGTGGAGCCTTGCTTCGAGGAGCCATGAGACGGGGTCGAACATCTTGGAGAGTATCTTGAAGCCGGGAGCGTTTTCGGGTGGGCGTATCCTGAACCTGAAGTCGGCGTCCTGTGTCTGCCAGGAGTAGGTGCCGGAGCCTTCGAGGGATAGGAGCTTTCCGTCGGTCCTTATGTTGTCGGTCCTGCCGCGGTCCTTTTCGAGGGTGAAGTCGCATTCTATCCTGCTCAGTTCGTCCCAGTCGAGGCGGATGTCGGCCTTCCTGAGCATGTCGGCGAGGCCGCGGAACGGCGGGACTCGCCAGATTTCCGCCTCGGCGATGTCGAGGCTGCCCTTGCCCTGCATTTCGAGGCCGCCGCCCTTCGGACATGCGAAGTCGGAGCTGAGCTTGCAGGAGAGCTTTCCACGCTTTTCGGGCTCCTTCATCTTCAAGTCGAGCTTTTCCAGGAAGGAGGTGTAGTCCGCCTCCGCGATGTCTACTGAGATGGCGCCGGTGTCGTCGTCGAAGTCGTACAGGAATTCGATGGAGGTGTCGCCGCCGCAGACTTTCGCCTTGATGCCTTCCAGGCTGAGGCGGCCTTCCTTGAACTCCAGCTTCGCTGACGCGTCGTCGACGGGGATGCCCTCCCATGTGAAGGAGCAGCCGGAGATGTCGGCGTTCACCAGCGTCCGCCCGGAGTCGAGATAGTCTATGGTGCCTGCGACCTTGGCCTCCGCGGACGTCGTGAACTGGAGGGATTCATGCTTCCAGTCGGGGAGTATGCATTTGAGGACGTCGTTCCCCGAGAGGTTGCTTTCCACCTCGAAGTTGACCCTGTCGGTCGGGCCGGCCGAAGGGCTGAAAAGGGGGGAGCTTGCCGGCGGCGGCCCGGGCTTCTGCCGCAGGTCGTGGATCATCGAGACCAGGGCCCTGCATTCGCCCTTCTGCAGGACGATCTTGGGTATCGCCACCAGCCTGTCGGCGTCTATGTTGAAGCAGCAGGCGCCGTAGTCGAAGTCCACCCCGTTGTAGGCGAAGTCGGTCACGACGATGCTCCCGTAGAGGTTGTAGTAGGGCGACTCGCCGAAGAAGTTGTGGACGGTCACGGTGTATTCGATGGCGTCCTGCATTTCCGGGAAACGCAACGGCCGTAAAATGCCCTTTAAGAAGGGACGGTCCTTCTCCTCCATGAACTCGCAGAGGAAGAGGGGGTTGCCGTCCGCCCTGACCGTGGCGAGGAGCTCGTTCGCAAGCGGCGAATATATCATTTCGCCGGAAACTTCGTTGTCCGGGGCGGAGGCGTGGAAGTCGTTGATTTCTATGCACTTCTTGGCCAGCCTTACCTCGGCGCCCACGTTCTTGAGCTTCACCTTCCTTATCTTCATCTGGGGTATCCTGGCCTTGGCGGAGACCACCTGCCTGTCGGGCGATTCGAACGGGAAGTCCACGTCGGCGTCGAAGGTGACCGGCGTCTGGTGGATTTCTACCTGCGACATGAGCATCTCTAGAAGGTCGGGCTTGACGAGGCTGAAGAATAGGTCGGGGACGATCTTTCCGGACACCTTGCCCTTGAAGAACCTTTCGCGGCCGGGAAGAAATTCGAGCTGCGAATTCCGCAGCTCGATGAAGTCTCCGCCGGGTAAGGCCGCGGAGAGGTTCTTGGTAGCGAGTCTGCCCCCCTCCAGTGAAACATCCCCTCGTATCCCGGAGAAGCTTATCCCGGCGGCCTTGAACGGCTGGAGGACGAGTTCGGCGTCGGCGGGGCTCGCCTTGAGATTCCGCGAGTCTATCTCCGCCTTGAGCTTGACCTTGCCCCTGATGTCGGTTTTTTCAGGCATGGTCGCCGACGGCGCCTGGTCGGACGGCAGGAATATCCCGGATAGGGAAAGCTCGGAGAAGTTCGCCGTCACAGGGTATCTGCCGGAGCCAGGCAGCTTCAGCGGGGCGGATATCTCCGATGTGAATTCGAGAACTGCGTCGTTCAGCCCCAGCCCGGTGGCCTCGGCGTGCAGGTCTGGCCTGATCGTCCTTAGGAGATCCATCGGCCTGAGGCTTCCCCGCGCGTTTGTCCTCAAGACCTTCTCGTCGCCGTCGGGAAATTTCAGACGGTTAAGCTCGGCCCAGTCGCCGTTGGCGAGGACGACCTTCAGCCTGTCGGATGAAATCCTGCCCTGCGACATGTTGAGCCCCCCTCTGACGGACTTCACCGCGATCCCGCGGACGGTGACGGCGCCGATGTCGAATTCCGCCTTGAGCTCGCCCTTCTGCGGGGCGGAGACGTCCAGGGAGACGTTCGCCCTGGCGTTTCCGGAAAGCCTAAGCGTGTCCCAGGGCAGGCTTTCGAGCTTGGACAGGGCGTAATCCTGGTATTCCTCGGATATGCAGCCGCCGAGGATGGTCTGGATGCTCAGCCCTCCGTCTTCGTCCTCCTCCTGCGCCAGCTCCCCGGCAGGAAAGAACTTCCTGATGCTCCCGTAGAGTGAAAGTATTATGCCGTAGAGGGAGCCGTTGAGGTATTCTATCTCGAGTGCCTTGCCCCTCTTCATCACGCTCATCTCGATCTTGTCGAGCACGATGCTTCTGGCGGCGCCATTTTCCGTGCCGCCCGGCAGATGGATTTCCAGCCTGCCGTTGGAGACCTTCATCTCGGAGTTCCTGAAGGATATGAAATACCTGTTGCCCGCGTTGAACGAGGCGGTCAGCCTGGCCCTGCCTGCCTTGAACTCGGCGCCGCCGCCTGAAGTCGGCCTGATGCGCAGCTTCTCCATGTTTATCCCGGAGAATACGCCGCCCCTGAGGTTCTCGAACTCGAAGTCCAGCCCGTTCTCGGACGCCTTTGCGCGCAGGTATCTGGCCGCAAAGTCCGGGAGGCCGGCGATCTCGCAGTACATGTCCGCGCAGAAGACGAGAAGCACCAGGATTAGAAGAGGATAGACCAGCCATCTCCGGAAAATCATCCGCAGCAGGCCGCGGCGCGCTCCGGACGCCGAGTTTAATTTGCTTTTCGACATTGATTTGTGCCGTCTTTTATGTTAGGTTGATAAGGCCAATGTCAAACTCAAGGCCGAAGCACAAGGCCGAAGCATGTGAAGGAGATTTTGAAATCGGCCCAATAAGCTAACATCCACGCAATGCGATTCAACCGCCAGGAGGTTCGAATATGGAATTCTATGAAGTGCTCGAACGCAGGAGAAGCGTGAGGAAATATGCCGGCGATCCTATCGATCCGGCCGCGCTGGAAAGGATTGGGCGGGCTGTGAACTGGGCGCCGTCGGCGTGCAACCTTCAGCCATGGACCTTCAGGGTCGTCATGGACCCCGCCGCAAGGAAGAGCATCTGCGGCGTATACAAGGCCGAATGGCTCAAGCAGGCGCCCGCCATCGTCCTCGCTATCGGCAACCCCGAGGCCGCGTGGAAGCGCACCGACGGCAGCAGCATCATAGGCGTGGACATCGGCATCGCGATGGAGCACCTGGTGCTCGCGGCGGCCGCCGAAGGCCTGGCCACATGCTGGGTCTGCGCCTACGACGTCAAGAAGATGAACTCCGCGGTCGGAATCCTCCCCCCGTGGGAGGTCCTGGCAATCTCCCCTCTCGGAAAGGCCGCCGAAACTCCGGCAATGCCGAAGAGGAAGACCGTCGGGGATGTCTTCAAGGTGATAGGCTGAGGCGTTTTCAACCGATGGCAAATGGCTACGGTGCGCGGTCATTGTTGACCGCTTTTTTAAAATTGTTTTACTGCTTTAATACCGAAACCCATGCAGGACGCTAACTTTTTCTGTTCCGGCCCAGGATGGAACGCCGAATTCAGCCCCGGCGGCGATGAGCTTATGCGGCTGCAGCTCGGCTGCGGCAACGCCGTCCTGCGCGGAACCTCCATCGACGGCGTCCATGAGTCGGCATCTTGCGTCTTCAAGTTCAAGAAGCACGACTTCGACAACGTGCCCGGCGGGTCGGTGGAGAAGGCTTCCGTGCTGCCGTTCGGAGTGGAGCCTGTCCTCGAAAGGAGATGCGAATATTACGGCAACAGGATGAAGTTCGTCTCCGAGGCAGAGTTCCGCGGCCCGCATTCCCTCGGCTCGCTCTGCGTGGATTCCGTGGAGATAGGCGGCGACTGGCAGGCTTCTGCAGTGCTGCCCGGCCACAAGTCCAACATCCCGCATCTGAAGGGTCTGGATCTTCCGCCGGGGGCCTCCCTTAACTTCGAGAACGGGATACCCCCCGCATGGCTTTTCAAGGCCGGCGACGGCACGGTGCTGGAACTTGGCAGCGGGGACGACCTGTGGCGATGGAACGCCGCCGAAAGGATGAACGCGCATTCCCTCTTCCAGCTAAGGAGGAGCAGTTCCGGATACGCCATAGACAGAAAGGTGATACTGTTCGACCAGAAGACCGAAATCCAGCCGCGGAAGTTCAAGTTCACATGGTATCTGGCCTGGCATCTGCCGGGGTCGGAATACTTCAGCCATGATCCGTCGGCCAAGGCCGCCGACATCGTCCTCGGAATTACAGCGGGGGCCTCCGAGGGGGGCGTCGTGGCCGACCTCAGAAGCCCGGAATGGCCGGCTCAGTCCCATTCCGTCCTCAACGGGGTTGTGAATCCTGAAGGCGTCTGCTTCCACTCCGACATCGTCTGGAACGTCCTAAGGCGCTTCGTCAGGAAGGCGTCGCCGCCGCCCGGCCGGGACTGCGGGAAAATAACCGTAAGGGGCGCCGAACCGTTCCTCTGCGACAACGCCTCGCACTGCGACAGGCCCGAACGCATAAGGCTGCTGCATTGGAACGTCACGGCGCTCATGGATTTCAAGCTGTGGGCCGAACGCCAGCTCTCGCATTCGGGAGTCCACATGATGCTAGTGCCCTCCATGAAGCATGAAATCTCAAGCGCAATCCCGTCCATTAAGGGGTTGTCGCTGCTCGAAAAATAGTGACCCCGGTAGAGGTTGAATAGGATTCACCCCCCCCCCTGGGAACGCCGAGCCCCAGCTCGGCTTTAAGACTTTAAGATCGGATTCGACGCGTCGCAGTTTCTCGATCAGAAAGTCGACGGAGGGCGACGCTTGTCGGAGCCGCGGTTGAGCTCGGCTCAACCCTCCGGAATACGACATAGTTAGCGACAAAGATATGCAAGTTTCAGGAGTGCCGCTCTGGCGGGGAAATCCGCCAGTTCTGTCGGCGAGAAACTTGAAGTAGCGCAGGTATTCCTACCTGCGATTCCGCAGACAGGAATGTCTGCGTTACTTCAGGTGAGTTTCAGAGGAGTGCCGCTCTGGCGGGGAAATCCGCCAGTTCTGTCGGCGAGAAACTTGAAGTAGCGCAGGTATTCCTACCTGCGATTCCGCAGACAGGAATGTCTGCGTTACTTGAGGCGAGTTTCGGGAGAGGATTCAACTTGAAAGCCTGTGCGACATTTCTTATACTTTCTTCCCTGGCCTGCGCACTCTCGGCCGATGTATATACATTGGGGGAGGGGAAAGCCGGAAAGGGGATGTCGCTAGACAAGGCCCTGGAATTCCAGAAGCTTTGGATCGAACCGGTGAAGGTGAACGGCGTCCCGATGAACATATCAATATCCCTGGTCGAACTGCAGTTCGACGACTGCGTCCGCCGCATCAAGGAGCTTTTCCCGGAAGCGGTGGTCTCATCAAACAGCGAGTCCATGCTTGCCGAGACGACGCAGGCGGACGGCGGCGCGACGAGAATTTACCTGGTGAAGCTCGGCGGCTTCTTCCCCGCCATACAGTTCTCCGTCGAAATGCCCGATAAGAAGACTGCCGCCTCCTACTGGCCGGGAGAACTCCCGCTGCCCCAGAACGCCGAACCGCTCCAGAGCATAGAGCTGACGGGGAGGAAGGCCGCATACGGATTCTTTTCCACGCACGACACCCCGGCACAGGCGTTTTCAAGCATCAAAAGCCGCCTCGAGGCGGACGGCTGGACATCCTTCGCACCGGATCAAAAGTCCGGCGTCGACGCAGGCGCGCAGGGCGGAGTCTTCGTCAAAGGCTCGCCACCGGTGCTGATGTCCGTCTCGTTCGGCGCGGATTCCAAGAATGGGGGCTCCCGCGGAGCCCTCTTCCTCCACCGCACGGGGGCGAAGATGGAAAAGAGCCCGCCTTGATCCTTTGAGCCACTTGCATTTGGCTCCTTTAAAAAGCCGTAATCTGCGCTAAGTTTCCTACTCAATCTTTTCAACAAGGAGGATACTATGGCTGACTTCTATGCGGTCCTCGATGTCGGCAAGACCAACAAGAAGGCGCTTGTCTTCGATGAAAACCTCAAGGTCGTCGAATCCGAATACGTGAACATACCCGCCGAGGATTCGGGCAGGCTGCAGATCGAGAAGACGGACCAGGCCGTGGACTGGTTCCTCGGCGAGCTTGCGAAGTTCGCAGGAAAATACGCCATAAGGGCCATTTCCGTCACGACGCACGGCGCCACGTTCGCCTGCGTCGGCGAGGACGGAAAGCTCTCAGTCCCGGTCATCTCCTACACCAACGATCCGGGCACTGCGTTCAACGATCAGTTCTATGCGAAATACGGCGACGCGGCGATGCTTCACCGCAAGACCGCCACCGCATGCATGGGCGGCCTCGCAAACCTCGCGAAAGGCATAGAGTTCGCCAGGAAGGAGTTCCCCGAGCAGTTCGCCAGGTCGAAATACATCCTCAACTATCCGCAGTATTTCGGATATGTGCTCACGGGCGCCGCAGGCGCCGACACCACATACACCGCATGCCATACATATCTCTGGAACTTCAAGCAGAAGAAATATTCCTCAGTCGCCAAGGCTATGGGGATTGCCGGGCTGCTGCCTGAAAAAATCGGTTTCTCGCACAATATCCTCGGAACCATCAAGCCGGAAATCGCCGCCCGCACTGGGCTGCATAAGAATACCGTCGTCACCTACGGCATCCACGACTCGAACGCCTCGCTCCTTCCTTATCTCCTCACCGAGAAGGGCCGCTTCATACTCAACTCCACCGGCACCTGGTTCGTCACGATGTGCCCGTCCGAAAAAGTGTCGTTCAGGAAGAACGAGCTGGAGGCGGGCGTCTTCTACAACGCCGACGTCTTCGGAAATCCGGTCAAGACCTCGATCTTCATGGCGGGCGGGGAGCTGGACTACTATTATGACATCCTCAAAAAGTCTTTCGGGCTGAAGGGTCATCCGGACTTCGACCACGCATTCTACCAGAAGCTCATCTCCGATGCGAAGACTTATGTGATGCCAGGCCTGCTGGCGGGAACCGGCCCGTTCCCGAAGTCCCGTTCCAGGATAATCGACAACGGACAGGTCTTTTTCCCCGAGGAGATTGCGAAGGGTGCAAAACGACCGGAATCATTCGGAAATCCCGAATACGGCTACGCCGCGGTAGTCCTCTCGCTCGCGCTTCAGACGGAAGTCATGCTGAAGAACACCGGCCTCAAGAAGGGCATGACCGTATATATCGAGGGAGGATTCAGGAAGAACAAGGCATACTGCTCGCTGCTCACCGCCTTCTGCCCGGGTGTCAAGTTCATCCTCTCGGACATGCCAGAGGCCACAAGCTTCGGCGCCGCACTCCTCGCCAAGTCGGCATGCAGCAAGATACCTCTGAACCAGATCGCCGCGAAGATCCGCTTCAGCACCGAAGACGTGGCCCAGTCAAGGTTCAAGGACCTCCACGCCTACTCAGACGCATTCCTCAACTGGATAGGCAAGTAGAGTTTCCTCAACATCCTGTAATCCTGTATAAATATTTCCAAATGTTCTTACGCGATAAACGATCTCTGATGAGCAGTTCGATGCCTTCCTGACAGAGAATGAAGAATTTCTCGCCTGGGAGAAGATCGATGTTGCGAAGTACCGCGAGCGCTCGATAAAAGAAGGCGTGTCTGCCGCTGTGCGGGAGCTAATCACTGATGCTCGGACTGAGAAGGCGGGACTTCCCCCGTATCTATGGTTCAAGCTCGCTCGATGGGAAAAGAAGATCCCGAAGCGAAAAGACAAGTCGAAAAGACGGGCGGCGGAAAGATCTGCAAATCCTAGATCCTCAATATGCAATAAACAATTCTCAATGCTCGGCTAAATTTCAGACGTCCTGATCCGTGGAAAATAAAGATGTGGTGAAATACCGCCCCCCGGAAGGTATTTCAGTTCAGATTTCCGGCGCCCCGGCCTGAAAAGCCAGATGGGCATTTCCCAAGCGTTTTTAAGCTTTTCATAGCGGGCGGGTCAGGAAATCTGAATTTGGTGGAACCAAATCGCGTCAAAGCGCGGGTTTTTTTTGAAAATAGCAGTCAGGCAGGCTATTTTTACTTTCAATTGTTCAACAACTACGGCTTTGAACATGAGAACTTCCGGAGGGAAAATGAGATTCATCAAGATACTTGTTTTGTCGGCGATGGCATTTTCGCTTGGCGCTTCCGCCGTGATGTCGCAGGATGACGACGACGGCGGCGGCGGCGACGACGGCAAGGCCGAAGGGAAGAAGTCTGCGTCCTATTCCGAAATGATGGGGATGCAGTTCGTCAGGGGGCTGGTCAACATGGCCACCGGCTGGGTTGAAATACCGCGGCAGGCCGCCCTCATAACCCAGGAGGAGGGTGCCTGGTTCACCCTCGAAATAGGGATCCCCAAGGGTGCCTGCATGGCCGTCGTACGCACATGCTACGGCGCGTTCGACGCGGTCTTCTTCTACATCCCCTTCGAGGAGGACTTCGGCCCTGCCGTCGAGCCAGAGTACGTCTGGCAGGAATGGACGGAGTGAATTTCAGATTTTCTGTCCCCCCCGCTATGAAAAGCTGAAAAACGACTGGGAAACGCCCATGTTACTTTTCAAGCTGGGGTGCGCCGGAAATTTGAACTGAAATACCTCTCGGGAGTCGGTATTTCCCCGCATTTTTGTCTTCCACGGATCAGGATGTCTGAATTTCCCGATTTCCTGCTCCGCCGACAATGAAAAGCCCCGAGCGACTTGCCGTCGCGCGGGGCATAATATGCTGAAGACAAGGCTGTTGTGCCTTAATCTACGTTGAACTGAACCTCGTCCTGGTTCCAGACGACCTCCCACTGGCTGGCGGGATCCTTTATGAGGAGCTTGACCTTGTAGCTGCCGCTGGGCAGGTCATCGCTGATTGTGGGCTTGAGCCTGCCGTATTCATCGGTATATACGACGGCATAATCGATGTATCCCTCGCCGGTTCGCTCCCAGCACTCGCCGATTGTAAGCAGTATCTTGTTGCTCTCGTGGTCGGTGTAGCCGTTGAGGCAGAGGACATATGCGTGATTGGCCTTCAGGGAGTCCACGCAGTAGCCGGTATCGTCATGGGTGAGCCTTGAGCTCTTGGAGGCTGCTGCTGAAAAAGCTAGGGCGCCGATCATCAGGAAAAGTATCTTCTTCATTGTCTTTCTCCTTTTGGCAATCAATGTTCGATCATTAAAAATAATATCTCACAATTATTCATTTGTCAAGCTGGAAACGGATGAAATTTGGAATAAATGCGAAACCATACTCTGCGAAGGTTTGGATCGTGGATTTGGTTCACTAATAACTGATAACGTATAACCAATAACGGAAACGAGCTTACAGAAGAGCGTCAGCCTGCGAAGGTCGCAGTTATGTCGATGAGGAACTCGATGGAGGGCGGAGCCGAGCTCCGCCGCAGTTGAGCTTGGCTCGACCCTCCAGCAGACGACAAAGATAGCGACAAAGCTCGCGACAAAGATTTTCAAGTTTCAGAGGAGCGTCAGGGGTGTTTTTCCCTAGGATCCCTGAACATTAATGCGAGGTATGAGAAGGCGGCGACGCAGAATAGCAGGGAGATGAGGAAGAGTCGCTGGAGGCCGAAGTTTTCTGCTATGAGCCCTGCGGCGAGGGGGAAGAGGACGAGGCTTGCCGAGACGATCAGATTCGCGCCGGTTATGTGAGCGAGGCGGTCCTCGTGCGGGCATGTTTCGAAGAGGATGTTCGAATGCGAGCTCCATGTGGCGGCGAGTATGACGCCGCTTGCGGCGTAGGTGAGTATGCAGAAGGCCGCCCCGGTGCCGCCGGTCATCATAGAGACGAGAGCGATTGTCTGCAAGAGGCCGCCAGCCATGATTCCGAATTTGTGGCCGATCCTGTCGCCAATGTGGCCGAGAATGATGTGCGAGACCGCGGCGGAGAGTGTCTGCGCGGCGCCGCATGAGACGATGAGGTGGTCCGGCAGGGCGCCGCCGTCCTTGGACGAGTAGTGCACCGCGATGAAGGGCATGGCGCAGAGGCCGCCGGTGAGGAGAGTGCGTCCGACGAGGAAGGCCCTGAAGTTGGCGTCCCGCAGGCTTTCCATGAACTTGGAGAGCATCTTTTCAGGGGCATGCTGTGGAATCTTTTCCGGATACGATTCCTTGACGAAGCAGACCGACGCCATTGAGAAGCATGCGATAATTCCTGCGGCTATGTAGAGCGCGCCGAATCCTGCCGTGCCGCCGTTGAAGTTCCGGACGAGATGGCCGGAGATTAGCGCGCCTGCGGCGCCGGTCAGGGATGAGACTCCGAAGCATATCCCGAGAGCCCTTCCTCGGACGGATTTTTCGAAGATGTCGGCCAGCCAGTTCATCCAGACGCTGATGATTATGCCCATCGAAAGAATGTAGAAAGAGAACAGGGTCAGCAGCCAGAAGACGGTCGGGCCCGGGCCGAGTCTCCCGGCGAAGATGATCAGGAGTCCCATGAGGAAGAGGAATGGTATCACGAAGACGAAATGCCACAGGATCAGGTTTCTCTTGCGCGTGGAATGGTCTCTGAAAAGGAATGTCCCGAGTATCTGCGGCATGGTGATGAGGCCCATCTCGATCGCGGGAATGAAACCGATAGTCCTGTTGCTGGCGCCGTAATTGTGCAGGAGGAGCGTCAGGACGGTGGCTGGCAGTATGAGGTTCTGCTGGAATCCCCAGAAGGATTCGCAGACCATCATCGAGATTATGTTACGGGTGTTGGGGGACATGGGTAGTCAGTCAACAATTAACAATTATCAATTATTTGAGCCAATTTCAAAATGTGGTTGAGCTCGGCTCAACCCTCCACAATTTCTCCGCCTAGGCGGATGGAGGGCGAAGCCATGCTGAGCCGTTTTCGGAGTTTTGAAATTGGCTCATTTGTTATTCGTGAACGGTGTGGTCTTATCTGGAATCTTTCGGACTCAGATATCTTACGGTGACTTATTAAAAATCCAAACTCAAATTTCCTGTTATGTAAAATCCAAACTCAAATTTCCTGTTATGTTGAACACAACATAACAGGAAATCTGAAGATAGATGCCAAGCTGGGGCTTGGCGTTCCCAGGGGGGGAT
The DNA here is from genome assembly GCA_964636325.1 of uncultured Victivallaceae bacterium. GTDB lineage: Bacteria > Verrucomicrobiota > Lentisphaeria > Victivallales > GWF2-50-93 > CAZWRV01. The sequence continues at coordinate 12,335 of CAZWRV010000081.1, read as the reverse complement.
GTCGGAAAAAAAAGAGGCGTTTCCGGTTAAGGAAACGCCTCAGGGTGCAAGCGGATGTTTTAAAGGCCGTGCGTGCCCTCGCCGGTTCCAGTCTTTATGAGTAGTTCGAAGTCGCTCTCCGAGCCGTCGTTCTTAAATTTCGGAATTATGAAGTTAAGCGCGCTCTCGCCTGTGTCCGTATTGAATTCCCAAGCATCTATTTTGCACGACTTCTTGCAGCCTTTGGGCCCGCAGCCTGTGTCTTTATTATATGTTATGTAGACTTTTGGCTTTGTGCTGAAATAGTTTCCGGTGACTTCTACGATTTCACCGCAGGCTTCGGGATCGAATCCGTCAGCGCCGGTGATTTCCGGGGGCATGACAGTGACGGTGCCGACAGCCTCTTCGACCTTTTCGCCTCCGACCTTGCCCTTCACCCATAGTTCATATGTGCCGGCGGCGCATTTTGCCGTCCATAGGCACTCGACCTCGGCGTTGGGGAATTGATTGGTGACCTTGACGGACTTCTTCTTGGTGCCGAGGGCTCCGCCGGTGGCATATACGGTGGGCTTCTTATCGAATTCCTCTCCGTATGGGATGACGAACGTGGAGCCGACGGTTACATTGAAGTCTCCGCCGCCTCCGCCCCCGCCGGTGAGGGAGAAATATGGGCTCATTCCGTATACAGAATCGTCCTGGCTGGCGACTCTGATCTGATATGAGTCTGACGACGGGCCTGTCCATCCGGCGGTGTTCCAGTCGTAGGAGCCGTTGTTGGATACCGAGATGGTGTTGGAAATGGCCTCGTCGTTTTCAAAGACGGTCAGGTTGACGTTGCCGGTGATCCCGCTGGATGTCCATCTGATCGGGACGGTGGCGCCGATGTTGTATGAGGCCCCTGAAAGTGGGGATGTGACATTTATGGAGGCGCCACCGCCTCCTCCGTCGTTAAGTGTGAATGTGGGGCTCTGGCCGACGACGGTCTCGTTTTGGTTGGCGATCTTGATCTGGTACAGGTTTGACGATGGGCCTGTCCAGCCGGTGGTGTCCCAGTTGAAGGAGCCGTCGTTGGCGGTCTGCGTGGGATTGGAAGCGGGATTCCCGTTCAGCATTACGGTGATATACACATCGCCCGTGACGCCGCTGGAAGTCCAGGTGATCGGGACGGTGTCGCCGACGTTGTAAGAGGCGCCTGACGTGGGAGACGTAACTATAATGATGGCTCCTCCGCCGCCCTGCGATGCGATGAAGTCGCAGCTGGTGACGTTTCCGTTTACTGTAACCGACCGGATTGGAGGGTTGAAAGTGTATCCGCTCTTGACTGGAGTCACGGTATAAGTTCCCGCCGGGACACCGGTGATGGTGAATTTCCCGTCGTTGTCGGTTGTAGCCGTCCTTGTTCCGTCGGAAACGAGGACTCCTGCAAGTCCGCTTCCTCCTCCGCCCCCGCCGGAAGGTACCCATCCGAGATCCTTCATGAGGCCGATGGTGACTGGGCCGGCGGAATGCAGGACCTCGCCGGGGCCGGCGGAATAAGTCATCAAGGCGTCCGGTGTGTTGTTGAATATTTCGTCGAGGTGCGAGAAGCTGGAGCCTTGGGCCCAGGACGAAGGCGCGTAGAGCTTCACGTTTTGTCCGCTGTTCGCAGCCTTGGCGTTTGCGCCGTTGAAGAAGACATTGTCGCTGGTGAGCTGTGAGGCGAGCGCGGCGGAATTGTTCGGGAATCCGGAGACGAGGGACTGGTTGCTGCCGTTGACCGCGAAAGTGTCGTAGGCCGCCGGAAATTCATAGCCCTGGCCGAATCCCCAGGTTCCCACTCCGGATGCTACTCTCATTGACCCGGAGAAACCGAGGCCGTGCGCGATTTCGTGCGCCGCGACCGTTACCAGGTCCATCTGGTTGTTCGGGCAGTTGCCGTCGGTTCCATAATACCAGGAAAAGGTGCTGCTGTAGCCGATGTAGATGTCTGCGTCGTTAGGGTCAAGATCCTGGCCGGCGAGGGAGTTTGCCAGGGCGACATGGTAGAAAGTTTCTGACTTGGGGGCGTTTGCGAAATCCCTGAAGAAGTTGAGCGGTCCGCCGTGGCCGAGGACGCCCTGGGGCAGATTGTCCACCCAGCAGGCCTTGATGGTGATTGGAACGGATGACTGGAGGAGGTTGCCCCAGATGTTGGCGGCGTATGTGAAAGCGTTCTTGGCTTCGTTCGGCCAGTCTACGGCGTTGTCGCCGTAGAGGCCTTCGCCGGGGCCGAGATATGTGATGTTGACGGTAGCTTTCTTATACTGCTTGCCGTCGGCCATCTGCGGTGGAGGCAGGACTTTGAACGTATTGACGTTTGGATCGGCGATCATCTCCATGAGAGGGACTCCGAGCTCCTGGGCGGACGCCTTGACACCTTTGCCGGCCTTGGCCGTGTATTTCAATTTTTTCAGGGCGGTCATATCTTCGGCGGCGTCATCGGTGTCTGGGGCGCCCTGTGCGAGGGTGATTGTGCCGGATATGGAGTAGCTGCCGCCGCCCCCTCCGCCCTGTGCCTCCAGGTATGCGGCCGCAGTATTGACCGCTGCGCAGAAGTATTTTATCCTCATGTAGCCGTTTTCGCCCCAGCCTGTGCCCCATGAGTTGCGGAGTATCCAGCAGCCGTCGCTGGTGTTGCCGTCGCCGTTGGGATCGTCGTCCCATCCGACCAGCGAGATCGCATGGTTGGTGGTGGTGTAGTAATAGGGGTTGGTGCTGGGCTGGGTGTTGGTGTCCTCGTAGACTCCGCCAGAATAGGACTGGAAGGCGTTGCTGACGTAGACCGCTGCGTCGACGCAGCCGTATGTGGAGATTGCGGTCTTTATGGCCGCGGTTGTGTCGGCATAGTTACTTGGATAGCACCTATACCATTTCTCGAACTGGACCCTAGGGTAGCTCTTTGATGCATCGATGGCGGCCTGGCCGGGCGAAGTGGAGCTGTCGCTGTAAGGGAAGTTCGCCTCGTAGCAGACGCCTTCGAATCCGACTGCACCTTCCGGTGGCCCGCCGGCCGTGAGGCCGTAGAGTTCATAGTAGTCGTAGTCTGCGCCGCCGCCGCCGCCGAAATGTGCTCCATAGACGGCTGCGGAACTCAATGTCCAGACGATATACATTTCCGCGAAATCAACACAGTTCGAGTCATAGAGGCCATTCTTGAAGTTGTAGGTGGATTCAGCTGCTGCACATGCGCCGAAGGAATAGCATGAGCCCAGGTTGCCCTGGTTCCTGACCGCGCCGATGTAGCTGTGGCCGTTGTAGCTGCGCCAGTCGAACTTGGCGGCCGCAGCCTTGGAGTTCTTGGAGACGGCGAGCAGTTCGTCCGTGTGGGGGATGATGACCCTCTTTTCAGGCGGAGGAGCTATGCGCGGCCTGAACATTTCGGCCTTCTTTTCCGCAGGCAGGTCGTAGACCCAGTTGTGGTCGACCGTGAAGTCGTAGCCGTTGTATTCGATCTTCGTCCGGATGTCGTCGAGCGTGTCTTCCGGGGAGAACGCAAGCTTTTCCTGTCCGAAAGCGACTGCGGCGGCCGTGCAGATCATCGCAAGGATGAAAAGCTTGGCGATTTTCGAGTTTCCCGATACACTCTTGAGGAGCGACCAGACGTTCATTTCTACCTCCTTGAATTTATGGTTAAATTAACAAAATCTTCAATAAATTTCCATCTATATTATTAAGAACGTTTATCATTCCGAATCTTAGCGCGTTTTCTGAGAAAAATCAAGGGGAAGGCTAAGGATTTAAGGAAGATGCTTGATGATTGAGCGTAGTGCGGCGGCATAATCATCTTCCGATTCGAAGATCATGGAGTTGTGCGAACCTCGCAGTTCGACGAGTTTTTTAGGATCGCGTGCCGCATTGAAGATTCTGATTCCGTGTTCGAACGGGACTATTTCGTCCTCCCTGCTGCAGATTACTAGGACGGGGCATCTGATGTTTTTTACTGCTGCCAGCGTGTCGTATTTGAATCTGCAGAGGAGGGCTGTGGGGAAGACTGGATAATGCCGTCTTGCCATTTCGGGTATGCTGGTGAATGCGGCCTCGATTACGCATGCGGCGGGGGAAGTCTTCGCTGCGAGATTCGCAGCTATCGCGCCTCCCAGGGAATGGCCAGAGACGATGATTCTGTTTTCGGGAATTTTCTTCTGATGCAGGAGCCATCGGTATGCGGCTTCGGCGTCGAGATAAGTTCCATGCTCGGAAGGCCTGCCACCGCTTCTGCCGTATCCGCGGTAGTCGAATATGAAGACGTTGAGAGTGATGGCATGCAGCAGCTTGATGATTTCCAGCCTGTGGGAGATGTTGCCTCCGTTGCCGTGGCACATGAGGATGGTGAACTGTGCATCGGGGGAGGGGACATGCCAGGCGCTGATCCTGGTTCCGTCCGCAGCCTCAAGAAAAACGTCTTCGAACTGCAGGCCGATGTCCGCGGGACAGGCTTCGATTTCACTGGAAGGGAAGTAGATGAGGCCTGCCTGCAATATGTAAAGCAGCAGGCAGAGGGCCAGGTAAGCCGCCGCCGCAGCGATGGCCAGGATGTAAATGGTTTGGAGCATATAAGGCGAAACCTCCCGAAGCCTGACGAGGCCTGTCGGATAAAAAACAATTGCTCCGGAGTCTCAGTTTGCCGGCACGGGCTTTATCCCCCAGATGTCCTCCGCGTATTCGTGGATTGTGCGGTCGCTGGAGAACTTGCCGGATCTTGCGACATTGAGGATGGCCTTGCGCGTCCATGCCTTGGTGTCCCGGTAGAGGTCCGAGACCTTCTGCTGGGCCTCCAGATACATCCTGTAGTCGGCGACATGGAAGTAGTGGTCGCCGGAATTGAACATGTTGTCGGTTATGTCCTGGAAGAGCGCCGGATTTTCAGGGTCGAACCTGTTGTTTCCGATGGCGTCTAGGACTCTGGAGAGCTCCCGGTCGCCACCGGCCCATTCGGAGGGGTTGTAGCCGTTGCGGCGGAGCTCTTCGAGCTCTTCGGCCCTGTGCCCGAAGATGAATATGTTTTCGGGGCCGACCTCCTCCGCGATCTCGATGTTGGCGCCGTCCCATGTGCCTATTGTGATTGCGCCGTTGATCATGAGCTTCATGTTGCCGGTTCCTGACGCCTCCGTCCCGGCGGTGGATATCTGCTCCGAGAGGTCAGCGGCGGGCATGATCTTTTCGGCGAGTGAGACCCTGTAGTCCGGCAGGAATACGACCTTTAGCCTTCCTGCGACGTCGGGGTCGGAGTTGATGGACTTCGCGAGTGTGCAGATCAGCTTGATGATGCGTTTGGCGATGTGGTAGCTGGGGGCGGCCTTGGCCCCGAAGAGGAAGGTCCTCGGGACGATGTCGGCGGACGGGTTGTCCTTGATGCGGTTGTATAGGGTGATAATGTGCATCGCGTTGAGGAGCTGGCGCTTGTATTCGTGAAGGCGCTTGACCTGGACGTCGAAGAGGGAGTCGGGGGATATCGCGTCGCCGGTGGTGTCAAGTATCAGTTTTGCGAGCCTTTCCTTGTTGCGGCGCTTGATGGCGGCGAATTCGCCGAGGAAGCCTTCGTCGTCCAGGAATCCTTCGAGCCTTCTGAGCTGGAAGAGGTCCTTTTTCCATCCGGGGCCGATGCGCCGGGTTATCGCGCCGGCCAGTTCCGGGTTCGCCTGTATGAGCCATCTGCGGTGGTTGATGCCGTTGGTCTTGTTGTTGAACTTCTGCGGATCCAGCTCGGCGAAGTCCGGAACCAGGCGGCTTTTTATGAGCTCGCTGTGGAGGGCGGAGACGCCGTTGACGGAGTGGCTTCCCACGATTGCGAGGTTGGCCATGCGCACCTGCTTGCGGTCGCCCTCCTCGATTAGCGAGAGGGAACGGGCCTTGACGTTGTCGCCGGGGTAGCGCAGCTGCACCCTCTGCAGGAACCTGTAGTTGATGTCGTAGATGACCTGGAGGTGGCGCGGCAGGACCTTCTGCATGAGGTCGACCGGCCAGCGTTCCAGGGCCTCCGGGAGGAGGGTGTGGTTGGTGTAGCCGAAGGTGTTCACCGTGATGTCCCAGGCGGTGTCCCATGGTATGTCGGCCTCGTAGACCATGTGCCCCATGAGTTCGGCGACGGCCAGGGACGGGTGCGTGTCGTTCATCTGTATCGCGTTGAACTTGTGGAGGTCGAGGAGGTTCCTGTGGTTCTTGAGGTGGCGGCGGACGATGTCCCTTACGGCGCAGGAGACGAGGAAGTATTCCTGGACCAGGCGCAGCTCCTTGCCGGCGTAGATGTTGTCGGAAGGGTATAGGACCTTCGTGACGGTCTCGGCCCAGTTCTCGTTTTCGACGGCCTTGACGTATTCGCCGCGGTTGAAGACGTCGATGCGGAAGCCCTCGCACGCGCGGGAGGCCCAGAGCCTGAGGATGTTGGCGGTGCGGTTTTCCGTGCCGACCACGGCCATGTCGTACGGGACGCCCTCGATCATCTGCCAGTCGAGCCAGACGTCCTTCATTCTTCCGTCTGGGAGCCTCACCTTCTCGATGTGGCCGTAAAGGAGGATGGGGACGGTGTATTCGGGGCGCACGAACTCCCAGGGGGTTCCGAACTTCAGCCAGTCGTCGGGCTTCTCCTTCTGCCAGCCGTTCTCTATCTCCTGCCTGAACATTCCGTGCTCGTAGCGGAGGCCGTAGCCGTAGCCGGGCATCTCCATCGATGCCATGGATTCGAGGAAGCACGCGGCCAGACGCCCGAGGCCGCCGTTCCCCAGGCCGGCGTCCGGCTCCATCTCGCAAAGCTCGTCCAGGTCGATCCCCAGCGATTCCAGGGCCTTCCTGGACACGTCGAGGATGCCCAGCGCGTTGAGGTTGTACCGCAGCAGCTGCCCGATTAGGAATTCCAGCGAGAGGTAGTAAAGGCGCTTGACATCCCTGTCCAAATATGCGCCCTGAGTCCTGATGAAGCGGTCGCAGGCGAGGTCGCGCGTGACGTTGCAGAGGCTCATCAGCCTGTCGAAGCCGGTCGAAATCTCGAGTTTCTTGCAGCATGTCTGCTTAATATGCCGCAGGAACTGGTCTTTGATGTAGTCGGCAGTCACCTCGGCCGGAACCAGCGGAACCTCCAGATCCTTCGTCTTTCTCGTTGCTCTCATCGCTCCTCCAATTTCAGATTTTCCGGACCGCACTTATGAGGCGGCTGGAAAAGGCGGAAAACAATATCGGGAAATATCCTCGCGAATTCCGCCCTTGCGCGAAATTTAACCTATGCCGGCGCAAAGACAAGACACCAACACTCAACACTCAACACCCAACATCCAGCCGAAGAAGTGAATGAATGCTTGGTCATGGGATATTCCCTGTTGGATATTCGATATTCATTTCCCGGGATAGGCACAATAAAATATGCCGGAACTCCGTTGTTTTTGCGGAAATCGCAGTCTTGTCAAATTTGTTTCGCCTGTTAGATTTCAGGACTGCGCTTGTATTTTTCAGAGGTATATCAATGGAATCTGGTATTCTTAGGGAAGTTTTTTCATCAATTATGAAGACAGGTGTGGCGGCAGTCATTGCCGCGGCGTTGCTTACTGCGGCAGGCGGATGCGGCAAGAAGGACGAGATGCAGGACAGAAAGGTCGGCGGGGGCGGGCCGGTTCCTGTAACGGTTGTGAAGTCCGAATCCCGGAACATCCCATGGCTCTTCGACACGTTCGGGACGGTCGAGCCTTTTTCCAGCGTGGATATAAACTCGATGGTCGGCGGGAGAGTCCAGGAGATCGCGTTCACACCCGGTCAGAAGGTGAAGAAAGGGGACGTCCTGGCGCGTATAGACTCAAGGCCTTATGAGGCGAACCTCAAGCAGATCCAGGCCAATCTAGAAAGGGACACGGTTCTCTGCGCCGACGCCGAGCGCCAGACGAAACTCAGGGAGGATCTTTTCAAGAAGAGCGCAGGCGTCTCGGAGGACGAGGTCTTCAAGGCCAAGGCGGTCTCCGAATCCCTCAAGCGATCAGTCAAGATCAACGAGGCAAGCCTTGAAAAGGCGAAGCTCGACGTCGAATACTGCACGATCAAGGCGCCGTTCGACGGACGCATGGGCGACATCCTCATCCATGAGGGCTCCATCATCAAGGCGACCGACGACAATATCGCCAACATCGCCTCTAGCACCCCCGTCTATGTGACTTTCTCCCTGCCGGAACGCCTTCTGCCGGTCGTCCAGAAGCTCATAGCGGGCGGAAAAAAGCTTGAGCTTGCGGCGAGGATTGATGCCGGGAAGGAGCAGGTCGAATCGAAGGGCGAGCTGTGCTTCATCGACAACACCGTCAACCAGGCCTCGGGCACCGTGAAGATGAAAGGGCTGTTCCAGAATTCCGACGAGGCGCTCTGGCCTGGTCAGTTTGTGGAGGTCGTAGTGGATCTTTCGGTCGGAGAGACCTACACCGCCATACCCACCGACGCGATCCAGCTCGGCCAGCTCGGCCAGCAGATATTCGTGGTGAAGCCGGACTCCACCGTGGAGCTGAGGAAGGTCGAGGTCGAACGCAACGCCGCAGGCTTTTCCGCCGTATCAAAGGGGCTTGAACCCGGCGAGACCGTAGTCCTTACCGGACAGTTCAGGCTCGTTCCCGGGGCGAAGGTCCAGGTACTCGCCCCCGGCGAGGATAAGAAGGCGGAGAAGTCCGGTCCGGACAGAGAAAAAGGAAAAAACTGAGGTATGGCATGGCCGGGAACCTTGCTCTCTGAGCTTGCGTTTTCGACTGCGGCCGGTTGCAGTCGATTGCAGTCAGACGCGACCGGTTCAAATTCGCCGGGAGGATTTCAAGTTCAGATTTCCGGCGCAGTTCCATGTATAGGGCGCAAGGGATCTTCATGCGGTCTATCGCCAGGCCAGCGTAATAAGTGGAAATCTGAAACATGAATATCTCAGCCCCGTTCATCAAGCGCCCGGTCATGACGACGCTCCTGACGTCGGCCGTCCTCCTTTTCGGCGCGCTTAGCTATCCGCTCATCCCAGTCAGCGACCTGCCGAACGTGGACTATCCGGTGATACAGGTGTCGGCGAACCTGCCCGGCGCGAGCCCCGAGACGGTGGCGTCCGCGGTCGCGACGCCGCTTGAGAAGCAGTTCTCCACCATATCGGGCCTGGAGTCGATGACCTCCTCGAGTTCGCTTGGGAGGGTGAACATAACGCTGCAGTTCGCATTGGACCGGGACATCGACGCCGCGGCCCAGGACGTCCAGTCATCGATCGCCAGAACCACGCGCCAGCTCCCTTCCGACATGCCGGCGCCGCCGTCCTACAGGAAGATAAATCCTGCCGACACACCGATTGTCTTCATAGCCCTCTCCAGCCCCACGCTCCGCCAGTCCGACATCGACAGGATAGCTCAGAACATCATAGTGCCGAGGATCTCCATGATCCCAGGCGTGGCGCAGGTCTCCATCTTCGGATCCCAGAAGTATGCGGTGAGGATACAGGTCAACCCGAAGAGCCTTTCCGCGATCGGGCTCGGCATGGACGAGGTCCAGAAGGCGATCGCCCAGGCCAACGTCAACATGCCCGGCGGCACCCTCGACGGAAAGACAAGGACCTTCACGATCCAGCCCAAGGGCCAGCTCATGCAGGCGAAGGAATACAACAGCCTCATAGTCGCCAAGCGCGGCGGCAACCCGGTGAGGCTTAACGACATAGGCGTTGCAATTGACAGCGTCGAGGACGACAAGTCCGGCGCGTGGTACTGCACCGCCGACAGCAGGCAGCCGGCCATAGTCCTGGCCGTCGAAAAGCAGCCCGGCGTCAACACCGTCAAGGTGGCCGAGGACGTTAAGGCGCTCATCCCGGACATAAAGGCGGCCGTGCCGTCGTCCGTGTCGGTGAACCTCCTCTTCGACCGCTCCATGACCATCAGGAACTCGGCGTCGGAGGTGAAGTTCACGATGAAGCTGACGGTGTGCCTGGTGGTAGGCGTCATATTCATATTCCTGATGAACGTCCGCGCGACCATCATACCCAGCCTTTCGCTGCCTCTGTCGCTGCTCGGCACGTTCTCGATAATGTATCTCATGGGCTACAGCTTCGACAACATGTCGCTGATGGCGCTGACGCTGTCGCTCGGCTTCGTCGTGGACGACGCGATAGTCGCCCTCGAGAACATCTTCCGCCACTACGAGATGGGCAAGAGCCCGATGAAAGCCGCGCTCGACGGCTCCGGCGAAATCGCCTTCACCATAATATCCATGACGCTTTCGCTGTCGGCGGTCTTCATACCCGTGCTCTTCATGGGCGGCGTCGTGGGCCGGCTTTTCAACGAGTTCGCGATGACCATCGGCGTGGCAGTGCTCGTGTCGGGGCTCGTCGCGCTTAGCCTGATCCCGATGCTGGCGTCGAGGTTCATGAGCAGGCGCATCGCGCACGACATGGAAAGGACCGAGGCCGGGCACGGCGGAGTCTGGAACTTCTTCGTCGGAACCTACAGGTCCACTCTCAGATGGAGCGTCCGGCACACGTGGGTCACCTTCATAGTCTCGGCGGCCGTCATCGCCGCGATGTGCTGGCTCTACACCCAGATACCCAAGGGCTTCGTCCCCAGCGAGGACCAGAACAGGATAATGATCTCCACGGAGGCCGAGCAGGGCGTCGGATTCCAGGCCATGATGGAAAGGCAGGACAAGCTTGTCGAAATCATACAGAGGGAAGTTCCCGAGGTCGAGGCGTTCATGTCCCGATGCGGCGGAGGCAACTCCGGGCACATGATGTTAACCCTGAAGCCCAAGGGCGAAAGGAAGAGGGGGGCCGACGCGATTATCACCGACCTGAGGAAGAAGCTTTCCGGCGTCCCCGGCATCAGGGTATTCATACAGAATCCGCCACCGATCCAGATCGGCGGCCGCTTCGGCAAGGCGCAGTACCAGTATACCCTTTCATGCCCGGACACCGACGTGCTCTACAAGTTCGCGCCGGCCGCGGAGGCCAGGATGTCGGAAATCCCCGAGCTCATAGACATCTCCAGCGACCTGCAGATCTCGACCCCGCAGGTGGACATAGACATTGACCGCGACCAGGCGTCCAAGCACGGCATTTCCATCGAGCAGATCGAGAACATCCTCTACTGCGCATACGGCACCAGGCAGGTCAGCTCGATATTCGCGCCGGACGACCAGTACAAGGTCCTCCTCGAGATCGAGCCTTCGAAGAGGGGCAAGCCCGAGGCCCTTTCGCTCATCTATGCGAGATCCGATTCGGGGCAGCTTGTGCCGCTGGACACGCTCGTCAAGTGGAAGCTGGTTGCCGGTCCCCAGTCCGTCAACCACACAGGCCAGCTCCCCTCCGTCACGATATCCTTCAACCTCAAGCCGGGCGTCGCGCTCGGCCAGGCTGTAGAGGCCATCGAACGAGATCTCGGACCGCTGTTCCCGCCCGGAGTCTCGGGCTCCTTCCAGGGCGTGGCGCAGGCGTTCCAAAAGTCAATGCAGGGCATGAACCTCCTGCTGATCCTGACCATCTTCATTATCTACATGGTCCTCGGCATCCTATACGAGAGCTTCATACATCCGCTCACGATCCTCACCGCCCTGCCGTTCGCCGGATTCGGCGCTCTCTTCGCCCTCTGGCTCCTCAAGATTGACCTATCCATCTACGCCTTCATCGGCCTCATAATGCTGGTCGGAATCGTGAAGAAGAACGGAATCATGATGGTGGACTTCGCGATAGGCGCCAGGAAGGAGGGGATGTCGCCCGAGGACGCCATCGTCCAGGCCTCGGTCCTCAGGTTCAGGCCCATCATGATGACCTCCCTCACCGCCCTCATGGCCGGCATCCCGCTGGCCATCGGCACCGGCCTCGGATGCGAGGCCAGGCAGCCCCTCGGCGTCACCGTCGTCGGCGGAATCATCTTCTCCCAGGTACTCACGCTCTACGCCACCCCCGTCTTCTACGTCTGGATGGAGAAGATACAGACATGGTTCAAGTCCAGGATGAAGACGGTCGAATGACCGCGGTTGACACTCCTCCCGCCGTCTGCTAAAAAGTAGAAACTGAAAGGCTTTCAACCTAATAGCCGCAGTCGGCCGCATTTGCCGTAGCTACCAGGCGGCAAGACGCAGCTGTGGTGACCACTGCAAGTTGAAGCTAACGAAGTAGATATGGCGAATGCGGCCAACCCTCCCGGGTTGAAAATATGCCGAAACTGGCTTTCACTCATTGGGTGAAAGCCTCTAGGTTTTTCCCTGCGGGAAAAAGGCGCCCTTGTGGCGCGCAGGTAGCTTGCGCGCGCCGCGCGCAAAGGGCAAACTCCGCATACGAGTAATGCTGTGTTATGTTGCTTGCGCGCGCCGCGCGCAAACTAGTGCGCCCGTGGGGCGCACATCATAGAGGGGTGCAAGTCCCC
>CAZWRV010000080.1:0-30728 GCA_964636325.1 uncultured Victivallaceae bacterium | reverse complement strand
GCCGCGGTTGAGCTTGGCTCAACCCTCCACCGAAAGGAATCGAGTTTCAGAGGAGAGGTCAGAAGAATCCTGAATCCTCTAGGCGCGAAGTGCGCTTGTGGAGGATGTCAAGGAGGTGGTGGACGTCCTGGACGGCGGCGCCGAGGTCCTTGTTTATGATCAGGTAGTCATATTTATGCCAGAACTCCATTTCCTTCCTGGCGTTTTCGAGCCGGAGCCTTATGACGTCTTCGGGCTCCGTGGCCCTGTTGCGCAGGCGGTTTTCGAGTTCCTTGAAGCTTGGCGGGCCGATGAAGACGAGTTCGACGCATTTGGAGAGCACCGGATCCTGCCGGGCCTGCTCCTTGATCTGCATAGCGCCTTGGACGTCTATGTCCAGGAGGACGTCAGACCCCTTCATGACATAGCCTAGCACTTCAGATCTCAGGGTTCCATACATGTTTCCGTGGACGGCGGCATGTTCGAGGAACTGGCCTTCGCGGACCTTGGTCTCGAAATCCTCCCGGGATATGAAGAAGTAGTCCGCCCCGTCCTTTTCGCCGGGCCTCGGTTCCCTGGTGGTGCATGAGATCGAGAAATGCAAATCCGGCTCTATCCTCCTTATGTCGGCGCAGACGCTGGACTTCCCCGCACCGCTCGGGCCGGATACGATCAGCGCGATGCCGAGTCTCCGTGGTTTGACGAACATGCTGATTGTCCTTATTGAGGAGAATGCCGAAAATTCAATGTCGGATGTTTAGGCTCCAACCCGTTCCTTCCAAAGGGGTAGGGCAGGACGTCGAATACGTTTTTGCCGGAGGATTTGTGCACGAGGCATTCGCCGATCGTATGAACGTAGCGGAAGCTTTCGGTGACCATCGCGGCCAGCAGCAGCATGGAGGCGGCTGTCCGGCAGATCATAGCGGCGTCGCATGCTACCGCATGCATCTCGGGGATCTCCTTGAATATCCCCCAGTCCGCAGCTGGGAGGGATATCCGCCCAGAGGCGTCCATCAGGCCGAACCCAGTATCGGTGTTCACAATCCGCAGCTGGAGCCCGTGTTCCGCGGCGGTCTGGCAGGCTACGGCGCAGAGCATGAAGTCGGCCCCTGTCCGCTCTTCCAGGACCGACGCAATGCAGTAGTAGTCCGCGAAGACCTCGTCGACGGTCGGCACCGAGAATCCGCAGTCCTTCATGAAATCCACCAGGCTGCGCAGGGAGTCGATCTTCCATTCGGACGAGGTGAGCAGGAACTGCCTCCAGAGCCTGCAGACCTCCGTGCGGCTGTCGTCGTCATACCAGAGCATGTGCAGGTCGATCAGGCTGTGGACGAGGCTGCGGGACTGGCTGCCGAGCCTGGAACGGATTCTGCTCCTCAGCCTGCGCATCCTGAGGACGGCCTGCATCTGGTGCGAACGGGCCCTGATGCCAGTCCTCCTGCTCTCCTGGAGGCGGGGAAGTATTTTGTCGGCGCCTTCCATGGCGAGCAGCTCGGCCATGGCGAAGTTCGCGACCTTGTGGTCTTCGTCGTCGAGGAGCTTCAAAAGCGATTTCAACTTGGAATTCTTCATCTTCTGGCGCCGTACTGTTCAAGGCTTCTTTTCCGGAAAGACGCCCATGAGGGCCTTCTTCGCGATTTCGACGGCGTCGGCGGGGAACGATCCGTTGATCATCCATCTCAGGAACTCAGGATTCCTGTCGGCGATCTCCCTGAGCGGGACGCCGTCGTTCCTTCCGAAGCCGACGACGGGCGCGCCGTCCTTCCACTTGAACCTGCCGGTGGCGTCTATCCAGCTTTCGTCCTTCAGGCTGCAAAACTCGTGCAGGGCGTCGATGGTCTTCGGGAGCTCGGGGTACTTTCTGAACTGCCCGGCGAGAACCTCTACGGTCGCGAGGACGTCCGCCTCGGCGCTGTGAGCCTTCTGGATGTCCTTGCCGCAGTAGAACCTGTATGCGGCGGCCAGGTTGCGCGGCTCGAGCTTGTGGAAGATGGTCTGGACGTCTATCACCTTCACGGCTTCGGTCTTGAATTCGATGCCGGAGCGCTTGAACTCCTCGGCCAGCAGCGGCAGGTCGAAGCGCTGAATGTTGTATCCGGCCAGGTCGCAGTTCTCCAGGTATCTGTAGAACGACGAGGCGAGCGCCTTGAAGGTCGGCTCGTTCGCGACGTCCTTGTCGGTGATGCCGTGCACCGCGGTGGCGTCGGCCGGGATCGGACGCTCGGGATTCACACGCCGCGTCTTCACCTCGGACTTGCCGTCGGGCATGAATTTCGCGACGCTTATCTCGACGATCCTGTCAATCCTGAAGTTGGTGCCGGTCGTCTCCAGATCGAAGAATACGATGGGCCTCTTCAGTGGTAGGTCTTTGAGAAACTCACTCATTTCTGTCCTTTAAGAGTTTGATCTTCACCTTCAGGATTCTGCGCCTGTCGGACTTCATGACGGTGGCCCTGACACCGCCGGCCAGGATTATCTCCTCGCCGGTCTCCGGGATCCTGCCCGCCTGGGCGCAGACGTAGCCGCCTATGGTGTCGGCCCCTTCGTCGGCCGGGATTTCCGTGCCGAGGGCCTCGTTCACGTGCAATATAAGCGTCCTGCCGTGGAATTCCATCTCGTCCACAGAAAGCCTCGCGTGCAGGGGCGGCGAATCCTCATCCGTGTCGTATTCGTCCTTGATCTCGCCGACGATCTCCTCGACGACGTCCTCGAGGGTGACTATTCCCGCGGTGCCGCCGTATTCGTCGATGACGACCGCGAAATGGTTCTGGTTCTTCCTGAACTCGTGGAGGAGGTCTCCGACGGCCTTTGTCTCGGGGATGAAGATGGGCCTGTGGGCGAGCTGCTCGAGCGGCCTGCTGGAGATCCGCGCGACGTCCAGGAAGTCCTTCGCCAGCAGGACTCCCTTGATTTCGTCTATGCTGTTGCCGTAGACGGGGATGCGGCTGTGAGCGCTCTGCACAAACTTGGCTATGGCGTCCTGGACCGTCGACGCGATAGAGATCGCCTCGACGTCGACGCGCGGCGTCATAATGCCCCGGACCAGGGTGCGGTCCAGGTCCAGGACGCCGCGGATCATCCGCCTCTCGTCGTCTTCGAGGGGGCTGGGCCCGCCCTCGCCGCCGTCCTCCCTCTCGATTAGCGACATTATCTCGTCCTCCGCGCTGACTAAGACCATGTTGTCGGTCTCGATCCTGCGCTTTTCGAGCTTGTCGTAGATGATGTTTATCACGTTTACCAGGGGGAACAGAATTGTGAAGCGCAGGAACTTGACGAGCGGCATCGTGACGGCAAGCAGGGGGATGTCGAAGCGGAAGACCAATGCCCGGCTCAGGATTTCCGCCAGGGCCACAAGCAGGAAGGTGATGAGTCCGGAGACGACCGATATCTTGTAGAGCGGCCAGACCCTCCATATCTTCTCGAGTATCGCGAAGGTCAGCGTGCCCAGTATCGCGACCGTGAAGAACGAAAGGAAACGGAACACGATCTCGTATTCCATCCTGCTGTCGATCCAGTCCTCGGCCTCCTCGGCGAGCTTGCGTCTGCTGGACTCCAGCTTCCTGGCCCTGCCCCGGGTGAGCTGCGAAAGCGCCGCCCAAGCCGATATCAGCCACATGAAGATCAGCAGCGCGACTATGAAGATTTCGTTTTCAATCGTCATTGGGGAACATCTCTTCGAACTTATATTTGCTTTTCAGCCGTGCGATGATGCGCCTCTCCCTTCCGCGCATGCGCCGGCGTGCGGCGGGGGTGTAGTCCTCCTCGCCGGCCGCGTGCAGGATTCCGTGGACGACGTAGAGCGCCATCTCGTCGGAATATGATCTGCCCTTCCTTCTCGCGGCGAAGGCCTCCGCGGCCTCCGGCGACACAAAGATTTCGGCGGCGGGATCGCCGGGGAGGCATATTCCGCTCCTCCTGTAGTCGAAGGAGATTACATCCGTGGCGCGGTCGTGGCCGAGGAACTTCGCGTTGACCTGCCTTATCTCGCCGGAAGTGACGAAGTTGAGGGCGAGGTGGCGGCCTTCTTCGATTCGGAGCCCGGCGAGCTCGGCGGCCTCTCCGGCCATGGAAGCCAGCCTCTTCATGTCCTTTGGCCTCCACTCAGCCCTGCTGCTTGAAAAGATCGTCCTCATCCTTGCCTTCCTCGTCCTCCTGCTTCGGGTATGCGATGCGGGCGTGCGTCATCTGCACGAGCGTGCGCATGAAGGACTTCCTGATCTTCGCGAGCTCGCCGAAGGTCATCTCGGCCGCGTCGAGCTGCCCGTCCTTGATGCGGTTCCTGAAGATTTCGCCTATCAGGGCGTCGAACTTGGCGGGGGTGGGCTTGGTCATGGACCTGGAGGCCGCCTCGCAGGCGTCGGCGAGGCTGACTATCACCACCTCCTTCTCCCTGGGCAGCGGGCCGGGATAGCGGAAGTCGCTCTCGCTGACCTCCTCGTCCCTGGCCTGCCCCTCGTTCCTGGCGCGCTGGTAGAAGTAGCGCACGAGGTCCGAGCCGTGGTGCTGCTCTATGCAGTCCCTTATGATCTTGCGGAGCTTGAACTTCCGCGCGAGCTTCACGCCCTCTTTCACATGGTTGAGTATCACCAGCTTGCTGACCTCCGGGTTGAGGTCGTCGTGCTTGCTGTCCTCACCACGCGTGTTCTCTATGAAATATTCCGGGGTGTCGAGCTTGCCGATGTCGTGGAATAGGGCGCAGACCCTCGCGCGTATCGGGTTCGCGCCGATCTCATGCGCGGCCTGCTCGGCCAGGGTTGAGACCAGGAGGCTGTGGTGGTATGTGCCTGGCGCCTCGAACTGAAGCTTCTTGAGCAGCGGATGGTTGTAGTCGCAGAGCAGCAGCAGGCTCATGTCGGTGCTCATCTGGAACAACGCCTCGAGGATGAATATCAGAGCCAGCGAGAAGGCCGCCAGTATGAACCCGTTCGCCGCGCTGATCAGGACCGCCGGCAGGAAAAGCTCCGGCTTCTGCCCGACATGCCAGAGGTTGAGAAGCTGCATCAGCGGCAGCAGCAGCGTTATCACTAGGGCCGCCCGCAGGAAGTAAGTCCTGTGGTTCGGCGCGTGCCGCACCGCGTAGCCGGCCGCCGCGCCCAGCACCATCCCCGTCATCGCAACGCTGAAGGAGCCGTCCATCTGCAGCGCCGCCATGAACGAGACGAAGAGCCCTCCGTAGATCGCCGCCCTCAGCCCAACCATCGCCGAAAGGATGAGGGGCGCCAGCGCAAGCGGCAGGACCGACGGCGCCAGCAGCGGCGACACGTCGAAGAGCGGCCCGAGGAAGTCGAACAGCCTTATGCAGGCGGTGTTGGCCGCGACCGACGCCAGAAGCACCGCCACGGTCAGCCCGAGCAGCTTGTTGCTCCTCAGTATCTCCGGATGTATCTGCATGAGGTATATGCCGTTGAAAAGAACGAGCAGGAAGGACAGCGCAGCGGCGTCCACCAGGCGCCTCCACGGCAGGCCCCCGCCGTAGAGCCTCGCCTTCTGCCTCTGGTAATATCTGCTCAGATCGAAGGAGTCGCGGTTTATGACCTCGCCCTTCTTCACAAGGATGTCGCCCTTTTTGTACTGGACGATGCAGGGGCTGACCGACTCTGCCGCCCTGCGCTTCGCGGCCTCCGTGCTGTGCTCGTCCAGGAAGACGTTGGGCACGATGACCAGGGGGAGCATCTTCTCCAGCTGCATCCTCAGGGGCTCCCTGTTCTCAAGCGAGTAGTGCCTGGCCACGGCCTCGGATATTTCGGCGGGGGCCTGCGACGCCTTGGTAAGATCCGCCAGGCAGCGCAGCTTCCTCCTGATATAGTTCTTGGAATCCACCACCTGTATCGGCGCCGACTCGTCCTTTCCGGCGATCTGGCCGTCAGCGACTACCCCGCGGTCCAGCACCGCGGCCACCTCGGAGATGAACGACTTCTGCTTCTCCTCCGACTGGAGCAGCAGGCATAAGGTCTCGAAGTCGCTTTGGGAAAGGTCCTTGACTGCGGACGACGGCCTGATGTCGGGGCGCTCGTTGAAATCCTTGCCGTCCTTCTCCGCCTTGGCCCGGCGCTCAAGCTCGGCAAGCAGTCCCGATGCCAGCTTGGAGCCCGCGTCCACCTCGGACTGATCAAGCCTGTATATCTCCGGCGCAGCCTCGCGGGCCGCGGCGCGAGCCGCCTCCGTCCTGGCCTCGTCCACATACGAGAAGTCGAAGTCGGCGAAGCACGCCGAGGGCGACGTCTGCCCCATCACCAGCCCCGGCTCGTTGACCTTTACCGGAGGGAGGACGAGGACGAAGGCGCAGGCCACCCATAGGACGAAAAGCATGGTGGCGAACAGCGTCCTGGACTTCTCCGCGGCTGCGGGAACCCCGTCCAGTATCTCGAAGCTCTTCTTCGCCTGCACCAGCCCTTTCTTCTCGAGCTGGCGGCGCCTCAGACGGCCGGAGACATGCTCCCAGAATATGGAGAACAGTTTTTTCAATTTCCACGCCTGCCGCGCTTGCCGTTTTTCACCGCCTCGGAGTCGGAATGCGAGTATGCGTCGATGATCTTCTCGACAAGGGCGTGCCTAACGACATCCTTCGACGTGAAATGGCAGAACGCTATCTCGGGTATCTGCCTCAGCACCTTCTGCGCATGGACCAGCCCGGAGACCTGATGCCTGGCAAGGTCTGTCTGGGAAGGATCCCCGGTCACCACGCAGCACGAGTCGAAACCGAGCCGCGTCAGGAACATCAGCATCTGGTCCGAGCTGGCGTTCTGAGCCTCGTCGAGTATCACGAACGCATGATTCAAGGTCCGCCCGCGCATGAACGCGAGCGGCGCCACCTCGATGATGTTCTTCTCCATCAGCTGGCCGACCTCCTCGAAGTCGAGCATGTCGTAGAGCGCGTCGTAGAGCGGCCTCAGGTAGGGCATGATCTTCTCCTCGAGGTTTCCCGGCAGGAAGCCCAGGTTCTCGCCCGCCTCCCTCGCAGGCCGGGTCAGGACGATGCGGCTGTATTTGCCGGCCAGGAACTCGGACACCGCCATCGCCATCGCCAGATACGTCTTGCCGGTTCCGGCCGGCCCTATCCCGAAGACCACGTCCTTGGATCTGATGTCCCGGACGTATTCGAGCTGGTGCATCGTCCTCGGTATTATGTCGGGCTTCCGCCTGCCGACCTTGATGCGCTCCGAAAAGAGGTGCTGCACCTCCTTCTCCCTGTTGTCGCAGAAGGCGGACAACAGGCTGTCGAAGTCGTGCTGTGAGACCGGCCTGCCGCTGGACTTGTGAAGGGAGATAAGCTCGCCAAGAAAGCCCGTGGCCCTGCGCTTCTGCGACGGGACGGGCGAGATTACCTTGATCCAGAGGTCGCGTGCGGCGCACTGGACCTGGAGTCTCTCCTCGATCCGCCCCAGGTTGCGCGCGAGATTCCCTGCAAATACCGCCTCGAGTGCGTCGGTTCCGTCGAAGTAGAAAATTTCTTCTTCTGATTCCGACATCAGACTTCGGGCTACTTGAGCACCGGCTGGTCGTCAATCGCGGGGATTGTAAGAACCATGCCGGCCTTGAGCTTGCTGGCGTCGGGAAGGACGCCCTTGTTAGCGTCGGCTATGTCCTTCCACTTCCTGCCGTCCCCGTAGAACTTGTCGGCGATCTTCCACAGGCTGTCGCCCTTCTGGACGGTGTAGGTCCTCGATTCGCCGGCCGCAGGGACAGGCTCGACGACGACAGGCTGGATCACCGGCTCGGCCGAAGCCTCGGGCAGATCGCTAGTAGGCGGTTCCGTCAGCGCGGGCTTCCAGGAAGGATAGCTCTGCTTCAGATACTCCTGCCACGCCTGCTCCTCGTCGCCGTACTTCGTCCTCGCCAGCTCCGGCGTATTGCATCCGGCCATCACCGCTACAAAGGCCGCCGCCAGCGCAAACATCATCACGTTTTCCTTTTTCATTGGCATATTAGTCCTCCTTTTCCCTAAATTTATTCGATTTATCCGCGAATCTCAAGCCTTGAACCTAAAATATCGGTATTTCCCTGTGATTTTGGAATTTGTTTGGTGCTTGGGGCTCCGCGAAAAGCGGAGCAAGTCACGTGTCCCGCGTGATGAATGGGGTATAAAGCCGGTCTGGTGTTCTGTGCCCCAGTTTTGCCGCCTCACTGCCTGTCTCCGATCTGCCTCCTGCAGAAGAGGAATACTGCGGCGAGGAGGAAGACGAACGACTGTCCTGCGGCCTGGATGAGGCACTGAGGCATGATTCTGAGGCATGCGGCCGGGTTCTCGAGCATCGCGTCGCCGAGCCAGTAAGTCTGCCAGCCTGGCAACACTGAAAGCAGGAACAGTCTCAGGTCATCATACGTGACCATGTTGGCGAAGTAGTGCGTGAAGAGTCCGGCCATGAACGTGACCGCGGCGAGGGAGAGAAGAAAGGCGTGCTCCGAGAAGACGGCGAAGAGGCACATCAGCGCCGCGAAGATCGCGATTGCCAGCATTATGAAGGCGAACGAGATGAATCCGTTCCATGCGACGAGGGCGCCGTAAGAGGCCGCCTGCCCTCCGTTGTAGCCGAAGAAGTTGATGGCGAGTAGCGCAGCCGCCATCGCCGCGGGGACCGCGATGTTCGCATGGAAGAGGAAGTTTCCGCGGAAGAGATAGTGCTTCACTGTCAGTGCCAGAAGCGTTGCAAGGAGCGTGAGGATGTAGACGGAAACTCCTAATGTTTCGATCGCCTGCTCGTTGTATATCAGCCTGGACGTCCAAAGGAACGAGACGGCGCCGGTGAAAGTCAGCAGGGCGAGGGCGGCGGCGAGGCCGGTCCATTTGCCGAAGATCAGGGCCGAAGGCTTGACCGGACGGCTCATCAGGATCGGCAGGATTCCGCCTTGGATGTCCTCGGTGATGAGACTGCCCGCGCCTAGGGCGGCGGCGAGGCAGCCGCCGGAGAAGACCATCGCGAGCGTCTGGTCCCTGAGGAGCTGGACATGCTCGCCGAAGGTGAAGCCCGGGAGGCTTGCGATGAGGACGGATGCGCCGACATAGAGCAGGTTGATCAGGAAGAAGAACGGGTCGTTCATGAGGACTGCGAACGACTTGCGCGCGATGACCGTGTATTGTTCGGCCCAGCGGATCACTGTTCCTCCTCCGGCTTGCGGATGTCCTGGCCGCCGCCTTCACCAGAATACGTGCCGTCGCGCTTGGAATAAGACTTCTGCTGGCCCATGATCTCGCCCAGGCCGGCCTTTTCGGCGGGCTGTGTGAACTCCTTCATTTCTATGTTCTGGAGGAGGCGTGCCTTGTATTGCGGTGCGATGCTGCTTTCCATTATCTTTTTCAGCGCCGCGGCCATCATGTCCTTGAGCGGCGGGAGGAGCTTGGCGGGGTTGCCCGCGTTCTCCTTCTGGTTTTTTCCCCAGATGAGTTTTGCGAGATTCGCATATCCCATGGAACGCTGGGTGTCGCCGGTGGCGAGCCAGTTGTATGCCTGGAAGAGCGAGCTTTCGACCATCGCCCTCTGGTTCTTGGAAGTGTCGTTGTGGAGTGTCTTGAGCATGCTCTGTGCGACATATGTTTCGAAGTCGATGTCTTCGTTGCCGTAGCCTTCCTGGTAGTGTTCGAACGCCTCCTTGGCGGCCTCGACCTGGTTGAAGCTGTAGAGGATGGCGATGGCCTGTTCCAGGAAGGATCTGTGCAGACCGTCGATCTGTGCGGAATACCGGTTTGTCATCATGTATTCGTAGTAGTCATGGAGCTTGGCGATGATCCTGAAGTTCGAAGTGGTCACGAAGATTCCGGCCGCCGGTTCGTAGAGCAGCTTTCCGTCGAGGAACGAGGAGGTCATGGCCTGGCGTATGAGTATCTGCTCGCTCTGTGGGGACTGCAGGAACTCCTTGAACGTCCTGCCGTCCGCGGCCCAGTAGATTGCGTGGGCCTGGTAGAGCCTCCAGTCGAACGGGCCATATTCCTGATCTATGAAGAGCATCATCTTGGGGTCGAGCCTGTATTGCGACTTGAGCTGTCCGGTGCGGAAGTATGCGTCGACATATGCGAAGGCGTGCTTGGTCTTGATGTCGTCGAATATCTTTCTCTGCTCGGGGCTCCAGTTGGGCGAGTTGTAGAAGACATTTTGGTCCAAGATGTCGATGCCGAGCGCGGCGGCTTTTTCCAGCAGATACCTGACTTCGGGGTTCGCCTTCAGCTTCTGGAGCGTGTCCGGTGCGGAAGCCAGGAGCTTCAGCTCGTCGCGGTTTCCTAGCGGCAGGTATTTGGTCATTTCCGCGGCCCAGTTCTTCCTGTATGCGGGCATTCCCGGATCGACGGAGCTTCCGATACGGTCAGTGAATATCCTCGCGATCTCCTTTTTGATCTGCAGGTTGCCGGGGTTGTAGTCGAGGGCGCTTCCCGCTAGGAGCCTGTATGCCCTGAATATCCATTCCCACTTCGACTTGTCGTCCGGGAACTCGTATGCGACGTTGTATGCCATGTTCCATGCCTGGAAGTTCCAGACTCCGGCGTTCCGGGGCTGGAGCGTGGTTATCCAGTCCGCGAGCTGTATGATCTCGAAGTAGTTGCCCTCGTCCTGCTGGCCGACGATGCGCCACCAGAGCGCGTTGGCGACGAGGCCGCGTATCGGGCCGAGCGCCATCGTCGTGACGGCCAGCGCTGGAGGCAGGTCCTTGCTGTCAAGCGACGCCTGGGGGCCGGCGGCAGTGCTGCCGGGCGCGGACTTCAGGACGGCGAATATCATGCACCACACCGCGAGCGATGCGGCCGCCAGGCGGACAAATGTGAATTTATTCTTCAAGACAAAGCCTCAGTTTGTCAGCAGCTTGTCAATTTCCTTCTTCGTCAGCACGTATATTCCAGCGGCGATCACTGCGGCGGTGTATGCCGCCATGCCCGGCCCCCAGGAGGCGAGGAGCTCGAACATGGGAATAGCCCTCCCTTCCGTGAACATCCCGACGACGTCCGGGAGCTTGATTCCCTTTGTTAGCCATATTCCGAGCCTTATGAATCCTGAAAGGAAATGGAAGGGCAGCTGCTCGCCCTCGTGCCCGCCGTATGTGAGCTCGCGCATTACGGAGCTGAAGAAGTCTGCCGACATTCCCGTCAGATAGACCGTGAGCGTCACAAAGACCGAGACTGAATACGTGAACATCGATGCGAAGCAGAGCCCCAGCGCGGCGAGGACGCAGATGTTGAGGAAGGAGAAAAGCAGGAGGAAAAGATAGTTCT
Source organism: uncultured Victivallaceae bacterium (assembly GCA_964636325.1). Taxonomy (GTDB): domain Bacteria; phylum Verrucomicrobiota; class Lentisphaeria; order Victivallales; family GWF2-50-93; genus CAZWRV01. Next base: position 19,552 of record CAZWRV010000080.1, on the reverse strand, counting down.
TGAAAATGCCGCCGTTGTCGTAGAGCAGGGCGACGCCGTTGTTGACCGGGAATATGAGGTATGGCGTGTCATTCCCCTGGAAGCTGAGCTGGAGCGTCCTGGAAGAGGGCAGCTTGGAAAGCGGGACGCGGAGCTTGTGGAAAGCGTAGGGGAATCCGGTGAATTCCGTCTTCCACTCGCCGGAGGCGTCCGGCGAGGCGATCTTGAAGGAGCCGGATACCTGCCTGCGCTTCTGCTCCGCATAGAACTTGAACCTCAGAGTCACCTCGCCTGAGTAGCGCGACGCGGTATCCGGGTTCCATTTGAACGTCCAGGTCCGCGAACCGCCGGGTTCGACGAGCTGGGCCTCCTGCCTGAACTTGTCCTGCAGCTCGTTTTTCATCTGGACGTCGCTGGTTCCGGCGGGGATGAGGTTCTGGGCCTGCAGCCTTTTGAATTCGCGGTCGACCCTGTCGTTGATGGGCGTCATTTCCGGCGAGCACTCGTAGTATGACCTGAGGAAGTTTTCATGGAGGTACTTGAAGGGGAGGCCTGCAGGCTGCCTGACTATGTAGATCCAGGCGCATGCGGCCAGCACGGCGGAGTTCACCGCGAACGCAAGCACGCCGAAAATGATGACCGCGAAATATTTGCCCAGCCAGATCTGGGCGCGGTGGACCGGGGCGGACGAGATGTTGTGGAACTGGCGGTTGTCGATCTCCTTCCTGAGCGAGACGCATGCGAGATACATGACGGCGAGGCTGAGGAGGCCGTAGGAGAAATGCAGGGCGTAGCGCAGCCGTATCCTGAGCTCGTTGACAAGTTCGCCGTCGCTCCTGGCGAAGAGGAAGATGAAGACGGAGAGGGCCGACATGAGGAGGATTATGCCGGGGGCGGTCCTGCTGCGGAACAGCAGGAGCAGGACGTTGAGGCAGACTGCGGCAGTCTTCTTCATCGGTCGGGCCTCAATGCCTTTTAGTGTTGTTGCCATAAAGCAGTTTCAAGTGTTTTAATGTCCAAATCACAAGCACCAAATTCCAGATTTCAAATTCCAGACTTTGTTCTTCGATGCTTGGAGTTTGTGTTTTGGAATTTACTTGGTATTTGGTCATTGGCTTTTAGAATTTGGGGGCGAAGATCCGGCTCCCGTCTGGTTGCGGGCAGAGCACCCTTTGGTCAGTGAGTCCAGGGCCTGTTTGTCTACGGAGGGCGACTTGGGTTCCTGATTGGGGCTGTCAGAGGCCGGTCTTTCGCTGAGTTTTCCTAGGATCTCATTGTCGACGGGCTTCTGGGGCGGCGGCTCCGGCGGTGCGGCTGTCCTGCGCGACAACGAGTCAAGAGTCGCCTTGTCTAGCCCGTCCGTCAGGTAGTCGGCGGTTCCGGCGCCTGCGCGCGCTCCGGACGGCTGGTCGCCTGCGCCGTGGCCGGCCTTGGCGACTACTGAAAGGAAATATTCCTCGAGGGATCGGACCGGGGTCGAAATCTGGACGGAGCGGTCCTTGAGTATCTCCTCTATCTTTTTAATGGCTTCCTGGTCGGGGATCTTCGCCCTCACAAGGATTTCGTCCTTCTTTGCGAGCAGCTGCTGGATGGGGCCGGTGGCCTGGACCTTGCCGCCGTAGAGTATCATGATGCTGTCGCATACGTCCTGGACATCGGGCAGCAGGTGGCTTGACATGAGGATGGTCTTGTTGCGCCTGCCGAGGGTGATGATCAGGTCCTTTATCTCCCTGCAGCCGAGCGGGTCGAGGCCGGCCGTCGGCTCGTCGAGGAGCAGGAGGTCGGGGTCGTTGAGGAGCGACTGCGCCAGGCCGAGGCGCTTTTTCATGCCGTGCGAGAATTCGCCGACGTATCTCTTCGACGCATGGCCGAGCCCGACCATGTCCATGAGCTGGCGCGACCGCCTTTTGGACTCTGCGTCGGAGAGGCCGAGGAGGCGCCCGAAGAAGAGCAGCGTTTCCTCGGCAGTGAGGGTTGTGTAGAATGAGGCCCTTTCGGGCAGGTAGCCGATCCTCCGCTTCGCCTCTATGTCGCGCGGACTGCTGTCCAATACCCTAATTGCGCCGCCGGTAGGGTAGAGGTGCCCGAGGAGGAGCTTGATCAACGTCGACTTGCCTGCGCCGTTCGGGCCGAGGAGGCCGAAGACGCTCCCCTGCCTCACGGAGATGTCGACGTCCTTGAGCGCGGTCACCTTCGGGCGCCCCCAGAAGTCGTTGAAGACCTTTGAGATGCCGATTCCTTCGATCATTGTGGTTCCGGCTGCCGCGCCCATAATAAGTCTCCTTCCACTCACATCAGGGCGGTGCTGAAGTAGCGTTCGGCCCTGTCTGGAAGCACCGTTGCGATGTTGCCTTTTATTTTGTGCCTGTATTGTCTTGCGGCCCAGACGTTGGCGCCGGAGGATATGCCGACGAGCAGGCCGTGGTCGCGGCCGAGCTGGCGCGTCGTCTCGATGGCGTCCTCGTCGGTCACCTCGACGACGTCGTCGACCATGGAAACGTCGAGGATGTCGGGGATGAATCCGTCGCCGATGCCCTGGATCTGGTGGAGTCCGGGCTCGTGGCCGAGCAGCGCGGAGACGTTCTTCGGCTCGACTGCGACAATCTTCACCGCGGGATTGTGCTCCTTGAGGAACTTTCCTATCCCCTGGAGCGTGCCGCCGCTTCCGACGCCGGCGATGAAGCAGGAGATGTCGCCGGTCATCTGCCTCCACAGCTCGTGCGCGGTTTCCTGATAATGGACCTTTGGGTTGTCCGGGTTCTTGAACTGCTGCGGCACATACACATTCGCATCCTCCTCGGCCATCTTCTCGGTGAACTTTACCGCCCCGTTGATGCTGTCCTTCGCCGGGGTGAGTATCAGCTCTGCGCCGAGGGCCTTGATGAGCTTCTTCCTCTCCTCGCTCATGTTCTCTGGCATGACGATCCTCACCTTGTAGCCCTTGAGCCTTCCGACGAGGGCTATGCCGATGCCGGTGTTTCCGGAGGTTGGCTCGGCTATGATGGAATTCCTCTTTAGGCGGCCGTCCCTTTCGGCGCCCTCGAGCATCGACAGGGCCACCCTGTCCTTGATGCTGCCGCCGGGGTTGAGGAATTCAGCCTTCGCGAATATGTTCTCCCTGCCCAGTCTTATCAGCGGCGTGTTGCCGATGAGATCTAAAATGTTGTCGGTCAGCATTATTTCTTCCCCGTGATTTTAAGATCCGGGTTTTCCGGGCCGAAATGCTTGAGCATGCGGAGGACACCCTTGCCTTGTTCGAGCGCGGCGTAAATCCTGCTGGCGCTCATGCAGTTTTCTCCTTATGGATTAGCCGATTGATGCGATCGGCGGTGTTCAGTTGTCAGTGTTCAGGTAACAGCGGCAAAAAAACTGTGTGATTCCTGAATCTTCTACAATTTTTCTGACGCCAGACACCCGGATTACCATGCAAAATCAGGGGAGATAAGATAATTTGAAAGACGGGGAAATCAATATATCTTTCAGCTTTCACCGCAAACAAGGAGGACATATGCTTTTGGGCAAGGGCAGCAGGCTGGTGATGATCGGCGATTCAATAACGGACTGCGGCCGGGCGAGGCCTGTCGGGCAGGGTTCAGGCCTCGGGAACGGATATGTGAATTTGGTCGACGCCGTTCTGGGAGCGGCATGCCCGGAGAAGAGGATCCGGATATTCAACGTGGGGACCAGCGGGAACACAGTCCGCGATCTCGCGGCCAGGTGGCAGGCCGACGTCATCGACCTCAAGCCGGACTGGGTCTCGATAATGATAGGAATCAACGATGTCTGGCGGCAATTCGACACGCCGCTCAGGACCGAAATTCAAGTGCCGCTCGACGAATATTCCAAGACGCTCGACAGGTTGGTCGGTGAAACGGCGGGCTCGGTCAAGGGGATCGTCCTCATGACGCCTTACCTCATTGAACCGAACCCGAAGGAGCCGATGCGCGCCCAGATGGACAAGTACGGCGCGGCCGTCAAAAAGATCGCGGCTAAATACAAGGCGCATCTCGTCGACACCCAGGCCGCGTTCAACCAGGTTCTCAGGCATGTCCACCCGATGAGCATGGCCTGGGACAGAGTCCATCCGAACACCGCAGGCCACATGATACTTGCCAGGGCGTTCCTGAAAGCAGTCGGCTTTGACGCCTGACGGATTGGTAATTTAAGACATCCTGATCCGTGGAAAATGAAAATGTTGTGAAATACTAATCGTCTCGAAATTGTATAGAGGCACCGGCGGGTTCATCCCGGCGGTGTCCATATTATTATGAGACGATTAGTAACGACCAACGGAAGGTATTTCAGTTCAGATTTCCGGCGCCCCGCACTGAAAAGCCACATGGGCATTTCCCCGCCGTTTTTAGCTTTTCATAGTGGCCGGGTCAGGAAATCTGAAATTGGCTCAACTGCCTCGGGCGTCTTCGAAGACCGACAGGAGCATCTCCTTCTTGCTTCTCCAGTTGAGCAGCGCCCTGTAGAATCCAGCGGCGGAGAGGAGCGCGCAGAAAAAAATGAACGCGCCGGGATGCCTTGCATAGAACGTGAGCGGCGGATCACTGAGGATTCTGACGTCGAACTTACCCCAGCCCTGGGCCTCCATGGTCGGCGCGGGACGGCCCGTCACCGGATCTTTCGTCACGCAGTAGACTATGCCGCCGGTCGGAGTGATGACGCAGCTTCCGCTGTTGTTGCCCGACCGTATTATAGGGCGCCTGTTCTCCACCGCCCTGAAGACCGCGTGCGAGAGATGCTGCTCCGGCTCCGAGCAGTTCGGATACCAGGCGTCGTTGGTCAGCACGAAGAAGACGTTTGCGCCGGCGTGGGAGCTGCTTCTGGAAATTTCGGGGAAAACGTCCTCGTAGCAGATCTGAACCGCGCCGCGGACGCCTGGCGCAAGCTCGAAGACTGTGTCCGGCGACCTGCCGGGCGTCAGGCTCCGCCCCATCCCGAACAACTTTATCAGCCAGGGGTAGAGGCTGCCGAACGGCGTGTATTCGCCGAAGGGGACCAGGTGCTGCTTGTTGTATCTGCCTGCGATCTGGCCGTCCGAGCCGACGAGCAGCGCGGAATTGTAGACGCGCATCCCCCCAGACGAGCCGTCTGGCGGCGGGTCGAAGTCTATCGTCCCGATGAGGAATGGTATCCTGCTGCGTGCAATCAGTTCGCCGAGGCGTTTCCGCAGCTCCCCGGACAGCTCGTTGTCCGCCCTGTATGCGAGGGGCACCGCGGTCTCAGGCCATATTACCAGGTCCGGCTCCGACAAGACCGCCAGCGAAGACAATTTGATGTAAGTGTCCAAGGCTCGGATCGTCTGCTGCTTGTCCGCCATCCTGCACTGCGGAATGTTCCCCTGGATCAGGGCCACGGTCAGGGATCTCATGTCCTCCTCCGGATGCCTCTTCATCCCAGAGCGGACTCCGACCGAGAGGACGACGGCAAGGACGACCAGCGCGACGATCAGGACGACCGGCCGCCGGTAGCGGCCGTCCCTGTACATTTTCATCCACTCCGGGACGGAGACGGCCAGCGCGATGTTGAAGAACGCGAGCAGGAAACTCAGCCCGTAGATTCCGGTGTATTCACAGATCTGCAGCAGCGCCACGACCTTCCACTGAGTGACCGCAAGCAGGTTCCAGGGAAGTCCGGTGAATATCCAGCTCCTCACCCATTCGATCAGGCACCACCATGCCGCCAGAACGAGGCAGAAGAACACGTCCTTGCCGGGCCGGGCCGGCGACTTCCTGACAAACTCCTGTTCCGCCTCCCAGCCCCGGAGCTGGACTTCGGCGGGGACATATAGATGCCTCCTCAGCAACGGCACCGCCGCGCTCCAGAATGACGGGAAAAGCCCGAGCACGACCCCGAAAGGGAGCGGAAGGAAAAACTCGATCCGCCGTATCCATAGGAACGAGAAGAAGGCCCAGCCAAAACCCCAGGCCAGCCCGCAGAGCCACGCCCGGAACGGCCGCTTCCCCTTGCAAACCGCATAGAGCGGAATCAGCCCGATCCAACCCAGCCCGGACCAGTTGAGCGGCGGAAATCCCGCGGCGAAGATGGCTCCGCTCCCGAAAAGGCAAAGCAGTTCGAGCCAGGCCCTTCCCCGTCCCGCCTCCGATGCGAAGTTAGCAGGGCGCAGCGACTTGCGGAGCGCCTCGCAGGCTCGCTCGGATTGGATGTCTTGCTCCCTGTTGTCCTGGCTCATAAGTTTATTGTCGGACGAGTCTGACTTGTCTGGCTCGTCCGACCGGTCTGACTTTGTAAAATTAGAATTCTCAAGAATGCAGAATATATTACACCCCCTTAAAAATAAAGCCAGCATGGACACAAAGCAGACACTCCAGTTCGACCATCTTGTAATCGGCGGGGGGATTGCGGGCCTCTCCACCGCGCTGAAGCTCGCGAAGGGCGGCAGCGTGGCGGTGGTGTGCAGGCGCGACATCTACGAGTGCAATACGCGCTACGCGCAGGGCGGCATCGCCTGCGTCATGGACCGCAAGGACACCTTCGCTGACCACGTCAGGGACACGATGGGGGCGGGCGACCACCTGTGCAACAGGAAGGTAGTGAAGAAGATAGTCGAGAACGCCCCAAAGGCCGTCAACGACCTGATCGCCCTGGGCGCCCACTTCACGACGCGCGGCGAAGTCGGCCACGAGGACAACCAGGACGACTTCCACCTCGGCAGGGAGGGGGGGCACACCAAGCGGCGCGTCCTCCACTCCGGCGACATAACCGGAGAGGAGATACTGAGGACTCTTGTGGAGGCCTGCAGGAAGGAAAGGAACATCTCCATCTTCGAGTTCCACATCGCCGTGGACCTGATAACCTCGTGGAGGCTGGGCTGGATCGGCGAAAACTGCGCGCTCGGCGCATACGTCCTTGACATCGACGGCAACGTGGTAAGGACTTTCATAGCGACCAGCACCACCGTCGCCACCGGAGGCTGCGGGAAAGTCTACCTGTACACAAGCAATCCCGACGTCTCGTGCGGCGCGGGCATCGCCATGTGCTACAGGGCCCACGCGAGCATTGCCAACATGGAGTTCTACCAGTTCCACCCGACGATACTCTTCCACCACAAGCTGCACTCCTTCCTCATCAGCGAGGCGGTCCGCGGCGAAGGCGGAGTGCTCAAGCGCAGGAACGCGAAGGGCTCATACGTGGAGTTCATGGAGAAATACCACGAGATGAAGAGCCTGGCGCCGCGCGACATCGTCGCAAGGGCGATAGACAAGGAGCTCAAGCGCAGCGGCCAGCCCTGCGTCTACATAGACATCCGCCACAAGGGCGAGGAGTTCCTGAAGCTCCGCTTCCCGAACATCTTCGCCAGGCTCCTCGAAGTCGGCATCAACATGGCCGAGGACATGATACCCGTCGTGCCTGCGGCCCACTACTGCTGCGGCGGAGTCCTGACCGACTCCAGCGGATTCACCGGGATCAACGGTCTCTACGCGGTCGGCGAGACCGCGTGCACGGGGCTCCATGGCGCGAACCGCCTCGCCAGCAACAGCCTTCTCGAGGCCCTGGTCGTCGCGCAGTTCGCGGCTGCCGACATACTGGCCAAGGAGAAGCACCTCAGGAAGAAGCGGCCCAGCGGGAAGATCCCCGTCTGGACAAGCGGAAACGCCACCGACTCCGACGAGCTGGTCGTCATATCACACAACTGGGATGAGATCCGGCGCTTCATGTGGGACTACGTGGGCATATTCAGGACAACCAAGCGGCTCGAGCGCGCGAAGGCCAGGATCAAGAACATCAGGAAGGAGATAGAGAAATACTACTGGGACTTCCTCATCACCCCTGACCTCATCGAGCTGAGGAACATCTCGTGCGTCGCCGAGCTCATCATCGACTCCGCCATGAGCAGAAAGGAGAGCCGGGGGCTCCACTACAACGCCGACTACCCCGGACGCGACAAGTCCCTCGACTTCGTGGACACCATAATACAGCGCCCGCATTCCGGTTGAAGACATGAGAGAAAAAGTAGCTCCGCACATCAGGCAGATAATTTCTTCACTGCAGGACGGGGGATTCGAGACCTACCTCGTCGGGGGCGCCGTTCGCGACATACTGCTGGGCATCCGTCCGAAGGACTACGACATCTCGACCTCGGCCACGCCGGAGCAGATCAGGTCGCTCTTCGGCAGGAGGAACGTCAGGATAATCGGCAAGCGCTTCCGCCTCGCCCACTACTACCACGGAAGGGAGATCATTGAGATCAGCACGTTCAGGAAGGATCCCGGCCTTGCTCCGCCCGGGGAGGAGCATGAGGACGGTGATTCCGGCGAGAGATTCGTGCGCTATGACAACGAGTTCGGCACGGCGGTCGAGGACGCCTTCCGCAGGGACTTCACGGTCAACGCGATCTTCTTCGACCCCGTCCGCAACAAGGTCGCCGACCTCACCGGCGCCGGGGTGAAGGATCTCGAGCAGGGCTTGATCCGCTGCATCGGCGAGCCGGCCGCAAGGTTCCAGGAGGATCCGGTGCGTATCCTGAGATGCTTCAAGCTCGCAGGCCAGTACGGCTTCAGGCCCACGCCGGAGACGGAGGAGGCGGCGGTCGCCAGCTCGCATCTCATCAAGAAGTGCAGCCCCTCGCGCCTCAGCCTGGAGCTGCAGAAGATAATCCAGAAGACGCATTCCCACAAGATACTGGCTTCCTTCCACAGGCACGGCTTCCTGGCCCACTACCTCCCGTTCCTGCACCATGCCTGGGGCGGCCCCGACTGCGAATACATGCTCCATCTCCTTGAAGAGCGCAACTCGCGCGTCATAAACGGATTATACCGCGACAGCCTCACGGTCGCCATCGCCGCCGCCGTAATCCCCTTCGCCGAATCCGAGCTCGGCCCCAGGACTGAGGCCCCGTGCCTCTGGAACTACTATCCGGGCGTAGAAGGCGATCTCAAGGACATCATATTCAAGGTCTTCAGCCCCTGCCACTTCCCGAGGTTCGCGTCCGGAACCGCCATTACAGTCCTCATGCTCCAGCCTTCGCTATACGGCAAGATCAGGCGGAAGAACGTGATGAGCAACCGCAGGTTCTTCAATGCCAGGGAGCTCATGAGCATCCAGAACAGCGTCCGGTGGAAGGATACGTCCCTGGAAGAGTTCTGGGCTGGCGCGACATGAAGAAGTTCCTGACGACCACGGAGCCAAGGACGTTCCCGTCGATCCCGACTGGTCGGCCACTGCTGCCGGCCAACTGATTCTTTCAACCCCCGCCGGACTCTGCTCGAGCCATCTGCTGTCCTCCGGAGGACAGCCGTATGGAAAATCAAAAAATCACCTGCCGTTTGACAATCCGTCCTTCTCCATCTCCTTCTGGATGCGACGGTCCTCCAGCTTGAGCATCATAAGGCGGATGGTCTTGACCTCGTCCGAGATGCTCTTCATCTTCTTTTCGATGATGTATTCTATCGTTGAGTCGATAGTCTGCTCCCTCTTCTTTATGAGATCAATGAGGTAGCCAAGTCCTGCAAGGATGAATCCATAGGCGCAGAATTGTACGTTGAGGATGAGGTCGCCGCCGTAGAAAAGCGAGATGCCCAGCGCCACTCCCATGATTATTCCGAGGCCTGAGAAAACTATCTTCATTTGAAGAGGCCCTAAAAAATTAAGGGAGCACTATAACATGTAGGGCGCAGAAATCAATGGGTTACGGCTTCTTTTTCAACGTCACTATCATTTTAGACTTGCCGTCGGTGATGTTGAGCATGAGAACCTCGTCCTGCTTTTTCAGAGCGCCTTCGACATCGGCAAGAGTCTTGACCTTCTGCATGTTGATCTGCATGACCTTGGTTCCGGGCTGAAGCCCCGCATTCGCCGCAGGGCTTCCGGGTTCGACCCTGGCGATTTCGATTTCGCCGTCCTTCTCGCGGAACTCTATGCCGAATCCGTCAGCCGGTCTGGCCGTGCCGCCCTTCTTCATGCCGAGCTGTTCCGAGTCCTGCTGCTGTGGGACTACTGTTATGTCGGTTTTCTTGCCGCCGCGGAGGATGGAGAAGACCACATTGTCGCCGGGGCGCTTCTTCAACACCTCCATCTGGACGTCGCGCGAGCTGGCGACCTCCTTGCCGTCAATGGATAGGATTATGTCGCCGGGCTCTATGCCAGCCTTGTCCGCGGGCTCGTTGGCGAATACTTCGCGTACCAGCACGCCCGAGCCCACGGAGAACTGCGCCTTCGTCTCTGGGGTCAGGGTTTCGAGGGCGATACCAACCCACGGGCGCACTACCGAGCCGGTCTTCATGAGCTGTTCCATGACTTCCTTGGCCATGTTGCTGGGGATTGCGAAGCCCAGGCCGATGTTGCCGTCGGAATATGAGCCGCCGGTCACAATGAAGTCGTTGACGCCGATGACCTCCCCTTCTATGTCCAGCAGCGGGCCGCCGCTGTTGCCGCGGTTGATGGAGGCGTCGGTCTGTATGTAGTTCTCATAGACGTTGATTCCGACCGCGCGGCCCTTCTGGCTCACTACGCCGACGGTCATGCTGTAGTCGAAGTTGAACGGGGCGCCGACCGCGATCGCCCAGTCGCCGACTTTGACTTTGTCGGAATCCGCAAACTTGAGGCTTGGAAGCTTCTTGTCGGCCTTAATCTTCAGCAGCGCGAGGTCGGTCTTGGGATCCGTGCCCTTGATTTCAGCCTTGTATTCCGAGCCGTCCTTGAGCTTCACACTGATTTCATCGCTTTCGGCGACCACATGGTTGTTCGTAAGTATGAAGCCGTCCTCGTTGACGATGAAACCGGAGCCCTTGCCCTGCATTTCCGGTGGGGTGTCCTGCGGTTGGCCCTGCTGCTGGCCGCCCCTTGGCCTGAACTTCCTCAGCTGGGGATAGTTGTCGAAGAACTGCTCCAGGAAGGGCTGGCTCTCCTGGCCAAGCCTCTTCTTGACCGTTATGACCACCACGGATGGGAACGATTTTTCCGCCACGCTGTTGAACGCCTCCTGAAGGTTCTTAGCGTCGTCGACACCGCCGGCTTTCAAGTCTCCGGAAAAGGCGAAGCCCGACAAGGCCGCCGCCGCAGTCAATGAAAAGATAATTTTCCTGGCATGCATGGTTCTTGCTCCTTCCTTATATGGTTGCATATGATTAGACAAGGGGCAGACCGAAAAGTTCCAAGTCCAGATTTTCTGGCCCGAATCAATGGAAATTCGCGGGCAAGGATTGCAATAATGGTTAGGCGACTGTATATCCTTGCAAAACGTAAAGATTGGCGGATTTATACTCATTAGCGTAAAGATGTCAATTCCCGGCCTGAAGGAGTATATATTCCGCCGATCCTCGAATTGTGAAATTGGCCTGCGGCCTGGGGAAATCTAAGGAGCTTGAAATCCATGGACAAGGCGACAGACAAAAGTAGCGGTGGTCACGGCAGTTCCGGATGGCAGAGGCTCGACAAGGATGGAATAAACGAGCGTCCGATGAGGAGATACGAGGGGCCTGTCCACCTGGTACGCTCCGTCCCGGACTTGGCGTCGGCCGTCCGAAAACTGGAAACGGAGGAGCTGCTGGGCTTCGACACCGAGACGAGGCCCGCCTTCAGGAAAGGCGAAAGTTATCTGCCTTCAATCCTGCAGCTTGCCGGGGCAAGAGAAGTTTTTGTGTTCCAGCTCAGGCACCTGGGGATGCCGCGCCCCCTGCTGTCGATACTCGGCAATCCCCGGATTCTAAAGGCGGGAGTTTCGCTGGACTACGACATCCGCGAGCTGAGGCGTCTGGCCGAATTCACGCCTGCGGGCTTCGTCGACGTCGGAAACCTGGCGAAGGAAAAGGGCGTGCAGAACCACGGCCTCCGCGGGTTGGCGGCGGTTCTTCTCGGGTTCCGCATTTCCAAGGCCGCCAAGACATCCAAGTGGGACGCGGCCGTACTCTCGGAAGCGCAGATGCGCTACGCCGCCACGGACGCCTGGGTCGGACGGGAGCTTTACATGGCATTGAAGAAGATGCCATGATAAAACTTCAAGAAGGCGGATTCGAATCGTAGTCCGTGATCCTCGTGCGTAACCGTATGCCGAAAATGAATGATCTTATGCAAAACCGCGGCAGGCTGTCCCTGATGGCCGCTTATGTCCTGCTTCTTGCGGGGGCGGCGGTTCAGCTCCATCTTCAGGGTCGGACGTGGTGGTGCGCCTGCGGCGGATTCTCATTGTGCGCATGGGACATCTGGAGTTCGCACAACTCTCAGCATCTGTTCGATCCATACAGCTTCACGCACATCCTCCACGGGGTGGTGTTCTGCGGGATGATATTCTTGATTTTTCCGAAGCTCAGCCTGGGCTGGCGGCTCTGGATGGCGATCCTCGCCGAGTGCCTCTGGGAGATACTTGAGAACAGCAGGTTCGTAATAGACCGCTACCGCGAGGCCACAATTGCGCTTGGCTACGAAGGCGATTCCATAGTGAATTCGCTCGGCGACATCGGCTGCTGTGCCGTCGGCTTCATCCTGGCCTGGAGGCTCGGATTCCGCAAGTCGCTCGTATTCTTCATCGTGACTGAGCTTGTCCTGCTTTTATGGATGAGGGACAACCTTACGCTGAACGTCCTGATGCTGCTGTGCCCCATCGACGCGGTAAAGCAGTGGCAGATGCGTTGAGATGATGCAAATTCGAAATTCGGCGGAAAACATGAAAATCCGAACCTACATCAAGCCACCTGCCTCATGTAGTCCGCAGGCGACATTCATGCACTGGACGGCCTGGCCGGCCGCGCCCTTGGTCAGGTTGTCTATGCAGGACGTTATGACTAGCTTGCCGGTGTGTTCGTCGAAGACGAATCCTATGTCGCAGAAATTGCTCATCGTGACATATTTCGTGTCCACGAGCTTCCCGTAGGGCAGAACTCTGACGAAGTTCTCCTTGGAATATAGATTTTTATAGGCGTTTTCGAGTCTTTCCTTGGAGAATCCTGCGGCCGGCTTCGCGATGATCGTCGAGTTGATCCCGCGGTTGACCGGCACAAGATGAGGGATGAAGTTGATCTTCATGGAAGAGAGACCTGCGGCGGCGGCAAGCTCCTGCTCGATCTCGGGCAGATGCCGATGGCCCGTGACGGAATACGCCCTGAGGCTCTCGTTGCACTCGGGGAAGATATACGGCAGTTCTGCCTTACGCCCCGCGCCGCTGACCCCGCTCATGCTCGAAACAACGATGTCTTCGGCGGCGACCAGCTTCTCCTTCAGAAGCGGCGCAAGCGCGAGGATAATGCTTGTCGGGTAGCAGCCCGGGCATGCGACAAGCCTGGCGTTTTTAATCTTGTCCCTGTAGAGCTCCGGAAGACCGTAGACCGCCTCCTTCAGAAGCTCCGGCGCCGGATGTTCTTCCTTGTAGTATTTCTTGTATGTCGCCGGATCCTTGATCCGGAAATCCGCGCTGAGGTCCAGCACCTTGAGTCCGGCCTTGAGCAAGGGGACTGCGAATTCCGCAGCCGCCATGTGCGGCAGCGCCAGGAAGGCGACGTCGGCCCCGGCGGCGATCGCAGCGCTGTCCGGCGCTGAAAACACAAGACTGCTACCGGTGAAGCGCGGGAACACCTCGCTGATCTTAGCCCCGGCGTTCTGACGGGACGTGATTATGCGGATTTCGCAGGCGGAATGCCGCATCAGAAGCCGTATCAGCTCCTCGCCCGAATAGCCCGACGCGCCAAGAATCGCAACTCGTATCTTATCCATAACTCCCTCCAAATGTTTACTAGTCCATGGTGATTAGACATATATCAGGTTCAGATTTCCGGCTCCCCGCACTGACATGCCTCCTCATATTTGTTGACCTTCTCGTCATATTCGGCAGCGGGCATGGAAATCTGAAAGTATAAATCCGACTCCCGCCGGATTTACACAAAAAAAACCCCGTTCTCGGGAACGGGGATGAAGATAACACGGAAACATGATTTTTGAAGCGCCGGAAGATCAGCGTTTCGAGAACTGGAAGCGCTTCCTGGCGCCGGGACGTCCGGGCTTCTTGCGTTCCTTTTCGCGGCTGTCGCGCGTGAGCATCTTGCAGTTTTTGAGAACTGGGCGGAGATTGGGGTCGTTCTTGACGAGTGCTCTGGCGATGCCGAACCTGAGAGCGCCCGCCTGGCCGGCCAGGCCTCCGCCCTTAACTATCGCGAAGACGTCGAACGAATGCGATGTGTCCGTGACCTTCAACGGCTGGCATATGTAGCCCCTGAGCGCATCCATCGGGAAATAGTTCTCGAACGGCCTGTCGTTGACCTTTATCTTGCCTGTTCCGGGATTGAGGCGGACACAGGCCGTCGCGCCTTTCCGCCTGCCGGTAGAGCAAATCTGGGTGCTTGGCATTTTATACTCCTAAAATTATATGCAAATCCGAATTATACGGCCATCTTCTCAGGCTTCTGGGGGGCGTGCGGATGCTCGGCGCCGGGATAGACGCGAAGTTTTCTATACAGGGCACGGCCGAGCCTGCCTTTGGGCATCATCCCCCATACGGCGTCCTTGATGAGCCTCTCGGGCTTCTTGGCGCGGATCATCGAGGCGGGATATTCCTTCCTGCCGCTCCTGAAGCCGGAATAGGTCCAGTATATCTTCTTCTGCTCCTTCTTGCCGGTCAGGAGCACCTTGGAGGCGTTGATTACAACGACCATTGCGCCGGTGTCGATGTGGGGCGTATATGTCGGCTTGTCCTTGCCGCGGAGGGCGTTGGCCGCCTTGACGGCCAGCCTGCCCAGAGGGACTCCTTCAGCGTCTATGACAACGGCGTTGCGCTTGATTTCTCCAGTCTTCGCAAGATATGTGGTCTTCATTTTCCTACCTGAAATAGATTTGGAGTTGACATGGGAATTCACAAAAAGCTCAATAAACTAATGTCGGAAGCCCCTTTGTCAACAGGAAGCCCCAAAAAAAAGGCAAAATGGCGACAAGGCGCGTAATGCCTCGGCCTTTTCCGGGAATCCATAGCCGACGGAATGGAGGAGCGCGCCGATTACCAGCCTTGCCGGGCAAGGCGGGGAGCTGGCGGACTTGGCCAGAATGCGGCGTAAAGACTGAGGCATTACCGGAGTACGAACGCATGATGAAACATTGCACCTTATCTGCCTGCCACAATCCACCTGTCCCTCACCTCCTCCACAGTTCTGACGCCGTCCTTGAGGAGGACTTGGAGGAAGGCGGCGATTTCATTCTCCCTTTCCGACATTGCCTCAAGCTCGATCAGGTCGTGCCAGCCGCCGTCCTTGAAATACTGGATTTTCCTGACGGTCCTTTTTACCGCTGAGAAGCCGCCTTTAACCGTAACGGGTATGAAGATTCCGAAGGCTTTGAAATGTTCCTCAGGTACTCCGTTCTCATCGACGATCTGGGCCCGGGCCTGCTCAAGGGTGTCCGCATGGAGGTTCGTGACCAGCCTGCAACCATCGGCGCCGAGTTCCGCGAACCTCCTCAGTTCCGCCCCCCAGATGTAGGCGTCGTAATGGCCGGAGCCTATCTCGTATGACAGCAGGCAGGTTCCCCGCACGCTCTTCTCCCAGCCACCACCATGTTCCGTGAGAACTATCTTCTCTCCTTCCGGCAGCATCGCCAGCAGCGCCGCCATCACGGCCGTCTTACCCGCGCCGCCGGGCTGAGCCCCGACGAACCAGGACGCCCCATCCTCTATCCTATTAACAAGCCATGCGGCCTGCCTGACCGACAAGGTCTCGCGCTCGATCAGATCGACGACGGACAGCATCCTCCCGCCGCGCTGGTTCGCCCTGTCAATGTAATACACAACCGAGTCCATTTGAAATGCCTATAATTGTTTTATGCTATTGGGGGGATAGATTACACCGTCATCCTTAAAATATGAAGTCGGCATGCAACGTCATACTCATTTAGCGTGAAAATTCACATTTTGACGGGCAAGATTTGGGAGCGGCCTCTCAGAATACGGAGCAATTCCCGAAATCTCCGCAATCAAAATGTAAAATTTCCAGCCTAAAGGAGTATAATAAGGGGTTGTTCTGTGTCTGAAGGACTGAAAAAGGAAGTCTATCAATTCATAGACCGCATGAGGATCGTATCTCTTTGGTTCATCGCCCCGGCTATTATCCGACAACCCGCAAGCAGATGATCAGAATTCTCAGGCAGATCCAGTCAAACTGCGACATTGAATCCTTCAAAAAGTCCGGCATTAATGGTTTAATGCGGAATGCCCTCCAACTTAAGAGAAAAAACGAAGCTGTGGCCACTTGCAAGATGAAGTCTTTTTTCACCGCTAACGCCGCCCTTTATGCGATTTTATTGGCGTCTCTGGCGGCGGACTGCCTGGGCGGCGAACCGCCGAAGCTCAGGTTCCTCCCGCAGTGGTCGCCGCAGGCGCAGTTCGCCGGCTACTATGTCGCGGAGGCGGAAGGGCTCTACAAGAAGCACGGAATCGACGTCGAGCTGCTCGCAGGCGGCCCTGAAATGCCCGCGACCGATTCGCTGAAGGCCGGCCGTGCCGACATCATCACCCTTTTCCTGGCCTCCGGCATCAAGGAGCGCTGCTCCGGCACGGACATCGTAAACATCGCCCAGCTTTCAAAGCGCTCGGCGCTTATATTCGCCGCCAAAAAGTCCAGCGGAATTTCAAAGCCCTCCGACATGAACGGAAGAAAGCTCGGCCTATGGTATTCCGATTTCCGCGAAGTGCCGCTGGCCTTCCTCAAGAAATACGATCTGGACATGGAGATCGTCCCCCTCGGCGGCACCATCAACCTGTTCCTCCGCGACGGAGTGGACGTGACGATCGCCATGTGGTACAACGAATACCACACCATCATGAATTCGGGGCTGGATCCGGAGGATCTTACATCGTTTTTCTTCTTCGACCACGGCTTGGACGTCCCCGAGGATGGAATCTACTGCCTGGCCGGCCAATACGGCAGGAATCCGGAGGCTTTCCGCGCGTTCGTGGCCGCATCCGCCGAAGGCTGGGAGACGGCCTTCGCCGACCCCGAGAAGGCGGTCGGCACCGTGATCAAGAAGATGAATGAAGCGCATCTGCCTGCGAACCGGGCCCACCAGAAATGGATGCTTGCCAGGATGAAGGATTTGTTCTACAAGCAAGGCGAAGGCGGCGCGCTTGGAACAGCCCTCGACGAAAAAGCATACCGCAAGACTTGCGAGATACTGATCCAGTCAGGAAGCATAAAGGAGGCGCCGGAATACTCGGCATTCCATATATCTATTCCGGCAAAGCCGCAGCCGAATTTCAAGGATCAAAAGCCAAATCCCAAGTAATCCCCAATATCCAAAATCATACTCCTTTAGGCTGAAAAATTTATTGGAGCTTGGGATTTGAGGTTTGGAATTTGCAGCCTCGGTTGCACCCTTTTGCAGCCGGCATTTACTAAGGTGGCTCCTATGTTGCAGCACAGAAGCATGGCCTTCAAGCTCAGCCTTCTGATACTTTCGCTGTCGGGGCTGATCTTCGCCGCGGCCTTCTCATACAACTACTATGTTTCCAGGAAGCTTCTCCTGAGGAGCACAAGGGCGAACGTCGAGGCTCTCTCTTCTGCCACGGTCGGCAAGATCGATTCGATACTGGGCGCGGCCGCAAAGATCCCCGAAAACCTCGCATCGTCCCTTGAAAGCACCGAATACACCGAGGCGGAGCTCGAAAAGCTCCTCCGCTCGACCGTCGAAAAGAACCCGGAGATATATGGGAGCTGCATCGGCTTCGAGCCGAACAGCTTCCGAAAGGACCTTGAATACTACGCCCCCTACGCCTGGAGGGAGAACGGCAACGTCAGGTTCAACAACATCGGAAGCAAGAAGTATCAGTATTTCTACTGGGACTGGTATCAGATACCCAGGCATCTTGGCAGGCCGATGTGGACGGAGCCCTACTTCGACGAGGGCGGCGGAAACATCATAATGTCCACCTGCTCGGTCCCATTCTACAGGACCGTCGACGGCAAAAGGCTCTTCAGGGGCATAGTCACCGTGGACATCTCGCTTTCATGGCTGCAGAAGATGGTGTCCTCCATAAAGCTGTATGACACGGGATTCGCATACGTGATTTCCCGGAACGGCACTATGGTCACGCATCCCGTCCCGAAATATATAATGAACGAGTCGCTCTTCAGCCTGGCCGAGGAGAACGGCGACCCCCGCCTGAGGAACATCGGAAGGAAGATGATAAGGGGCGAATCCGGCTTCATCTCGGGGGTCAAGAACCTTCAGGGCAGAAAGTCGGCCGTCCACTATTCGCCTATTCCTTCGAACGGCTGGTCGCTCGGGGTGGAGATTCCCGAGGACGAGCTGTTCGCGGATCTCTCAAGGCTCTTCAAGACCCTCGCCGCCATCGCCTCCGCCGGGATACTGCTCCTTTCCATCGCGGTCGTCGTCGCCGTGAAGCGGGCGACGCGTCCGCTCGGAGTCCTCGCCAACGCCGCCGGGAAGATCGGCGCCGGAGACTTCCATGCCTCACTGCCCTCCGTGGCCGGCCACGACGAGATAGGCCGCCTCGCAAAATCCTTCACACTGATGCAGGAGCAGCTCCGCGAATACGTCCGCAACCTCGCCGAGACCACCGCGTCCAAGGAGAAGGTCGAAAGCGAGCTGCGTATCGCGCACGACATCCAAATGAGCATCATCCCCAAGATATTCCCGCCGTTCCCCGACCGCGACGAATTCGACCTCTACGCCGTCCTCAACCCCGCAAGATCGGTGGGCGGCGACCTATACGACTTCTTCCTCACGGACGACAAGTCCCTCTGCGTCGCCGTCGGAGACGTCTCCGGAAAGGGCGTGCCCGCCTCGCTCTTCATGGCGATCACCAGGACGCTCCTCAGAACCAAGGCACAGAACATCCGCACATCCGCCGGAATCGCCGACAGCATCAACGCCGACCTATGCCGCGACAACGAGATGGCCATGTTCGTCACATTCTTCATCGCATTCGTCGACATACAGACCGGAAAATTAGAATACACCAATGCCGGCCACAACAAACCGTATATCATCAGGAGGTCCGGCGCAGTCGAGACCCTCCAGCACACCCACGGAACGCCCCTCGGCATCTCCGATGAAAAATACGGCGCCGATTCAATTATTTTGGCGCCCGGCGACAAGCTGGTCCTCTACACCGACGGCGTCACCGAGGCCGTCAACACCAAGGACGAACTTTTCGGAGAAGAACGCCTGGAGAAGTTCCTCGCCAGGAAGCATGCCGCGTCCGTCAAGGACGTCGTCGGCAGCCTCGTCGGCGAACTGCTCATCTACTCCAACGGCGCCGAACAGGCCGACGACATCACAGCCCTAGTCCTGGAATTCTTCGGAACCCGGAACGGCTGAAGTCAGCCCTGAAGAATTGCAATTTTTCGTTTTCTTTCCGAGCTGAAGGCATTTTTTCAGGAAAATTTCTTCTTTTTGGGCTTTTTCGCCTGCAATTATTATGCGTATTACTACGTATAATATAGCAAATATCCGAAAACCGACGAAACAGGAGGCGGACAGATGCCGAAGAAGTCGATAGGAATCCTGGAGAGGATGCGCGGCGCAAGGCTGAAGGAGCTTGGCACGATCGGCCCTGTGCTGCAGGGCAGCATCGCGTCGATAGGCGTGAGGTGCGGCAATCCGGCCTGCA
>CAZWRV010000079.1:0-30856 GCA_964636325.1 uncultured Victivallaceae bacterium | reverse complement strand
GGCGGGGAAATCCGCCAGTTCTGTCGGTGTGAAACTTAAAGTAGCGCAGGTATTCTTACCTGCGATGCCGCAGACAGGAATGTCTACGCCACTTCGAGGCGAGTTTCAGAGGAGTGACCATCTGCGAGATTCGCAGTTCTGTCGATCAGAAACTCGATGGAGGGCGAAGCCGTGCTGAGCCGCAGTTGAGCTTGGCTCAACCCTCCGGAAGACGACAAAGATAACGACAAAGTTCGCGACAAAGATGGGCGAGTTTCAGAGGAGCCAGTCTGTCCGGCAAGGTGGACAGTTTTGTCGGTCGGAAGCTGAAAGTAGCGCAGGTATTCTTACCTGCGGAACCGTTACAGGAATGTCTGCGCAACTTAGATGTTAGAGTGCCAGGAGATTTGACATGCCATCGCCGGAAAACAGGAAATCCCTTTTCAGGCCAGCGATAGACGCGATGTCCGCCTATGTGCCCGGCGAGCAGCCAAAGGACAGGCGCTACATCAAGTTGAACACCAACGAGAACCCGTACCCCCCCTGCCCCGCCGTGGTCGGACTTCTCAGGAACTTCGATCCAGAAGCGCTCAGGCTCTACCCGGATCCCGAGGGATGCGAACTTCGCGGCCGGATCGCGGCGCTGCACGGCCTCCGCCCTGAAAACGTCCTCCTCGGCAACGGCTCCGACGACATACTCAACATCGCGGTCAGGTGCTTCGCGGGCGAAGACGAATCTATCGCCTGCTTCAAGCCCAGTTACTCGCTTTATCCGGTCCTCGCCAGGATACAGGGCTGCTCTTGCACCCAGATTCGGCTCGACGAGGCAAGCGGATTCTCCGTCCCGGAGGACTTCATTGCAAGAGTCTCGGACGCAAGGCTTTTCATCGCCTGCAGGCCCAACGCCCCGACGGGGAACTCCATGCCCCGCCGGGAAGTCGAAAGGCTCTGCGGCGGATTCAAAGGCGCCGTCCTCGTCGACGAGGCATATGCTGACTTCTCGGAGGACAACTGTGTGGATCTGCTTCCCAAATATCCGAATATGATCATAGCGAGAACCCTCTCCAAGAGCTATTCGCTCGCAGGTCTCAGGCTCGGATACGCGCTGGCCTCCCCGGAAATCATAGATGGGATGATGAAGGTCAAGGACTCCTACAACGTCGGCGTCCTGGTTCAGAAGATCGCCATGGCCGCCATTTCCGACCAGGAATATCTGCGCGGGACAATATCAAGGATCAAGAACACAAGGGCTCACCTCTCCACCTCTTTGCTTGCAAAAGGCTTCAAGGTCTGCCCCTCCGAATCGAACTTCGTATTCGCCTCGCCTCCCGGCGGCGACGCCGAAGGACTCTATCTCTCCCTCAAGTCGAAGGGCGTGCTCGTCCGCTATTTCGCCGGCGAGGACACCGGAAGATACGTCAGGATAAGCGTCGGGACCGACGACGACATCCACAGGCTGCTGGAACTGATTTAGCGGCGAATTTCCCGGACATTAAGGCTTTTCGCGCTGTTGACCAAGGCAATGTATGATAATATATTAGCGTCTGATGTTTAATTATTTGATGGGGCCGGCACCGTATTCCCCTGGGGATGCCATCCTGCCATATCGTGTCATCTTGTCTAAACCAGAGAACTGCGATGAAACATGAACTTCAGAACGTATCGGAGCCCAATCTCCTGAGGGAGTATTTTTCCTACGACAGGATTCCCGCGGTCAAATTCGAGGCGGAGGCACTCAAACCCTCTCCGCCCAAGGACTTCTGGATAACGGACACCACCTTCAGGGACGGCCAGCAGTCGCGCCCGCCCTATACCGTCGGGCAGATAGTGGAGATATTCAAGTTCCTGAACAGGATTGGGGGCGAGCGCGGCCTAATAAGGCAGAGCGAGTTCTTCCTCTACGGCCAGGTCGACAGGGACGCCGTCACCGCATGCCAGGACCTGGGCTTCGAATATCCCGAGATAACCGCCTGGATAAGGGCCGTCAAGAAGGACTTCGAACTCGTCAGGAAGATGCAGATAAAGGAGACCGGCATACTCACGTCCTGCTCCGACTACCACATCTTCCTCAAGCTCAAGAAGAGCCGCAGGCAGGCGCTGGACGACTACAAGGAGGTCGTCGCCGCGGCACTCGACAACGGGATCGTCCCCAGGTGCCATCTCGAGGACATCACAAGGGCCGACATACACGGTTTCGTGATCCCCATGATAAACGAGCTCATGGAGCTCAGCGGTGGCTCCGGCATCAAGGTCAAGATAAGGCTCTGCGACACGATGGGCTACGGCCTGCCTTACCAGTGCGCGTCCCTGCCCCGCGGCATCCCCGCCCTCGTGACTGAAATCATCAGGAACACAGGCATATCGCCAGCGCAGCTGGAATGGCACGGCCACAACGACTTCCACAAGGTTCTCGTCAACGCAGTGACCGCATGGCTTTACGGCTGCAGCGCCGCGAACGGAACATTCTTCGGATTCGGAGAAAGGACGGGCAACCCGCCGCTCGAGGCGCTCGTCTTCGAATGGATCGGGCTGACCGGAATCCACGAAGGGGTCGGCACCACTGCGATCACCGACGCCGCGGAATATTTCCGCGACGTCATCGGCGCCGACATCCCCGCCAACTACCCGTTCGTAGGCGCGGACTTCAACACGACAAGGGCTGGAATCCACGCGGACGGCCTCACCAAGAGCGAGGAGATATACAACATCTTTGACACGGAAAAATGGCTCAAGAGGCCGTGCAGGGTGGCAATCACAAACAATTCCGGCCTCGCAGGCATCGCATACTGGCTCAAGGCCACGCTCGGCAGCGCCGCCGGCGACATCAAGAAGGACCATCCCGGCATAGCGAGGATCAAGAAGTGGATAGACGACGAGTTCGCCGCCGGCCGCCAGACCACCATAAGCGACAAGGAGATGCTCCAGAAGGCCCGGGAGGAGCTGCCGGAGCTGTTTAAAAACGCTTGAAGAAAGACGGGTGATCGGACGGCTGATGCTTGGGAACCGGTTCACCATAATCACAGACATAACTTATAAGGAGTAAACCATGAGCTCTGCAATGCCCGCGTTCGAGACGCTGAAGAAGCGCGCAAGGAGATTCGAACCGTCAACGAGGCGTCTGGTCGGCCCGCTGCCGACGATAGCCATCACCCCCGTCGCCGACGGAAGGGTGGGGGCATACGAGTCCAACGTCGAAGGCACCTGGAAGATGGTCGAGAAGGTCTACAGCCTCATCACCGAAAACGTCTTCCTCCCGGACGGCGCCCCCGTCAGGGTGGTGGTGGCCCCTGAAATCGTCTATGGAGCCAGGAGCGGCGCCAGGGCCCAGGATTTCTACTCGAAGCAGGGCGTCAGCGCCAATATCTGGGTCAGCCGCTCATGGGCGTACAGCGACGAGCTCATGTCCGCATGCCATGGCATCGGAAGCTCCGAATGGCAGCAGGCCGCATACGGGCTCAACCAGACCGACAGGCCCGGCGCCGTCTGGCTCAAGGCCTTCTGCGCCGCCATGGACGAGAAAAAGCGCCCGATATTCTCCATCTACAATCCCGACCTCGAGGACGAGAAAGGCCCACTCGCGCCCTACGTCGCCGAGAGGATACTGCGTTTCGCCAGATGCGCCGCGGCCGTAGCCGAGATGAGGGGCAAGAACTACCTCTCCATCGGAAGCGTATCCATGGGGATCATCGGCTCCGACGTCAGGCGAAACACCCTCCTGCACTATTTCGGAATGGGTTCCGTGTCGGTAGACATGGTCACGCTCCGCGGCAGGATCGACAACCACTTCTACGACCACGAGGAGCTCGACAAGGCGTTCAACTTCTTCAAGAAGAACTTCAAGATCAATTTCAACACAGGCACGCGGCCCTACGGGGACGACGACCTGCTGAAGGAATCCCTTAGGATGTCGCTCATCGTCCGCGACCTCATGGTCGGCAATCCGAAGCTGGCGGACAGGGTCGCCGGAAAGAGGCAGGGATTCATGGCCGACGTGGAATATTCTCAGGGCCATAACGCGATCGCCTCAGGGACGCAGGGCCAGCGCGCCTGGACCGACCTCTACCCCAACTTCGACCTTCCCGAGTCCATCCTGAACACTTCGTTCGACTGGGACGGATTCCGCACCCCGTATATCGTGGCGACCGAAAACGACGCAAAGAACGGCATGGGCATGCTCGTGGCGCATCTCGTCTCAGGCCTGCCGCAGCTCTTCGCGGACATCAGGACGAACTGGACCGCCGCAAGCATAAAGAAGGCCACGGGCGTAGACGTGTCCAAGATCGTCCCCGACGGCTTCATAGACAAGCGCAACTCCGGCGCGGGCTCGCTGGACTACGCGGTCGACGTCATCTCCCTGGTTTCCAAGAAGAAGGGAATACCTGTCCAGGAGGTCGCGAGGGAGCTGAGGAGCAGCAAGAAGCTTCAGGAAAAGCTCATCGCCGACGTAATAAAGGGCACGACCTACTGCGGCGCGGTCCTCGAATATTTCAAGGGCGACGGACTTTCCAGCCACTACCGCACGCCCGGCGGAATCCCGATGACAGCCTACCGCTACAACATGGTCGGCGACCAGCTTACGTTCTCAGTGGTCGAGGGCGAGACGGTGGATCTTCCGATCAAGGTCGCGGATCACGTCAACGACGTCACCAACAGCACCTGGCCGGAATCATACTGGGTGCCGAGGGGAATGTCGTCCTTCGAATACATGTCCAAGATCGGCCCCAATCACGACGCCAACTCGTTCGGACTCATCGGCGCCGACCTGATAACCCTAAGCGCCATGCTCAGGATCCCGGTCGACATGCACAACGTCCCCTGCCAGGACGTCTTCCGCCCGACAATGTGGGACCGCTTCGGCCAGAACGACTTCCTCGTCTGCGAGAAGCTCGGCCCGCTTTATATTTGATGCGGTGAACCCGCATCAAATATAATTTACATCAGGAAAGGTTTTCGATGTCGAGAAGATCTTTGGCTCTGCCTGCGGCCTTCTTCATTTTTAAGAGCCAATCCCTGCTTACATATTTGAAGCCGCCGGATTCCAAGGACGAGCTGAAAATCTCCCGGAGATCCGCCTGTGGGAATCCGGGGACATAATCATAGATGTCAAGGAATCCGAGATCTGTTCCAAGCATCATAAGATTAGCGGCCCTGATGAACGGCAATGAGACAGGAAACGTCTTCTCCAGTCCGGTCAAGGAGTCTTTTTCGTCGCTTATCCAGTATGCGTTCAGGCTCTTCAAAGCTCGAAACAAGGCCTTTTCCGACCTGGCCGATCTCCGGAATATTATATCCACATCCTCTGTTGCCCTGATATAGCCATGGAAGTTGACTGCGAAACCGCCGATAATCAGGAACGGGACGCCATTGGCCTTGAGTATCTCATGAATCTTGTACAGGCCTCCAGCCATCTGCCTCTCTCCTCATCCTGCGCAACTTAAAATTCCTAGCCATGAATCTGCGCCTGCCTTCGGCGGACATGTTCTCCCAAGCCTCGTCAATCAACCTGCAGGCCCTGGCAATTCTTTCTTCACATGACAAAGCAGCACATGCCCTCTTCATAATCCGCCTCTTTGCCATATGCATTCTTGTCTCGTTCATCAAAGCCACCTTCGCCAACCCTTCCTCGGACGGCATTCATGTCGCCAATCGGTCGGAACGAAAAAATCCAATCCCAAATCTTGCTCGTCGAAATGTAAATTTTCACGCTGAAGGAGTATAAAGTAATCTGGGGGAAGCGGCATTTCAAGCATAGGTCCTGCCGGCTTGATTCCTCCTGTCCGCAGTCTATACTTTCCTTCATGGAAGCGGATGGAATAAAAGAGGCAGTCTCCTCGGACATGATACTCGCGCGGTCGGCGCTTTTTGTGAGCCTGAGCCGGCTGGTGCCGGTTCCGTTCCTGGACAACTATCTTGTGCGGCGCAGCATCCGCCACATGGTCGAGTCGCTCGCCGACGCGCACGGCATCACAGTCGACAAGGAGGCGCTCCGCCCTCTTCACTGCAGGGACGTCGGCTGCCTGTGGCTCATTCTCACATTCCCGTTCCGCCTCGCCTGGAAGCTCCTTCTCAAGCTGTTCAAGATGGTCTTCCTCGCGCTTTTCATATATGACATCATACGGACGATCGGTGGGACAATCCTCTACGGCCGCACGGTCGAACGCTGCCTTCTAGACGGAAGGATACCGGCCGGATCCGGGGCTCCGCGCGCCCTTAAAGCAGTTTCCAGCGCTTGCAGGCGGTGCCGCAAAGTCTTCAAGAAGGTCATCTCTCGCAACGACTTATATTTCATGCAGAAGGCTTTTACGAGCACGATCATGGCGTTCCTTTCCGGAATTAAAATGGACCGCCGCCTGATGAGGATACTGCGGATGAAGCTCGACGAGCCGGACGATTCGGATATAGCAAATCCGTCCGTCACGGCCGACGAGCGCGGACGCTTCCAGAACTTCGTCTCGGAAATGACCGGCATCCTCGCCAGGCCGGAGATGAAGGAGTTCCTCGCCGGCTTCGACGCCCGCTATGATGCGGCCTGGGAGAAGCGCTGAGGTCAGGAAATCTGAAACAGCCTGTCTTCGTGGAGCAGGGAGGCGAACTGCCGGTATGACATGACTTCGATGCCGTCCTTGGTCAGCATCGCGGCGGTGTCAGGGGCCACTACGATTCGGCGGACGACATTTTTCCCGTTTCCGAAGGCGCGCAGGAGCTTGAGTATGGCGACTTCGCCGAAGTCGCCAGTGCCGCTTTCGGCGAAAGCGGCATACTTTGATAAAAACGTTTTCCAAGTTGCACCGTAAGGAACTTACTTGGCTGGTCCGAGGCTGAGGAGGCGGAAGTCCCTCGGCTTCACAGAAAATCCGACGGTCAATGCGCCGGCATCCCCGGACAGCTTCTCCTCCTTGCCAGTTTCCACGCAGCGCGCGGCCCGTTCCGCCGGCAGTGAAACTCCCAGCTTGTCCGCCTTCAGCTCCACGGAACATTCGGACGCGCGGTCCTTCGAATAGTTCATGGCGCACAGGAGAATCCTGTCTGGGAGGGTCCATGCGCTGACCTTGACGTCCTTGTCAGAACTGGCGACGACGTCGCCGTTGCTCCAGTGCGGCCAGAAGAAGACCTTGTCGTCATCCAGCCCCCAGTCCACCATGGCATTGAACGTCTTCTTGAAATTGGTCTCCATCGCGTTCAAGACGTCGTGCATCATGCAGTGCCCGACGTAGTTGCGGGTGTGTGCCGTCTGCTGCTCGGGCGTCATTCCGGAGCTGTCTATGAGGCGCATCCAGGCGAAGGTGGTGCCGAGGTTGTATGAGATGGAGCCTGCACGTATGCGGTCCGACGTCCATGTGTCGGCGAAGTCGAGGGGCATGTTCTTGTTGATCATCTTGTCCTCGCCGTCGAGGCACGATTCCACCCAGCCGACGCTGCCGAGCGGGGCGCCGTTGGTGGCATGGGTCAGGGTGCGCGGCGGCATGATGCCCTTCTCCATCCAGAGGGCGTGTTCGCGCATCACAAAGCGGCGGCGGGTCGTGAGGGCGAAGCCGGGCTGCACCCTCCCGTCGGGGAGGAAATACGCTAGTCCGGTGGTGACCGAAGTGTTCCTGTGCGGCGAGAACTGGTCGTGGTAGATCCCCTGCAGGCCGCCCTTTTCAATCCATTTGTTGATATACCAGATGGTATGGTCGTTAAGTGTATCCGTGTAGCTGCCGTTGAGCCATTCTGCGCCGAAATAGTTGCGGTCCGGCCAGATGCTTGTCATTATTTCGGAGCTCTCGGTGTGCGGCGCGTAATACATGGCGAGGGTCGGCCTCGGGGACTTGGGTCCCGGCCATTTGTCCGAGAACGCCTTGGACTTAGCGTAGCAGTCGTCGTTGCTGAGGTTGACCATGGCGCTGTATGCCGCGCCGCTCCTGCCCATGGCGTCCCAGTTGAGGAAGGACTGGGAGAAGTTGCAGTTGAGCATGCGCCATCCCGGCGTAAGCGGACGTATCGGGGTAGGCTGGATCACGAAGCTGACTTGGCGCTCTTCCTTTATCTCAGTCGGCACGCTGATGATGTGGTGCACCATGAGCACCTGTCCGCCGTCGCGGAATATCTCCTGGGAATGGACGCCGTCCGCCGGAGTCCAGCCCTTGTCGTTGTCGGCGTACCAGAGCAGCCCCGCAAACTCGTTGCCCATCCATATCTGAGGGATGAAGTCGCCGACGGTGACGGACGGCGGCCCGTTGAGCGAAGCGTCCCATACCTTGAAACGCCCCTCGGCCTTTCCCCCGCCCATTGGTTCCTTGGAGACCCAGTCGATGTAATAGCCTGAATATCCGCAGTGCGCGTAGGCGTTGAGGAACGTGGCGACTTCCGAACGCATAGGTATCACCATGTCCAGCGAGTCAAGCTTCACCCTCTCCCCGGGCTTCGCGGGCGCCAGGGTCATTTCGACAAAGTATGCGCCGTCCTGCTCGAACGCGGTCTTCGTTGAAATCCTCAACTGCCCGGCAATGGCCTCGCCGGCCAGGCGTATGCGGTGATCGGCGGAGGAGACCAGCTTCGGTTTTCCGTCGGACGGCACGGTCGCCGGCCTGCCGTCAACTACGGATTCAATCCTTATGGGCGCGGCCAGGACTTCGGGGCTGCCGGCGCGACCCGCGGGCCATTTCTCCGAGTTGCCGGCGGAGATTATCTTCTTGGGGAGGGCCAGCCCGTCCAGTTCGATCTCCTTGCCCCAGGCCTTGAGCTTTGCGCCCCCCTCATCGGCTTTCACGGCAGCGTATGGCCAGAGCACCTTTTCCGCGTCGCCGAGCTTGGTGCCCCACCATGGGAATGCCGCCGCCTCGTCCTTCTTCTCGAATCCGCCTTTGTCCGCAATCCCCTCGCCTGCAGGGACTTCAGTTCCATCCTTCATGACGAGGGAAGCCTTCCAGGAATATTTTCCAGGGGGGAGGGCCGGAAGCTGCAGGAGGCCGCAGAAGAGATCGTTGTATACAAGGTTCTGGCTGCTTTCGCCGATCGCCTTTCCGCCGGCGTCGAGCGCGATGACTCGCGCCGAGGCGACATCCTTCTTGCCCGGAAAGTCTATGACGTCCACATACCACTCCAGAATGGAGCGCACAGGGTTGAATGCCGTCCACGCATTGACCTGCCTCGGCGGCTGGAACTTCTTGCCGATCCAGTCGCGCCCCACTGTCGGATTGTATTTGAAATGGCAGTGGAATATTTCCCTTTCAGCCTCGTCCGAGACCGAGAACTCGTATCTGTAGGATGCGGATTTCGCGATGTCGACCGGAGGGTTGAGCGCCTCGTCGACTGCGAACTTCGCGGAACCGCCGGCCGGGACTTCGAGTGTCTGTTTCCTTTCGAATATCTGCGCGGCGGGATCCTTCGGCTTCTCTCCGAGCCTGGATATTGCCAGCCGGACCGAGGCCTTCTTGGCCGCTCCGGACGGATTGATTATCTCGGCTCCGGCGAAGGCCTTGCCGTCGAAGAGGGGCTGCGGATTGCGGAACTTGACATACAAGTCCTTGTCGGCCAGAGTCATAAGCGGATAGAAGGTGTGCACGGCAAACCCGAACGAGGGGAACTGGTAGGCCATGGGCGACTGGTTCCAGTTCTCGAACATGAAGTTGCGGGCGAACATCATGCCCCAGACGTCCCCCCCCTTGTTCGGCTGGGCCAATGCGAAATCCTTGATCGGCATCTGGATTTCGAAGTCCAGGAATCCGTCGTGCACCTTCGAGGCGATTTTCCAGTCAGGCCGCCAATCGTCGCTGCGGGCGGCGACCGATGGGAAAAGGCGGCAGAAGTAGGTGATGCCGATAGCGTTGATCATCGCCTGGTAATAGCTGGCCAGCTCCTTGCCGGCGTTGCGCCCCTTCGGATCGAGCCACATCTCGATGGTGTCGTCGTACATGACTCGCGCCCCTACGCTGGAACGCGCGTTCCTCTTGGGGACCTCGTTCTCCAGGAGGACGGTCCGCGACGCTATGTAGATGTTCGACTCGTCCCACGCGATATGCCAGACGACTTCGCGCGGATAGAAGTTGTGGCCGGCGCCCTGGTCGACCTGAGCGTTGAACTCGGCCGAATCCCGCCACTCCCCGGCGTTGATCACTCCGTCGCAGACGGGCGGAGCCTTCATCTTCGGTATGGTTCCGCGGCTGTCGGCATTCCATGTGCTGCGCTCCGCAATGGACGCTTCGTCGGCGGCGGACATGACGGCCGCGCCTGCGACGGCGGCCGTCGCGATCAGCGCGGCACGGTTCCTGATTTCACCAGTGAACATACGGAACCCCACGGCCGCACCCTTCAGCAAGCCCTGCATCTTCGCATTCATCACGCACCCCGTCTTTATTGTGAGTTCGAAGAGTATTCGCGAGTATACCACCGTATACCGATATCCAAAGCACGTCAAGAGCCCCGCCGAACTTTTTTACGACAATCTTGCCGGCCGTGTAATGCTTCGGCTTTATACAGGCGCCTCGGCCGTCCTTGCGGCGGTCAAAGATGGGGGTGGCGCTGGACGGCTTGCCACGGCCTTCCAGCGCCTGTTCTACGCCCGACGGGGCAAATCCCCGTCGAGGCGCACCTTGCCGGAAGGCTGAGCCTTGCCTGCCCGCCATAAAAAATTGCGATTTTCACGGCTCCGGGGCTTGACGCCATCGCCGATATGGTATATGTTGGTATATATAGAAGACGAGAATATTGTTTAAAAACGCAGGATCCCATGGCCATGCACATGAAATACTACGGCTCGACAGCGGCGAAGCCCGGCAATAAGGCATTCACACTTATAGAACTCCTTATTGTGATCGCGATCATCGCGATACTGGCGGCGATGCTCCTTCCGGCGCTGAGGGAGGCGAGAGAACAGGCCTACAAGGCGACATGCATCAGCAACCTCAAGCAGATTTATCAGGGCAACATATCATATGCGGGCGACTACGGGGAACGCTTGCCCATCTCTGTAAAGTGCACCTCCGCCAGCAAGCTTGACGACGGGAGCGGCTATCCCACCAAGCAGGGGTTCCTGTGCTATGCTGCGGGGATCGGTGTTGGCTCCCAGCCGAACAGCAACGCGATCTCGGCGTACCTGCCGCGCGTCATCCTTGACTGCCCCGGATACCGCTACCGCGACAGCTACCAGCCGTGGGTCTACAATTACAAGCACTATTC
Source organism: uncultured Victivallaceae bacterium (assembly GCA_964636325.1). GTDB lineage: Bacteria > Verrucomicrobiota > Lentisphaeria > Victivallales > GWF2-50-93 > CAZWRV01. Next base: position 19,720 of record CAZWRV010000079.1, on the reverse strand, counting down.
ATCGTATGCCTATTGCGTCCCCGGATCCACCTTCGACTCCGCCGGAACGTTCTCCTATTCGCTGAAGGACATCGGCAGGCCGCTCTGGTGGTACGGCGGATGGTCGAACATCAAGTATTACGCCCTAAACGCATGTGCCTATTCAAGATCTTTGGACCCCAACGAACATCCTCACCGCAGCCGGGGCGCGAACATCTCCTACGGCACCGGCGAGGTGCGCTGGTTTGGCAGGCCAGCGGGCGGCTGGTGGCCGCACCCCTATGTGCCGGGCCTAATCGAGGGGAACGACGGCGACGCCAGCACGTTCTGGAAGAACGTCAACCAGGAATATTAAAGGGTTGCTGGCGCGTCACGGCGGACTCGCCGAGTTCTCCGCGCGAAAGGCAGCATGGAATCAAGGAAGGCAGAAAGCTACATGGAATGGTCGGTGCCGATTTCCGGAAGCACGACTGCGGCCTTGATGAACGCCGCGCCGGACTCCGCCCATCCGCGGCGGCATGGAAAGGTTGAAAACGCCTTCACCCTGATCGAACTGCTCGTGGTGATAGCCATAATAGCGATACTCATGGCGATGCTTCTTCCGGCGCTGCAGAACGCCAGGCTTTCCGCCAGGGGGATGCTGTGCGTGAACAACCTGAAGCAGATCGGAACGGGCCTGAACGGATATACTGCGGACTGCGACAGCTGGCTCCCCGGCAGCGCTAAGGCGACCCACCAGGCGTCCTACGACTATACGGAGTCCACGAAGATCCAGGCGCGCCTCTACGCGCTGGTGGCCGGCGGCTACATCCCCGCGTCCAACTTCTCGGTGGCGGACGTGTCGATGACCGCGGCGGCCCACAGGAACAGCCCGGCATTCTACTGCCCGGGCCTCTCATACCAGTGCTGGCCCTGGAATTCCAATCCGCCTTCCTACTGGACCCCCAACTACTGCGGATATTCATACAACGTCCCGCAGCAGAGCGGATGTTCTGCCTCCGCCTTCTACTTCAAGATGCCCGACCGCGCCAACGTCCAGCCGAAGGGCTCGGCATCATGGAGCTTCCCGAGCGACCCTTTCATCCCTTTCACATACGGGGTCAGCGGATCGCTCAACATACTCGCGGCCTGCTGCGATTCCGGCGCCGTGCAGGCCAAAAGCGCCGCAAACCGTCCGCACAAGCTGAGATTCATAAATCTTTTATGGTGGGACGGTTCCACCAAGACCTGGACCGGGGACAACGTAACTAAATTCAGCACCAACTGGGACGCCGGCAACTACCTCGACAGCACCTATTTCTGGGCCACCGCGCAAAAACTGCAATGAGCGGGTTGATAAAATGAGGATCAAATACCTTGTCTCCGCGGCCGTAGCCGTCCTGATATCCCAGCAGGGGTTCCCCGGCCTTGATGCGCAAACCGTTGGGGGAGTCACGGCCTGCGACGATCCGGCGCCGAGAGCACTGTTATACACCGGATTCGGGGAGGACGAGCGCGACGCGAAAAAGCCGAACATCTTGAACGGCAAGGCGGGTGCCCCCATCAACGTGGTCATGGCCGCCTATGCCGACGGCCGGATCGGCCAGGGCCTCGCCATCGCAAAGGGTGTCGAGGGGAGGAAGAGCTCCATGATGAACGCCGGCGCGCACAGGATGGATCTCCGCCGCGGCACGGTCTGCTTCTGGATAAAACTGAACAGCGCGGTCCAGGAGGGGCCGCCCGAAATCGCATGCGTCTATCCCGGACCGCCGATCATGAATATCGGCTTCACCCCTACGCGCATACTTCCGCAGCGCCAGTATTTAAACGGCAAGGATGAGATGCCAGGCGACATCACCTTCCATGCCGGCCTGGGCTACACATGGGGCGGCCACTACGAGGTCGAGACCAGGATCGGAACGGGCGGATTCAAGTTCGAGCCGGGCGAATGGCATCATGTCGCCTGGACATGGGCGGGGATAAGGCAGAGCGTCTATCTCGACGGAAAACTGGCAAAGGAGATGACCGCGGTTTCACCTTTCCCCCCGGAGCAGTTTCCGGAATTCCGCATCGGGACGGCCGCGGGAGGGAAACAGGACATCGTGATCGACGAACTGGCAACTTATAATTTCGCATTCACGCCGGCGGAAGCCCAGGCGGCTTTTGCGATGAAGGAATCTGCTCCTATCAAACCGATTGACAAGCATGGACTTACAGTTACGGCTGACTGGGGGCCCGGCGAGCTGAAGGCACACATCACGGCCGACTCCGGCAACGACTTCGAAAAGGCCGCCGCATGCATGGCGGTCGAACTCCTCGACGGCAAAGGCGAAACCCTCGGCACCGGAAAGATAGAGCCTTTACGCCGCGGCTTCGGCGAGGCCCTTGTTCCGCTGAAATCAATGCCTGCTGGCAGGTATGTGGCCCGAGTCCGGCTTCTCGGCAAGGACGGGAAGGAAATCGCGGCCAAGGAGTCAGTCCCGTACGAACTTCCCGAGGCCGAATGGCTCGGGAACAAGCTGGGGCTCACGGACGCAATCCAGCCGCCGTGGACGCCGATAGAAGTCAAGGGGACGTCGCTCTCTGTGTGGGGGCGCCGGCACGAATTGGCGGGGGGCTTCGGCCTGCCGACCCAGATTGTCTCGCAGGGAGAGGAGCTCCTCTCGACGCCGGTATCGCTGGAGATCAGGCAGGACGGCAAGCCGCTTATCATATCCGATGCGAAAGTCGCAGTCGCCATGTCTGCGCCTGGAACGGCCGAATGGAACGGATCCGCTTCCGCGGGCGACCTCTCCATTTCGCTCAGCGGACGCCTCGAATACGACGGCATGATGCTGATCAAGCTGACCGTCGCCCCGAAGGAACCCAAATCCCCGGTGAAGCTCGACGCCGTCAGCCTTGAGACAGTGCTGCCCTCGAAGCGGGCGCTTTATGCCAACACCGCGACCGACCAGGGCTACTGGTGGTATCCATACCGCAAGCGGATCCCTGCCGAGGCCGGTGTCTTCCACACGAACCTGAAGCAGCAGGCCGGGCGTACGCCGTTCCTATTCTATGTGCTTTTCTCCGACGACGACCGCGCATTGGAATGGTTCGCGGACAAGCCGGAGAACTGGCAGATAGATTACAAGCAGCCCTTCCAAATCCTGAGCCGTCTGGAGAACGGAGATGTCCGGCTGCAATGCCTTCTCGCCAACACTCCGTTCACGCTCGACAGGCCGCTGGAATTCACGTTCGGCTACGAGGCGACGCCGACAAAGCCACTGCCCCCGGACTGGCGCGGCGCTTACGTGCATTACCTCCCGATCACCGCTTGGCCGGGCACTCCGCCGGTCAATAACGACCTCGCCCTATGGTGGATCTGGAGCGACAGCCGTATCGACAAGGCGCGCGGCGGCACATTCAACCTTGCCCCGGACGATCCGGAGACATTCAATGAAACGACCCACAAAAACCATTCCGGCATAAAGATCGCGCCGTTCACAAACCAGCACGTGATAGTCCCTGCCGCCCCCCACAACAAACTCCACAACGGCGGATGGGACTATCTGAACCAGATTCTGCAGGCGGAGACTTCCAACGACGGCTGGACTGCGATGCCTTCGCGCGGCATGCGCGACTACTGGGCCTGGCAGGTTAACAAGTTCATCGCCAGGGGCGGGATAGACAGCATCTACATCGACGAGGCAAACTGCCAGACCGTCAGCGCGAACATCCTGAGCGGCTCAGGCTACATCAAGGCGGACGGCACCCACGGAGTCGGCCACAACACTCTTGGAATGCGCGAGCAGATCAAGCGGACACGCCAGCTCTTCATCGACAACAAGAAGCGTCCGCTCGTGTGGCTGCCAATCTACGGCATGATCATGCCGCACGCATACGCTTTCGTGGACGTCGGCAGCGAGGGCGAGTCGTTCATGTTCGAGAAGCCCGAGGATCCGGACTGGATGGACCAGTGGGGCAGCGGCGCCAAGAGCGGCTCCGGCGCCGGACCTGGCGACTGGCTTCTCGGCATCGGCACGCTGCAGAAGTTCGGGATGGTGCCCATCTTTCTCAACTACCTGAAGTTCTGGAACCGCAAGGAATATGTCCAGGCATCCCGGACACAGTATGCACTGCTCGGCCTTCTGGACATCATCCCGATGAACGTCCACCTAGGCTGGTGGTTCCTTGAAAGGCAGAAGTTCGGGATCACCGATCCGGACGTGAAGTTCCACCGCTACTTCGAACAGAAGACGTTCACTGCAAAAGCCCCGGAAGTTAAGATCAGCTATTATTCGGCCAAGGGCCGCGCCCTGCTGAACATCGCCAACTGCTCCGGCGAAAAGGAATATGACGGCCCTATTTCAGTTGACTGGAAGGAGCTGGGACTGGATCCCAAGTCCTGCTCCGTCACCAACATCGTCGGACATCCCAGCTTCTACGACGACGGGAAGGAGACGGCGGGCTCGCCGACGGAATATTCAGAGCTGCCGCTCGACGGCAATGGCGGCTTCGCCGTCAAGATCCCGCGCCACGACTTCTGGATGGTCAGGATCGACCCCGGCCAGGCTCCGCCCGAGAAGACGAAATAGCAGCTCCAGCGGGCGGCGGGTGTTCCCGCCGCAGAAGGACTCTTCGTCGTCCATTTTCGTCTCGTATCTTTGTCCCTTTATAAAAGACGAAGAACGGAGACGAAGACAATAGACAAGGAATGCAGATAAGACGGTTGGATAGAATTCAACCCTCCGGAAGACGACGAAGATAGCGGGAAAGATAACGACAAAGATGATCGAGTTTCAGGAGTGCCGAATCCCGAGGCGAAGCGCTCGTGGTTTTATCATCTTGAAACTGAGGCTCTTAACGATTCGTCCGCTGAAAGCGGCCGAATCTCCAGAGTGCGCAGACGAGCAGATCTGCGCTCAAGTTCGGTGACTTTTGTCACCGCACCACACCTTGCGTGGCAAGCTCCTGACTTGTCCCGCCAGAGGCGGGAGAATGCGAACGCATTCGTAACAGAATTGCAGAATTACCGAGTTTCAGGAAGTGCCATCTGCGATGTTCGCAGTTTTTCGATGAAAAACTCGATGGAGGGCGAAGCCGTGCTGAGCCGCGGTTGAGCTCAGCTCACCCCTCCAGAAGGCGACGAAGATAGCGAGGAAGATATTCGAGTTTCAGGAAGTGTCGAATCCCGAGCGAAGCCTCGGGGTTTTGTCGGCCTGAAACCTGATGCGAATCATCCGAACAGAATCAATTCGACTGAGCTGATTTCAAAACTCCGATTTCAAGGTATATACGTTGGAGTTCACAACTTTAGTGTGCGACAATGAACTCATAAGACACGCTGAAGCCGTGAACTCCAACATTGAAATCAGCTCGATGAGGCAATTTTGAAATTGCCTCGATTAAGAGCAAGATTAAGATTACGATTAAGAGACATGATTAACATTCATAGGAGACATTTCATCATGGGCGCGAAAAGGGCTGGGAAGATTTCCGGGAAAGAGGCGTCCAACGCCTCCCGACGCCTGCTCGCCGTCGGCGGAGGCATGGGGGCGGGCGTCATTGCCGCAGGGCGCAAATACGGCATGGACGGCGCAATCGTAGAGATCAACCCGGAGTTCCTAAAAAAGCAATGCGAGCATTTCAAGGTGCCGGGCTACAGTTCCCTGGACGAGGCGGTCGCCGCCCACCGAGACATCGTCGGCGCATACATCGCCACGCCGAACCATACCCATGCCGCGCTGGCACTGAAGCTTGCACCGCTCGGCATACCGGTCTTCATGGAGAAACCGATGGGCATCAACGAGAAGGAGTGCAGGGACGTGCTTGCCGCATACGCGAAGAGCAAGGGCTGGCTTCAGATCGACTTCGAATACCGGTTCAGCCCTCTCTATGCCCACGCCGGAGAGATACTCAAGTCGGGCGAACTCGGCGGACTCCGCAGCATCCACATCGAATATACCGTGGGCAACTACCGCCCGAGCTACGGCTGGAGGCTCGATCCGGAAAAGGCCGGAGGTATCTTCGCGGAAAAGCTGTGCCACTTCGTAGACCTCATACGCTTCTGGACCGCAAGTGAGTTCGCGGACATCCATATCTCCGCCGCTCCAAGAGCCATGGACTACTACCATCCGAAGACCGCCGACTTCGTCGTCGCACAGTACCGCATGGAGAACGGCGTCTTCGCGCACCTTATGCACACGCACGGCTCGACGGCCATGCCCGTCGGGAAGCCCGACCAGGAGCTTGACTGGACGGAATACGGGCACCGCCTCTGCGTCTATCTCAACACGTCCCGGGGCTGCGTGCACATCGACATCTGGAAGCGCACGATAACCGTGATCCGCCGCGATCCGGACGACGACCAGGCGCCGCGCATCATCCGCCGGATCGACTACAAGCATCTTCCGTTCATGGCCAGCCACCATGACATGGAGGGGATGCTCAAGGACTTCGTCCGCCGCGTCCATGAAGGCCAGGGGCCGCGCCTCCCGCTTGAGGACAGCTTCAAGACGATGCTGGCCGTCCAGGAGTGCGACCGCCTCTACTTCAAGGCGTGCGAACAGGCGAACTCGCCGGGCAGCCTCCCAAATCCGGGATGAATTGAAATAGGCGCGCTCCCTCCGTATATTACAGGGATTTATACTCATTTAGCGTGAAAATTTACATTTTGACGGGCAAGATTTGGGATGGCAGGGAGCCTCCAGATGAATCCTGGACAGGAAATAAAATGTCCGCACTGCGGGCGGAATTCGTTCCTCGTGAAGAAGTCGCTGATGGACGGATGGACAAAGCTGGGCGACATCCTCGCGTGCTCGTCGTGCTCGGCGAAGATCGAAGACGTGAAGACCGGCCAGAAGGCGCCCTGCCGGAAGGAGACGGTTTCGAAGCTCGCCAGCTTTCTCGACACCGAAGAGGAGGCGAAGCCCGAGATAAAGAGCTCCGAGGACGAAAGGCATTTCTGCCGTGACTGCGTCCATTTCATCTCCCACCCTTTCATGAACCGCTGCGAACTTCACAGGAAGAACGTGGAACCCATGGACGACTGCCCTAGCTTCCTAAGGAAGCAGGCGAAGAAGTGAGGATGGAAAATAAGCGCCCGCAGTGTATATTCCAGCTTGTTCCTAAAATACAGGCATCCTGATCCGTGGAAAATTAAAACATGGTGAATTACCGCCCCTCCGGGAGGTATTACAGTTCAGATTTCCGGCGCCCCGCCTGAAAAGCCACATGGGCTTTTTCCAGCCATTTTAAGCTTTTGCACAGTAAGCGGGTCGGGAAATCTGAAATAATAACGGCATCCACTGCGCGTTATTGGCTGTTGGATGCGGAACTCTCTTCAATATCAACGGAGAACCAGATGAAGCAGAAACTCCTCATTGTCGCGGCGCTTTTCTTCGGCATAGTCGCATTCATACTGACCTACTACCAGCTTCAGTATGAGAAGCAGAGGATCCGCGGAGCGCTCCGCAACGTGATGTTCGTCAAGCTGAAGAAGGATCTGGTGGACGGAGACAAGATCACCGTTTCGGACATCGCCGAGACCAGCGAACCCCGCGGCGTGCTGCAGAAGACCGACGAGGTGGAGTGGAACCAGAAGGACAACATCGTCGGCAGGACGGTGTCCCGGACGGTGAAGAAGGACGAGATACTCCGCTGGAGCTACCTGAAGGAGGAGGGCCGGAGCGGCAAGGAGGGGCTGGCCGGGATGATACCTTTCGGGATGAGGGCGATATCCATATCGGTGGACGCGACGTCGTCGGTGACGGGGCTTGTCCGCCCCGGCCACCACGTGGACCTGGTGGGCACGTTCAAGTTCCCGGACATGCGCGGAGACAAGGCGCTGGACACGATCACGCTCACGCTCCTTCAGAACGTGATCGTCCTGGCGACCGGCACACAGCTCGCGAACTCGAGGGTGCAGCAGGACGCCGGCCAGAAGTCTTACGGCACCGTCACGCTTTGCCTGACGCCCAAGGAGGTCGAGATGATCATCTTCGCCAGCATGAAGGGGCATCTCGTGATGAGCCTGAGGAATTTCGAGGAGACTAGCGTGGAGAAGGATCTCCAGAGCGTGAACTTCAAATATCTCGAGGAGCACTTGAAGTCCTACAACGAAGAACGCGAACGCATCATGAAGCAGGGTGGAGGAAGAGCCTCCGCCCCGAGGCAGTAGGAGCGATCCCATGTTTAACGCGACACTAAGGTACGCCGACGGCAAGGAAATGCCTCTCAAGCTGGTGCCAGGTGTCTACCGCATAGGCAGCAGCCCGGCGTCCCACATCCAGATATCCAGGCCGGAAGTCTCCGGCAGGCACGCCCAGCTCAACGTCAGCGACCGTGGCATCACAGTCTGCGACCTGGGCAGCAGCAACGGGACATTCGTCGACGGCGCGGAGGTCAAGTCCGAGCCCGTGGACGTGCTTCCAGGATCGACGATTACGATCGGCACATGCAAGATCATGGTCAAGGAGCCTGCCGCCCCGCCCCCCGACAGCGGCAGGCAGGGGCCGCAGATTACGAGCAGAGCCCTGGTGAACGCCGAGAGGCAGAAGGAGATGTCATCAATCCTAGCCAAGGCCGTAGAGTCGACCGCGAAGGAGGACCAGAAGCATCCGGGTAAGATTTCCAAGATACCGGTCCTGAAGATATCCGGCATCCCGGAGGACGCCCGCCCCATAGTGCAGGAGATAAAGAAGCGCGCCCACATGGAGTTGATCAAGAGGCTGAACCTAAAGAGGATGGCCCTATCGGGAACATCCGAGGCGGAGCTCGCGGAGAAGGCCAAGACCACCATCCACGACATCCTGTCGGAGCTCTCTGTCCCCCTGCCCCCGGGCGCAGGCCCAGAAGTAATCGAGCGTGAGCTCGTGCACGAGGCCATCGGGCTCGGCCCCCTGGAGGACCTCATCAGCATGCCGGAGATCACCGAGGTGATGGTCAACGGCCCAAACATGGTCTTCGTGGAGCGCGGCGGTGTGATCTACAAGACCGACACGGCGTTCGCCGACGACAACCAGGTGCTGGCCGCCATAGAGAGGATAGTCTCGCCTCTGGGCCGCAGGATCGACGAGAGCTCGCCGATGGTGGACGCGCGCCTCAAGGACGGCTCCCGCGTCAACGCGATCATCCCCCCGCTCTCCCTCGTCGGCCCCACCATAACGATAAGGAAGTTCTCGAAGACTCCATACATGGTCAAGGATCTGATCGGCTTCGGAACTCTCACCCCCGACATCGCCAAGTTCCTGGACGTCTGCGTCAAGGTGAGGAAGAACATCATCATTTCTGGCGGAACCGGCTCCGGAAAGACCACTCTGCTCAACGTCGTCAGCTCCTTCCTCCCGGAACGGGAGAGGATTGTGACGATAGAGGACGCGGCCGAACTGCAGCTCAAGCAGGAGCATGTGGTCCGCCTCGAGGCCAGGCCCCCCAACATCGAAGGCAAGGGCGAGATCGCCATCCGAGACCTGGTCAGGAACTCGCTACGCATGAGGCCCGACCGCATTGTAGTCGGCGAGTGCCGCGGCGGCGAGGCCCTGGACATGCTTCAGGCCATGAACACCGGCCATGACGGTTCTCTGACGACCGTCCATGCCAACTCCCCGCGGGACGCGCTCTCCCGTCTGGAAACACTGGTGCTTATGGCAGGATTCGACCTTCCGCTCAGGGCGATCCGCGAGCAGATAGCGTCCGCGATCACGATCGTCGTACAGCTCGACCGCTACAAGGACGGCTCCAGGAAGATCACCAATGTCAGCGAGATCGTCAAGATGGAGGGCGATGTGATCACGATGCAGGACATCTTCATTTTCAAGCACGAGGGCTGGAGCCGCGACGGCAAGATCCTCGGGAAGCATGTCGCATGCGGCAACATCCCGACCTTCATGGAGGAGATACAGAGGGCCAACCTGGACTGCGACATCAAGATGTTCGCGGACGGCAGAGGAGACTACAGGGGATGAACTCGGCGGCCGAGACAGGGACGTTTCTGGCGTGCCTCTGCGCCGGGGCGGCGGTGGTGTTCACGACGTTCGTGATCGTGGACTTCTTCTCCTACGTCTCCGCCCGCTACCGCGACAGGTACATCGAGGAGACGGCGACGGAGCTTGACGACGTCCTCCTGCAGGTGCCGCCCGAAAGGATACTCGACCTCACGCTTGCCATCTCGGCGCTGGCGGCCTTCGCGGCCGTGATGTTCCTCGCCGTGAGCGCGGCGACATGGTCGTGGACCAAGGCCGTATTCGTGGCGTGCATCGTCTTCGTCGCGACCTTCCCGCTGCCGAGGCTCTACCTGAGGTTCCTCAAGAAGCGCCGGCTCGAGCGTTTCAACGAGCAGCTCGAGGATGCGCTAAACTCGATGAGCAGCTCGCTCAAGGCCGGATTCAGCATCAACCAGGCCATCGAAGTCATCGCCGACGAGAACAGGCATCCCATCTCGGTCGAGTTCCGCCTCCTCATGCAGGAGATCAGGCTCGGCGTCTCACTGGACAAGGCGCTGGAGAACATGAACAGGAGGCTGCAGAGCGACGACTTCGAGCTCGTAGCCACAGCCATCCTGACCGCGCGGCAGACCGGCGGCGAGCTGACCGTCATTTTCGAGCGCCTGGCCGCCATGATCCGCGAGCGCCTCAGGATCGCGCTGCGCCTCAAGACTCTGACCGCACAGGGCAGGCTGCAGGCGATCGTCGTCGGAATCATGCCCTTCTTCCTCATGCTCGTAATGAACCAGATCGCGCCGGAGATGATGAACAGGTTCTTCAACTCGCTCATGGGCATAGCGCTGATAGCCGCGGCCGTCGCCCTCGACATAATCGGATTCCTCGTCATAAGGAAGATAACAAACATAGACATCTGAGACGGGCGCCGCCCGCCGCACAAATTCCAAGATCCAAATTCCAAATCACAAATGAATTTCAATTCCCAAATCAAACAACGCGGTTCAGAGTTTGGATTTTGAACTTTGACTTTTGGAATTTATTTGGAATTTGGCGCTTGTTCAACTGGAATTTACAAACGCTTAAAGCATAGAAGTCTAAAACAAATACAAAGGCGCTTAGCAAATGAGTCCCGCCGACATCTTCCTGAGCTTCTCGTCCGCCTTCTGCGCGGGGGCGTGCTTCTTCTTCACGGCATGGTTCGTCCTGGAGATGGCCAGGGACCTGGAGATCGAGAGGCGCGAGATATCCAAGCAGCTGCCGCTTCTCTTCAAGCTGCTGATGCCGCTGGCACCGAACTTCAGGCCCCTCGTCGCGAGCCCCCTCCTTAACAAGATGCGGAAGGACACCAGAAACCAGCTGCTCATGGCGGGCTACGAGGACGTAATAGACGAGGAAAGGCTGCTCTGCGTCAACGTGCTGACCGGCATCCTCGGGCTCGTGGTCCTCCTCCTGTTCGTCCTATACGGCAGGTTCGCCGGCGTCGGGCTCCTCCTGATGATCCTCCTCATACTCTATCCGCGCTCCTGGCTCAGGGGCGTGGTCCGCAGGCGCCACCTGGAGATACAGAAGGCGCTGCCGAACGTCCTGGACCTGCTGACGCTCTCCATCGAGGCGGGCAAGGACTTCCTTACCTCGCTGCGCGACATCCTGGCCAGGCGCAGAAAGGATGCGCTCACGGAGGAACTGGAGCGCACCTTCCGCGAGATACAGCTCGGCAAGCAGAGGCGCACGGCGCTCAGGGAGCTCGCACAGCGGGTGCAGCAGCCGGACCTGTCCACCGTCATCAACTCAGTCGTCCAGGCCGACGAGCTCGGCGTCAGCATAGGCCAGATACTGAGGATACAGGGCGACCAGCTCAGGCAGAAGAGGTTCAACAGGGCCGAGAAGCTCGCCAACGAGGCTCCCGTCAAGATACTCTTCCCCCTCGCCATCTTCATCCTCCCCGCGGTCATCATAATACTGCTGGGTCCCGTCCTCCTGAAAGGCTTCAACATACTAGTGAAATGATCTGGAACCTTACAAAGAAGATCGTGATTTCCAGGAAACCGGTGGTGGCGGAGTCCTTCCTGGAGCGCGGCGTCGGCATGATTGGCCGCGACTTCAAGGACTTCGACGCGATGATCTTCCACCGCTGCGGCGCCGTCCACACCATGTTCATGGGGATCAGCATAGACATCCTCTTCGTGGACTCGTCCAACAGAATCTGCGGGATCGGCAGGGCCGTCGCACCATGGAAGCCATTGGTCAGGGCGCCCAACGCCGAGACCGTGATCGAGCTGCCGAGCGGGACCGTCGAAAGGACCGGAACCGAGGAGAACGACGTCCTCGACCTGAACGCCGAACTCAGCGAGCCGGAAAAGCTCCTCGGAAAGGTTGCGGAACTCCCCGTCGCGCCAAACCCCGTGATCCCGTGCAGAAAGACATGAGGCGCGGCAGCAGGGATTTTTGACGCTTTTTCTCAAACTCAAGATTTAAAAAACGGGAAAACGCCGTATTCTTTGGCTTGAAACATGAAATCCAGGACAAGACACTAAACGCCGGTCCGGAAATTATGCCCCAGCAGACGATGAAAATCTTCTTCATAGACGGCCCCAAGGCCGGGGAGCCTTTTGAGCTAAAGCCCCCGGGCATAAGCGTCGGCAGGGAGACCGACAACGACCTCATCCTCGATTTGGAGGGATGCTCCAGATACCACTGCAAGCTAGAGTGGACCGACGACGGATGGTGCATCAAGGATCTTGGAAGCACCAACGGAACCAAGGTCAACGGGACGGCCATAAGCGCCCCCTTCTTCCTGAAGGAAGGGGATACGATCAAGATCGGAGGCCAGAAGCTCCTTTTCGGAACCAGGCTGGACTCAGAGGTCAAGCAGGGCATGGAGTCCGACGACCCCAACAGAACCATGAAGTCCGCTCCGAGCAATGTCAAGACGATCACCGAAATAACCGTCGACAAGAACAAGATCCAGGACAAGAAGAGCTCCTTCCTCGACTTCTTCTCAAGGGAAAAAGCCCCGCAGCCCGAGAGATCCGGCAAGGAATCCGCCGTCAACTTCTTCGGAGGGAAAAAGACGGAGCAGCCCCCCCCTGCAGCAAAGCAGCGGACGCCGTATGCGTTCTACGTCATCCTCGCACTCGTGGCCTTCCTCCTGGTATGCATCTTCGTCCTTGCCCAGAAGATATTCCTGGAATCGCAGCAGGCCAGGACGGAAAAGAAGCCGGTCGAAACCGGCGGAATACCTCTCACAGTCTTCTACGTCAAGCAGATCACTTCCCCCGACAACATATTCAGGTATGAGCTCGCCATCAAGGGGGACAGCATATCCGTCACCAGGGACGACCTCAAGTGCCAGATGCGCTTCAAGAAGGAAAAACAGATCACCCCCGAGCAGCTCCAGGAGCTCGAATCCTCGATCAGGCAGACCGACTTCATGAACCTCCAGGAGCAGCAGCCGGGCGTCCCCGCCGACGGCGCCGACGAGAACAAGACTCTCAAGGTAGCATACGGCAACTGCTACAACTCCGTCCGCATCAGGAACACGTTCGAGCCGACATCCTTCAAGGAGATAGTGACGCTCCTGGAGGACTTCTCCAGGAACGCCCTCAACATCCCCCCCTTCTCGCTGACGGTCGAAGAGATGAAGGAGGAGTCGAAGACATACTTCGACAAGGCCGAGCAGCTCTACGCCAACTGGCAGGCGAAGGACGACAACCTCAAGGGGGCGATCAAGCGCTACCAGGCCGTCCTCGACATGCTCCAGTTCTTCGAGCCCAAGCCCGAGCTCTACGAACGCTCCATGAAGCAGATGCAGGAGGCCAAGAAGATCCTCGACGACGAGATCAGGGCTCTCGCCATGAACGCCGAGCAGCAGAAGCGCCTCCGCAACTTCCCCGACGCCAAGAACTACTACAGGCGCATCATGGACATGCTCGACCCAGACGACAAGAGATACCAGCAGTCCAGGGATCAGATCCTCAGGATCGACCAGTATATCAACTCCACCACCAAGAAGAAGAAAGGCGTGCTGTGAAGACCGGAAAAGCCATAGCGGCACTGCTCGCCGCCGCCGTCCTCGCCTTCGCCGCCGGATGCGGAGGGGAGAAGCCCGACTCCCGAAGCGAGCTCTTCATAAACAGCGCGCCCGACGGCGCCAGGGTCTTCCTGCGCAACAAGGAGATCGGAATAACACCACTGAAGGTGAAACTTCCGCAGGGCACATACATCTTCGTCATCGAGAAGAACAAATATCTCCCCGAGTTCAGGAGGATATCATGCGGCCAGAACGAAAAGCACAACATAGATGCCGAGCTTGAGCCGGTCTCCGCATCGGTGATGATAACGTCCGAGCCGAAAGGCGCCTTCATCTCCATGGACGGCAAGCAGATAGGCGAGACTCCGCTCATCATCCACGGCCAGGCTATCGGAAAGCACGCCGCCCAGATCTCCATGGGCGGTTATGTGACCCAGGAGATAAGCTGGACCATCGAGGACGCCAGGCCCCAGCTCGTCTCCGTAAAGCTCAGCTCCAACATGGGTTCCCTCTCATTCTCCAGCGAACCTCCCGGCGCCGCGGTCTCCATCGACGGCAAATACCTTGGGAAGACACCATGCTCCGGCAAGTTCGAGCAGGGCGAGCATGCCGTCAAGATCGAGAAGCCGGACTACACCGTCTTCGAGCAGAAGGTCACCCTCGCCCGCGACGAGGAGAAGACGGTCGAGGCCGTCCTCGCCTTACTTCCCGGCGGCCTCAAGATCACCTCCAACCCTACGGACGCCGAATGTTCGGTGAACGGCAAGCCCACCAGGAACACCCCCGTAGAGCTTTCCAACATCCCGCCCGGCCAGTATGAGATCAAGCTGCACAAGGGCGGATTCGACGACATCTCCGAGACCGTCACCGTCTCGCCGGGGCAGACCGCCGAGAAGTTGCTCGTCCTCGGCTCCAACCTAGGCGGCATTGACCTCGTCGTCAACCCGCCCGGGGTCACCATCTACCTCGACGGCAAGAAGATCGGCGTCACCGCGCCCGACGAAAGCCAGCCCGGCCAGCAGATTTCAAAAGTCTTCGAGATAAGGGGTGTCACCAGCGGAAAGCACACGCTCATGTTCGCCCACAGCAGGGCCACGCCTCCGGAAAAGACAATCACCGTCGAAGTCAAGAAGGGCCAGATAACGAGGCCGAAGCAGATAACACTCTGGATAGCAGACACATACGTCAAGCTCAGGAACGGAAAGACACTCCAGGGCAGGCTCAGGCAGGAGAACCAGGACGAGATAATTTTCGAGCCCGAACCCTCCATCGCCATAAGATACGCCAAGCCGGACATCGAAACAATCAAGAAACTTGACGACAAGGAATAACACTGCCTATGAACGAAATACTGTCGAAGGAGCGGCTCTCCGAGTCGGTCTTCAGAATGAGGATCAGGGCGCCGCTCATAGCATCGGAAAGGAAGCCCGGACAGTTCATAATTCTCTCCCTCGACGACAATTATGCAGAAAGGATACCTCTCACGATAGCCGACGCCGATCCGGACGAGGGATCAATAACAATAATCTTCCAGGTCGTCGGGCGCACAACCATGAGGCTTGCAAGGCTGGAGACGGGCGACGCCATAGACAACCTGCTCGGCCCCCTCGGACGCCCCACCCGCATCGAAAAGGTCGGAACGGTCGTATGTGTCGGCGGCGGAATCGGGGTTGCCCCCCTCTTCCCGATCGCCCAGGCCATGAAGAAGGCAGGCAACACCCTCATCGCCATTGTCGGCGCCAGGACGAAGGAGCTGATCATACTCGAGAACGAGATGCGCAGGATCGCCGACGAGCTCATCGTCTGCACCGACGACGGCTCATACGGCAGGAAGGCGCTCGTCACTGAACCGCTCAAGGAACTCTGCCGGCGGATTCCGAAGCCGGATCTCGCCGTAGCCATAGGCCCTCCGATCATGATGAAGTTCTGCGCCGAGACCACACGCCCGTTCGCCGTCCCGACAGTCGTCTCCCTCAACACCATCATGGTCGACGGCACAGGCATGTGCGGCGGATGCCGCGTCACCGTAGGCAAGGAGACCAAGTTCGTCTGCGTCGACGGCCCCGAGTTCGACGGCCATCTCGTCGACTTCGACAACATGATGAAGCGCCTCGCCGCATACAAGATACACGAGAAGAAGCACTTCGAAGAGGAATGCAGGCTCGACAACGAGATCGCCAAACTGCATCATAAATAGTGGATGGACAACCGGCTTTCACATGGCATTCAACATACTTTTGACTTTGCTGATAATCGCCTCCGCCGCGACGCTGGCACTCTGGCAGTTTTTTCACTGTAAAAGGAAGGTCGCTAATTATATTCTCAGAGAAAGAAAAGGCAATTTGATCAGAGTCTGCTGGGCTCCTTTCGGCCCCGGATGGTTCGGTGAAAAAGACGCTTTCATCTACAAGGTGCAATACGAGGATCCGCAAGGAGACACACATCAAATCTTTGTGAAGTCCGGTTTATTTTCAGGAGTATATTTTACCGACGACAAGATAGTGGAAAGTAAACGGAAATAATCCTGATTTCCCTTACGGGCATGGAAAAATCCCTAAAATGCTTTCTTTGTCGAGAAGATGGATATAATTCGTTTCCATAAGCCACGGATGTGGCGGCGTTTTTATAGCCTCGGGTTTCAACCCGAGGAAAGATCATCAATAAAGTGTCCGTCCTAAGGGACGGAGGAATTATGTCAAGCACATTGACCAATTTGATTTACCACGCTGTATTTTCGACAAAAGATCGCTACAATCTGATACGTATCGAATTTGAAGAGGAACTGCATTCATACATTTGCGGTATAATAAAAGGTGAAGACGGTTCCGTTATTAGAATCAATGGAACCGCTGATCATCTACATATCCTCCTTAAATGCCCGGCTAAAATCTCTTTTTCTGACATGATGAGGAAAATAAAAGGAAATTCGTCAAAATGGTTGAACGAGGGACTCTCTGCAGGAATAAAGTTCGGTTGGCAAAACGGATATGGAGCCTTTTCAGTAAGCGAGTCGATTGTTCCCCGAGTATCTGAATATATCATAAACCAGAAAGCGCACCACAGAAATTTGTCCTTCAAGGAAGAGTTTATCTTATTGCTAGAGAAAAACAAAGTGAAATATGATGAACAATATTTGTGGGATTGACTTACACTGTCCCTACAAGACAGAAAATCTTTTTTGCCGCTTTCCCGGGGTTGAAACCCCGGGCTATTTTTAACTACATTCCTACGGAATGCCGTTCATGATATTTAGGTGTTGATGTATATTTCGATCGAGTAATTTTAATAACAGGAAATAATAAATGTCCGAACACATCAATCCCGAAACGCTTGCCAAGGAGGCGGAAGCCAGGCTTTCGGAAATAACGAAGGGCTGCGCCGGCGCGCCGGCCATGAAGCCGAAGGACCGCCTCGGAATACCGCCTCAGCCCATGCCGGAGCAGGATCCGCACAGGAGGCGCGAGAACATCAAGGAGGTCGCGCTGGGCTACACCGAGGCGCAGGCCCGCCTTGAGGCGCTCCGCTGCCTTCAGTGCAAGAACGCCCCTTGCATGGAGGGGTGCCCGGTCCGGATCGACATCCCCGGCTTCGTCGCCGCAATCGCCGACGGCGACTACCAGAAATCCATAGACATCATCAAGAGGAACAGCCTCCTGCCCGCCGTCTGCGGAAGGGTCTGCCCGCAGGAGACGCAGTGCCAGGAGCCATGCACCGTCGGCAAGTCCCTCAAGGACAAGCTCAAGTCTGTTTCAATAGGCAGGCTCGAACGTTTCGTCGCCGACTGGGAGCGCGACACGGGGAAGATCCAAGTTCCCGCCGTGAAACCCGAAACCGGGAAAAAAGTCGCGGTAATCGGCAGCGGCCCCGCAAGTCTCGTGGTCGCCGCCGATGTCCGCCGCGAAGGCCATGCAGTAACCATATTCGAGGCGTTCCATAAGCCCGGCGGAGTAATGATATACGGAATCCCGGAATTCCGTCTTCCTAAAAAGATCGTCCAGATGGAGGTCGACACCCTCACCGCAATGGGCGTCAAGATCGAGACCAACTTCGTCGTCGGAAGGACGCGCAAGCTCAAGGACCTTATCGACAAGGACGGATTCTCGGCGGTCTTCGTCGGCACCGGCGCGGGACTGCCGAAGTTCATGAACATAGAGGGCGAAAACCTCGTCGGCGTCTTCTCCGCCAACGAATACCTCACCAGGGCAAACCTGATGAAGGCCTTCGAGCGCGACAAGGCGCACACGCCCATCTACAGTTCCGGCAAGGTCGCGGTCCTCGGCGGCGGCAATGTCGCCATGGACGCGGCACGGACTGCGGTCCGCCTCGGCGCCGGCGAAGTCCACCTCATCTACCGCAGGACCGAAGCGGAGATGCCCGCCCGAATAGAAGAGGTTGCGCACGCAAAGGAGGAGGGCGTAATATTCCACATCCTCGAAAATGCAAAGCGCTTCCTCGGAGACGAATACGGACGCGTCCGCCAGATCGAATGCCTCCGCTACGAACTCGGCGAGCCGGACAGCTCCGGCCGAAGGCGCCCCGTCGAAATCAAGGGCAGCGAATTCGTCATGGACGTGGATACCGTCATCGTCGCCATCGGCAACGACTCCAACCCGCTGATCAAGCAGACGACCGAAGGGCTCAACACCACCAAGTGGGGCAACATAATCGTGGACGAAAACCAGAAGACCTCCATCGACAGGGTCTTCGCCGGCGGAGACATCGTCCTCGGCGCCGCAACCGTCATCCTGGCGATGGGCGAAGGAAGGCGCGCCGCAAAATCCATCAACGAACTGCTGGCGAAAGAATAAACTGGAAATCGATCCCGATACCGATAGCGAATACAAGATTGAGCCTTTACAAAATATGTCGATTAATTCGAATAGTCCGACTAGATCCGATTGCGGCCGACTGCATTCGACCGCAGTCGAAATTTCCCTGACACCCGAACACTGACACCTGAACCCATTCTTCACACATCCATCCAACCATATCCATAGGGCGATCGCATGCATACCGAGGTTAAAATCACCAGGCGTATCAAAATTGCCGAGGTCAGGGAGCTCTACATCGAGGCTGGCTGGTGGAAGCCCGAGTTTGACGAGGATATCGCATCCATCCGCAAACTCGTCAGGAAATCATTCCTCTTCGCCGCCGCATTCCACGATGGAAAGCTCGTCGGCATGGGCCGCGCAATCTCAGACGCATCCGGCGACGCATACATCCAGGACGTCGTGGTCTTCAAGCGGTTCCGCGGCAAGGGCGTAGGCGGGAGGATAATCTCGGCGCTTACCGCAGAACTGACCAAGCGCGGGATTGACTGGGTCGGCCTCATCGCGCAGCCCGGCACCGAAAAGTTCTACAACAAGCTAGGATTCAAGAGGATGCCCCGTCACATACCGATGCTGTTCTCGCCCAGCAATAAATGAAAAACAATAGCCTCTAGCCCTAAACTAAAGGAATTGTGGTATCTATGAAGGGAGCGGGATTTTAACAAGGGCAAGGAGCTCCCTGTTTTTCTTCGATATTTCCAGCAGGAACCGCTTTCCCGACTTTGTGAAAACCGCCTTTATCTTGCGCATCTGGGCGAAGAACTCTGCCGTGGTCATCTTCTTGAGCAGTCCGCATTCCCTCATCCTTTTTTCCAGCGAAGCCCTGAGTATCAGCGATATGAATGCCAGGAACAGCCTGCCCTCGGTGCATTCGTCGTGTCCGGTCCGCAGCCGGTGCTGTCCGTTCTCGTTCTTGAGGGAGTCGAAAAGCTTTTCGGCCAAGTCCCTGCTCCGGTGGTCGGCAAGCACCTCCTCGCCCGTCC
>CAZWRV010000078.1:0-31043 GCA_964636325.1 uncultured Victivallaceae bacterium | reverse complement strand
GGCTCAACCCTCCGGAAGACGACAAAGATAACGACAAAGTTCGCGACAAAGACGGCGAGTTTCAGAGGAGTGGCCATCTGCGAGATTCGCAGTTCTGTCGTTCAGAAACTCGATGGAGGGCGAAGCCGTGCTGAGCCGCGGTTGAGCTTGGCTCAACCCTTCGGAAGACGACAAAGATAACGACAAAGTTCGCGACAAAGATGGGTGAGTTTCAGAGGAGATAAATGAAGTTCGAGACTGCCCTCTTGTTTCTGTGCCTTCTGGACATTAGATTTTAACCGCATGAGCGGCAGTCGGCCAGGCACAAATATCCATTTATTTGCA
The DNA here is from genome assembly GCA_964636325.1 of uncultured Victivallaceae bacterium. Taxonomy (GTDB): domain Bacteria; phylum Verrucomicrobiota; class Lentisphaeria; order Victivallales; family GWF2-50-93; genus CAZWRV01. The sequence goes on along the minus strand of CAZWRV010000078.1, from coordinate 30,719 downwards.
TATCAGTAGATTTTGCCTGTGAGGTCGCAGCCGAGGCTACTCGCCATGCGTGAATACATGAAGATAATACTCCTGATGAAGGACTGGATGAACCATATATTTTGAAAGGACATCCGATGAAAGCAACTATGAAAAATGCTCTCCGCCATTGCTCTGAAATTAAAACCCGTGAAGGCCGGGCCTATGTCGAACTCGACGGCAGGCCTGTCTCGCAAGCGGTGTACTGCGACTACATCCTGCGCGGCGACTGGAACGAGAGGAACAAGGAGTTCGTGGACAGCGGAGTGAAAGTCTTCCATCTGACGCTGGCGCACGGCAAGCAGGGTCTCGGCAACGACTTCTTCGACCAGGCGTTCTGGCCCGACGTGGACACTTATCCCGAAGACGATCTTGCATACGAATACAACCTTGACCGTCAGGCGGACGCGATAATCAAGGAATGTCCTGATGCAAAATTCTACATCAAGTTCAGCCTCTCGCCTCCGATCCGTTGGACGGAGAAGTATCCGGGCGAGATGCAGACCGGCGAAGACGGGAAGCGGCACCGCGAGGCGAGCTGGTGCTCGCCGCGCTACCTTGAAGGCCTTTCGCGCTACATCGCCAGGCTGGTGGAATTCTGCGAATCCCGCAGCTGGGGCTCCCGCATCGCCGGCTACATGCCCCTGCCCTACGGCGAAGGCGCCACGCTGCTCACGATCAACGGAGGCATGTTCGACCAGTCCGAGGCGAGCAACCGCGAATTCCGCATCTGGCTGCGCAAGCGCCACCGCACAGACAAGGCGCTAGCCAAGGCCTGGAACGATCCGTCGGCGACGCTGGCGACAGCCAAAGTCCCTCTCGACAGCGAATGGCTTAAGAAGAAGCGCGAGTCCGTGCCTACAATCGGCGGAAAGCCGCTCGACGGGACCGGCGTCACGGCGAACGCGCAGACAAAGGCCGTCGGCCTCTTCCACTGGATCGAACCGGCCAACGCCCTGCGCGAACACGACTACTGCCGTTTCATGCGCGAAGTCCTCCTCAACTGGATTTCCACGGTAACCGGTTCCATTAAAAAGGCTTGCGCAAAACATAAGGTCGGACGCATCGTCCTAATCGACGCGCTGAAGCAGCCGCTCATGGGCTGGCAGATCCTCTCGAACTTCGACGGCATCGGCGACGGGCAGAGCTTCCCGAACCTGCTGCTGCTCTCAGGCTCCTGGGGCATCGGACCTGCCCTGGACAAGATCGGTCTTGACGGCCTCTGGAATCCCGCGGACTACACGGCGCGGACGCTCGGGTTCGCCTACGAGTCGGAAGGCCTCACCGACTCGCTTCTCCTTCGCGGCCAGACCGCGATGGTCGAGAACGACGCCCGCAACTATGTCGGCCAAGGTGTCCAGGACCAGGGGGCGTTCCGCACCGAGACCGAGGTCGAGGCCGGTTTACTGCGCAACGCCGCGATGTCGTTGTCGCGCGGCTGGCAGAGCTACTGGTGCAACGTCGGCAGCTCATACTTCCACGACGCAGGAATCCACAGGACGATCCGCAAAATCGTGCACATGCTCGACCGCCTCAACACCGCGCCTCACCGCGAGACGCGAGACGCGATCGCATTCGTCATCGACGATGAAAGCCCGTTCTACGAGGACTTCACCTCCGGCTACCAGTCGCTCGCATGCATCTGGCAGCGGGTGCGCGGACTTGCCCACTGCGGAGTGCCCTACCGCATCTATCTCCTGAGCGATCTCGAGCTGGACAATTTCCCAGCCTACAAGACATATCTCTTTCCGAATCTATACAAGGTGGACGCCAAGGTCGAGGCGCTGCTGAAGCGCAAAGTCCTGCGCGACGGGAACATCGCGATCTTCGGCCCCGGCACAGGCATCACCGACGGCAGAATACTGACGCCCGAACCGGCCTCGCGCCTGCTCGGCGTCCCCATGGAACTGCTTCCGCGGACGACAGTCCGGCACGTGATCATGCAGGATACGGCGGACGGACATCCGATCACGCGGGAGCTGCCCGCGGCATATGTCTATGGCGACAGCATGCCGTATGGACCGACCCTTGTCCCGGGCGAATGGGCCGTCGAAAAGAACGGGGCGGTTCCGCTTGGCCATGCGAACGCATGCTGGTTCATACACCGCACCGGCCTGTTCATCAAGGAGTTCGGACGCGGCCCCGCCGGAAACGGCAAGTCCGGCCGCCGCGGCGACGGCGACTACGGCGTCGTCTGGAGCGTCGCGATGCCTATTCCGTCGAACCTGCTCCGCGCCTGCGCACGCTACGCCGGCTCGAACATCTGGAGCGAGGACGACGACGTCGTCTACGCCAGCGGGTCGATCGCAGCGCTCCACGCCGTCAAGGGCGGCCCGCGCACGCTGCGCCTGCCCCGCAGATGCCGCGTAACCGACGCCGTCACCGGCAAGCCCGTCGGCAAGGGCCCCGTCGGCGAGATCCGCTTCAAGATCACCCCGCCGGAGACGAGGATCTTTCAACTTGGGTGAAGATGATAATACCAATAATTTGACCCTCTTGACCTGATTGACCAAAATGACAATATGGTCAATAAGGTCAAGACAGCATGCGCTAAGGGATATTGCAGTGACAAACGTGCAAGCCCCCTGCCCTGCCCGCCACTTCGGGTTGAACTTCAGAACCGGCGGGGCTTCCGAATACGATACAGAATGCTTGTCCACCGCGATACATACTGGATCATATTCGCCGCGTATGACGACGATCAAGCACATGTTGTCGCTTTCCGCCTGGAGTGCCAGCTCAGGCCGGACGACGCCTTGACTCCAGAAAGCCTGCCCTGGGGATATACTATACTCCATGGTTCAAGGCAGGGAAAGCATTCCGGTTTTACCTGCTTAGACGCTTGAAATCACGCGCCGCCTTGTTATCTTCCAAGCTGGATAAAGTCAAAATTACTGTCTGCTGTGCCCCCAATTGAGACACGCGTCTATGAATGTTTGAGCGGCGCCGGCACAGGCGCCGCAGCCAGTGGAAGGTCCATTGTGCCGTGTGGTTTTCAAAGGTAAAAAAAGAGAAGGCAGTCTTCGGACACGAGCTTGACGCGTTCGCCCAAGGCAAGCTCGAGTGCCCCGCCTGCCATCACGTTCTGCCGATGGACGGGCTGGCGCCGCTCACGTCAAAGCCTTGTCCGGAATGCAAGGAGCCAGTCCTTGTTCCGCTGAGGCTGGGGGACTACTGGCTCTACAAGTTCCTCGGGAAAGGCGGCATGGGCGCGGTCTACAAGGCTTGGCGCTCCGACAACCGCGAAACCCCTTTCGCGGTCAAGATACTGCCGCACAACAAGCGCAATGTGAAGGGGCTGGTGGCGAACCTTTTCAAGGAGGCCGAGGTCGGCAAGCGCCTCGGCGGCCATGACAACATACTGACAGTGATAGACTTCGGCGAGATCAACGGCGAATACTATGTGGTCTCGGAGTTCCTGGAAGGCACATCGCTGGACAGCGCCTTGGGCACGGGCGCGAAGATGGGGGAAAGCGACGTGCTCCTGTTAGGGATGCAGCTCCTGGCCGCCGAGTCGCACATCCACAACAAGGGCTACCTGTACCGCGACCTGAAGCCGAGCAACGTCATGCTCCATCCGGAACGCGGGGCCGTCCTCTTCGACTTCGGCATCTGCCTCACGTTGAAGGACGCAAAATGGGTGAGGCTGGACGAGTTCCACGGGACGCCTTCCTACATGCCTCCGGAACGCATACTGGGGGTGGGCGAGCAGGTCAACAGCGAGATATACTGCCTTGGCATGCTGCTCTTCCACGCCGCCGCAGGATGCCCCCTCTTCGAGCCGGGCACGGGCGAGGAGGACCTGCACCGGGTGATGCGCGCCCATCTCGGCTACACCAGGGAGGGGCCGAAGATGCGCCGGATCCAGGGGAAGATGCTGCTTGCCTGCATCAAGCGCATGATCCACCGCGACACCTACAAACGTTTCAACACGTTCGCCGAAGTCGAGGAGGTCATGATGATTCTCTACCTTAGAAGCGTCTGCCCCGGCGCCGTCGCCGGCCTTAAAATCCCCCTTTCCGAGCCGGACAAGAAAGCGGATTCCGGCGTCAAGGAAGATCCGGCCTCCGAGGAGACGCTGGCCGACATCCTCGTCTCCTGCGACCGCTGCGGCCGCGTGCTCGCAATCGCAGCCCCTGAGATCGGGCAGGAAATGGTCTGCCCGGCCTGCGAGCACAACTTCCTGGTTCCAAGCCGCAGCAAGGCGGCGAAGCAAGAAAGCGTTTCGGCGCCCGTCCCGCGCGAAACAGGCGAAGAGGAACGCGCGCAGCTCGCCGCGGTCGGCGAAGAGCTGCTCTGCTTCCTGGACGGAGCGACCAACAAGAACTGCTGGGAGCACGGCCTGGCCGCGGCGCTGATAAGGCAGGTGCTGGTGCCGCTGCGGCAGTTAATCCAGGAGGGGCGGAGCCCTTTCAAGACCGTCGAGACAAAATGGTTCCAGTCCAAGGCCGTTCCCAGGGCGGGGGATGCGATCGACGGGTGCTTCGAGGCGGTCATGAAAACCAAGCTCCGCTTGTACAGGATCATCAATGAGACGGTCGACCAGGCCCTTTACAACGACAAAATAGCCGACTTGATCAGCCTCCATGCGAAGCTGAAGGAGTGGGGCGCCATGCTCCTCGATGCGAACGCACTGATATACAAGCTGGAAATTCCAAACAACCAGCACTGCCTCCGCCTGCTGGAGCTGCTGGCGGAATGGATCGAGTCCGACATCTCCGCGCTTGCCGGGCTCGCCGACCACCTGGCGCAGGTCCACCATGAAGGCGGGACAAAAATCAATATCTTCGAATACCAGGTTTCGCTGGTCCCCCCGCACCTGACTGAATACGGCTCCGAACGCATGAACCTTTACGCTTGAACCAGGAACTGACTCCATGGACACGACAGAAAAGACAAACGCCGCAGGCGGCGCTCAGCAGCCGCAGGAGGCCGCAAAACCCAGGCTGAAGCTGCAACAGGAGGTCGCCCTGCTGTTGAAGGATTTCAACAAGACTTATTCGAACATCCTGCTCTACTCCTGGGATCACCCGTCGATTCAGGAGATGATCCGCGGGAATGTGGACTTGTTCAAGAAGGCCCTCGAAACCTACGGACGCTTTTCAATCTCGCTGCAGGACAAGAAGTTCATGATCGAGGGCAACGGCGTCGAAACCAACAACCCCGGCATCCTCCGGCTCGGACGCCGCCTCACCGACATGGGGGTGATAAGCCTGACTTTCACCGAGGAGCTGGTTTTCGCGGACATGGAAAAGCTTTTCCGCATCCTGTCCTCCACGGAGCAGGAGATCGGGGAGGCCGGCGGCATCGACATGCTCGCACAGCGCGAGAACATGAAGGGGATCAAGGTCAATTCCTCCTACTACAAGCTCGTCCAGGAAAACGAGGAGGTGGTTGACGCCAACATGATCGGCGGCGGCGGAGAGGGGCCGAAGCCGGACGGGGCGGCCGGCGAGGACGCAAAGCCGCGGGAAATGATGGAGAACATCGCGTCGGATCCCGTGTCCTTCTGCGACAAGCTGGTCGAAAAGGTCACCATGGTGAACCAGTCGCTCAGCGGGGATGAGCTGAATAAGATGATGAGCACCCTGGTGCGCAACGTGGAGACCGCGGTTAAACAGGAGGCGGGCGCCCCGATCCTGCGCGCGGCTCCGTTGCGCAAGAAACAGGTCGTCCGCTCCTACGCGCTCCTGGAAGTGAACCTGAAGCGCGAGGCCGAGCGGCGCAAAGGGACTCCGGCGGGGGCCGTCCTCCAGCAGATGGCAGAAAAGATCGCGGAGGCGACAAGCACCGCCCGTGCGGAGTCGGTCGTATCCGAGTTCACCGAGAGCGGCGGCGACAAGGACAGGACCAGGGACATGCTGAAGGCGGTCTCGCCGAACCAGAAGACCGACGAGGAAATCCTGCCGAAGGTGAAGGAGAAGGTCGCGGAGAACCCCGGACAGACCCAGGGGCTGCTCGACCTGGTCGAGGAGCACATCCAGGAGCGCAAGGAGAAGGCCCGCAAGCGCCGCAAGCCGGGCCTGCTCGACCGGATACGCAAGAAGATTGAAGAGGATTTCAAGGTGGAGCCTGGCATCGACCAGCTCATGGATTACCTGGAACGCGCCGTCGGCAACGAACTGCAGGCCGAGCTTGACAAGAGGACGGCCGCGCTCGGAAAGTCGCAGGAGAAGAAGGAGCGGCTTTTGAACGTCTTCGACCGCGCATTCATGGAAATGGACATGGGGCTGGTCCTCCTCGGAGAGGACGAAACAGTGCTGGAAGTAGTTAATCCGCAGGCGGTTCCGCCGTTCGTCAAGATCGGCAAGCCGCTCCCGCCGGATGTCGCTGAAGCCCTCAGGAGCCTGGAACCCGGCGAGGCGGCCAGCTGCGAAAACCTCATCATCTCGAAGGTCTTCAAGACGCAGGACAACCGCATCGACTCGTTCGTGGTCTCTCCTCACCCGCCTGGGGCGTGAGAGAAACGCTCAAGGCAAATATTCAGTGAAAGGGCGTAGTTCACTGAATATTTACCGGTCAAGGACGTTCAACCGATCGCCAGGAATAATTCTCAGATGCTTCTGACGGTTTGACCTTCGACCAGAACCGGGTTGACTATCTTGATCTGGCCGCCGCCGATCTCCCTGTTGATCATCATGTTCAATACTTCCGCCGCCTTCTGGCCGATCTCATGCGAGTCGACCATGATCGTCGTGAGCGGCTTGTTCCATACCAGGGGATATGCCTTGTTGGCGATTGTGATCAGGGAGACGTCCTCCGGGATCCTTCTGCCGGCCTCGACGACCGCGGTGATGACGGGCATGATGTAGTGGTCGTCCGAAATGTAGAGGGCGCTTATCTGGGGGGTTTTCTGGAGGAGCGCTTTTGTCTTGGAGTAGATGTCCATGCCGTCTAAGGTGCATCCGGCCAGCAGGGCCGGATCCGGAACGCATCCCGTTTCGAGGAGCGCGTTGCGCCATCCGCGCGTATGGCTGTTCTCAGCCATGTCGGCGCCTATGACCCCTATGTTGCGGTGCCCCTTTCTCACGAGATGGCATGTGGCTAGGTATGACATCGCCTCGAGGGGGCACTGGATCATGTTGCACTGCCCAGAAAGGAGCGCCGCTGAAGGGGGCGTTGAGCAAAGAACGACGGGAATCTTCATCTCGCGGAGAAGTTCAGCCATCCTGAAATCAGGGCCGGATTCGAATATCGCCCCCGTGGCGCGGAACTTAGAGAACTCGTCGAAAACGGCGTCTATCTTAGACCGATCGCGCGAGGTCCAGCGCACCTTCACCAGCCAGCCGGACTCCGCCAGGCCGCTGTAGAGGCCGAGCAGCAGGCTCGAATGATATACGTCGTTCATGGGGTCGGGGCCGAACACCGCATATATCGAGCCCCTGAACATCTCCCGCGAGGCCAGCTTCGGCGCATCCTTGGCCACATAAGTCCCCGCCGCCCCCCTCGTGACGACCAGGCCCCTTTTCTTCAGCTCCTCGAAGCAGCGTATGACCACGTTCTTGGAGACCCCGTAGTCGGCCTGGACCTGCTGGATGCTGCGCAGGCGGCTCCCCTGGGGGATATCACCGTCCAGTATCGCCTTGGTCATGTTCTCAAGAATGGTCTCGTATAGGTGCTTTCCCCCTGAAAGCGCCTTTCTCGTCTTGTCCTGGCATGCCCTTCTCATGTCAATGCCCCCTTGTATGTTATGCTACGACCCGACTTAAAGCCGCAATGCAAATAATCAAGCATATTGGGTATAATATAACTGTATCATGGAATGAATCAACAATAATGCGATTTATTCATTTTCCCATAGTTTTGGACTTGAAATTTCAAAACATAATAGATATAATATGCCTTATATAAACCGACAATACCCGGAGGTGCGGCATGAAGCGGGACATCGACGGATCAGCACCCTTTCCCCGGCGGGCATGCGGGGAATGCGGTGCAGGACGGCGTTTCGCCCTCATGGATTTCCTGGCATGCCAATCCGAAATCCCGAAGCTGACAATACTCAAGGCGAAGACAGGTTCGAGAAGCGCCTTTACGCTGATCGAGTTGCTCGTCGTGATTGCGATAATAGCGATTCTCATGGCGATACTGCTTCCTGCGCTCGGCAGGGCGCGGGACATGTCCCGCTCGACGCTCTGCCTGAACAACGAGAAGCAAAACGGGGTTCCCATAGCGCTCTACTCGCAGGACAACCAGGAATATCCCCCGCCTTCGTCAAATGGCACAATAAAATGGTTTCAGACGCTTGAAGACTGCGGATATATGAAGACCGGCTATCCCGGCGGCGTCGCCATCACTCAGATCTGCCCCGCGGGAACTCTGCTGTGCCCCAACGCCAAGTTGCGCGACCGCGGCGGCCCACGCTGGGAGACCACCTCACTCGTAGGGCCCGGCCCGTCCTTCTCCCAGTTGACTAGCGACGTATGGGGCAGCACATATGGGGAACAGGCTTATTTGACCAGCGACTTCTCTCCTCCATCGACCTACTGGAACGGAAGCTGGCCGATGTACAGGCACATGCGATTCAGCCAGGTTACTGACCAGGCTGCTGATCTCGTGCTCCTTGGCGACAGCGTAATTTCCAGCATGGCCAGCTACTATCATACTGCGATACGCCACAGCAACAACCGCCGATTCAACACGCTCTTCTGGGATCTGCACGTGGATTCCTTGGACAGGACATATTGCTGTCCACCATACAGCAATGCCAACATCCACAACTCACCTTGGTTTCTGCGCGGCGTGATAGTGGCGGGCGGAGGCTATCGCCACGACTGAAGCGGAGGAGTCAAACATGCGATTGTCAGCTTGGCTTGCAAGTTCAATGTCAAGGATTTATCCGGACACACCGCCATGCGCGGCCAGGAGGATGAGGCTTGACGCCGCCGTCGGCGAAAGCTTCAGCTTCCAGGCGGCACTGCGCCGTGAGGCAGGGTCTCGCGCCGGCGCAACGGAAAATCTTGTATGATTCGGAAAAAACTGCAAGGAGTCGCCGATGAGGAATTTCACATTGAAGGAGCTGCACGGCTGGTGCTCGGTTCCGGCGGAAATGCTTGAGCGCCATCCGGCGCGCAAAGTCCCTTTCCGCATCTGCAGGGACAGCGAGGAGATGGGGGATATCATGGCGCGTGAACTTGCCGGGGAGATAAGAGCCGCCGCCGGCGCAGGTCGCCGCTTCAGGGCGATAATCCCTTGCGGCCCGGCCTGCTGGTATGAGCCCTTCACCTCGCTTGTGAACAGGGAGAGGCTGAGCCTCCGTCATTTCGAAGTCTTCCACATGGACGAATGCCTCGACTGGCAGGGGCGCGAGCTTCCGCGCAAACATCCCTATTCGTTCAGGGGATTCATGGAGGAGCGCTTCTACGCCCCGGTGGACCGGGAGCTGGCCGTTCCCGAGGAAAACCGCCACTGGCTGACCCCCGGCAACATCGAAGAAATCAGGCGTCTTGTCAGGGAGGCGCCCGTAGACCTGACCTACGGGGGATGGGGACAGGACGGACACATAGCCTACAACCAGACGCGCCGCGACCCCTACAGCTCCATTTCCTTGGACGAGCTGCGGAACTCGACCGTCCGAATACAGAACAACAACATAGACACCATCCTTGCGCTGGCGCAGCGCAGCTTCGGCGCGGCCTACCAGTTCGTCCCGCCGATGTCCGTCACGCTCGGCGTCAGCGAATGCCTGTCGGCCAGGAAGGTCAGGGTCTTCAGCGACACCGGCGCATGGAAGCAGACGGCGCTGCGCGTGGCGCTGTTCGGCCCCCTCACGGAGGAATATCCCCTCACGCTGCTGCAGGAGCATCCCGACGCGCAGATCACGGCGACGCTGGAGACGGCGAGGCATCCGATAAGCCTTCATCCCGAGTGGGAGTTCGGCCTGTGAAGCACCGCGGGGAAAAAGCTCTCAAGGCGAGGCGCCTGAAATTCGACGCCATGGTGGGGGTCGGCGGCATCGGTTCCGGAATCTTCTTCCAGGTCGAAGGCAACCGCACGCTCGGACGTGAGGAGAGCCGCATGGGCCGTTTCCTCGACCGCCGGGACTACTGCAAGCTCCACATCATCAGCCATTATGTCCGCGCGCTTCTGGGAAGGAGGTTCAGATGCGTCCCCGTCGGCAAGGTCGGCGACGACGAGACGGGCCGGCGCCTGCTCGCCGAGATGCGCGCTGCGGGCCTGGACACACGGCTTGTGAAAGCGGTTCCGGGCTGCCAGACAATGAACTGCATCTGCATCGTATATCCTGACGGCGGCGGCGGAAACCTGACAGTCTGCGACTCGGCAAGCTCCAAGCTCTCCGAGGCCGACGTGGAGGAGGCGCTGCCGCAGATGCGCAGGCATGGAAGGCGCGGGATCGCCCTTGCGGTCCCTGAAGCACCGATGGGGGCCCGGAGGCGCCTTCTTGAGCTTGCAGGAGCGCACGGGATGTTCAGGGCGGCCTCCTTCACCTCCGCTGAAATCGCGCCGGCCCTCCGCGACGGAACAATCGCCATGGCAGACCTCGTCTCCATCAACCGCGACGAGGCGTCGGCGCTGGCGGGCAAGGCCGGACGCCGGGGCCCGGCCGACGCAACGGTGCGCCGTGCCGTCGAAATCCTCGCCTCTGTCCGTAGGGATATGCTCGTCTCGATCACCGCCGGAGCCGAAGGCTCATGGGCCTGGGACGGTAAAAGCCTGTCGCATCTGCCGCCGCACAAGGTGGATGTGGTGTCCGCCGCCGGCGCCGGCGATGCGAATTTCGCAGGAATACTGGCCGGTCTTGCCGCGGGGCTCGGCTTCGCGCATGCCTGCGAGCTCGGCGCGCTGGTGGCGGCAATGTCGGTTACGTCCCCCCATACGATACACAAGGGGATAGACCGCATCTCGCTGAGGGATTTTTCAAACGGAGTCGGCGCGCGGCCGAGCCCCTGCGTTGCGGAATTGCTGCTGTAAACAAGATGAAGACAATAGACATACACACGCATGTTTCGCCGGAATACGCCGGACTGGCCGTGGAGGTCATGGACCGCTGCGGGGTCGAGAAGGCCGCAGTCCTGGCCTGGCATGACGGATTCGGCGACGGGCTCAGGCCTTATCTTGCCATGGCCGAAAAGTTTCCGGGAAGGTTCGCGGTGTTCGGGAACATCGATTTTTCGGCGATCAACCGGCCGGACTTCGGGAAGTCGGCGGCCGCCCGGATGGAGAAGGACGCCGCCGCCGGGATGGCCGGCCTGAAAGTCTACAAGGCGCTCGGCCTGGAATACCGCAGGGAGGACGGTTCCCTCTGGCGCGTGGACGCCACCGAGCTGCATCCGATCTGGGAGAAGGCGGGCGAGCTCGGAATCCCCGTCCTTATCCACACGGCCGATCCGGAATTCTTCTGGCGGCCCGTCGACGCGCGCAACTTCTGGGACGGCGTCCTGCACGGGGAATACGGATGGTGGAGCTACTACCGCAAAGGTCTTCCTTCGACCGAGGAGCTAATCTCAGAACGGAACGAAGTAGTGGGGGCCTTCGGAAAAACCGTTTTCATCTGCCCCCATGTCGGGAGCAGATCCGAGTCCCTAGACTCAGCGGCCGAAGACCTCGACTCCCACCCGAACATGTGTTATGACATATCCGCCAGGATTCCCGAGCTCGGAAGATCCGAGAGAAGGCGCGACCACGCCAGGGAGTTCATCATCGCATACCAGGACAGGATACTGTTCGGGACGGACATGATCTACGACGGCGCAAGCGTCCCGCATGGAATCCAGGCCCAGTGCCTTTTCCAGCCGGGGGAAATCCGCCTCCGGGGGAAATCGCCCGAGGTTTCCTATGCGGACACGTCTGTCCGCTTTTTCGAGTCGCACATGAAATTCCTTCTCGGCCGTGACGTCCAGCGCGATCCGCCGTTCAGGCGCAGCCGCAGTCCGTACGAGATATTCGGGCTCGGCCTGCCCGAGGATGTCGTCCGCAAGATAGTGTGGGAAAACGCGGAAATGCTGCTGAATAGAAATTCACCAGGAGATGCAAATGATGATGCAGAGCCCTGACGAAGGAAAACTGGCTCGGATTGCCCAAAAATTCTTGCCTTTGCCGAGGCACCTCGCCTTGAACCGTGTCGCTGTGCTGCGGCCGGAAGAGCTTCAGGTGGATGACAACGGCCTGCTGGCTGACGCCCAAGTGAAGTATGCGCTGTCCAGGCTGAAGATGCTGATACGTGAGATTGCTGACAGGGCCGGCGCCCGGACGGAATACGCATCTAAGGATCCGTTCGTCTTATCGCTGGAAGTCGCACCGTCGGATCCGGCGTTCCGAAACCGCTCCCCGCAAACCTATGCGATACGCCCGTTGGGATGGGCGGAACAGTCGAAGCACCGAGGTCTTGCTATTGTCGGCGCATCGCCGATAGGCCTCTCATACGGGCTGAGCACGCTTTCCTCAGCGATATCGGAGTCTGAATGGTCGCCCGGACAGATCGAAGTGCCCCTTCTCGAAATACTCGATTATCCGGAGATCGAGGAGCGGGGCTTCTGGTACTGGCCGCCGGACATCGGCCTTGATGAATATGAGCGTCTCCTCGACTGGCTCTACGACAGGAAGATCAACTACTGGGACATGATGGTCGTGGACAACGGGCTCCGGTATCCATCTCTGAAGTTTCCCGGCCTCGTCAGGGACGACGGCTTCAGCCGGAAGGATCTTTTCAGGCGCGTAGTCCGGATGGGCCGGGAAAGAGGCATCAAGATCGTCGCCGGCATCGTCCACTTCGAGCAGCATCCGACGATCGTCGAGGCAATGCCTTGGCTGAAGGCGGAGAAAGGGGTTCCGAACCTGCACGGCGGAACGCACCCGATGTGCTTTTCCCGGAATGAGACAGTCCAATTCTTCTCGGACATCATGGTCGAACTGGCAGAAGTCTTCGGCGTCGATGAGATCATGGCGTGGCTCAACGAAAATGACGTCTCGTGCTGCTGCGCCCAGTGCGAAAGGCGCAACGAATTCGCGATCCAGGCCGAGGGGATAGTCGCGGCCTGGCGCTCTGCGCGGCGCAAGCATCCGGGGCTCGGGTTGAGGATACTTCTCTCGCAGGGCAGCCGCTGCGCCGGCAACGACGAGGTAGTGGCCGCGGTTCCCCGTGAAGTCAAGGTCGGCTACTACAACGGCAACACCTTGGAGCAGCTCCCAGGAGAGCCGTCGTCCTACAGTCTCGCGCCGGAACCTGTCGTGTCGCCGTATGTCCGACGTTTTGTGGCCCAGGGATATGAGATCGGGCTCTGCGCCGCGCACCACGAGCGCCTGCTCTGCGGAACGGGCCTTGCGGAACTCACCCGCCTGCGCTGCGCCGAGGCGGCAGACAAGGGAATCGCATGGCTCAACGGCTTCCTCGGGGATCCGTGCGATGTCCTCCGGAGGAAGGCCCTTCCAATCGCCGCCGACCGCTTCGCATTGTCCGAATTCGGATGGAATCCGCGAGGCCGCAGCCTGGATGCCGCAATGCTCTCCTGGTGCATCAATGACGGATGGGAAGGGCCGGCCGATGCGGCGAAGGCGCTCAAGCTTCTTGACAATGCGCTGCTGGCGCTGGTAAACATCGCTTCCGACCAGGCCGCCCGCTCGGTCTTCGACCTGGCCTTCTCCCGTCCGCTGCTCGACCAGATGACCAACACAGTCCTCCAGAGAGGACTGGGGCAGGAATGCGAATTCCGCAGAATAGAATCGCTTGCCGCCGAAGTTTCGGTGCTGGCGGGCGGACAGGGATGGGAAGACTTCCAGTCTGTTGCCGTGATGGTGAGGGCCTCGTCCGCGATCATGCGGTTGGCATATCCGCTGTGGCGCTGGAGGGAGAACGAGGGCTGGCTTCTATCGGTGCAGGGAACCAAGGTCTCGCAGAACCGGCAACGCCTTGTCAGAACTCAGGGGATCATCCGAGATATCCTCCGCGAACTCGAGGTTGCGAATGCGGAACTGTGTTCAGCCTCCGGAAAGCTGGGCAGGAAGAGCCGCCTGCAGCCGCTGGCCGCCCTATGGCAAAAGCTGTTACCAGATTATGGCATGCGGCCAGAGACCGCTGCGGAATGGCAGGAGCGGCAGCTTGCGCCGGATGAAAGGCTCAGATGACGCCTCCCGGCAGTATCTGCATTTGCATACGGGATGATTGAATTGTCCAACTCCGTCTTGGCGATTGACAAACAGTATAAACATAATGGAGGAAGCATGAGACTTGGAGGGCCGCTGTTCTTGAAATATGAAGCCCCCGAATCCTGGGCGGAGCTTGTCCTGAAGTCCGGCTACCGTGCGGCCTATTGTCCGCTTGCGCCGGGAGCATCCGCCGCAGATATAAAAGGTTTCAGCGAGGCGGCTGCAAAGGCCGGCATCGTCATTGCGGAGTGCGGCGCCTGGAGCAATCCGCTCAGCCCCGACGAGAAGATACGCGGAGAAGCGCTCGGCAAATGCATGGCCAGCCTTTCTCTGGCGGACGAGATCGGCGCCAAATGCTGCGTCAACATCGCAGGTTCGAGGGGCGCGAAATGGGACGGCCCTGACAAGGCAGACCTGACGCGAGAAACATTCGACATGATCGTGGAGACGGTCAGGAAAATCATAGACTCCGTCAGGCCGAAGCGCTCCTTCTACTGCCTGGAGACGATGCCGTGGATGTATCCGGACTCTGCCGACTCATATCTCGAACTGATACAGGCCGTGGACCGCACAGCGTTCGCCGTGCATCTTGACCCGGTCAACCTCGTGTCCAGCCCGCAGAGATATTTCGCCAACGGGGAGCTCATAAGGGAATGCTTCAGGAAGCTCGGCCCTTACGTTAAGTCATGCCACGCCAAGGACATAAAGCTCGCGGAAAGGCTTACAGTCCATCTCGACGAGTGCAGGCCCGGGGCAGGAGGGCTCGACTATCGGGCGTATCTGAAAGAGCTGGCGAAACTTGCCCCCGACACCCCGCTGATGCTGGAGCATCTCTCCGGCGAAGAGGAATACAGGCTGGCCAGGGAACATATAATGGCGGTAGCGGCAAAGGAAGGTGTTGAAATATGAACTTGCATGTTGTCACGGTGACGTCGAAGGAGAACGCGGAGCTTGTAGAAACAGCGGATGGCGCCGAGCTCAAGAGCGGCGAAATCAGAGGCAGGACGATCTGTTCGCTCATCAGTCCCGGCACCGAGCTCGCCTGGAACTACTGCGGCGAGAAGTTCCCGACATGTCCGGGATATTCGGCGGTGTTCCGGGCCGACGAAGTCGGAAGCGATGTGAAGGATTTCAAGAAGGGAGACATCGTATTCTGCATGGGCGGGCACCGCAGCGTCCAGAGATGCGAGTCCGTAAAGGCCATGAGAGTGCCGGACTCCCTTGCTCCGGAAAAGGCTGTTCTGGCAAGGCTCATCGGCGTGTCGATGACGACGCTTGTCACCACGGCAGCGCGGCCGGGAGACATCGTCGTCGTCTCGGGCGCCGGTCCGGTCGGATATCTTGCGGCCCAGATATTCAATTTGTCGGGCTATGATGTCAGGGTCGTCGAGCCGCTCTGCGCAAGGAGGGAGATGGTTGAGAAGGCCGGCATCCCCGCGCTCGCGGAGATGCCCCATGGAGAAGATTCCCTCCGGGGGAAGATAGCCCTCGTGGTGGAATGCTCCGGGCATGAGCAGGCGGTCCTCGGCGCATGCATGGCCGTAAGGAGGCGGGGTGAGGTCGTCCTGGTGGGAGTCCCATGGAGGCGATTCACCGAGCTGCACGCCCATGAACTGCTGCATGCGGTGTTCCACAACTATGTCGTCCTGAGGAGCGGCTGGGAATGGGAGCTCCCTCATCATTCCTCCAACTTCCAGCCGCACAGCATATTCTCGGGTTATGGCACGGCGCTCAGATGGCTCTCCGAAGGCCGTCTCAGACTCGACGGCCTCGCGGAGCTGCTCGATCCGCGGAATCCGCAGAAGGCATACCAGGATCTCCTCAACCGAAGAGCGAAGGGGCTTTTCCAGATCTTCGACTGGAGGAGGATTGCATGAACGGGAATGCGATGGAGCTAGCGCAATGTCCGGCGAATTGATCGCACATCTTCTATAGACAAGGGATGGCTCAGAATGTCTTCCGTCTTCAAGATTTTCTCATCGAAGGCTGTCCTGCCGGCGCTCGCGGGAGCCGCCGCCATTGCAGTCATATTTCTGGCAGTCGAATGGAAAGTCGGCTTGGGCGGCGGCGGGGCCGGCAGCCCATACGTCGTCACGCTCGCGATGAGGCCTCAGGACCGGAATGTCAAGCATGTCCTCGACAAGCTCGAGCGGGAGTTCAACTCCGCGCACGGCGACGTGAAACTGCGCGTGATGTGGGGCGACACGCTTGCCAAGCTGCCGCTGCTGGTCGCCGCCGGCAAGATGCCCGACCTGTGGGAGACAGCCAACTTCAATGCTGCGGGCAAGGAGGACCTGCTCGTTGACCTTTCCCCGTATCTGAAGCGGGACTGGAACGAGATGGGCGGAGACGACTTCTACCCGTCGCTTCTCGACGGCTGCCGCAACGGCGGACGGCTGAACCTCGTCCCAAGATGGTACAACCTGCCGATACTGACCTACCGCCCTTCAGCGTTCCGCGAGGCGGGCGTCTCCCCGCCCGACGAGACGTGGACATGGGATGACTTCTGTGAAGCCGGACGCAGGCTTGCGAAGAGGGGCGCCGACGGCAAGATCGTCCGCTGGGGCTGCGACATCAACTCCGTATGGTGGGAAGAGTGGTTCACTTGCGTGCGCCAGGGCGGCGGCGAATTCTTCGACGTCTCCGGAAAACGTGTTACACTTGACACGCCGGAGGCGGTCGCCGGACTCGACCACTGGGTCCGCAAGTTCCGCGAAGGCTGGGCTCCCGGCCTGCTCGAAGTCTCCGACGCGTCCTTCCTGGGCGGCAGGGCGGCCATGTCCGTCTGCACAAACGTCATGGCCTGGAAGTCACTGCGTGAAACAGAAGGGCTTGACTGGGACATTGCGCCGCTTCCGGCCGGTCCCGCGGGTCGCGTGACCGGCGAAATGGCCATCGCGGGCATAGGCATCAGCAGGGACTGCAGGAACCGCGAGGCCGCATGGACCGTCTTGAAATTCCTGCTCAGCCGCGAGGCGATCGCCGAATACGTCAGGGCGGGAGCGACCCCCGTAAGGAAAAGCGCCGCCGAAGAGGTCTTCCTGGCCGGAAAGCCCGGAGAACGCATTGATCCGCAGCACCGCGAGGCGTTGATATGCATGCTTTCAGTGGCGCGCTCCACGCCGAGCCACCCCCGTTTCATCGAACTCTGCCAGAGGTTTATCATCCAGAAGTTCGAACGCCTCCTTCGCGACAGAAACGCGGACACCGCACAGGTCGCGCGCGAGGCGACGGAGGAATGCAACTCGATACTCGCCCTCTCCGGAAAACAGGACGGGGTGTCGCGTGCATGGCTCATCCCGCAGGCGGCGCTGATCCTCCTGCTTGGCGCCGGCGCCCTTTATTGGTTTTTCATGAAGAAGAACAGCTCCGCCGCCGGCGCCTCTCGCGCAAGGGCGGGCGACAACTTGCGGCTCCTGCTCTTCCTCTCCCCATGGCTTGCGGGCTTCCTGCTGTTCGTGGCCGGCCCTATGCTCTACAGCTTCTACCTATCCCAGACGGACTGCGTGGTTGGGCAGCCCGAAACCTACATAGGAATGGCGAACTATAAGAACCTTCTGGGCAAGGAGCCGGACTTCTGGGCTTCGCTCGGGCGCACCGCAGTCTTTACCGCCATCAGCGTGCCCCTGTCCGTTGCTGCGGCTCTTGCGGCGGCACTGATGCTGAACCTCCGCTTCATCAGGGGCATCGGCGTGTTCAGGACGATATTCTTCCTTCCGAGCCTGCTGCCCGTCGCGGCGAGCACGCTTGTCTGGGCGTTCTTCCTTGATCCCTGCAACGGAATAGTGAACATGCTCCTGGCCAAGGTCGGAATACATGGGCCCG
Organism: uncultured Victivallaceae bacterium; assembly: GCA_964636325.1. Taxonomy (GTDB): domain Bacteria; phylum Verrucomicrobiota; class Lentisphaeria; order Victivallales; family GWF2-50-93; genus CAZWRV01. The sequence continues at coordinate 12,773 of CAZWRV010000078.1, read as the reverse complement.
GCTGGTTCCACGACCCCGCCTGGGCGCTGCCTTCGCTTGCGGTCATGGCCGCATGGGGCTTCGGCGGCGCGATGCTGATCTTCCTCGCGGGCCTGCAGGACGTCCCGGGCAGCCTCCACGAGGCGGCCATGCTCGACGGGGCGGGCGCCTGGAGCAGGTTCCGCCATGTCACGCTGCCGTTCCTCTCCCCCGTCATATTCTTCAATCTGCTCATGGGAGCCATATCGGCGATGCAGGTCTTCGCGCAGGCATACATAGTCTTCAACACCGGCGCCTCGTCGGGGAAGTCATTGCACTTCTACGTCCTGATATTGTTCCAGCATGCGTTCGAAAGGCTGCGGATGGGGCTGGGATCGGCGATGGCGTGGATACTCTTCGTCATTCTCGTCCTCTTCACCGTCATTTATTTCAAGCTTTCAAAAAGATGGGTCTACTATGCGGACTGAAAATGGAAACTGGAAACTAGCGAACATTGATGAAGGAAACAGCGGCCGGCAGCCGCCCCGGCGGCCCGTGCGGAAAACCTACCGCTTCTGGATCGTCCTCGCCTATCTGGCGTTGATCCTGTCCGGCGCGCTGATGCTGCTGCCAAGCCTGGCGATGATCGGGACGAGCCTCAAGTCCGGCGACGAGATAGTGGCGAAGAGCAGCATGTTCATACCTAATAAGATACGCTGGGAGAACTATTCCGAGGCGATAGAGCGGTTCCCGTTCTTCCGCTCCCTGTGGAACACGCTGGTAATCGTCTTCTTCCAAGTCGTCGGAACCCTCTTGAGCTGTACGCTCGCGGCGTGGGGCTTCGCCAAATACAGGACGAAGCTGGGCTCCCTGCTCTTCGCGCTCTGCCTGGCGCCGATGCTGCTTCCGCCGCAGGTCACGATCATCCCGGTCTTCCTAGGCTTCGTCGAGCTGGGCCTCTACGACACCTACGTTCCCCTGATACTGCCCGCCTGGCTGGGGATGAACGTCTTCAACATCTTCCTCCTCAGGCAGTTCTTCCGCGCAATCCCCGACGAGCTTCTCGACGCGGCGCGCATAGACGGATGCAACGAGCTTGGCCTGCTCTGGCACATCGCCGTGCCGCTGTCGCGCCCGGTCCTCTGGGTGATCGCGGTGTTCACATTCATCGCGGGATGGAACGACTATTTCGGCCCGCTCATCTACCTTGCGGACGAGGCCAAGTACCCAGTCTCGATCGGCCTGACCGCCTTCCAGCAGAACGCGGTCTCGCCGATAATGGGCGTAGAGTGGAACCTCCTTATGGCCGCCTCGTTCCTGCTGATGATCCCCGTCATAGCTCTTTTCTTCGTCGCGCAGAAGGCGTTCGTCGAGAACGTGACGCTCTCGGGCATCAAGGGGTGACCGGTTCCGGCCTCCCGGACTTGAGCGATGCGGCCATCGCCCTGATGACGCGCAGGCCGGCGACGACTTCCTCCGGCGTGGCGCAGCCTTCCGGCTTCCCGCCGCTCACGGCGCGGTGGAAATTGTCCCACTGGTATTGGCCGCCCGCCCCTCTGACGGTGAAGAGGCGGGACTGCCGAAAGCATCCACAGGAACTGCAACCTCTTAAGCTTGTCTACGGACAGCTGTAGATATTAATGGTAACAACGTATCCATTATAAATATTATTTTATGTCTAGAATTATATATCATATAAAAATACTAATATGACAACTAAAAACATTTGACATATGCATCGTATTAGGATATAATATGTCTGTAATATTAATACAAGGAGGACGACATGCGGAAAACAAGAGCAAAGATGCCCCCTCCTCCATCTCCGGCGTCCTGTGAGGCAGCCTGCGGGCCGCGCTTCACTTTGATCGAGCTGCTGGTTGTCATCGCGATCATCGCGATACTGATGGCGATACTCCTTCCGGCCCTCGGCCGCGCGCGCGACGCGGCGCGCGGAACCTACTGCATGGGAAACCAGCGCCAGATTGCCACGCCAATCGCCCTATACTCGCACGACAATCTGGAATATCCGCCGCCCGGACAATACAATCCTCAGACCACATGGATGATACTCGACATCAACGGCTACATGAAGACCGGATACCCTTACGGGGTCTCGGCTTCCGGCATTAGGCCGGCGGGCATCCTCCTATGTCCGACGGCGGAGATACGCAACCGCAACACGGAGGCGAATCCAATCTGGGAGACGACGGCGCGCATCCCCAACATGACGCTCTATACGTCCGACACCTGGAGCAGCACTTATGGACAGTATGCGTATCTTACAAATGACTGGCCAACCCTTTGGGGCAATGGATGGGGTGTTTACAGGCATATGCGCTTCACGCAGGTGCGGGATCAGGCCGACACGCTAGTCCTCCTCGGGGACAGCGTTGCATGCGGAACAATAACTCCCAGCAACCCGGCCATACGCCACGGAAACAACCGCCGCTTCAACGCGCTTTTCTGGGATCTCCATTCCGACTCCCTCGACTACAAGATGTGCCTGTTTCCCTATTGGTCCTACAGCTATCACGACTCACCGTGGCTTCTCCGCGGGGCGATATCCGCCAACGGCAGCTATGTGCACCAATGAGGAAAGGGGCCGACTCCATCCGGATCCGTATGTGGTTTAATCTCAACGTATTTATTGGACGATACACTAGGAGCGTCCGGTCCGCTATTCGACCTCCTCCAACTCGACATCGTCAACCCACACGGTTCCTGCCTGGCAGGCTCCGAAATGGAAGCAAATGCTGAGTTTCGCAGAGCCGTCCTTCAAGGCCTGCGGCAAATCTATTTCGACGCGCTGCCATTCGCCGACCGTTCCGGACGGCCAGAAGGCAGGGTGGAACTGGTTCCACGTATGCCACCCGTCGGGCCTGTCCAGGCTGAAGCGGAAGCATGACACCGCCCATCCGCTCTGCGGGATCGTGCCGTCCTTGATTTCCGCCTTGACGCCATCGCAGCGCGTCCAGAGGGAGAGGCGGTATTTGCGCCCGGACTTCATCTCCACCGCCGCACTCACCGACGGGTTTACGACCTTTGAAAGATCGCACTTCAGGCTCCTCTTGCCGGATCGGGAGACGGTCTCGTCCAAGGCGCAGGCCTTCTTGGCGTTATCGTCGGGCATCCAACCGGCCAGAGTCCCTTCCTTCGAATCGGCGTCCTCGAAGCCGCCGCCGGGCAGGATATTGCCCGGCTGCGGCTTGATGCCGACCTCAAGCTTCGGGCATGTCCGGAAGCTGTAGTAAGGCCCGCTGTTCAAGGTTTGCCCGACATTCGGAGCGGAATACGTCCCCTTCCTGAAACCGAACTCCCTGCCGTCCTTGATGTAGTTGCGGTAGGCGTAGGCCGGGTTGTCCACGCAAAGCCCGTCGAACTTCAGCGGCGGCAGCTTGGCATCCTTCCCGACGGCCGCGAAATTCGCAGAAACCGCGTCGTTTTTGAAGATGTATTCGATCTGGTAAAGCCCGTCCGCGGTCTGGAACTTGAGCGTAGGGCTGCCGCTTGCGGAGTCCGTCCCCTTTCCAAGGAACTTCGCCTCGGACCACCACCCCAGGATTTTGGGCTTGTCCGGAGCGCCGGGCACGCAGGGCACCTCGTATGGGTGCCGGGGTTGGCCGTCGCGGACGTCGCGGATGAAGGTGGCAAAGCCGCGGGTGAACTGCATGGGGTATCCGGCGGCGCCTATGCGTTCGTGCCCTTCCGGGTCGATCATGGAGCGCGAGGTTCCGCTGAACTTGTCAATCTCAATGGTGTAGCCCGGGGCGCGGACAAGGAACCTGTCGAAATTGTCCTTGCGGTCCCCTTCGAACTTCTTGTAGCAGTCCTTGTAGAGCGGGTGGTCGTACTGCTGTGGAATCTCCTTGACCGTGACTCCCACGGATACGTCCGTGCTGATTTCCTGGGCGAGGCGCTCCTTCCCTTTGTCCTTGACGAATATCCTGACGGTCAGCGGAAGCAATGCGCCGGTCTCGCCGCACTTCAAGGTAAATTTGAATTCCGCGCGGTCTCCTGGCTTGACGGCGGAGAATTCGGCGGAGGCGGGCTCGACTTTAAGCCCTTTGCCGCCGGAAAGTTCGATGCGTCCCGAACATGCCTCGCTCCCGGCCGCCGCGACCGGTGAGCCTATTCCGTCGACGCGGACGAGCGCAGTTCCTCCTTCGTCTGGGGAGATGTTCATGTATTTCTGAGGGAGGGACGCTTGGAGCGGCGAGGTCCAAGGCGGCTGCGCGTCCGGCTTTTTGGGCGGGGCGGAAGGCTTCCACGGGCCGTCGCCGAAAAGCACATATCCGCTCTCGAATCTGGCGTCCGCAGGCTTGCCGTTAAGGATCAAGTTCTTAACACCGGGGGCATGGATGCAGAAGGCCTCGACCGGCCCCCTCGCCGAGATGCTGCCACCTTTGATCCGAATGTACGCCTGGCCGCGGAACGACACGCCCTGCGATGGATTGCCTTCGTCCGAGACCGTGGACAAGGGGATTTCCTCGGAAGGCCTGACCCAGCCCGGCTGCGACGAGACTTCGCCGGGCAGCCCCAGCGTGAGATAGGCGCGGTCGGTGAAATCCACGCCTTCGACTTCGACTCCGACCGATGCGTGCTTCGCCGCCTTGTCGGGCCGGGACAGGTAACGGAAGGAGCGCAGCGAGGGGTAATCCTTGAAGGGTTCGTGGACCGCGGCGAAGAAGGCGGCCTTGCCGGTGCGGCGGACCGCAACGAAGGGAATCTTCTCCTCCGGAGTCAGATTGTCGTCGACAGGGCCCCAGCGCATCGGGCCGTCGGCGAGGAAAACCTTGGTGCCGGGCTCGCCGAGAATCCTTGTCCGGACTCCCGCCCTGCCTTTGAACCATGCGCTTCCGATCCTGTCCCAGCCCCGGGCCTCTCCCGGCTCGAGATCGGGGAGGTAGTTGGCCGAAGTCTGGATCCACTCTACGCAGGCCGCGCCGTCGGTCTCGCGCATCCTCTCGTTCCATGCCCAGCGGTAGTTCCATTGCGAGAGCTTCAGGTCGTCGGAAGGCTTGAAGGCCTGCCACTCCTCGGCGCACTGCCTTCCGAATCCGTGCAGGTTGTAGTCGAACGTATGCGTCTCCGGCATCTTCCGCGGGCCGTAGACCGCCTCCTTGGTCGTGTTGAGAAAGCTCGTCTCCTGCCCCAGATTCACGAATATGTCCTTTGACAGGCTTGTGTTGAGCCCCCAGCCCACCCCTGGGAACGGATAGAAGGATTCCGGAGGGAAGGCCTTGTCGAAGACCTGAACATGGAAAAAGTCGAGCAGGTATCCGTCCGTGAGAAATCCGGCCCGTTCGGCCTCCGCCTCAAGATACGGATGGCACCGCACGGACACGAACTTGACTTCCGGATCGAAGCTTCTCCGCCAGGAGGAATACGAGAAGCATCCCTGCCTTCCGTCGATGGTCACCGTGTTCCTGCTCTGTCTTGCCATGCACCAGCCGGTCGTGAGCGGATCCTCGTACTGCGTGGTCAGGAACTGCGGGAGAAGCAGACGGCCGGCGCCGAAGAACATCAGCGACGGATCGGCGCAATGGCCGCGGCTGTATTCTCCGCCGTGGAACCATGCCGCGGTTCCGCGAGTCCAGTAGTCGCCGGTCTCCGGTACCCTCAGCATCGCGATGCCCGCCTGAGGATATAGGCCGCTGGGGGCGGGCGCAGGCGGCTCATCCTCCTTGACGCCAAGGGGGCCGTGGAGCCAGTCGTCCAGGACGACCGGCCCCACCGGGCCGCCGCCGTCCTTCCGCCAGGCCCGGGCGGTCAGCGACAGCAGATAACGGTATGCGATATCATCCGGATAGATGCGGAATAGATTCGCAATGGCGCCTTCGGCGCAGTATGAGATGTTCGATTCCGACGGCCTGTTTACCAAGGCTATGTCGCCGCAGAACATAGTCCCTCCATGCCCCCAGCTGTGCATGGAGACAGTCCCTTTGTAGTAGCCTGTTTCCATGATCGGCCAGGCAGTTGCGACGAGGCCGTCGATCATTCCCTTCAGCGAGTTGCCCCGGGGGGTCTTGTATTCGAACCAGTTCTTGCCGTTGTAGCGCCAGGCGGCCATGCCCATTCCGACAACGCGCAGGCTGATAGTGTGGTAGATCGGCGATTCCTTGCCGATCATTCCGTCGTTCATGTAGTCGTCGAGGAGAACGAGCAGGCCTCCGAGATTGCTTTCGTCCGCTTTCCTTTTCGCGGCGTCCCATCCGCCCGCCTTGTGGTTGAGGATCCAGTCCATCTGCGTTTCATAGCCGATCGATGCCGCCCATTCGTAGTAGTCGGTCAGCGCGATGAAGTTCATGTTGGGATTGCCGCCGTGGATCTTTATCCAGTTGCATGCGTAGTCCACGATCTCCTTGATCGCCTTGCGGACGACAATCTCCTCCTCCGGAGAAAGCGTGTCCGCCGCGAGGTCGTAGATGATGTGCATCGGTATGTTGCCGGTTCCGGCCATGGGCGCTCCCCAGGCGCAGTTGCCCGTGCTGCCGCCGTTGTAGGGGGGCTTGTCTATCGTGGCGTCGGGGCTGCGTTTGTTCCACCGGGCGGCGCCGTAGAGGAGCCAGTTCCGCGCCGTGTCGCCGTATTTTTTGTCGCCGGTCGCGGCGTATGCCAACGCCGACTCGAACGGGCCACGGCGCCCCAGCCCGTTCTCGGCGGCATTCGGCTTCAGCGGGCTGTTGGACACTGCTTCCGGCAGGATTTCCTTATCGAGAAACTCCTTCGCCCATGCGTCGTTCTTCACTCGTTCACGGAGCGCTGTGCGCTCTTTGGCGGGCAGATACCAGCCCGTCGGCCCCCTCCTCGTCCCCTCAAGGGTGTCGGCGTCGGCTTGGACGGTTGAAACCGCAAGCGACAGGCATACGGCGGCGGCAAATTTCCTCATCATCTTGAACTCCATACGGTTATATTTTAAATATCCTTTCAATTCCGTTCCGTGTGCGGTAGTCTTCAATCATCCTGACGGCATTTCCTGCGCCCGCTTCCTCCATTCGCGGAAGCGGGCGGCCGATGCGGGCGGCGCCTTCGGTGCCGGACAGCTACCTCCCTTGTTTGCTTCACCTGGCTTCATCTGCCCCCTCGATTTCAATCACCTTGGTGTTGTGCCCATCGATCTCGAAGCTGACGGACGTTCCGCTTCCGAGCGGCTTTCCGGTTAGGCCGTCTGTCCATTTGGCGCCCTTGGATGCGGACAGACAGGAGATTGCCACTTTTTTGGGCTTCCTGCCGTCGTTGAAGACGAGCAGCAGGAGAGGTCTTCCGGGCAGGCGGAAGGCCGCGAGATCCTCCTCGGCGCTGCGGAGCCCGGAGACCTTGAATTCTCCGGTCGCCCGCTTCCCCTCCCAGAACCAGTCTTCGTACTTGACGACGACGTCCAACGCGGCCCGCTCGAAGCATTCGGCGCCGTTTATGTTGTCGAGCTGCCCGATGTTCACCCAAGGATTGATGCCGCCCCGGTAAGCGGCGACGCAGCGGAGCATGTCGTTGAAGCGCCTGCGGGGATAAAGCGAGACTGCCGGGGAGGCGGGAGGCTCGACGATGAGCTGGCTTATCATCTTCATGTTGAACATGTTCTCGAGATCGTCGCCCGCCTTGACGTTGCTTGCGAACCATTTGCCCGGGTTCGCTCCGGGGCTGCCGACGAACCCGGTGTCGAACTTGCCCACGCACTGCGACCAGTCGAGCCCCTCGGCATATTCGGGCGTCACGCCGGGCGAATAGGCCTCGAACTTCAAACCGGCCTCCTTGAGGATGCCGTGGAATTCTCCGACAATCCTGGCGTTCTGCCACGCCCTGAACTTCATCCATTCGGAGGGGTATTTCCCAGCGACGAGCAAGTCCGTAAGCTCCTCTCCTGAAGGGATTTCTGCAAACTTGCGGAACGCGGCCAGATCGCGCTCGCAGAAGCAGCTGAATCCGACGTTCGCGTATTCCCAGTCCCAGTGGATGAAGTCGACGGGAATTTTCCCCTTCAGCTCCTTGAACTTTTCAAGCCAGTAATCGCGGTAGAGCCTGCCGCCGTCCGCAAGATACTGCTGGCACCACACGGCCGGCTTCCGCGCCCTTGTTTCCGGATCGAATAGAAGTTTTTGATCGAACCACCGGAAAAATACGGACGGCTGCCAGACCGCGGGGACGCTTTCCTTGCTCCCGGAATACTGCCTCCACTGGACTTCCGGGTGCGCCGCGACAATCTCCAGCGCGCCGCAGCCGGGATTCGAAGAGGGCTTCTGCTTGTCGGGGGGATCGGCGAGATAGCCGAGCACATAGTTCATCCCTGAAAGGCGGGCGAAGCCGATCTGCGGCGCCGGCCCTGACGCCGGAGGGAAGAGCCTTCCCCAGATGCGTCCAAGGAAGTTTCCGTCCCCGCCGCCGCGGCGGATTCCTCTTTTTAATTTCCAGACGAACTCACGGAAGACAGGCTTTTCCTCCAGGCCCCATGTCCCGATCTCGTAGCGCGTGTTGCCGAGCCCCTGGAACTGCTTCCAGGCAGCCTCGGCGACCTCCTCCGGATAAGGGCTTCCGAACAGCTTCTGCACTTCGTATGGCGCGGGAAAACCGTAGTAGTAAACCTCGATTTTGCCCGGGGATTTTCCGGAGAAGGCGGGCACCACCCGCAGGGCCATTTCCACGGGGTTCCCCTCGGGCCTTCCGTTAGCGATGCGGCAGGCCGTCACAGTCAAGCCGTCCTCATGGATTTCACCGTCCATCTGGAAGAAGGCCGCGGCGATCGCAGCGCTCCCGGAATGCGGAGGCTGCAGCAGCCAGCCGGCGCCGATCCTTGCTCCGAAAGGCGCCACCTTCTCCGGCGGATAGCCCAGCACATAGCGCCGGAACCGCCTGCCGCCCTCCATGACATCCTCGCTCTTGACGCTTGAAGCCGGCAGATCCTTAGCCCAGCCGCCAGGACTGTCGTATCTCAGAAGGCGGAGTCGGTCCGGGACGGTGAAGGCCACGCCGAAATCCTTGAGCTCCCCTGCCTCCGGAGACCTCAGTGCGAAACGCATGTATACCATCCCGCCCTGCGGAATGAAAAGCTCCGCCGGATTCCCGAGAATCCACCCGTCGTCAAGGCTTGACTCGGACGCGGGATACTTCGCCCGGTCAACCGTAAGCGACAGGTCGTCGGCGACAAGCCAGGTGTCCTTGCCATGCAGCGCCAAGCCCGGAATCATCCCGCCGACATCCTCGTCCTCGAAGCTGAACGTCATGGAAATCTGGCGCCATTCCGTACCCAGCTCAATTTCATGCCCTTCGCCTTCATTGAGCTTCGCCCCGCCGATGAAGCCGCCTGTCGGAGAATACGCCCATGCGAATGGCGCGGCCTTGCCCTTGCCCCTCACCCATGCCGAGAACCTGTATTCCACGTCGGGCCGAGCCGGAATCCTGTCGGCCGGGTGCACCCGCACGTGCGGTTCGCCCCCTTCGGCCGCAGGCTCGATGCGCACGGCCTGCCTACCTGAACGCGATTCACCTTCACCTTTAAGCACTTCCATCCTGCCGGCACCCCACAGCTTCCATCCCTCCGGTGCGGCCTCGAGGCCGCCGTCCTTGATCAGTTCCTCGTCTTCGGCAATCAACGCGACGGGAAAGGCGGACGCGAACATGGCCAGCGCACAGACCAGCAGGCCGATGCGGCATCCCCGCAAGGTGCAAGAGTCAAAAAGCATGGAGAAGATTCTGCTTCCTGCGACGGCAAAGCACCTCGAATAGGACAGTTCGGCCATTGGCAACCTCCATGTATGATCTTAAAAGATATCCGTTTGAATAGGTCATATTATATCTAAAACATTTATTATTGTCAAATAGCCTCTTGCAAATAATTTTAAGAAGGTTATAATATACCTATAATGAATTATACCGGCCGCATGAGTCATGCGGCCTTGAAACAGGCAGGATGCCATCATGATGCGCAAAACGACCGGCGCTCCGGCGGAGGAAGCAGGCGTCCGCAAATTGCCGGAACCGGACAATTCGACCGACGCGGCAGGCAAAGGATCCCCTGGAGGTCGGCCGCAGCTTTTCCGAGGGCTCCTCTACGATGTCGTCCAGGGCCGGACATACGACCCGATACGGTCGCTGTATCCGCTCGTCAGTTTCGCCTCCGAATGCGGCCTCAACGAGCTTGTCCTTTATCTTGACCAGATGTACAGCCTGAAATCGCATCCGGCCCTCGCATATGAATATTCCTACAAGATGGACGAGCTTGTGGAACTTGCGGATTTCGCGCGATCCCTTGGCGTCGGCATGATGCCGTCGATCACGACGCTGGGGCATTCCGGAGCCAAGCTTTCGCGCCCCGGATACTCGCACCTTGCATTTCCACGAGGCGGCGACTTCGACGTTTTCAATCCGGACGTCTACAGGCTCTTTGAAGGCATTTTCGACGAGGTGCTTCCGCTTTTCCCGAGCAGGTACGCGTTCATAAACGGAGACGAGACAAGCTATTGCAGGCTCAGCCCGCGCGCCGAGGAGGAAGCACGGATAAAAGGATTGGGGCACCTTTACGGAACTGCTATGGGCAGGCTCGCAAGGATGATCATAGAAAGAGGCCGACGCCCGATAATTTGGCACGACATGCTTCTTCACCATCCGGAGTCGATCGAATACATCCCGCGGCGGACCGTCATCGCATACTGGTATTACGACGTCCAGGAGCATCCCGCCGTGGAATACTTCTGCGGGCTCGGCTTCGATGTCATCGGCTGTCCCGGCATCCTCGGAGACCCTGCCGTCCCCGCCCTGGCGCGCGGCATGCCGAACATACGGCTGATGGCCCAGGCGGTCTCGCGGAATTCCGGTTGCGCCGACGGCAAAGGCAGGGCGCTCGGGACAATGCTCACCGTCTGGTGCGGCATTCCTTGGACTTCCGCTCTTCCGGCGATATATGCCGCAGGCCGCTGGACGCACAATCCTGAGATTCCACAGGAGGAAATCGAGCGTCAATTCCCGGAGCGTGTCTTCGGCGCCGGATGCCCGATGATGGCGCATGCCGTCTCCGCCGCATCCGCCGAGGCAAGGCGCACGGCACTTGTAAAGGAGGCCATGGAAGCAGCCGGCGGCGGTGCGAGCCAGGCCCTCTCGGCAGAGCTTGGCAGGAGGGAGGCATTGCTCAATGATCATGTCTCCAGGATCATCGGGGAGAAGGTGGAACGCAACAGGGAGCTATATGATGCCGTATGCGCGTTCGCCGGACGCCTATTGAAAATCAAGCCATCACCGCATCAAAACAGGAACCTTCCCCGGGAACTCTACTGCGCGAAACTTGCCGGCTCCGCCGCGAAGGGCTGCACTTACTACAGAGGGCGGACCGAATTCGGCCATGACCTTGTGATTATTTCCAACGGGGTCGTCGCGGTCGCCCTGCTGCCGGACTTCGCCGCGGCCATGATCGAATGGACGATCCTCGGCGAAAAACCATGGTCCGCACTTATGACGAAGTATGAGGAGTGGGCTTCAAGGGAGCGCCGGATTCCGGGATATGTAGGCCTGGGATCGCCCTGGGGCGCTGCCGGAATCCTCGGATGGAGGGAGACCGTCTTCTTCAACTCCAGGCTCAACCCGTGTACGTTATGGGGGCGACCTTTCGATGTCTCCGTGGAAAGGAATGATGCCGGAAGAATTGAAGTATCATGTGCCGGCCGCAACGAGACAGCCGAAATCCGCAGGACGGTATGCCTGAACGAGGGAGAGAACGCGATCCATCTGGAAAGCTCCCTCATCCCGCTGCGCGATGGCTGGTTTGCGATACGCCCCAACTGCGCCCATTCCATTCCGGATACGCCTATTCCCCTGCTGCTTTTGGAAGGTGACACCGCGTCTGCCGGGCGTGAAAGATCTTTGATCGACACAGACACGCTCCACCTGCGCCCCGATTCCGGGAGGCTACGGGTCTGTTCGCCGCTGAACAACCACTCCCTGGGCGTCGAGTTCAAGCCAGACGAAGTGGACGGATTTCTGACGGACTTCGGAAACGATCTTTTTACGGTTGAACCTCTCGGACGAATAAGCCGCCACGACGGCAGGCGCCCTATCTCCCTGACTCTGAAATACACTCTTGGATGATGGCGACTTTGGATGAACTCAAGCAGATCAAGAAATTCGTTGCCGATTCAGCAAGGAGGAAGAAGGACAGCGACAGGCTGAAGACTGAACAGAAAAAAAGCGACTCGATAAGTTCCGCGGTAGGCAACAAGAAAAAGATGTAAGAGGAGATCAACGTTGTCCGCAAGGACCGGAGACCGCTGCTCCAGGCCGTCTTCGTCGCCTCAGCCGTCGCTGTCAACGCGTTCTTGCTCTACATGATCTTCTTTGCGTCGGATGAGAATGAAAGCGAAATCGTGGAATATGTCACGATCAGCGACCTCGGCAGGGCGGAGAAGTTCGCCGACCGCCTGCTCAAAGGGAGCGCCGTGGAGATATGCGGGGAAAGCTTCAGCGTCGCCAAGGTCGAGGATGAGACCGGAGGTCTGGATGACTGGCGGGTCTTCATGAACCTCTCGGACGTGCAGCGGATATTGAAGAGCCTACGAATTCCACCCCAGAAAGACGGTTGTCGTCGCCACCCATGATAAGACGCTGATCGAACTCGGCGACACAATCCTGGAAATTCAAAATGGCATAGTCGCCGCGCACCCCTCCTGCAACTTGCAGATATGAATTGCCGGACTAAATTTAAAAGCGTCTCGAAGTGTCAAATTATACTCATTTAGCGTGATATTTTACATTTTGACGGGCAAGATTTGGGATTGGATTTTTTTGTTCCGACCGAGAGGCGACATGAATGTCGTCCGAGGAAGGAACGGAAA
>CAZWRV010000077.1:0-31395 GCA_964636325.1 uncultured Victivallaceae bacterium | reverse complement strand
GCAGACAGGAATGTCTGCGTTACTTCAGGGGAAGTTTCAGAGGAGTGACCATCTGGGAGATTCGCAGTTCTGTCGAACAGAAACTCGATGGAGGGCGAAGCCGTGCTGAGCCGCGGTTGAGCTTGGCTCAACCCTCCGGAAGACGACAAAGATAACGACAAAGTTTGCGACAAAGATGGGCGAGTTTCAGAGGAGGATTAAGAAGGATGATGAAGCATTTGCGATTGACCGGATTGATGGCGGCGCTGTGCTGCGCCTGCTCCATGCAGGCCGCGGAATGGCATGTGGACAATGCGAAGGGGGACGACACGGCAGGAGACGGATCCCAGGCGAAGCCTTTCAAGAGCATCGCCAGGGGGCTGAAGTCCCTGAAAGGCGGCGACACGTTGCATCTGGTTCCGAACAAGGATTTTCCATATCAGGAGACGATCGACAGCCATCCGGACGGGAACTGGGCCGGAACCGCCGAGAAGCCTACTGTGATAGACGGGCACGGCTCGGTCCTCTCGATGCTCCTTCATCAGAGGGCCGACAAGTGGAAGTCCGAGGGCGGCGGAGTTTTCAGCCGTCCGCTCAGGAACAACGCATGGGTGATGGACCAGCAGGGGCACTGGAGCGGATTCCCTATAGTCTTCTTGGACGGCAAGCCCGCCGAATTCCGCAAGAACAGGGAGGCGCTTGAACCTCTCACATACTTCCTCTACAAGGACTATCCGAAAAAACAGGGGGAAATGCGGAACGAGCTTCATAACACATTGTATATCAGGCTCCCCGATGGGAAGACCCCCGACGACGTGAAGGTCGAAAGCGTCGACAGCGCCACAAACGTCCATGTGAGCAGAAGCTACGTGACGGTCCGCAACCTGGTCAGCATGTATTCGGGAGGCGACGGATTCGCGACCACGCGCGCGAAGGGGATTGTATTCGAGAACGTCAGGGGCTGCTTCAACATGGACCAGGGGATGAGCCACCACGGAGCAGAAGTCACCGTCATCAACTCGCGCTTCGACAACAACGCCGGCTGCGGCGTCGTCGACGTCTATCCTGAATGCAGGACGAAATATCTCGGATGCGTCATCGAGGACGACGTCTTCCGCGGCGGCGTCGAATTCCACAGCGGCGAGTTCGAGATGGAGGACTGCGTGATCAGGAACAACACGGGCAAGGCTCTTTCGGTAAACAAAGACGCGAAGGTCAAACTGAGGAACTGCCTGTTCATCTCGAAGGACGCGGAATTCCAGGGGATAGCCGTCGGCGGCGGAAATCTCGAAATGACAGCCTGCACGGTATTCAACGCCAAGGACGGAATTGCGGGTTGGAGCCTCACACCCCAGAATCGAATCGAAGTCAGGAACTGCGCATTCGTCGCCAACAAGACGAACTACTCATGGCACGGCCCGAAGGATGGCGAAAGGCCTAAGATGCTTTTTGAATCCAACTTCCTCACTCCTGCCCCGGTAATATTCTTCGGAAAGACATACAAGCCGGAGCAGTGGGACGAATACAGGAAGGACAGCGGCCTCGACGCGCATTCCCTCATGAAGCAATACGACGGGCCTCTCCCTCCAAATATGCCGCCGATCGAGGTCGAGGGTGGAATAGCGGGGGCGGAAACAAAATGAGCAATCCTGAAAAGAGCAAGACGTATGGGTTCCGTATCCCGCCGATGGACAAGGCACCGGTCCTCGACGGCGTGCTTTCCCCCGGCGAATGGGCCAGGGCGTTCGTGTTTGACTCCATGAGCGACATCCACGGAAAGCTCGAAGAGAGGGGTGCGACGGCATACGTCGGCGCGACGGAGACGGACTTCTACGTCGCCGTAGAGAGCGAACTCCCGCCCGGCGGAAAGGAGCAGCTCGTCGCGGAAGTCGGCAAGGATTCCGCGAAGGTCGTCCACGACGACTCCTTCGAAATATGGATCGATCCGGAGCCACAGGCTTCCGACGGACGCCGCTTCCAGTTCCTCTTCAACAGCCTGGGGAAGGGCTGCTATCAGATCCACACGAGGGGAGCCGGCAAGGACATCCCCGGATGGGACGGGAAGATCAAATTGGCTAACGGATTCACAGACAAAAAATGGATCGTGGAGGCCAGGATACCTGTCGAATCGGTCGCTCCGGGACGGAAGACGGACGACGGCGCATGGGGGATTTCAGTGTGCCGCAACTGGAAGAACCCCTGGGTTCAGTGTTCCGCGCCGGGCGTCTTCAACGGAAGCGACACCCGCTTCACATTCGGCCGGGAGCAGGCAGTCGCCGTCAGGCAGTCCTGGCTCGGGGATCCGTTCACAAGGGAAATCAGGCACAGACTCAGCCTGGAGAACTTAGGCTGCAGCCCGGTTGACATCGCTGCAAAAGTCCGCCTGGAGCGTAACAGCATGCCGGAAACGGATGCTTTGCGTGAATTTCACTTGGAACCGGGCACGCACGCCGAATTCCTGTTCGAGCATGACGAGAAGAACAGCGATTCCTTCGTCCTTTCCGGATCTGTCGTGCAAAAAGACTCCAGACTCGTTGTATTCGATAGGGATATGGCCTGGGGCAGGCCCAGAAAGAAACGCTGGGATGCCATGGAGAGCGGTTTCGCCCCAGTGGACTTCCAGTTCGCCCATTATCCATATACCAGAAAGCTGCGAATCAGGCTCTTCTGGACGGAACTGGGCAATGATGCCGTCATTCAGAGCGCAAAAATCGTCGTCAGGATGCAATGGACAGAAGACGTCGTCGCTGAAATCGCCTTCGAGAATCTCGCGAGTATCCAGTCCAAGGAAATCGAGCGGACTGTCGAACTGCCGGAGCTCGACGGAACTTATGAGATCGCCTTGACCGCCTCCGGGAAAAATCTTCCCGCCGGCGAATTGATAAAGACATTCGTCAGGAAGCGTTACCCGTGGGAGCGCAACAGCATGGGCCGCAGCAGGAAAGTCTATCCCCCGTTCACAGACATCGAGGTCGAAGGCATGACCGTCAAGACAGTCCTCCGCGAGCATATGCTGAACGGCCTCGGACTTCCCGAGCAGATAAAGGCGGCAGGAGGAAATCTGCTCGACGGCGAATGCACGTTCAGGGCTCTTATCGACGGGGAGAATGTCTCGGCAGAGTCCGGAGACTTCTCCTTCAAATCCGTCTCCCCTGCGGAAGCAGTGTGCGCGGGCCGGTTTTCAGTTGGATCCTTAAGCGCCTTATCAACAGGCACATGGGATTATGATGGTACGCTGAAATACGAACTTGTCCTGGGGAATTCCGTCCGAAGGAAAGTCGAGGCGCTTGACCTGATCATCCCTTTGAAGGACTCGGCGGCGCCGATGATCCATGCGATGGCCGACGGCATACGCAAGGGGCCGATCAGCGAACGTCTCCCCGATGGCGAGGGCGTCATATGGGATTCATGCCGTCTGATCACCGGGGAAATGCCGAGGGGATTCTGCTCATATATCTTCCTGGGCACGCCGCATCGCGGCCTCTGCTGGTTCGCGGAAAACGACCGCGGCTGGAACTGGAAGAGCGGCACGCCCGCAGTAGAGCTGCAGCGCCGCGGCGGTCGGCTCACGGTGATTGTCCATCTGGTAAACAGCCCGCTCGTTATTGACGCTCCGAGGAAAATTACTTTCGGCCTCCTTGCCGCTCCGGTGAAGCCGCGCCTGCCCGGATGGCGCGACTTCTGGTGGACGAGGAAATGCACTCTCCTGGGCACGTCAATCAACTGGCTTTCAGGGCCGGGCATATGCGGCAACGTATATCCCGCCGGAAAAGACCCCTACTTCTGGAGGATGATAGCCAGGGCTAACACGGAGGAGATTCCGCGCAAGGAAATTGATGAATGCATCTCCCGCGGGATGAAATATTTCGAGCCGTTTGAAAGGCAGGACACCTGGGTCATGCACGTCAACCGCAACGTCGGCGGCGCAAGGCGCGGCATGACCCAGATATTCTACTACAACAGGGCGGTCACAGCGCTCGAGGAGGAATATGCCACCTTCCTTGACGAATGGCGCCTCGACGACTTCTCCGGGCATGATTTCCAGGCCCTCCCCTGGGAGATCAAGATCGTCCCGTCGGAATCATACATAGACTTCGCGCTCCACTGGTATGCGAAGTCGTTCGAATACGGACGCAACATGGGAGTCTACTGGGACAACTGGTATATCGCGCCGTCATGCAACACTGCCATGACCGATGCGTATGCCAAGGACGGGGAGATTGTCCCCGCGGCCGGAATCTGGGGGCTCAGGGAGCTGTGCAAGCGCACCTTCGTAATGATGAACGAGCTCGGAATGCTTCCAATAACGATGCCGCACATGACTTCGACGAACATCCTCCCGATGCATTCGTTCGCGACCGTCCAGTACGACTGGGAATGGAAATACTCCGCCGGCGACGTCCAATACAGGCACTCGAGGGAATACCTCCAGCTCGTCTCCAACGGCGAGCTCGCCGGGGTGATCCCTGTCCCCTTGCACGACCACGGCTCCGAGGCGGACAGCGAACGGGTACAGAGGACGTTCGTGGGCGTCACGCTCCTGCACGAGCTCGAGTCCGACGGCTCCGGACAGGCCTGGAAGACGCTGCGGGATCCGCTGATTCCAGTTCTGCGAAATTCGCAGCTCAAGGTCTGGCGCTACTGGGACGAGGGGAAGTCCCCCGTCAAGGCGGACAATCCCGATCTGCCGACGATCGTCTATTGCATTCCAGGAACTGAAACATGGGTTGTTGTTTGTTCCTATTCCGAAAAAGACGAGGATGCGGTGATCGCGATCGATCATGAGACGCTCGGGCTCCCCGGCGACATCAAGGCCGTCAACTACGAGACCGGAGAAACGCTGCCGATGAGTTCAGGCAAGCTCCGGCTCAAGGTCGCAAAACATGAAGTGATTGGTATGAAAATAAGTGAATGACATGGCAAAAGGAGGATGCTCCATGAGAATCAATCGTCGTCCGGGAAAAATCTCCGCGGGTCCGCTCGTATTCCTCATGATCTCAACGGCCTTTGTTTCCGTCGCCCTGGCCGACCGGAGCAAGTGGCCCGAATGGTGCACCGCCACGGACGTAGCGTTCTGGAAGCCTTACGAGGCCGACGCCAACACATACGTCCTCGTCCATTTCGACGATCCGGACCTGAAGGCGGCCGAGGGCAAGGTCTCCGGAGCCGGAAATCCATCCGGAGGGGTCAAGCCGTCCGCCGAAGGGAAGTTCTCCTCCTGCGCGCAGTTCGACGGCACAGGGTTCCTTTCTATCCCGATGCAGCAGATGAATCCCGTCTCGATGTGGGATCATCCGGTGGCGGGCGCGCTATCGCTGGAGGCCTGGGTGTATGTGGGGAAATACCCGGAGAAGGGGACTTCGATAATCCTGCTGAAGCAGAATAACAAGGGGCAGTCGAGCGGCTTTATGCTCGGCATAGATTCCGAGGGCGCATTGTGCATGGGGATGAACAGCTTCAACAAGGCCGCCTCGAACTGCAGAAGCAAGCCCGGCGTGGTTCCTTTGAGCGAATGGACGCATGTCGCGGGGATAAGCTGCAGCGGGCACCTCTCCGTCAATAACGACACCTTGTATGTCAATGGCAACGAGGTGTTTAGGGGCAACGGCTCAGGGGCGGGCGGCGACCCGGAGAAGGCATGTTCGGAACTCTTCGTAGGAGGCAGCCCCGACGGCGGCGGCTTCGTCGGAAAAATCGACGAAGTGAGGATACACGGGCGCATCCAGCGGTTCTGGCCGCTGGACCCCATGCCGTGGATTGCGAGGATCGCAAAGGACGGCATGCCGCCGCTGGACAACGTCCTCGACCGCGACAGCCAGCCGCTCCTGACGTTCCCCTTCGAAGGCACGGCCAAACCCGTGGCGTCGTCCGAGATGCAGGCGCGCGATCCGGCGATCACCGAGCGCTTCAAGGTCGAATTCGGCGGAGATTATGTCTCGGGCGTCAAGGGAAAGGCGGCCAACGGCCCGCTGAAGATAGGCGGCTTCAGGCTTGCCGACTGGAAAAGCGGCTCGATGGATTTCTGGATCCGCCCCCGCGGCATGAACAACATGTCCGACAAGAACCTTACGCTGCTGGCCGGATCGGGGCTGTCCGCTTATCTCTTCAACACTGTGAATTCTCCTAAGGCGCTGTCGTTCTTCTTCCACGACAAGGAGAAGAAGCTGCAGATGCACTGCGACGCCCTGAACACTGAGTTCCATCCGGGGCGCTGGTTCCACATCGCGTTCACATGGGACAGCTCGGCGATCAACATGTTCATAGACGGAAAGCTGGCCGCGTCGGGCGGCAACGGCCTTGCCGAGGGGGTCTTGAACGAGATGCTCTTCAATCCGGCCAAGGACCGTCCGTTCGGCGACATTGACGAACTCGCCTTCTATGAAAGGAATCTCAGCTCTGAGGAGGTGGCCAACCGCTATTGGAGCTACGTCGATCCTTCGAAGATGGCAAAGTCCGGGCCCGCGGCGCCGATTTCGCTCTCCGCCTGGCGCCTGCCCAGCTTCAACACGGTATGGTATCGTCTCTCCGCGCTCGGCGACGTGGGGAGGATCGAGACCGTGCAGCTTTCGCTCATGGACGGTAATGGGAAGGAGGTCCTTAAGGTCGAACGCCCGTTCTCCGACAAGATGGAAAAGCTGGAAGTCCCTCCGCTTGCCGGCGGGACATACAAGTTCGCAGCCGTCGTCAGCGTCGGAGGCAAGGAGCTGCGCAGCGAGCCGGTGACCTTCGAGGCGGAGAAGTTCGCCTGGGAAGGAAACGAGCTTGGCGTCACCGATGAAATCTTCCCTCCGTTCGAGGCTCTCAAGGTGGAGGGGAACTCCGTGATGCCCGTCCTGCGCAAATATGTCATGAACGGGTTCGGGCTCTGGGACTCGGTTGTTTCGCAGGGGCGGGAGCTTCTTGCGTCGCCGGTGAAGATAAGGTGCGAGACGGAGGAGGGCAGGGAGCTGGAATGGGAGTTCAAGGAAAGCGGCATTGACGGAGAGGAGCCATATCTCGTCGCATATAAGGCGGCGCTTGAAAACGCGGCGGTCAAGATCACCGCCTACTCGGAGACCGAAATGGACGGGATGATGAAGGTCTGGATGCGCCTTTCGCCCGGCAGGGAGCAGTTGAAGATCAAACGGCTGTGGCTTGAAATCCCCGTCAAGGCATCGGAAGCGCCGCTCATGCACGAGGACACCGGCAGCCTGCGCCGCAACTATTCCGGGAAGATTCCGCAGGGCGAAGGCGTCGTCTGGAAGTCGAAGCGGAAGGATCCATGGCGCAACGCTTTCGCGGGCTACGTGTGGGTCGGCGGCATCGAACGAGGAATCGCCTGGTTCGCGGAAAACGACAAGGGCTGGCTCACGGAGAAGAACCTCAGCGACAAGCCGTTGCAGGAAATCGTCCGCGAAGGAGGGGCGGTCGTCATCAGGGTCAATCTGGTAAACATCCCTTCAATCATATCCGAGCCGAGGGAAATCATATTCGGCCTCCAGGCTTCGCCCGCCAAGCCTCTGCCGGCTGACTGGAGGACCGGCGCGAGGGGAGGGGGGCTTGCCGTTCATCCGTGGGGCGGGCTCAGCTGCGCCCACAAATTCCCGTTCGAGGACCGCTGGGAGGTCGTTGACAAGCTGATCGACTCGCAGCTCAACGGAACTGACAACTCCGCATGGTTCAAGAATTTCCAGGAGGAGCACAACGTTCCCCCGGTATACGGAACGAACCCTTGGCTCCAGTCCGTCGCGCATTTCGCAGGCAGGAAGGAACGGCCCGTCCTCGTTTATTTCGAGGAGATGGCCGCTCCTACGGACCGGAAGGAATGGCATGTCTATAAGGACGAGTGGAGCAGGGATATTCTCCCGTGCCGCAGAAGCTGGCCCGGCCTTGAAGTGTTCCGCCAGGGGAACCAGGCCAACCCAGGCTACCGATCCAACTTCGTCAACAGCTACAGGAACTATGGCGCATACTACACGAACGAATGGCTGAAGCGGGGCGTGGGGATATACTGGGACAATTCCTATCTCACCACCGCCACCAATCCCCTCACCTCGGGAGCGTATGTCGCCGAGGACGGCCAGACACAGCCTGCGCTGACGCTCTGGAACCAGCGGGAATACTCCAGGAGGACATGGAACCTGATGCACAAATGGCAGAAGGAGCGCGGGGAGAAGCTGCTCTTCCTCCAGCACATGACCAACACAAATCTCCTGCCGATACTCTCCTGGTGCACGACTTCCTTCGACATGGAATGGAGCGCCGCGGCGTATGCGGGCTGTTTCCCGGAGATACAGGATCCGAAGGAGCCTTTCCATACCGATCTGCTTCAGGCCCAAAGCCTTGGCAGGCAGGCCGGCAACTACGCATGCCTGTGCCATGGCCTCTTCAACTTCAATGACTTCGGTCTTGATCCGAACGCTGTTCCAAGGAACGAGATGGACAGGCCGGACTCGCCCGGATCGTCTGCGTATTCCATCAAGCGCGAGTGGGGCATGCAGAAGGTCCACGAGCTGCCGGGGCCGGCGAACTGGATGCTTAGCTCCGCCATGCTCAACAAGGCGCTAATGGGGTTCGGATATGATTCCCCGGACGTGAACGTCCACAACTATTGGGCCGACGTTCCGGCCCTGAAGACGGACAGGGGCGATGTCAAATGGCTCCTGCTGGCGCGCCCCCGCGACAAACGCATTCTTCTCATCCTGCAGGCCTGGTCGCGGAACCCCGGCAAAGTGACTGTCTCGTTCAATCCGGAAGTGATCGGGTTCGAACCGGCCGGGATCATGCAGGACATGGAGTCGGGCAAGTCCTACGGCGATGTGAACAAGCAGGGGAATGAGATAGCGCTCGATCTGCCTTACGACTTCAAGATGATCTCGGCCGGAGCCGGGAAAGAAGGGCCGGGGATTATCTTCCGCGACGGTTTCGAAGACGGCCCGAGCCTGCGCTGGAGCTATATCGCGCCGTTCCTGAAGGTGGACGGGGAGGGCGCAGACAAATATCTGAGGATCGCCAAAAACGAGGCGCCATGGCAGGGGCCCGCCCGAATCGAAATCTGGAACGGCACGGAGGCCTGGATGAACTCCGAGATGAAGATCAAGT
Organism: uncultured Victivallaceae bacterium; assembly: GCA_964636325.1. GTDB lineage: Bacteria > Verrucomicrobiota > Lentisphaeria > Victivallales > GWF2-50-93 > CAZWRV01. The sequence continues at coordinate 22,335 of CAZWRV010000077.1, read as the reverse complement.
TCAGGATCTCCGCACCGGAGCTGAGCGCCAAGACTCCATTGTTCTCAATCGTCACACGGGCTTCCGTTCCGCAGTTCAGCAAGCACGGCCTCAGCCACACGCTGCTCCAGGACGGCCAGTTCATGGAGATAACCGCCGATCCCGGAAAGAAGACGCTGGAGATTGCACGGTGCGTAGTTGCCAAGGACGGCAGGAGGGACAATCCTGCAACCGCCGCGCCGGGAACTTTCGACGGCGCATGGCATGATATCTCAATTATGTTTAACGGCGAAGAGACGAAGGTCTCCTTGGATGGAGGTGCTCCGACCGTATTCCAGGGGACTCCTTCCTCCGGGACGGGATTCGGCATACGCGGCTCGAACACCCTTTCGGACAAGCTGATTGTCGATATCTCGGAACTGATTGTAAAGCAAGGAGAAACACCATGAGCGGCAAGAGGGTTTTCACGTTGATAGAGCTTCTAGTCGTAATCGCCATAATCGCGATACTGCTTGCCATCCTCATGCCGGCGCTGGCCAGGGCGCGGGACTCCGCTAAGAAAATCACATGCTCCAGCAATCAGAAGCAGATTTACTCCGTCTTCATGAATTATGCGGCCGACGCGGAAGGACTTTTCCCTGTCGGGCATTACTGGTATCTTCAGCTTGTCGAGGCAAATTTGGCGCTGGCCCCCATCCCCAGGAACAACATGGGAATATGGGTCTGCCCCTCGAACATCCAGTGGATGATGGACGGCTACACCTGGGAGTGGCAGGCCTGCTGGCGGAGCGGCTACACCGTCACCGGCTACCCTCCGAAACGCGTCCTGACCACGCCGTCGCAATATTACGGCCCTTACTCAAGCTTGGATTCCGCAGACCACTGGAGCGGATGCAAGCCCGAATGGGTGAAATATCCTTCGCAGCTTTTCCTTACCATCGAGTCGGGCGTGGCGATGGGTACGACCAGGGCGAACGGCCATCCCTTGGACACTTTCCATAGCGCCGTGGCCGGCACGCCGCATCCTAAAGCCCCCTACGGCGGGGTATCCGTAATGTCCTTCTGGGACGGCCATGTGGAAAGCATGGTCCTTCCAAGAAAACTCACATGGGCCAACAAGCTGGCACCCTGGCAGTTGGACTAGGGTAAGTATGAATCTTGGATATTCCGCCAGGAACGCGCCTACGCGGCCAACCTTGCCGTCCACGACATCGCTCGCCCCTTTCCCGAATCAGTCCTCAAGGAGACGCGGATCAACATGCCCGACACAGAATTTGTCCCCTACTGGAATCTTCATGGGCTCGCGTCACACAACCACAAGAACCTCCTTGTTTCGGCATGGAAATGTCCTGGGGGCTCTTACGCAGAATTTGTGAATAAAAAGTAATGGAAACTGGGGCTGCCTGCCCCAGACCCCGGGGATTTTAAAGGCATAAGGGAGCAGTTCCGGACAGCATTGGATGAAAAGCAGGGAGGCCGAAGCCTCCCTTTCGCAACTGTCCGTTGCTGTCCCGTCCGGCTATCCCTTGGCGGGCGCATCCCTGCGGAGCCGCCTCCGTTTGGCCGGACAGCTGAATATAATGAGGGTACGGCGCTGTGGCAATAAAACATTTTTTTGTTTGAAAACGTTTTAAACAAAGGTATTGTATCAACTGATTATTTTTGAAAAATAACAAATCAAGGGCGCATTTTGCAATGAGATTCATGGGACATATGCGCTCTATCGGATGCTTTTTCCTCGCTGGCATGATGTTTTTCTGTTCGTTGAAAGCTTTTTCCTCCTCAGACCTTGAGGGAGCTTTCAACTGGCTTTCATCGCAACAGGATAGTGACGGTAGCTGGGGCGAGCTGGAAAAGCAGCCTGCCGACACGTCGGAATCATTCATTACGCTTTACAAGGCCGGAAGAAGCGGGGAATGGTCAGGCAAGACGGTAAATTGGGCGGCGTCCCTGGAACCAGAAAACACATCTTCAATCTCCAAAGCTATAATCATCCTATCTCATTCGACCGCAGATATTAATGACTTGAAATCCCTCCTGCTTTCATTCCAGAATCCGGACGGCGGATTTGGAATAGGAAAAGATTACACAAGCTCTCCGCTGATGACGATTATGGCAGTCAGAGCCCTGATAGAGTGCGGTTCAGCCGACAGGGCAAATATAGAAAAGGCGATAAATTTTCTTTGCTCCGCCCAGCAGTCCTACGGCGGCTGGACTCTCCAGGACAAGGACAATGCCGCCGAAGACATGTCAGATATAATACTGACCGGTTGGATTGTTTCATCTCTTCGCGAATACCAGCTAAATGAAAATTATTATCCGACAAACCTCTCCCTGGCTATATCGAAAGGAATTTCTTTCATCGCATCCAAGCAGAACCCAGACAGCTCCTGGGACTCCCCTTCGGACATAACTGCGACAGCCTTATGCATGGCCTCGTTGCTGATGTCCGGCGGCGCCCAGGCATCGGTTGAAGGCGCGGCAATTTGGCTTGAAAACCAGCAGATTGCCGATGGAAGTTTTACAGGAAATATCTACAAGACGGCAATCGCGGCAAGATACCTGAAATTATATTATGAAAATCCCTTCCCCGAGCCGCCTGACCTTGAAATTTCGCAGGCAGATATCTCTTTTTCACCTTCCAGCCCGCTGACCAGCTACCAGATTTTAATTACTGTAAAAATCAGGAACATCGGCGGCAGCGCCGCCCAGAATGTGGGTGTCCAGTGCTACGACGGCAATCCTTCTTCCGGCGGGACAAAAATCGGGCCTGAACTTCAACTGGCATCCATTGCGGCCGGTTCCTATGGAACAGTCCGCCTCGGAGTATACCTCCAGGCAGGGATCCACGAAATATTTGCGCTGGCCGATCCATCGCAGAGGGTGATAGAGGGCAGAGAGGACAACAATTCCGCTTCAGCTTCGGTGGTTGTCACGCCTGCACAAATCTCACAGCCCGACCTGGCAATAACCTCTGACAATATTTCCTTCAACATCCCTGATCCGTCCTTCCCTAACCAGGTGGAGATAACCGCGCTGGTGGAAAATAAGGGCGAGACAGTCGCGGCCAATGCCATCCTCCAGTTCTTTGATGGAACTGTCCAGCTTGGAAAGGACTTTGTCCTCGACAAGGTTTTCGGAGGCGGAACATATTCGTTCAAGCTTACGACAGTTCTTGCACCGGGGGAGCGAACCATAACGGTCAATATCGACCCGTATTCCCAGATCGCAGAGTCCAATGAGAAGAACAATACTGCCTCTAAGAAAATAACTGTCACCAACCTCCCTCCCGCAGTTCCGCAGAACCTCGAAGGAAGCCCTGCGGAGAGCACCGCCTACCTTTCCTGGACAGCCAACACAGAGCCGGATCTTGCGGGATACAATGTCTACCGCAACGGTTCGAAGCTGAACACATCCGCGCTTCCGGCCCCTTATTTCACCGACACCGGGCTCGCGAACAGCCAATCCTATTTGTACAAAGTGTCCGCAGTCGACCTCTACGGGGCAGAGAGCGGATTTTCGCCGGAGATTTCCCTGACACCCCAGGCGGAAACTCTGGCCAGGCCTGTCCTGACTTTTCCTGCGTCCAAACAGACTCCAGGGCATCTTGCCAGCGCCACGAGCGATATTGAGGGTATCGCTGTGGCAGGAAAGCAGCTGGGCGCCTCGTCCAAGTCCGACTGGCAGTCCGGCAACATGAATGAATACAACCAGAGCCTTGCGGCCTACTGGGGATTCGGGGAGAATACCGGATCGCAGGCGGTTGATTCGGTCCAGGACATCACAGGCAGTCTTTCAGGCCTTTATTCCTGGAGAGGAGGAAGACGCGAATCCGGCATCCATTTCGATTTCGACCAGAACAGCTGGAACTACGGATATATGAGCGCATCGGTCCCCGGGTTCGGAACTGACGCATCGTTCTCCACATGGATACGGGTGAATCCCGCTGATATAACAAGCTATTACGGCCTCGGCCTGGCATATTCCTACAGCCCGTCAGGAGGCATGTGGTATCTGATGATAAACAACAATGGAAGCCTAAGCAACAATTACGAGGACTGGTACATGGGGGGCTACGCATACACATCAAGCGGAGCCCTGGCATGGCAGGCTGACCGCTGGTACAACCTGGTCTTCACCCGCGGAACAAGCGGGATGAATATCTACAGGGACGGGGAATTGGTGGCTTCTTCGACAAGCGGATTAAGCGCTACAGGCACAACCGGCAGCCTTTCGATGTATATTGGCGCCGGATACTGGTATGGCGGTTTTGATGGGGACATGGATGAAATAGGGCTTTGGAACATGGTTCTTACGGACGAGGCAGCCGCCACCATATACAGCGGAGGAGCGGGAAAGTTCTATCCGGAATGGTTGCAGGACTACAGCGACACCTTAAACGTGAACACTGATTCATACACATCCCCCGGAGACTTGAAACTGGCATCCGGCGCGACAATCGGCTACAACAGGAAGATATACAATGCTGGTTCGCCCACCGCCTGGGGACCTCTTTTATGGAGCGCCGACACCCCCGCAGGAACCTCTGTCAGGTTCAGGACGCGCACTGCGGCGACGCTTGAGAATCTTGCGGATTCAACATGGTCCGCCTATCTTGACGTGAGCGGGAGCGCTGTCACTTCGCCTGCGGATCATTTCATCGAGGTCGAGGCTCTTCTCGAAAGCTCCGATCCCGCCGCATTCCCCTCCCTCCACGCCTACAGCCTTACCGCAATGTCAGGGGCGGTGGTCGATATTTCAGTCAATGGCACACTCCGCGCCACCGCACCCACAGTTCCAGGACTGAGCGAAACATCCGTCACCACGAAGACGGATTGGACAACTGGAACTATTACCGACTACAACAGCTATTTAAAACTGATCTGGAATTTTGACGAGAACTCCGGCGGAACAGTCCAGGACTTGATAGGGGATGCGGACGGAACAATAAACGGAGCCGCATGGTCATCCTCAGGAAAGAGGGAGAACTGCCTGAGCTTCGACGGTTCTGACGATCATGTCTCGGGGATGCCCGGCTTCGACAAGTCCCAGCCTGTTACATTCAATGTGTGGTTCAAGACCTCGGCGGGGGGCGGCCTATTCCAGCAAGACTACTGGAGCGATAGCAGCAATTTCTGGTCGTTCGTCCCAAACATAAGGGCGACAAACGGTTCATTGGAAGTATGGGCTTATGCGGCGACAGGAGGGAGCAGGGAAGATTTTTATATAGAAGATACGACAGGGCGCGACTATCGTGACAACGCATGGCACATGTTCACAGTCGCCATAGATGGAGCCGCCAACAAGGGCTACGCTTATATTGACGGAACCTACCTCGGCACCGATACCTTCAACGGACCCGCGACCTGGACAGCCGATCAAGACAAATCATTGAAGGATTTCGGTAAAGTATCAGGCTACGGATACCAGCGGCCCAACTACGACTGGTTCCGCCATTTCAATGGGCAGCTTGACGAGTTGACGATATGGAAGAACATATTAAGCCAGCAGGCAGTTCAAGACCTTTATAACAGCGGTATAGGGAAATTCTATCCCGGCTGGAACAACAACAACCTTCGGATAGCGATTGATGGGACAGATCCTTTCAGCAGTCCTGGAGACCTGAAGTTGGCGGCAGGAAAGAAAAGCGGATGGCACAGGAAAATCTTCGATGCCGGAATCCAATCAGTATGGGGGCAGATATTCTGGAACGCAGATACTCCTGCGAACACTACGGTCAAGTTCAGGAGCCGTTCCGCAGCGGCAATCGAAACAATTTCCTCCTCAATTTGGTCACCGTATTACACCGCAAGCGGAAGCGGGATTGTCTCCCATTCCGACCGCTATATCGAAATCGAGGCGTTGCTGGAAAGCAAGGACTCGGCTGCAACGCCTGTCCTGCACGATTACCTGTTCGGCTCGCCCTCGGGATCTTTCTCGGCGGCCGGAGTCCAACTTGACGAGGGGGAGAACACAATAACAGCGGTCGCCAGATGCGGGACTATTGAAAGCGAGGTTTCCGATCCGGTAAAAGCATATGTCACACTCGGCGCGGACCTGTCGATCGTCCCGCAGGACATAAGCTTTACACCGACCGCTCCTGGAGCGGAATATCCAGTCTCGATAGTCGCAGATGTTAAGAACCTCGGCTCTGGAACCGCGGACAATTTTAAAGTGAAATTTTTCGACGGAGACCCCGACTCCGGCGGAATTCCCCTGGGAGAAGGATTCACAATCCCTTCGCTCGGCCCGTCCGGATCCGCCAACCTCACTCTTTCCACATATCTTTCGGCCGGAACGCATTCGATATTCATATTTGCAGATGCGGAGAATACAGTCCCCGAGTCCGACGAGGGAAACAACACAGCGACCGTTTCCATCACGGTCACACCACCGGCCTCGCAGCCGCCCGACTTTGAAATAACCAATTCCGGAATTTCCTTCTCAAGCGACAATCCGACAAACCTGGACATAATTTCAATAACCGCCATAGTGAGGAATGTAGGCGGGGCAAAAGCGGAAATCCTGAAAATAGCCTTCTTCGACGGGAATCCGGCTTCCGGCGGAATACAGATAGGCGATGGGATAGTCTTCAACAACATAGCGCCCCAGGCAACAGCGACAGCAGGCATGCAGGCGATGCTTCCAGCCGGGAGCCATGAAATATATGTCCTTGCCGATCCGGACAACAATGTTTCAGAGGCGGATGAAGCCAACAACTCAGCCTCGAAATCAATAACAGTATCTGAAAGCCCGCAGTCGCCTTCCGACCTCGCAGTAAAGAACGGGGCGGTGTCATTTTCAAATTCCGTCCCCTCTGCAACCGACATCTTTACGATAGGAGCGGAAATAACCAACCAAGGCGGAATCAGCGCGAACAACGTGCTTGTCCGCTTCTTCGACGGAAATCCCCTGCAGGGCGGAGCGCAGATAGGAGGGGACTTCCAGTTTTCCGGAGTTGCGCCCGGAGGAAGTGCCGCAGTCAGCCTGGAAACGGCCCTTCCCGCAGGCCAGCACAGGATATATGTCTATGCAGACCCTTCCAACACGATACTTGAATCGGACGAATGGAACAACACGGCCTACGCCGACATAGAAGTCCAGCCCGCTCCGCTGCCGGACCTGTTCATAGACCAGAGTGAAATATCAGTCCCGCAGGGAGACATATATTCAGGCGACCTTGTCAAGATTTCCGTAAAAGTCAGGAACATCGGCGAAGGGGATGCCAGCAGAGTTAAAATAAGGCTTTACCAGGGGCCGCCGGTCGGCGGTGGAATAAGAGTCGCCCGCGATGCGGAAGTAAGCCTTGCAGGCGGAGATGCCGCAGACGTGGTTCTCGGGTGGTGCGCGGCAGTCGGGACTCATTCCTTATACATCGAGGCCGATCCTGACAACCTGCTCCCTGAAACCGACGATTTCAACAACACCGCATCAGTCACGCTTACAGTCCTGCCAAGCCCGGACATCCAGCCGGTCACCGACCCTGAAATCCAGGCTGCAATCGACAAGGGGATCGCCTGGCTTTCCACACAACAGGCGGGAAATGGCTCATTCACGGGTTATTATGGATCTTACACTTACGGGACAACGGCTTTGGCTATAATGGCCATGCTTCACGGTGGAATCTCTGTTGACGATCCGCGAGTCACCAGCGCTCTTGCCTATCTTGACACCTATCCGTCCCAGCAATGGAATTACATCACCTATGAAATCGCCCTTGTTATTATGGCCTATCAAACCACTGGAAAGAGGCTTGACTATCATCAGAGAGTTGAAACTCTTTTCAACACATTACTTTCAAATTACTATTATGGCGGTGGAATGTTTACATATGGCGATTTGTCAAACACCCAGTATGGGTATCTCGCTTTGTATGCGGCCAGCCAGTGGGGCATTGAAATCCCTGAAAGCGTAAGAAGTCAGGGATTGAATAGAATGACTTCCGGTCAGAATCCGGACGGGGGATGGGACTATGGGTGCTCCGGCTACGGTGGGTCTTACGGCGCCATGACCTGCGCCGGAATAATGAATCTGCGAATGCTCGGAGTTCCACCATCCGACAATAGAGTGCAAAGAGGAATAAACTGGCTTAATGATCATTATGCCATAACATACGACCCGGGAAGCTGGTGGGGTGCGACATACTATTACCTTTACAGCATGGAGAGGGCCATGAACATCGAGTCCTCCATCGCAAAAATCGGCGAGCACGACTGGTATAAGGACGGATCGGCCTTCCTTGTCAGCCAGCAGGCCCAGGACGGCTCCTGGAATCAAATGTTCGGAACTGAGGTGTCAACCTGCTTCGCCCTACTTTTCCTTGAACGCGCGGTGCCTGAAGTCTCCAAATCCGACCTGATTGTATCAAGCATCAGTTTCTCAAACCAGAACCCTGTCCAGGGAGAAACAATATCAATTGCTTCATCAATAAAAAACAATGATATACGCGACATCGAAAGCCACTTCAAGGTCGCTTTCTACGACGGAAATCCCGACCAGGGAGGACAGCAGATAGGTTCTGACCAGACAATCCAAAGCCTGAACGGACAGGCTTCTGCAAGCGTAAGCGTCCAGTGGACAGTCCCTACTTCCGAAACGCACACAATCTACGTGCTTGCCGACATCTACAACGAAGCGGAAGAAACAAACGAGGGCAACAACACAGGCACAGCGCAGATAAGCGTCCTCGCCAACAGCGGTTTTGAAATAACAGTGTCGGCGGACAAGGACTCATATTCGCCCGGAGAAAGGGTAATCGGAGCGATATCAGTAAAAAACATAGGAACAGCCTCGAGCTCGGGGACAGTCGAAGTCGCATTAAAAGATAAAGAAGGGAATATCATCTCGACCCTGGCAAGGGAGTATTTCACAGACCTGGCCGCAGGCGCAACGCATGAGTTTACAAGATCCTGGGACATATCATCAGGAACTGCCGGCGGGCAGTACAGGCTTGAAGCCTCTGTCTTTGAAGGAGGGGCGAAAAAGGCATCCAACTTCGACAGCTTCAATGTGGAAAACCTTTACGGTGTCAATCCCGGCATAACATCGGACAGGCTCGAATATCCGGCGAACGCGGATGTAGTCCTGACGAGTAGGGCCGCAAGCGCAACGAGCAACTTCACATACAGCGACCTGAAGGTTGTCGTAACTGTGACAGCTCCCGACTTCGCGGAGATGATGACGAACACATACACAGTTCCTGAACTCCAGCCGGGACGCATCGACCTGAAGAAGCTTCAATGGAACACAGCTGTCAATCCCCCCGGACAATACACAGCAAAACAGAGAATATACGACAACGACGGAACGACCCTACTCTCGCAGAGCGAAGCAGTATTTACGATAACTTCAAGCCTGGAATCAGGCGGATTCGCAGGCAGCATTTCAGTTGCCCCCCAGACGGTCGAAGGCGGGGAGACTTTCAGCATTTCATACTCAATCACTAACACTGGAAATGTTGACATCGCCGACGCTGAACTGATTAAAATTGTTACGGACAGGCAGAACATTCAGAATGTTTATACGTTTTCTGAACCCTTGAATCTGGAGAAAGGGCAGACATATGAAGGACAAGTGGAAAACCTTGCAAGCTCCGGTCTCACACTCCAGAAATATCTTGTTGTCCTGATGCTGAAGAAGGCAGACAGGGAATTTTCTGTGGGCGCAACCTATCTGAACCTGGTTGACACAATTCCGCCCACGATAGAAATCATCTCTCCCGCCAACGGAACACTGACAAAGAATCCCAATCCGCAGATCAGGGCCATCCTAGATGACAACTTCAGCGGAATAGACATTGAAACCATCAATCTGACGATTGACGGCAGCAAAGCATCCCCGATGTATGATAATCTGACAGGAATGCTGGTATTGGACAACCCCCAGCTTTCCGATGGAGAGCATGCCCTGTCAATAACAGTCAAGGACATCGCGGGAAATTCCGCCTCGACTCCCGAATGGAAGATAACTGTAGATGCGACACCGCCTGCCATTGCTACATTGGTTCCGCAGAACGGGGCGCTGCTCAAGGCTTCTCCCGCTGAAATCAGCGCAGTCATAACAGACGCGCTCAGCGGGGTGAAGGAAGACACAATAACAATGACGCTCGACGGGAATCCCGCCACTTTCACCTATGACGCTTCAAGCGGCAAAGTAAGCATGGATTTTGCTGACCTCGCGGACGGACTGCATACTGTTTCAGCTTCCGCCTCGGACAATGCAGGTAATTCCTCGACAAGCCCGCAGTGGCAGTTTACAGTGGATTCAACGCCTCCTGTATATTCAGCGCATTCTCCTGCTAATGACAGCATTTCAAAGAACGCAAAACCAGAAATAAGCCTGCTTGCCACAGACGCACTTTCAGGGATTGCCCAGGATTCGATTTCGCTGGAAATAGACGGTCAGCCGGCTACGCACAGCTTTGAAAGCTCGACCGGCAGGATATCATATATTCCAGAATCCAATCTTTCCGACGGATGGCATGTCATAACCTCAACAGCCTCGGATCTCGCGGGAAATAGTTCTACCACATCTTGGAGAGTTGGAATTGACACGGCATCTCCATCAATAAGCAACTTGACGCCTGCCCCCGGTTCGCTTATTGCAGAATACCCTTCCGAAATTAGCGCGTCTATAGCAGATTCATTCAGCGGGATAAGCGAATCAAGCATTGTCCTTACAATTGATGGAAGCATCGTCCAGCACATCTACGATTCCGCAACAGGAAAAGTTTACTTCGCTCCGACGGAACTGCTGGCCGATGGGACGCACAGCGTAATTATTTCAGTTTCAGACAATGCCGGGAATTCATCCACCAGCCCGGAATGGCAGTTCATTCTTGATACTGTTCCGCCGGTCATCAACGGCATATCACCCGAGGACGGAAATATTTCAAAAGACAGCGAGCCCGAGATTTCCGCAACGCTTTCAGATGCACTAAGTGGCATTGACGAAACGACAATCTCACTCGCTGTAGACGGAATTTCCATTGCCGCATCCTACGATTCAGCCACCGGACTGCTGACCGCAAGCAGCCCTCTCCTCGAAGACGGGGGGCACGACATTTTAATTTCAGTATCCGATAATGCCGGCAACAATTCAGTCGAGGCATGGAGCATCGGAGTCGATACGACTCCGCCACAGATAAGCGACCTTTCCCCTGCGCCGGGAAGCACGACAAGCCAGACCCAGCCGACAATAAGCGCGAAGCTTTCGGACTCGTTCAGCGGAATCAACGCATCTTCAATAAGCCTGACTGTCAACGGAGAAAGCCTCGCCTTCAATTACGATTCAGCCGCAGGAATCCTCACAGCGACACCGGCCCAGCCGCTCCAGCCGGGAACAATACAGATTCTCCTGAGCGTCGAGGACAATGCCGGGAATTCAGCCTCGGCAGGCTCATGGACAATAACAGTCCAGACTTGGCTCCTCTTCCACAATTCGACATCTGGCCAGATTAAGATTTCCGGCTCGGGCAAAACCTTCGACGGGCGAGTCCACAGCAATGCGGCGATAAAGATAAGCGGTTCGAACAATGACATCACGCAGCTGACAACAGCAGTCGGGAACATCCAGATAACAGGTTCAGGGAATGATGTTCCAAACAAGCAGGCCAATGCAACGCCCCAGCCGATGCCTGTCTATGATTTCAACTATTACCAGCAGAATGCTACATACACGCACAGCGGCAACTGGCACATAAGCGGGAGCAACGAGACAATTCCGGCGGGAATCCACTATGTCAACGGCTATGTGAAGATTTCAGGTTCGCACATCTCCGGCAATGTGACGATTGTCGCGACAGATTATATAAAGATATCAGGATCAAATGCCAACTTCATCAGTGCCGATCCCGCCAACCGCATGCTCTTCTTCAGCCGGACAGGCGATATCGACATCAGCGGAAGCAATGCGAAGCTCAAGGGAATCATCTACGCGCCGCAGGGGGAAATCGACATCTCAGGCTCCGGCGAATCCCTCCAGGGTGCGGCCATCGGCAACGAGATCGACATCTCCGGCTCCAACAAGTCATTCGGACCTCTCCAGTAAAAGTCAGGAACCCCAGAGCATTATTTGTCTTAACAATATAATTTACAAGGAGTTATAAAATCATGAAAAGCGGATACCGCGTAAAGCCCTGGATACGGAAAGTATCGTTCTTCATGGCGTTGCTGATGATCTCCGAGACCTTCGTGCCCTCGCTGATGGCCGCGCAGAACGCCCCCGAGCTGAAAAAAATCGACCTTTCGAAGATCTTCGAGAAGAAGAAGCCGGAAAAGTCAGAAGCCAAGCCGGTCAAAACCGAGCAGGAAAAAAAGGCGGAGTTCCGTATCAGGAAAAACAACTTCCTGCTTTCGAGATGCATATCAGACCTTGACAAGCTTGTCGGACAAATCCAGGCGGGCGGCGACAATATCGCTCTCGCCGCAGGAATACGCGAATGCGCTGGAAGAATGGAAGGACATTTCACGGAAAAGCGCCAGGAGCTGGTTGACACAGGGGCGCCGCAGGCGATAATCGCACGCCACGACGCGTTCGCCTCCGAGACAATCACAAAAGTCAATTCGCTGGCCGCTGAAATTGAAAACGGCGGCTTATCCATGCCTTCTTCTGTGCCTTCTGTGCCTTCTGTGGCCAACAATTCTTCTTCTCTCCGTGACTCTGTGTCCTCTGTGGTTAAGTCTTCTTCCCCGATCTACCTCCACCGCAAGGCCGACTCCTGCAAGTTCAGGCCCGGAGAAAAGCACAGGGAGCTTGTCACAGGAGGAAAACAGAAAGCTGACAGCAAAAAATCAAGCGCGCCTCCTCCGGTCGCGGAAGACCTGTCCGCCTCTCCTGAAGCCCCGTTCACCCAGGAGATAATTGCTCTCGCCAACGAGCTCGGCGGGAATCCTGTGAACATCTACGAGCATGTCAGGAACAATTTCAAATACGAACCATACTACGGCTGCATCAAAGGCGCCTCAGAGACACTCCGCGAGAGCTCCGGCAACGACGCTGACATCGCCGCTCTCACAATCGCCCTCCTCAGGACTTCCGGCATTCCCGCCAGATATGTGAAAGGAAATGTTCGAATTCCCTCACAGGTCGCCATGGACTCTACAGGAGCCGCGACTCCGACCCTCGCCGCCGCCACCTTCATCCGCAACGGAATCCCCGCCTCCTCCATTCTGGAAGGCGGAAAGATAACAGGGGTCAGAGTGGAGCGCATCTGGGTGAGAGCCTGGATAAATCCGCATCCTTATCTTGGGGTTGCAGACTGGGACAAGGGAAAAAAGGTCTGGGTAGACTTTGATCCTGCATTTAAAACCTCGACATTCACACGCTCAAGGGACATCGCCTCCGAAATAGGCTTCGATCCGGAAACATTCCTTGCCGACATCAAGTCGCAGTCCACAATCAACAATCCAGAATCCTTCGTGACTTCCCTTCCCGAAGACTTCATCCTCGGAACCATGGACTCATGGGGCGGCGAAGTCGAGAAGTTCCTCGACGCCAACTCCCTGACGCTCCAGACCGTCTTCAGGAGCGCGGCGATCAACCGGGAGAACTACAAGGCGCTGCCGATCAGCTTCCCGTACAAGATAGAATCCGTGACAAGCGACTTCGCGTCGTTCTCGTCGGACTTCTACCACAAGCTTGCATTCCGCCTTCACGACAGCACGGGGGCCGTCCCCTTCACGGTCGTAAAGCCTTTGAACGAAATCATCGGCAAAAGGATAACGCTTTCAAGCCGTCCCGCCACTGCCGACGACGAGGCCGTCGTCGACGCGAACATGGCATCCCCCGATTTTCCCGCCTATCTTGTCAGGCTCATCCCTCAGTTGAAGATTGACGGGACAGTTGTCGCCGAAGGAGCTTCAATCGGCATGGGAGTTCCTGAAACCCTGACAATAGACTTCAACTCGCCTGACGGAGAATTCGAGACGATAAGCCACAAGGTTCTCGCCGGAGGATATTACTCGATAGGCATCAATCCCCAAAAAGTCCCCGCCAGCCTGATCGATGGGCGACAGGCCATGCTTGAAAACACATGGCAGGCTCTTTCATCTGGCCAGACAGTGGCACCTGACGACTCGCTGGGCGAGACGCTTCACCTCGCGGCCCTCAACTACTATTGCCAGATCGACTCCCTCAACTCGACAGCCGCAGGCGCGCTCGAAGTGAATGTCACCCGCAGGCCTTCAGAACTGATATCCGCCTACGATCTTGAGACCGAGGACATTCTTGGAGTCCCGGTCACTGCAAAGGCGGCATCAATGAAGCTCGATGTAAGAAGGGATCTTTTTGTTCCAGTTGCCATAAACGGAGAAACAGCCCCTGAAAACCAGTTCATGATTACCACGGCCATGACCCGTTCAGCCCTGGAGCACAATACACTGGAACAGATGTTCCGCGAATCAGCAGTTTCGGCAGTCCGCATAATCCAGGCCGCGAACGATGCAGGAACTCCTATCTACACTGTGAAATCTTCAAATATTGATTCAATACTTCCAAAACTCTCCGATCATCCTTCAAATGTGCTTGCAGACATCCAGAATGCAGTTGCATCAGGCGCGACAGTCACAGTCCCCGAAACCAGGACAACCTATGCGAACTGGACAGGCTCGGCATACATTGTGATGGATCCGGACACCGGGGCGTCCTCCTACATGCTGGAAAAGGGCATAAACGGCGGTGAGATGAAGACGGGCTTCCTCACGCCCGGATGCCTCCTCAAGTCCGGCCCTCCCTCAAAATACCTCGACATGATAAATCCGGCCCTGACCTGGCTCAGGATTCTGAGGGCATCGACCGATGAAGTTGGAAAGACCTATCTCCCTGCTACAGCCGCGATTAACAGATGGTTCCGCGATTCCGACACTCTCGACAATGCCGCAACTGTAGCGGCCTGCATCGCAGTCAGCAGCCCGATAACGCAGTTCTTCATGAAGCCCGCCATACTGAATGTTGTGAAGGGTGAAAGCCTCATCAGCCCCAACAATGACGGAATCAAGGACGCATTCACAATCACCGCAAAAGTAACCTCCGACGCCGAATGGACATTTTGCGTGAAGAACAGCGCCGACCAGATTGTCCACACACAGACCGGGGCACCTCCGGATGTAAATGCATCCTTCGGCAGTTCTGTCCCTGACGGGCTTTATACATACGAGCTTTCCGCTGAAGTCTCCGGAATCCATGCCAAGCCTGTCAAAGGTTCCTTCTCGGTGGACAAGACCATTCCTTTCGGAGAGATAAGAATACCGGAAGCAGATGCTTCCGTAAGCGGCGGAGTGGCGATAAGCGGCACTGCGGACGATGTGAATTTCGAATCATGCTCGATAAGCATCAAGCCTTCCGGCGCGACGGAACCTGTGCAGATTGCAACATCGAATGAAAAAATCCTTGGCCAGACAATAGCCACTTTCGATTCGATGTCCTATCCGAACGGTTCTGCAGAACTGATTCTAAAAGTTTCAGACAAGGCTGGAAACGTCTCCACTGTCACCAGGAAGATAACAATCAGCAATGACAGGACACCGCCAGCAGTAAATATTGCCGTGTCAAATGCGGGCAGCCCTGTCAATCCCGGAGCCACGGTCACCGACGGGAATTTAGATATTTCAGTAACTGCGACCGACAGCAATTCAGTAACCTCAATAAAACTCTACCGCGATGGAATCCTCCTGAAACAGAATACAAATTCAAACGCGCTCTCTTTCAGCGAACCAATATGCACTTATCCTTCTGGGAACCATGAACTGACCGCGAAAGCGACAGACAAGTCCGGCAACATAGGAACAGCCTCGTTCGCATATCTGACAGCCTCCGCGATATCCGACTTCAAGGTAACGCCAAAGGTTGCTACTGTTTCAAGCCCGACAGTCAAGATTTCAGCGACTTTAAGCGCCTCGACAGCTTGGACAGTCTCATTCTCTGGTCCATCTTCAATTCCGAATATAACCGGAACAGGAACAGCTGTAAGCGGCCAGATAAACGGAGCCTCGTACCAGGACGGCGAATACACTGCAACTCTCACAGCAGGCTCGGCAAGCGCCTCGCTTCCTTTCACGATTGACATTGTTGACAATCCGCCAATCGCCTCTATTTCAAGCCCCTCGGAAAACCAGAACATCACAGAAGGGCTTTTCAATTTAACCGGCACTGCAAACGATCCAGATCCCTCGGATGCGGTCTCATACAAGGTCTGGATCGAGGACAATGACGGCATTCAGACCGACGTCACCCCCCAGCCCGTGAACGCGCAGGGCAGGCACGAGGGCAAGGTCGCCAACGGCTCGCTAGGCACCCTCGACCTCACCATGGTTCGGAACGGTTCGTACACCCTCCGCCTCGTTGTCACCGGCGGAACGCAGTCAGCATACGCCGAAACGCCATTCGCCCTCTCCAGCAAACTGAAGGTCGGACAGTTCACGTTCTCCCAGCAGGACATCATCATCCCCGCGGGCGGACAGACCCTCACAGTTATCCGCACCTACGACTCCCTCCGCGCAGCCGGTTCGGTTTCGGACTTGTCCCAGAAGTCCGATTTCGGCCCAGGCTGGACTTATTCAATAAAAGATGTCGAGATGAAGATAAACGAGACACGAGACAGCTACACTGACATTGACGGCCAGACCTTCAAGATGAGGACTGGCGGCGGAAGAAATGTGGATGTCACGCTTCCCGACGGACAGCGCGTATCCTTCACATATTCGCTTAAACGCGACCAGCAGAACTTCTGCTATCACGCCGTATGGAACGCCCCCCAGGGAACATACGCGATGCTCAGGCCCACATGCTCCGACAGGCTCATGACCATCCCCGGGCTCGAACCCTACTGGGAGGCCGCTGGAATGGAAACCCCCTGGGAGAACTTCGACTTCCCCGCCTTCAACCTGACGATGAAGGACGGCTCCAAGTTCCTCTTGGAACGCGAAGACCTCGGAGGACATGAGCTTGAAAGCGGTGATGAAGGAAATTATATCTATGTCCAGGCTTACGGCGAGGCCACGCTCAGGCGCATCACTCAGCCTTCCGGAGACAGGATCGAGTTCTCCGACTCCAAGATCGAGCAGTTCAACCCCCAGGGCGCGAAGACCCGCGAGGTCGCCTTCCAACGTGACGGACAGGGCAGGATAATCGCAATCCATGATCCTGAAAACCTCGATGCCAATGGAAATCCTGTCGGTCCGGCATACATGACCTATGAATATGACCCTGTGAACGGAAATCTTATCAAGGTCAACAAGCTCGAAGACAGGGCTACATCAAAATACCTGACGACAGAATTCCTCTATGAGGAACCTGCGAGAACCCATTTCATCACTTCTATAAAAGACCCGAGGGGAATCACGCCCCTCATAACTGAATACGACGATTCAGGAAGGCTTACTGCAACAGTTGACGCATTCGGAAACCGTATCGAATTGAACCACGATATCGCGGCACGCACTGAGACAGTCTTCGACAGGAGCGGCAATCCCACTGTCCACAGATACGATGCCAGCGGCAATGTCACGAGCTCGACAGATGCCCTCGGGAACACTGTTACAAGGACTTACGATTCTGCCGGCAATGAGCTAACGGTCACAGACCCGCTCGGCAACAAAACAAGCTTTTCTTACGATTCATCAGGAAATAGAACCAGCGTCACCGATCCCCTCGGGAATACGGTTAATTTCACTTATGATGGAAATGGCAACCAGCTCACATCCACCGATCCTCTGGGCAACACCACCACGAATAATTATGACGGAAGCGGAAACCTTCTTTCCACGACAAATGCCCTCGGACAAACTACAAGCAATACCTACGATGCGAATGGAAACCTCAAGCAGACCAAGGACGCCCTTGGGAACGTGACCTCCACATTCGACTACGACGGCTCAGGGAACATGACCTCCGTCGCTGACATCAACAGCTTCGTCAGGAATTTCGCCTATGATGGAAACGGCAACCAGACAGGCACATCCTATCTCTGGACGGATCCCAGCGGGCAGCTCCCCGACCGGATGGTTTCGACAAGCACCGTCTACAATGACGCAGGACAGGTCGTGTCCACCACCGATCCCAACGGCAACACCTCGACGACAAAATACAACGACATCGGCAAGCCCTATCAGACCACCGACATTCTCGGCAACACCACGACCACGGTCTACGATGACCGGGGCAACGTCGTCGAAACCCAGTATCCTGACGGCACATCATCGCAGACCGTCTACGATGTCGAGGGACGAGCCTTTATCACCGCCGACAGGCATGTAGCAGGAGAGGCGGCAAATGGAACAAGGACGATTTATGATATAATCGGCAGGGTAGTCAGGACCGAGCGTCTTTCGAATGTTGTCATCACGGTAAATGTCAATGGCAATTCAGTATCATCTTCACTATCCTCTGTCCCATCTGTTGTCAGCTTTGCCTCATCCACCTACGACAAGGCGGGCAGAGTCCTCAGCTCAACAGATGCCGCAGGAGCGGTCACCCGCTATGAATATGATGCAGCAGGAAGGACAACCGCAGTCATCGACGCGCTTGGAAACAGGACAGAATATGAATATGACAATGCCGGGCGCCAGACTCTTGTTCGCGACGCACTGGGCCGCGAAGTCACTTTCGTCTATGATGCGCTTGGAAGAAGGGTCAGAACAAATTATGCAGATGGCACATTTACCACGGCAACATACAACTCGATTGGACAGAAAATAAAGGAGACAGACCAGGCTTCTCTGACAACAGAATTTGTCTATGACGAATCCGGAAAGCTCAAAAAAGTCATCAAGCCTTCTGTTGCAAATCCTGAGCAGAACAATGAACTTGACCAGCCCGAATGGACTTATTCCTACGATAACTATGGGCGTCTTTCCACGATAACTGATCCGAAAGGAAGACAGACAGTATTCACATATGACGCTCTCGGCCGCCAGCTTACCCGCACACTGCCCATGGGGCAGTCTGAAAGCCAGGAATACAACAGCAAGGGACAGCTCTGGAAGAAAGTTGATTTCAAAGGCCAGGTTACGGAATTTTTCTATGATTCATTCGGAAGAATCCAATCCCAGGACTTCAACGGCGAGGAGACGGTCCAGTTCACATATGATGCTCTCGGAAGGCAGTCTCAGATAATAGATTCAAGAGGGACGACGGAATTCACCTATGATAATGAAAGCAGGCTCATAAAAGTCTCATCTCCAGAGGGGGACATAAACTATGAATATGATTCAACTACAGGTAGAAAGACAAGGACTTGGACTGCAAAAAACGATGTGTCTTATACCTATGACTCGCTGGGCAGGCTGAAGACTGTTGAAGTGAACAAATTGAACGGAGAAGATCTGGCATCTCCGGAAATCACGACTTATGATTATACTGCGGTCGGAAGCAGAGAATCAGTGACATTGCCAAATGGAATATCTACGCAGTATGCCTACGACAACCTGAACAGGCTCACGAACGTTGCCCATTACAACAGCGTGAATACGCTTCTTGCCTCATATGCATATACGCTTGCGCCCAATGGACGCAGGACAGGCATAAACGAGCAGGTCCTTGAGGAAGGCGGAAGCTATTCCAACACTCAAATTGCTTACACTTATGACAAGCTTAACAGGCTTACAGAAGAAAATTCAAGCTCAGATGTTCCTGAGCTTAATTACAGCAACCAGTATAAATATGACCTCTGCGGCAATCGTCTCCTGAAAACAAACACAACTGGCGGAACAACTGATAACATTTCATATGTTTACAACAACAATGACCAGCTCCTTTACGAGACATCCTCAACAAAAGGCCAGACAAATTATCAATATGACCCGAACGGCTCTTTGACAGACAAGAACGGCTCCGAAGGGCATTATGCATATACATACAATTCCCGCAACCAGCTCAAGACAGCGCAGATACAGAGGGCGGAAGGCAATCATTTCGTAAACATTTCCGCAAACTACGCATATGATTATTCTGGTATCAGGGTTCAAGCAGACAGCATCAAAACGATTGACGGGATCCAGACTAACGAGGCAAGAAAATTCCTAGTTGACGCCTTCAACCACACAGGATATTCTCAAGTCTTTGAGGAGTCCGTTAATGGAATCCAGGCAAAATCATACGTGATCGGGGACGACGTTCTTGGGCAGTCTGTTTCCAGCGGTTCCCAGTCAAATATTAGCTATCTGCTTTACGATGGGCATGGCTCCACACGTCTTCTTTCTGATAATTCCGGATCGATTACCGATGTTTTTGATTATGACGCTTATGGAATGATGCTCGGTGGAAATCCAAATGCGACTAATCCAGCAGCAACTTCAATGCTCTATACAGGAGAACAGTTTGATTCAGCATTGAACAATTACTATCTCAGAGCGAGATATTATGACCCCAATAACGGGAGGTTCACAAGCCTCGACACCTTCTCGGGGAACAACGAAGATCCGCAGTCCCTCCACAAATACGCCTACACGCACTGCGATCCGGTGAATGGGGTTGATCCATCCGGTAAGGAAGGATTAATATTAGAATTTTTTATAACTAATGCAATTAGGATTTATGAAGCTGTTCAATATTTAAAATCGTTTTACACTGTAATTAAATGGACACTTTTAGCGATTGATTTATATCAAGCGTCACATACCGCATATAAGCTAGCAACTGGACAAGAAATCAGCACATTTGAATGGGTTTCTCTATTCTTTTTTCTTGGAGTAACTTGTGTTAATTATACTTTTGCAGGATTAGCTTTAGTTGTAAAATTAGTAACACGCGCAAGATTGCTTTATGAACTAAAAATGCCTGCTGAAATATTATTGAACTTTAATACATTAAAACAATTTATCATGCAAGAAGCAAGAGGATTAAAATATGTTGAAAAATTATCTGAAGAAGGTCCTCAGGTAACAAATATATTTACCGGAAAGACAGAACCGGCAAAGGCATTATTTAGTGCGGGTGAGAAGATTGGCGATGAAACAATAACTGTTTTCAAAGGTGGTGATAATCTGGATGTTTTGTTACATGAATATATGCATTGGAAGGATTATGTAAACTTCGCTAAAGTACCTTGGGTATGGCATTTAATTGATAAGAAAAAAAAGGAGTATGCGGCTGAACTCTTAAGATTCTTTATTCGATGACGAGTAAAGACTAAGGATTTATAAGCCATGCATACATCAGACAATAAATATGATACATTAGCATACGAAACATTATCGGACATGATTTTAATGGAAAAAGATAAAATGATAATAACAAAGGTATTTGAAAATAAATCAGATCCATACCTGCAAATATTAATCAAGAGGATTATAAATCCCATACTTATATACCCATCGGATGAATTAAGCAACCAATCTTTTACTTCATCATGTAAAGAAATAAAAATAAAAGACTTTTCAGTTGCAACAGGCATATGTCACCATAAATATCCTAGATTCTTCATAAATTCCGATTATAATAAGATAAAATTGTTTTTTGAAAAATGGAGACTCATAAATGAAAATAATGCGTATCCCTTCATTATTTCTGGAACCTCAACATGTGTCAAGACAATTTATTCTATACAATCCTTGACAACTGATTCTTTTATCATTAAAATTGATTCAATAAAAATAATCTTAACAAATGTCATTGCATAATAGGCGGGGGACAGTCTTACAGTCTTATTGGGGACAGATATCGGGGACGTACCCCGGGGTGGCGTATTGTAAATCTCTTGACCGCCTGAAATCAGGAGCATCGGTGCCGTTCCCACGCAAGTGACTGACGGGTGTAGATGTCCAGGGAGTTCCGCACCCTCGGCCTTGAGGTAGGGGACGTTCACACTTAAGTTGCTGACATAAAACGTGATATGGCTGATATGGCGGCGCATGTACGGGGGAAGGCTTACACTTTCAGGCTGGAATATTGCGGGCAAGCGATAACGGGCGAACCTCCCTCGCTCGCTGGCGCTCTCTCGGTCGGGGATAACGGCCGCGCCGCATCTGTCATGCTCCATGCTGCGGAATGCGCATGTATCACGCCAGGGCGCTCCCGGACGCGCCCGCCGCCGTCACGCCCCACACATTCCGCAGGAGCTGCGCCACCGAGATGATACGCGGAAACGCCAACATATACCACGTCAAGGAGCTCCTCGGACACGAGTCCCTCGAAACACTCAGGCACTACACCAAGCTCACGATCATGGATCTCAAGAAGACCCACGCCAGGTGCCACCCGAGGGAGAAGGACGAGTGAAAACAGGCGGCTAAAGAGTAAGCGTCAAATGAACCCGTAGGTCCGGCGGTTTGCAAACGGTTCTGCCGGGATGAAATTTGACGGCGAGGGATGAACGCGGGGAAGCTCTTTGAAAATCAGACTTTAGCGGCCTTGTCCTTTTCG
>CAZWRV010000076.1:0-31796 GCA_964636325.1 uncultured Victivallaceae bacterium | reverse complement strand
GCGTCTTACGACATCAGGAAGCTCAGGGCGAAAAAGCTTGTCCGCATGCCCAAGGGTAGAGACCGAGATATCCGAGTGGCGACCGCTGAGCATGCCCAACAACATGCAGGGCGCCTCCGTGGGCTCGACAAAGAAAACGTGCGCGAAATCGCCAAATACCTGACGGGCCGCAAACGCGATGCCGCACTGGCCGCCGACCGTCGCCCCGACCATCCGTCGTTACCATCTACGGAGACATAGAGTTGCATCATTCGCCTTTACTTCCGGCATTACACCGATACACCAGCCCTTTCGCTTTGAAGACGTCCTCGGCGGTGATGACGATCTTGCCGTCGGACTTGCGGAACGCGCGGATACCGTTGGGAATGTCGAGCCAGCCGAGCCGGCCGAACAGCGCCCGGTCGTAGTTCAGGCGCCCGACCGGACCCCCCGTGTTCAGATCGTAGAGGAACAGTTCCAATGTGGACATCTGGCCGGCGATCAACAGGTCGGCCTCCGGCAGCACGCAAATGGACTTGATATTGTTCGGCCAGACCTTCGGATCGTACGGCAGGACGAACCGGGCGGCGATTTGGCGCGCGGGTTGGCTCCAGTTGGCGTAGCGGATGACTTCCGTGCCGGCCATGCCCCATTCCTCGCCGCGCCGCGTATGCTTGAACGTATAACCGGCCAGATACATCTCGTCGCGATCGGGGAAGTATTCGACGCGTGTGAGCTCGGTGAACTGGCGGGGCGGAGGCAGTTCGCGCTCGTCCGCCGCATGGTACACCGGCACGCCGTTGGCTGCCACTTCAGCCAGTGGCAGGTGGAGCAGCGCCGCGCCGGCGTCCGTGCGCCAGATGTCGCCACGGCTGTCCACGAACCAGCCCCACGGATGCTTGTCGCCCCGTTGCCGGTACGGCAGGGACTCGAATTCCTCGGGCTGCATCTGGCCGTCGCCGTTGCAGTCCACCCAGAGCCAATGCGGCTTATCCTTATCCGTCTTGGGCGCCTGCGGCGGCCAGTCGTAGTGGCCGAGCGTCGCCTGCAGCAGCCCGCAGGGGATGAATATCTCGCTGTCGGCCTCCTTGCGGAAGATCGCCATGTACTCGGGGTGCATGCCCCATACATACATGAACAACGGTTTCCCGATCCGGCGCAGCGTCACGCTTGCCCAGGGATGCGATGAGACGTTCGCCAGGCGCGGGTCGTGCGGAAAACGACGGGCGTCGACGGTGAACCCGCGCCACTCCCAGTCCTGCCCCGCCGGCTTGCCGGGCACGTGGGCAAAGTGGTGACTGGAGCTGAACAACTCTTCGCCGTCCGAGGCCGGATCAATCGCCGCGCAGTCCACGAACTGGTTGGCGTACAGAAACCAGCGCTCTTGGCCGTCGGGCGTCAGGCTGCGGAGCGTCGTCGTCCACGACCCGGCCAGGTAGATGTTGCCCGCAGCGTCGCACCCGAGGCCGCTGACGGGGAAAAATTTGTCCGGCTCGATCCTGCCCGCCGGCGCGGCCAGGATACCCCCTTCGCGCCCGATCGCGCCGGTGGACACGGCCTTGCCATCCTGGAATTCCCAAACCCGGACTTGCAGACTGGGAAAGCCTTCTGCCACCAGCAACCGGCCTTTCGGATCCACGGCAAAGGCCATGGGAACGGCGGGAAACTCCATCAGTTCGGCGAGCGCCTGGCCCGCCGCGTCAAAATGAATGATCCGCGCGGTCTTTCCCTCGCCGGTCAGTTGCAAAACCCAAAGCGTACCGTCCGGCGCGGCGGCGATGCGCGTGGGACGGTCGCAGGGTCAACCCTTGCAGAGTCAGGTTGCGCACGCGGTTGAAACGCATCAGCACGCCGATGAACCGCGCCGGATCGTACGGCGTGGTCAGCGCCGCCTGCCCCATGGCGGGGAACAGATTCGGCGCCTGATTGCGGTTGTCCATGTCCCAGATGCCGCCGACAAGCGCGATATTCTCGTTCCCCTGATCGTGGTCGTCGTTCGTGATCATCACCGTGTCGCTATGCGGCGCCAGGCGGATGCGGGTGAGGTTGTCCAGCCGCAGCGTCTGGCCGGAATGGATGATCAACGTCCGGCTGACGAGGTAGTGCTTCGGCGGCGGCGGAAGATAAACGGTGGACGTCCCGGCATCGAACAGCGCCTGAATGCCCGCCGTGTCGTCGTGGACGCCGTCGCCGACGAGATCGGCGCGATCAGTTGTTCTATTCAATGTTGGATTCTCCTTTGTCCAGAGCTTTGTCGTGAACTGATAGCAATTTTGATGCGGACGCTCCTCCGGCCCCGTCCAAAGGCCGCAGTGCTTTAAGTATCTTCTGGATTATGGCGGGCTGCTCCATCTTCTCTATGAAGCTGATAATCCTCATCCGGCCTCGGCATTTCGGGCACACGATTAAGGATCTATCTCATAGACTTTCTTTAATTGCCCATTTTTCTGCCGCCATGGAAATATTAATGAAATCACTTCTGCAGGGCCACAAGCTCATTGAGCTTTGCCAGAGCCTTTCCCGATATGGTCGCTTCGCGGGCCAGTTCGGTTCCCCGGCGGTAGTTATTCGCCATGCCAGAGAGGTAGAGCATCGCGCCGGCGTTCATGCAGAAGAAGTCGGCGAGCGGGCCTTCGGCGCGGCCTTCCAGGACTTTTACGATCGCGTCCGCATTTTCCCTGGCGGTTGGGAGGCTGGCGATCTTTTCGAAGGGGCTGATCCGGCAGCCGAAGTCGGGAGGGGAGAGTTCGTAGACGTCCGTCTTCCCGTTCCGGAGCTCCACGACGCGCGTCGGGCCGCACGGCGAAAACTCGTCCATTCCGCGTGAGCGTTCCATCCCCTCGACCATGCCGTAGGAGGAAAGCGCGCCTTCCATCCCAATTTCCCGGAGGATCGCGGCGAGCTGGTCGCAGACCTGCGGGGCATAGGCGCCGACGATTATCCGGTTTGTCTGGGCGCAGGGCTTGGTTATGGGGCCGATGATGTTGAAGACGCTTGTGAAGCGCATTGATTTGATGAGTCTCGCCCATCCGCTCTTGAGGAAGCTTTCTCCGGGAAGGTAGCAGACTCCGCATTCGCGGAGCGCCCTGCCGGCGGCTTCAAGCGGGGCGGCGATGTCGAGCCCCCAGCATTCGAAGATGTCGGTCGCGCCGGAGACGCCTGTCACGAGCCGGGCGCCCTTTTTCGCGACCTTCAGGCCGGCGCCCGCCGCGATCAGGGCGGCGGGGCTGGAGCAATTCACGGTCTTCAACGGATCGGAGCCGGTTCCAACTATGTCGCAGACGACGGCTCCGTCCTCGCAGGAAATCTTAGCGGTATCGTGGCGGTCCATCGCGTCCCAGGCGCCGGCAAGCTCCTCGATCGACGGTCCGGCCATGAAGTGCGCAGCCAGAAACGCGCCCTGCTGCAGCTCCGGCTGCTCGTTCATTATCACCTGCCGATAGGCCTCGCAGGCCTCTGCGCGTGTCATGCGTCCGCCCTTTGTTATTTTCCCGATCAGCCGCCCGAACTCCCTCAAGACTTTCTCGTCCGACATTTTAAATACCTTCCTATAATCAATTTGACAGGATAACAGGATTTACATGATAAAAAGGCATATTCATTCAAGGGAAAGGGAATTCTACAATCGTCTTTTGCGATCTGCCCTCGAGGATTTGCCTCATCGCTCCGCCCGAATCTTCAATCCCTACGGTTCTGTGGATCAGCCGGCGCACCGCATCGAGATTTTCCGAAAGGATTTTCAGGGCTTTCTTCATCTGCAGTCTCGTACAGCCGTATGCGCCGGACAAGGATATCTGGCGGTAATGGACTTCGTTGAGGATTTCAGAGGGGACTGATATCCCTGAGGGAAGTCCGCTGAAGAAGCAGAAGCGTCCGCCGTTGTTCAGCCTCCGGAGGCCGTCGCCGAACGCGTCCGGAGAGGAGGTCGCATTGAAGACGACGTCGGCGCAGAGGCGAAGATTTTCCACGAGGACAGCCCTGACGCCGAGCGTCCGCCGGAACGCCGAAGACATGCGTATCTTTTCCTCGGAGACATCGCAGACTAGCGGCTTGACGCCTGATTCCGCAAGTGCCATGGCGATGAGCAGTCCGAGAGATCCGGCGCCGTAGACAAGGATCTTGTCCTGTTTTCCCGGCGCAGCCTGTCCGACCGCGTTGATGGCGCATGCCAGCGGTTCTGCAAGGGCGGCGATTTCACCGGGCAATGATGCTGGAATTGGGAGGAGGTTTTCCCTCCTGGCCGATATTTTCTGGGCGAGGCCTCCGTCCCTGTGGAAGCCTATGATCTTCATTTCCCGGCATAGATTCTCCCGCCCGCTCCGGCAGAACCGGCATCTGCCGCATGAGTCCCCCGGCCAGACGGCGTATCTCCTGCCGTCCGCGAAGTTAGCGGCGCATATCTCGTGGCCGGGGATTCTCGGAAGGCTCAGGTCGCGGTGGCCCGACAGGCAGATCTTTGCGTCGGTCCGGCAGATGGCGCAGTGTGTCACGTCAAGGACGATTCCGTCCCTTGCGGGTTTCGGATCTTCGACAGTCCTGACGGAAAACCGTCCCGGAGCCTCAAGAAGGAGGGCGAGCATCGTCAGCCTTTCAGCTTCATCGGAATGCCGCTGACGACCAGATAGACCTCGTCAGCGATGGCGGCAACCGACTGGTTGATGCGGCCCGCCTGATCCCGGAACGCCCTGCTGAGAGGATCGCCGGGCACTATCCCGGAGCCGACCTCGTTGGTGACGGCGATGACGCTGCACGGCGGATTTTTCAGCGCGTCGAGGAAGTCGCTTATTTCGGGCTGCTTCCTGAAGTCGGCGCCGTAATGATGCATAAGGTTTCCGAGCCAGACAGTGATGCAGTCCAGCAGAACCACTTCCGTCCCCTTGGGGATGTTCTTGAAGGCGGTTCCGAGCTTGAGCGGCTCCTCGACGGTGATGAAGTCCTTCCCGCGCTCCTCTCGATGAAGCCTTATCCGCTCCCTCATCTCGCTGTCGAAAGCCTCAGATGTCGCCAGGAAGACCTTCTGCCCGTATTTCATCGCAAGTCCGAGCGCGAAGGAGCTCTTGCCGCTTCTCGCCCCGCCGGTGACCATTGAAATCTTGCGCAGCATGCGAACGCCTCATATGTGTTTTTGACCCGTGCCATCCCCCTTGTTTTTAAGATAGACCGCGGGACTTTGTTAATCAAGGGTTTTAATCCGTGTCCGCCTTGAACAGCGTCTCCGGCAATGTTATACTCCTTTAGGATGAAAAATTTACATTTTGATTGCGGAGATTTCGGGAATTGCTCCGTATTCTGAGAGGCCGCCGCTCGGTCGGAACGGAAAAATCCAAACCCAAATCTTGCCCGTCAAAATGTCAATTTTCACGCTAAATGAGTATACCGTTTCTGCCATGGACAAATCACTCCAAAGGCTGAAGGACATTAAACCCAGACTTGAAACAAGGGGGAAGATCATCTCCGCCGTCAGGGACTTTTTCAAGATGAACGGCTTCCTTGAGGTTGAGACCCCCGTCAGGGTCCGCGCTCCGGCCAACGAGGCGCACATAGACGCGGTTCCGTCCGGCGACGAATATCTGCGGACCTCGCCTGAGCTTCAGATGAAGACGCTGCTCGCGGCCGGCTACGGCCCCATATTCCAGATAGGCCCCTGCTTCAGGCTGTCCGAAAAGGGCAGGTTCCACCGGGAGGAGTTCACAATGCTCGAATGGTATCAGCCGGGGACTGGATACATGGAGCTCGCGGACTTCACAAGCCGGATGCTTCTCCATGCCGTGAAGGCGGCGACAGGTTCGTCCTCGTGCAGGTTCGCGGGGCGCGAGCTCGACTTCGCCTCGCCTTGGCACACCGTCACGGTCCATGACGCATTTGCGGAATTCGCAGGCATCACGCCCGAGGATGCGATAGGCAGGAACATCTTCGAGGAGACGCTTGTCATGAAGGTCGAACCAGCCTTGCCGAAGGACAGGCCAGTCGTCCTAAGGGATTACCCCGCAAAGCTTTGCGCTTTTGCACGGATTTCAGAGGCCAATCCCGCCGTCGCGGAGCGCTGGGAGCTTTACCTCGGCGGGGTGGAGATCGCGAACGCATACGGCGAGCTTACTGATCCGTCCGAGCAGAGGCGCAGGTTCGAGGAGGCCGCGGACGAAAGGAAGGCCGCAGGAAAGACGGCATACCCGATCGATCCCGGATTCCTCGGCGCGATCGCGCACGGCCTGCCCAAATGCTCCGGCTGCGCCCTCGGCATCGACCGCCTGGCGATGGTCGTATCCGGCGCCGACAGCATTTCCGAGGTGATGTGGTAAGCCGGCCATGGGCTTCAGAATGGGAATGCCGATAAAGATTGTCGATTTCCTGAAAACTTATTTGATCAGAGGCAATTTCAAAACTCTCTAAGGCGGGCTTCGCCCGCAACCCAAAATTCAATGAATTCCATAGACACATGCACGCTTTTGCGCTAGAACTTTTTGAGAAAGTATCGTAAACGGCTCAGCTTGGCATCGCCCTCCGCATTCGGAATATGCACAAGCTGCGGAGGGTTGAGCCGTGCTCAACCGCATTTTTAAATCGGCTCAATCATACTGTTATCCTGTCAAATAAAATCTTATAGGGGGTTATCATGTCAGGTTCACGCGGCCGAGTGATGGCGGCGCTCCATCACAAAAAGCCCGACCGGACGCCGCTCTTCGAAATCTTCCAGCCGTTCCAGCCGATACACTGGGACATCT
Organism: uncultured Victivallaceae bacterium; assembly: GCA_964636325.1. Classification (GTDB taxonomy): domain Bacteria; phylum Verrucomicrobiota; class Lentisphaeria; order Victivallales; family GWF2-50-93; genus CAZWRV01. Next base: position 25,095 of record CAZWRV010000076.1, on the reverse strand, counting down.
GCGGCCGCACGATCGCCACGGAGGCAGAGAAGGCCTGGGATGCCATGGCCGACGGCGTATCCCAGGAGGAGATGAACGAGGCAAGCGCCTCCGCCCAATACAGAATGGCGAAATATTTCCAGCTCGACATGGTCCGGCTGAACGGCGCGCCTCACTGCGGCAATCCACGTCCTGAAAAGCTCGGCCCCGGCCGCTGGCGCTTAAAAGGGGTCGAATACGTGGTGAATCCGCGGACAAGGATGGTGGAGCCCGCCGATCCCGGCCAGGAGGCCGCCATGTCCAAGCGCGTCAGCGAGGACGAGATGAGGGAGAGGATTCTCGCCTGGGACGGCAAGGCCCCTTCGATGGACGGCCATCGGAAGGATCCGGTCCTGAAACGCGTCCAGGAACTCGCGGAGGCCGACGGCAGCGACATCGTCTTCATGGCCGAGATCGGTGTCGGCACCGGTGTCGCCTTCTATCCGCCGTTCATGCTGATGTGGATGGCTCTCGAACCGGAGCTCTACCAGCGCTGGCTCCTCATGCAGAAGACTTCCGGGCTGCCGCGGACAAGGAAGTTGATCGGCGACGGCTGCCCCGTAGTCGCGATGGGCGGCGACATCAGCTCCGACAAGGGGCCTTTCATCTCTCCGGAGATGTATCGCGAATTCATACTCCCCGTCATCCAGGAACATGTGAACTTGATCCACGAGGAGGGCGCGATGGCCGTCTATACTTCCGACGGCAACCACTGGGCGATCAAGGAGGACTTCTTCTTCAATTCCGGTGTCGACGGCTACAAGGAGGTCGACAATGCCGCCGGCATGACCTGGCCGCGCCTGATCGACGAGGGCGTCGCCGACCGCGTCTGCGTGATCGGCAACCTCGATGCGCGCCACACGCTCTGCCACCGCAGCGCCGCCGAAGCCCGAGCCGAAACCATCGAATGCTTGAAATTCGGGCAGAAGTCGAAGGGCGGCCACATACTCCACGCCAGCCATTCCGTTCACGAGGACGTCATCCCCGCGAACTACCACGCCGCCGTCGCCGCCTACCGCGAATTCTTCGGCCTGCCACCGCTCACGAAACCGTAAAAAATACTCCTCCGCCATAATGGCCGCGAGAGGCGCAAAAAGCACACAAAATAAATGAATTACTTGTTGAAAAAGGCAGGATTGCACAACTCAAATGCTGATTCTTTTCCGTCGCAGGCAGGATTTGCAGTATGAATTCAGCAAAAGGGCTTAGTTTGCTGAATTCATACCAGGATTTCTGGCGCGCGGCTTTGAAAGCAATATGTGGACCGCTCAACGCGGATCATTCTTATCCGCATCGGTCTTTTCCGCCGGCTTTCCGCCCTGCCCCTGCAGCATCTCCGCCTCCTTGTAGAAGTTGAGCAGTTCGGCCATGCCCTTTTCCTCGGGTTCGCCCTTCACGAGCCTGACGGCCTCCTCCTGCCTGGCGACCGCGTCGGCGATTTTCCCGGAGGAATAGCATGCGCGGGCCAGGCTTGTGAGGTAATATGCCTTCTTGACGGGCTTGATGTCCTGGGGCGCAAGTTCGACGGCCTTTTTAGCGGCGTCGTATGCGACCTTGACCGACCATGTGCCGAACCTCATCCTGTCCATCACCATCCAGGCGAGGGAGTTGAGGACTTCAGGGTTGTCGGCGAACGCGTCGATGATCTTCCGGCATTCGCGGAGCTTCTCCTCCGCGGGGACGTCGAGCTGGTTCATCATGTCAAGCTTCATGAGGTAGAGGTTCTCGTTTTTCGGCGCCTTCTTCTGGAGCTCGTCGAAGAACGGCAGCGCGCCCTCCATCTGGTTCTGGTTCTCGAAGACGTATAGCCGGGTCCTTATTGCGAGGTCGTCGCCGGGGTCGAGGTCGAGGGTCTGCTCGCATAGCTTTATGATATCATCGAACTTTTCGGTCTGGAGGGACTGCTGGAGCTTGTCGTGGAGAACGCCGATCTTCTTCTGCTTGGACATGTCGAACTCGTTGTTGAAAATCTTCTGGAGGACCCTGTCCAGATCCATCGGATGCCCCTTCCATAGCACCGTCCCGTCCTTTCCAACTACGAACGAGCATGGTATGCCTCCCGCTCCCTTTCCCATGTATGCGTCGGAGGTCTTCCTGGCGTCGTCGACCGCGACGTTGTAGTTCATGTCGGCCTGCTTTGCCGCGAAGTTGCCGACGGTCTTCTCGTCCTCGGAGGAGACGCCGACCACCACCAGCCCCTTGTCGGCGTAGCGCTTCTGAAGTTCGCTCAGGTGCGGGATCGTTATCTTGCACGTTGGGCACCAGGTGGCCCATATTTCGACGACGTAGACGTTCTTGTCCAGGCCGTCGGAAATCTTCACGCGGGATCCCTTGACCCATTTCGATACCTGCAGCTCCGGCGCCTTGTCCCCTATCTCCAGGCCGTTACCGACGAGGCAAAATGCAAACGCCAATCCGAAAAGTAAAATCTTGTTCATGTAAGCTCCGTATGTTCAAGTTCTGGGCCGCGTAATATACGGCAGGAAACATCCATTTCTATGTCCGACTGACGTCCTGGGCGACGATTTCATGTAATGCGTCGTAAGGCGCCTTTTTCCCGCAGGGAAAAACCTAGCCGGTCTTTTCCGGGAAATAATGAACTTGATAGGGCGGCTTCCACGCCGTCCATACGGCGGTGGTGTGGAACCCGACCCTCCATCAGTCGTCTTGCAGAATAAATTGACGCATTATGATTTCATGGGATGCGCAAATCCTCATTTTGCTTCAGTGCCCTTGTTTTTATTGGTTGGACGACAATTGTTTGAGGCTGAGCCGGAATATATTCTGCCATGCTTTTTTTCAAGGATTATTTGATCCGCAGGTTCGGGAGGCCGCTCCATCGTGTTCCGATAGACCTTCCCTACCTCTGTCCGCAGAGGCTCAAGGATTCCGGGGGCCGCTGCATCTTCTGCGCCGAGGACGGCGCGCTCGCCAGGCATCTGAAGAGGAACCTCAATCTCCGCGAGCAGGTCGATTCGGGGATCTCCTACCTCAAGCGGCGCCACGGCGAAGGCCACGGCCTCATCGCCTATTTCCAGACGTTCACCAACACGAACGCCCCGCTTGAAGCCGTAAGGAGGCACTATGAGGAGACACTGTCGCTTGCGGACTTCGCAATGCTCATTACGGCGACGAGGCCGGACTGCCTGCCGGACGAGACGGTCGGCTACCTCGCCGAGCTGAACCGCAGGATCGAGACCTGGGTCGAACTCGGGGTGCAGACCGCGAACGAAAGGACGCTCGAACTGATAAGGCGGGGCCACGGCTTCGCATGCGTCGAGGATGCAGTCAGGCGTCTGGACGCCGCGGGGATCAGGACTGCAGCCCATGTCATCATCGGTCTGCCCGGCGAGACCGCCGAAGACTACAGGGCTACGGCGGTGAAAATCGCAGCACTGCCCTTTTCCGCCGTGAAAATCCACAACCTCCTTATCCTGAAGGACACGCCGCTCTCCGAGATTTATTCCCGCGACAAGAGCTTCGTCCACCCGATGAACGAATATGAATATGCCGGGGCGCTCCTGGAATTCCTGAAGCATATCCCTCCGGAATGGCCGCTGATGCGGATTTCCGCCGACGCCGATCCCGGGCGGATCATCGCCCCGAAGTGGTGGATGAAAAAAGGACAGTTCATAGAATATGTGAGAAACATGGCCGAGAGCGGTTCCGGAGGCGGCCCCGGCGCGCCTCGGATAAGGACCAACGACGGCTCATACACCTTCTTCCACCCCGCCTACGGCGAACATTTCCACACCACGGCCGGCGCGAAGTCGGAGGCGCACCGCAAGTTCATCGAGCCCTGCGGAATCCGCGGAGAACTGGAAACCGGAAGAGAAATCAGGATGCTCGATGTCGGCTTTGGGCTCGGGTACAACGCCATGGAATCGGCCCGGCTCGCGGAGGAAGTCGGAAATGGCCGGCTAATCATAACCTCGCTAGAGAAGGATCCCGAAACTGCGAAGTTCGCGGAAAGCGCGCACGAGGGCGACGGTTTTTACCTGGAAATTCTCGACGCCCTCCGAAAACAGCGGAGATGGAGCGGCCGGTTTTCCTGCATTGACATAATATACGGTGACGCCCGCGCGACATTGAAGGAATTGCTTATCCGTCAAGGCAAGTTCGACTTCATACTCCTGGATCCGTTCTCGCCGGGAAAGAATCCGGAGCTGTGGACATACGACTTCATCCGTATTTTGGCCGGGACTCTCGCGGACGGCGGGATCATCGCGACATATTCGGCGGCCTATCCTGTGCGCGGGGCGCTGATGCGCTGCGGGTTTGCGGTCGGCGAGAGCAGGCCTTTCGGCAGGAAAAGGGGCGGCACGCTTGCGAGCAAGGATTTTGCGAAAATCGCAATCCCGATCACCGAGAAGGAGACCGGCATAATCTGCAAGTCCACCGCAGGCGCCGCATACCGGGATCCGCAGTCGGACTGGCCCCGGGAAAAAATACTGGAGCACCGCAGAAGGCTCATGCGCCGCCTCCGCGCCCGCGGCGTCCCCAAATGGTTCAAGATATGAATTCGGCGGCGTCCCGCCGAATTCATATCTTAAGCGACTGAGCCAATTTCAAAATGCGGTTGAGCACGGCTCAACCCTCCACAATTACTCCGCCTAGGCGGATGGAGGGCGAAGCCGAGCTGAGCCGTTTTCGGAGTTTTGAAATTGGCTCGACTAACAAGGAAGACGAAGACAAACAACAAAGATAACGACAAAGATAACGACAGAGATTTAAAAGTTTCAGCGGAGCATCGCCTCGACTTCCTCCGGGCTCATCACGGCGAATGGGACCGGCGACGAGGGGAGGAGCCTCCTCTTCATGGGCCGCTGGCGGTCGAGCATGGAGAAAGCCTCCGCGACCTCCTCGCGGGTGTCGTGCGAGACGAAGGTCACATCGAGTCCGAGCGGGATGATTTCCTGTTTTCCGCAGATCACGACCCTTTCGGCCGGCCCTTTGCCGAGGCCCGCCTCAAGCATGGCCCTGGTGGCTCCGCGTGCGATCACGTCGTCGAGCAGGAGTATCCTGCCGCAGTCGGCGCCCTCTCCGATCAGTTCCCGCATCCTTTGGTAGCCGAGAATTTCATATTCCAACATTTCTCCGACAGCGGGCAGTCCGCACAGGCGGAGAGGGAGTCCGCCCTCCTGCAGTTCTCTAGCATGATCCATCAGCTGGTTCTCTATGCCCATGACCAAGACCGGGCGCCTGTCCTCACTGCTGAAAACTCCAATCGCCTTCCTGACCGCCTCCGAATAGTCAAGCCAGACGGTGTTGTGGGGCTGATACCTGGGCGAGAGGCAGGCATGGCACATGTTGCGCTCCCGCGCCTCCCTGAGGACCGGATGATCCTCCGCCCTGCCGAAGAAGACGGCCCCGATGAACTCGTCCAGACGGTTCGACTCGACAAACTCCTTCGCCTGGTCGGTGCTGCCGGTCGGAATCCAGACCGTCTCGAATCTGAGGCCGCGCCTGACCGCCTCCTGGCTGCTGAATAGGAGGAGATCCGCGAAATATGAGCCGAACACCTGGCGGGTTCCGCCGAGCAGGTTCAGGCCGCAGACCCCCAGTATCGAGAGCTTCCCCGCGGCTGAACCGGGCACGAAGGTGCCGTGCCTCTGCCGCTTGATCAACAGACCTTCCTCGACCAGCATCTGCTGGGCCTGCCGGATCGTTATCAGGCTCGCACCGAAATCCTCGGCCAGCTGAACCTCCGTGCCGATCCTGGTTCCAGGGCTGTAGTCTCCGGAAAGAATCTTTCTCCTCAGCGCATGGTAGACACTGAGGTAGAGCGGCTTCTTTGAACGGGCATGGCTCATCTTCGACCGGAATATCTTTGGGGTGATTAAAAACTAGGTTTTTGCAGCCTGGGTGTCGGTGTCTGTTTCCAGTGAAATCCCATCAAATTCAATTGGCTTCCGTAATATATCCGCATGCAGGGTCTTCGGCAATCAGGCGAGTCAATTGCATGACGAATGAAATTTTTCCGTTTTTTTTAACTTCTGGCTCTTGTATTTAATCGAGTTAAATATATTTTTTCGTCTTCATATGAAATATTATTCAACTATTTTTAATCGAATTAATTTATCTGGATGAAGGATCGGGCGCAAAGGAAGGCGGGGCGAAGGGATGTCGCGAGGCTTGCCGGTGTGAGCCTTACGACGGTCACCCATGCGCTCAACGGCACACCCGGCAAGCGCGTCAGGGCGGGGACCGTGGAAAAGGTAAGGAAGGCCGCGCTTGAGCTTGGGTATCTGCCGAACTTCCACGGCAGGGCGCTCGTCTCCGGGCGGACGTTCACCGCGGGGCTCATCCAGCCGTCGCGCCTTTCGGTCTTCTACCAGTTCTACCAGGAGATAATCATCGGCATGGTCGAGGCGATGGAGCCTGACGACTACAATCTGCTTCTGATGTTCAGGTCGGAGGATCCCGGCCGCTTCATGAGGCCGATCGAACAGGGGCGGGTCGACGGGGCGATAGTGCTTCAGAGCGACATGGACGCCGGCTGCGTGCGGCAGGTGCTGGGGACCGGGATACCTACGGTGCTTGTGAACGCAAGGATCGAACTGAACGGAGCCGCCCCCTTCGGAAACGTCTGCTCCGACCACGACTCAATGATAAGGGACGTCCTGGACGAGTTTGTCTCGCTGGGATGCAAATCGGTGCTTGCAGTCCACGACTACACCAGCTGCAGCGCGAACAGGACGATCTTCGAGTCGTTCGTGAAATATACTGCGGCGCTAGCGAAGAAGGAGATTACCGGGACGACACTGGTCCCCAACCTCGAGGAGATGCGCCTTCAGATGGGGAACCTCTTCAGGTCCGGCCAGCGCTACGACGGAATCTACGTGGACAACCCTGGGCATGCGGACATGGTCCATGAGGAGGCGGTGAAGGCCGGGCTCAGGGCCGGCAGAGACTTCCATCTCATCACCTCGGGCCTCCACAAGGACGCGCACACCGCCGGATCCGTGGAGCGATGCGTGTTCAACCAGCAGCCGTACATGCTCGGAACGGAGGCGTGGCATCTGCTGAAAGGCCTCATCGCAGGAGAAAAGCCCCGGGGCGCAGTCCTGGTGCCGTATTCGAGGATCGAAATCAACCATTCAACGAAGAAAGGTCTGAGAAAGTGAAGGCCGCGATAAAAGACGTGCTCAAGGAACTCATGTGGAAAGTTCATTTTTAATTAAGGAGGACGACATGCTTGCTGTGAACGGTGGAAAACCTGCTATCGGATTTGCGTTCCCGCCGAGATCCCATTTCGGGGCGGAGGAGAAGGAGGCCGTCGACCGGCTTCTCCAGCAATGCATTGATTCGGGCAATCCGCCCGGATACAACGGCGCGATGGAAAAGCAGTATTGCCAGGACTTCGCCGAATACCTGGGCGGGGGATTCGCCGACGCGGTCAATTCGGGGACCACGAGCGTATTCGTGGCGCTCAGGGCGCTCGAGCTTCCGCCGTATTCCGAAGTTGTGGTCGGCGGCTGCACCGATCCGGGAGGGATGATGCCTGTTCCGCTGCTGAACATGATCCCCGCCGTGGCCGACGCCGCCCCGGGATGCTACAACTCCGGCGCACGAGAGATCGAGGCGCAGATAACGCCGCTGACAAGCGCAATCCTGATCGCGCACATCGGAGGCGAGCCGTGCGACATGCCGGCGATCATGGACATGGCCGCCAGGCGCAGGCTGCCGGTAATAGAGGACTGCTCGCAGGCGCACGGCGCGAAAATCGCGGGGCGGCTAGTCGGCTCCTTCGGGACAATCTCGGCCTTTTCGACAATGTTCGGGAAGCACCACTGCAGCGGCGGCCAGGGCGGCATTGTCTTCACCAAGGACAAGGACCTCTACTGGAAGATGCTGCGCTACGCGGACCGCGGCAAGCCGTTCGGGCTCGAGAACAGCACTAACTGCGTAGCCGCCCTCAACCACAACCTCGACGAGATATCATGCGCGGTCGGGATCGCGCAGCTCAAGAAGCTTCCCGGCATCGTGGCTAGGAGGAGGGCATTCGCGGACATGCTGCGTCCGCGGTTGCAGAAGCTCAAAACAATACGGATCCCCGCCCTCCCCGAAGGCGCAGAGCACTCATACTGGTGGTGGCGGCTCGAAGTCGCCGCGGAGTCGATCAGATGCTCCAAGGAGGAATACTGCAAGGCGCTGCAGGCCGAGGGCGTTCCGCTGAACCCCGACTACAGGGCGGCCGTCCCGCACATGATGGAATGGTTCAGGAAGCGGCGTGTGTTCGGAAACGACAGCGGACTTCCATGGACGTCCCCGTCATACAAGGGCGACACGTCAAGGCAGTTCCCATGCGTTAACCTGATGAAAAGCATCGCCTGCCAGTTCAACCTAAACATGAGCGAAAGCTGGGGCGGACGCGAGGCCGACGCGCTCGCCAAGGCGTTCGAGAAAGTCGACGGCGAACTAAGGAAATGAGAGGCAGGCCCATGGATTCAAAGACACGTTTGCTTACAGCGTGGAGCTTCAAGGAGCCTGACAGGGTTCCGATTGAAATCGAACTCTACCCTCCGATGAGGGCATTTCCCGGCGCAGACAAGATCATCGAGTTCCAGGAAAAGGAGGCGGACAACTTCATCGGCGTGCCCGGCTTCAGCTGGGGATTCCTGGGGCTCGATTCCGAATACCGGGAGGAGACGGTCGAAGACATCCCCGGAAGCTGCAAGCTCATCAAAAGGACGCACTCTACGCCGGCTGGCGAATTCACCGCGCTGACCAGGCATTTCTACGGCGAGATGGATCCCAACGACTACCACTGGGAGAAAAGATACCTCGAAACACCGGAGGACTTCAAACGGCTCGCCGAGGCTCCGAGGTCGAGGAGGCGGTTCGACGCCGAACAGTACAGGCTCGGCTGCGAGAGGGTCGGAAGGCGCGGCCTGCCCTGCACCGGCCTCTTCCACCCGCTCGGTTCCCTCGTAAGGAACAGCAACATGGACGAGGTCTACGTATGGCTGCTCTCCGAGAAGAAGACAACTGAGGGATTCCTCGAAAACTGTACGGCGCAGATATGCGACTCGATGCTGCAGCTGAAAGGGATGGAACTTCCTGACCCGCCGATATTTATGACGTACGCGCTCGAAATGCTCACGCCCCCCTGGTTCGGCAAGGAGCTTTTCAACAGGCTCGTCTTCCCCTACGACAAGAGGGTAAACGACGCGGTCCACCTCGCCGGAGGGAGGCACAGGGCCCACTGCCACGGCAACAGCGGAGACTTCCTCGAACTCTTCGCGGACATGGGCATAGATTCGGTGGAGCCGCTGGAGCCGAGCCCCTACGGGGACAATGTCCTGGCGGAAGCCAAGAAGCTGGTGGGCGGGAGGATGCTCCTCTCCGGCAACATCCCGTCCCAGGCGTTCGCACTCGACTCGTTCAAGGCGCGAGACGTGCGCGGCCTAGTGAAAAGGGCGATCGAGGAAGGCGCGCCGGGCGGTGGATTCACCCTCAGGACTTCCGGCGGCGCCGTCGGCGACGGCAAGACAAGGGAGCAATGCGTCAAGAGCATCGAGTGCGCAACCGCCCTGATCGACGCGTGGCGGGAGTTCGGGGCATATTGAATATCAGACTCACGCGGCCAAATGCCGGAAAAGGGAATTGCAGGTCTGAAATTACCCGCGGAACGCCCCAGGTTTACTTGAAACTTCATCTCCGGGCAGTATTATAAAAAACCAGCTTCACATCGGACGGTAGAAGCGTGGACGACCAATGCAAAGACCTTGAAAAAGGAGGTATCATGCCCCAGTCCCAGGAGAAGGTAAAGGGAGTCGCCGACATCGTGTTCCTGATAGATGTCAGCGGCAGCATGCAGCCGTGCATCGACGCCCTGAAGCAGAACATCTCCACTTTCATAGACAGCCTCAGCGGCAAGGACGCGAACAATACCGCCCCTGTAAAAGACTGGAGGGCCAGCGTGGTCGGATACCGCGATCACAAGGCCGATCCGTCCTGGTTCGCCGAACCCCCCTTCACGCGCGACGTGGCGGAACTCAAGGCCAACCTCAACAGGCTGAGCGCCGAAGGCGGCGGCGACGAGCCGGAATCCCTCCTCGACGCGCTCTACAAGGTCATCAGGCGGGGCAGCACCGCCAAGGGCGCCCAGGAGGAGCCTGGGAAATGGCGCTACAGAAGCGACGCCACCAGGGTGGTCGTCGTATTCACCGACGCGACCTTCCATCCCGAGATGTCGATCCCCGAGGCCCGCGGCGGCACCGTGGACGACATCAGGACGGAATGCACCAACAACCGCATAATATTGAGCATCTTCGCTCCGGACGGGATGGACTGCTACGGGGCGCTTTCGGCGATAGACAAGGCCGAATGGGAGGCATATCCCTGCCCCTCCGGCCCGCAGGAGGGGCTCAAGGCGTTCACCTCCAACCAGGACAACTTCAAGGAGACGCTCACGATGCTTGCCAAAAGCATAAGCGCGTCGGCACAGACGGAGGCGCTCTGAAATGACCACCAAGGTCATGCTGCACATGGTCGCCCCCGAATCGAAGATATATTCCGAGCTCTCCGCCGTGGACAAGTGCGAATACGAGGTGGCCTCCGGGACGAACGACGGCCTGCGCTCGCTCAACTTCAGGCAGGCGCTGGAGTTCATCGGCAAGTCCGTCTCCGCCGCGACCCTTCAGGGCGGGGCGGCCCCCGACAGCACCCACGGGCTCTTCAACCAAGCCTCCTGGGTGGCAGGCTCGGGGGAGATGGGAGGCCGTTGAAATGCCGAAAAACCTCAAGCCCTCCGACAAGGTCAACGGCTATACGATCACGTCCGTGCTGAACAAGGGAGGCATGGCGATATCTTATGCCGCCACCGACAGGACAGGCCGCAAGGTTTTCTTCAAGCAGTATAAGTCCCCCACGGTCACCGTGGACTGGTACAAAGGATATGTCGGCCACGTCAAGGAGCTGAAGCAGAGGATTCAGAACAACTCCGCCAAGCAGTTCTGCTACGAGATCATCGACGTCTTCGAGGCCGACGCCGGATGCAGATGCCTCTTCCAAGTCTTCGAATTCGTGGACCAGGCCCAGGATCTGGAGAAATGCCTGAGCAGAATCGCCGCAAGATCATCGTCCGTCTCCTGGGAACAGAGGATTCTCATGGCCAAGCAGTTCATGGCAAGCATAAAGGCCATACACGAAGCGTCCATCGTCCACTGCGACCTCAAGCCCGCGAACATCCTGCTCTACGAGGACAGGACTATCGCCGCGAAATACCAGGCCAAGCTCATCGACATGGACTTCTCCATCCTGGCGGACAAGAATCCGCCCTGGCACGGCAAGATAGGCTATGTCGGCACGCACAGCTACATGTCCCCGGAACATCTCACTGACAAATCCAAGCCGGTGAGGGAGTCGGACATCTTCACCTGCGGCATCATACTCTTGGAACTTCTTACAAACGAAGGCCACCCATACCGCATGGACCACGAGGAATACAAAAGGACGGTCTTGGCCGGGAAGAGGCCTCCGCGAATGACCCTCGCAGGCCCTTTGCCAGGAAAAGTCCCGGAGTCGCTGGTGGCATGCCTTTCGGCGGCGCTCGACCCCAAGCCGGCCAACCGCCCTTCCGCAAAGGACATCCTGGACATCTTGAACGGCCGCAAGGAATGGGTTCCGGGACGCACCACTGCGCCTCCTCCGCCTCCGCCGACCCGTGCGCCAACCAGGCCGATGCCGATCTCGTCGCACGCCTCCGCCCCGGCTAAGGCCGGCAGCTTGACGCTTACCGGAGAAAGCGGGGAGTTCCTGCGCTTCAACATCGCCGGCGAGGTCGGAAGGAGGATCTGCTCCAAGCTGGGGGACGACTCAAGATTCCTGAGCGAAGTCCAGTTCGTCCTGGACAAGGACGGCTCAGGCGCATGGTCAATCAGGCCCAATCCGGAAGCGACAAACGAGACACTGCTTAACGGCAAGGCCATCATATCCAAGACGAAGCTCGAGAACGGCGACGAAATCGCCGTCGGCCGCGAAGCGAAAGGCATCAAGAAGCTCCCGCTGACCGTAAGCTTCACGTAACTTTCACAAGGAGACCAGCGATGTCATGGAAATGCCCGCAGTGCGGGACGCAGAACGAGGAGCCGCCTCCATGCAAGACCTGCGACCATTTCGAATACGGCGCCCTCTCGCTCTCCTCCCCTGATACCGGAAAGGAGCTCAAGATAAACCTCGACACGGACCTGGGCCAGCGCTCGCTGCGCGCCTTAAATCCGGACGACGCCAAGTTCGCGGCCGAAACACAGTTCTCGCTCATCCGCTGCTCAAGGAAAACCGGCCACGGCTTCGACGGGTGGGGCGTCAAGCACTTCAAGGACGCAAAAAACCCCACCTTCTACGACGGCGCCGACATCTCAGCCTCGGCCGCCGTCAAACTTGGGAACGGAGGGATAATCAGTATCGGAAAAGAAAAATTGAAAATAACAGTGGCCATAATAACAAAATAAGCGGCAATAAACATGTATTCCAACCTGCTTTGTCTTCTTTTTCTGCCCGCGGTCCTCGCACACCAGCTCCATGCCGACAACACTGGCAGCTCCGCCCTCGCAGCCGCCCAGGGCGGCGGATATTCAAAGGCCGTCGCCGCCGACCCCCCGCAGAAGAAATACACCATACAGGAAAACCTCGACGCGATGAAGCTCTCCATCGCCGAGATGAGACGCTACATCCACGTCGTCCTCGTGCTCCTGATCCTCTGCATCCTCTTCCAGGCCGGCACATTGATCTTTTTCACCAAGACAAGGAACGGATCCGAAAAGATGAAAAATCCTCCGCCCCCCCAGCCGCACGTCCTGAAAAGGACGGATCACCAGGAAAAAAGGCAGCCAGAAGCCGCGCCAATGAGACATGAGCCCCTTGGAAATCAAAACTCCGCCAAGGCCATGACTCCACACCCGGAGCCCCAGCCCGATCAGACCCCCAAGGCGGCGGAGGAAAAGGCAGGGGTTCCACCGCCGCCCCACGACGAGCCGCCCGCCGCCCGCCAGCAGGAGCCCGCCAAGGGGAAGGCCGACGTCCCGCCCCCCCCAACGCCGCCGCCGTCCTCTCCGGAAACACAGCCGCAGGTGCCCGACGGCGAGACGGAAAAGATACAGCCCCCCCATCCGCCGTCCCAGGAACCGCAGGCGGCAGATGCAAAAGTCGGCGACGCCCAACCCCAGCCGGCGCCCCCTCGGCCCGAACAGAAGGCCGAGGAGGAAAAGGAGCATCGCCCGGCAGTCCGCGCGGAGCTTCCGGAGGAATGCTACACCTCTTTGAACGAACAGCTCAGGAGCTACGACATCCTGCCCCCGCTGGCGGACGTCTCATCATGCCTGTGGAAACTCAAAGGAAGAACCCTGTTCAACGGCGCTAAAATCCTCAGCGACTTCGGAGCGAAAAGCTACGGGGGCAACATCAGCAATGTCAAGGAGATCGAGGACACGGAACAGTCCGACTACTGGTTCATCGGAGATGTCCACGGCGATCTGCCGGCCCTCCTCATCGCCCTGCAGCAGGCCGGCGAACTCAGCAGGAAGGCCGGTAAAGCGGCACGCTTCATCCTGCTCGGGGATCTCGTCGACAGAGGCGAACAGTCAGTCGAGACCGTCGTCCATTTCCTGAAGCTCGCCGCAGAATCGCCCGGATCGTTCTGCATGCTGGCCGGAAATCATGACGAAAGCCTCTTTGCGGACAAGGAAACAGGCGCCTTCCAGTCCAAGACCCAGCCCTGCGAATTCGCAAAGACCCTGAATCTGGAACACTACAAGAACTGGCAGAAGGAAGACCTGAAGAAGTTCGCCCTGGAGTTCATAACCCTCGTCGAACTGTGCGACAGAGCCGTGTTCTTCCCGGACGGCCTGGTCGCCGTCCACGGCGGATTCCCCCACACCGACATATGGGACGGCAAGCACGGGCCAACCCCCAAGATACTCAAGGACTTGTGCACGCCATTGTGCCTCAAGGACTTCAGCTGGCTCCGCATCAGCAAAAGCCCGATGAAAATCCCCAACCGAACCTCCCTCGGCTGCCAGTTCGGCTACAACGACTTCAAACGATTCAGGAGCGAAATGGAAAAGCTCCTCGACGAACACCCCGTGACAAGGATGATCCGCGGCCACGACCACTACGACGAGGACGGCTACTGCTACCACAAGCAATACATGGACCGCATCCTGACGCTCAATACGATGTCATGCCGGAAAGGCGACGAACACACCGTCGCAATCGCGAAATGGATTCCCGACGAAATCCCGGAAGTCCACATCTTCCGTTACAATCCCGCATCCCTCAAGCAGCCACTGCCGCAGACTCCTCCCCAGGAAAACACACCATTGCCGCAGAACTCAGCCCGGCTGGCGGCATCTGCCAAAACCGACGGGAAAAATCCGGCTGAACAGGGTAAACTCTTCGACTGAAGAATGAGCAGTGAAGCCTGAAGGCGCATGTGGAAGCATCATATCGAAGTGCACTGTCTGCGGCAAAGAGGGACTGCGGCGCAGCCTGAAATGCCCCGAATGCGGCGGGGAAAAGGGATGGTTCTGCCGGAAAAGGGGCTTCTGGGCAGATTCAGAAGACACCTGCTCCAACTGCAGGACCATGACAAAAATCCCGTCCCAGAAGGAACTGCTTGACAAATATTTCGGCGCAGACGCCGGCAGCACTACAGCCGCCGGGTCGGGCGCAGGGGGAGGAAAATCTCATCTGCCCAGTTCCGCCGGGAGCAGCCACGCCGGCTCAACCCCCTGCGAGGAATTCGTCTGGCGTTGCGCGAACTGCGGAACCACCACCGTCGAAAAACCCGAATACTGCGACACCTGCAATGAAAATTCCTTCTTCACATACTGCACCCACTACGACAGGAAAACCGCATCGGGATGCAAAGCATCATGTGAAAAAGACAAGCCTAAGCCGGTGCCAAGGCCGGAAAGAAAAATCTCATTCCGCAGGCCTGACACTCCTAAACCGCCGGTAAAACCGCCGCCCATCTACGATATCCCCAAGGTTAAAATCCCAGCCCCTCGACCGAAGCCGCCCGCCCCGCCACCAGAGGCGAAAAAGGAAGATGAAAGCGGAGGCTACTGCGGCTGCATTATCATTTCCATCGGCCTGATCATATTTATTGTCAAAGTTATACAGGGATGTTCTGGCTGACGATGAACTCTGCTCTTTTCTTTTAGAAAAAAGCAATTTGATGGCAAACCAATCCATTTTATCCGAGCATCCGCTCATCCTTTATTCTTTTCATTCTTCCGGATTGTATTCCGCGCCGACAAGCTGCGCGAGCGTGGCGATGTCGGCCTTCTTCGCGAAAATGGCCATTATGTCCCGCTGCATCTTCCTCGATATTGTGGTCATGGTTTCAGATTTCCTCCCCGTTCAAGTGGAATGGCTGGAAAAGGCAAAAAATACGTTGAGCCTATTCAATGGCCGACGCCGGAAATCTGAACTTGCGACTGTTCAAAGGGCCGGCATTTCACCTCATCACTTTTTCCTTTGGAAATTCCTTTTGGATATTGGATATCCTACGCTGCCTTGCCCTTATTTCTGGAGATAAATAATGAGGCGCATATCACAGCGATCACGAGGAAGGCGAAGATTATCGCCGGAATGCATATGGCCAGTACGGAAACGATGAAGGCGCCGACGTCCTCGAGGAGCGACAGAATCGGATTTGCTATTCCGCCGGTGCTCAATGTCGACAAGGCCCGTGCGCCTACGGTGGTAAGCTGGACCGACGTCGCGGCGCCGCCTCCGCCGATTATTCCGATAGCCCAGGTGTAGAGGGTCGAGACATCCGCAGGCATAATCGCGACTGTCATCAGAGTTCCCGCTACCGCCGCGGAGGGCGTCGCGATCGAATCGAGCGCGTTGTCCACCACGGGAAACTTGAAGGCGATGATTTCAACTATTGTTGCGGTCGAAAACGCGACGATCGCAGGCCAGGAGCCTATCCAGCTCCAGCCCGCCTTCAGGTCGAGGAAGCCGCACTTCACGGCCACCCCCGCGACCAGGAAGGGAACAAAGACCCTGAAACCGCACGCCGCCGACAGGCAGATGCCCAGGCATATTGCAAGAAAGATGCTCATGGCCTACATCCCCTTCTTCTTGTTATTCCTTCACCCTTTTGATGTCTTCGTCGCCGAGACTGAACGGCTTCGTCTTCTTGTTCAACTCCAAGTTATGGGACAAGTCTTCAACTACGTCGCCGGCCTTGTCCACCAGGAGTATTTCAAGAGGCTGCACAATCCTGTTTCTGACCAGCAGGGAATCTATCATCGGCAGCGCGGCCCTGCGGGCAACTGACTTCAGCTGATCCACGTCCGCGCTGTCAGGGATTTCCTTGCATATTGCCTTCCAGCACTTCTCCTTGATCTTCTGTGCCTGCTGCGCGTCAAGGTGATACGAGCAGTCAATGTCCTTGGTTATCTTCGCGTCTGTAAGGCCTGTCTCGAAAATT
This sequence comes from uncultured Victivallaceae bacterium, assembly GCA_964636325.1. Taxonomy (GTDB): domain Bacteria; phylum Verrucomicrobiota; class Lentisphaeria; order Victivallales; family GWF2-50-93; genus CAZWRV01. The sequence goes on along the minus strand of CAZWRV010000076.1, from coordinate 8,627 downwards.
TCAAGCTCGATGTCCGGCACCGAAAGGATCAGCTTGCCCGGCATGGCGTTTGAGAACGGCTTGAACTTGACGTCCCTCAGGCGGACGAAAAACTGTATTCTTACAGGATAGAACATGTGGGTGTGGATCGGATCTCTCATGTCAAGCTTCTGGGGCATCCATCTGTCAAAGCGTCCTTTGTATTCAGCCTGGATGAAGACTCTCGCCTCCATCACGACGAGCTTGGGTTCGAAACTTATCGCACCGGCATGGATCTGGGCATTGAGCTCCTCGGGCGTGCGGAACAAAGCGATGAAGTTGTTGACGACACCTTCGCCGGCGCTGACGCATTTTTCGGCCACCGACCTGAGATCTTCGCTGAACTTAATGGAGACATTGCCCGCAGTCCTTACTGTTTCCGAGGCCACGTCCTTTATGGACAATGTGACGGTCTCCGCAGGCTTCGTCCATGCATATTTGGCGATTAGGACAACGGCGGCAACAATTCCTACAGAGAAAATCAGGACAGAAAACACAATTGCGGCACCAACATCCATGATCCTCCTCCAGCTTACGATTTAGCCAGGCTTTTCCTTCGCGGATCTCATAAGGACAAATATCACCGACGCGACTATTCCGGGAACCCATGCGAAGAGTGTCAGGACGAGCGTGACGATTATTGCCCCTCCTCCGCAGTCGTACACAGCCAGCGGCGGGCAAACAACGCAGAAAAAAGCCCTCCAGAAAGTCATGCCGTAGCAGAACAGTATCGCGCCGATGATACCTGGGATCCATCCTAGGAGCGTGAGGATGCAGACTGATACGAATGCCATTACACCCTTGTCCAGGACGGCAAGAGGGGGCAGAAGAACGCAGAGGACTGACCTAAGGATGCTCATAACATGTATACCCGATTTAACTGTAATGTAAGCTGCAAATCCCAAATGTCAAAACGGGTCGAATCCACCGCACCTGTTGATTCCACCGAGCGTTCAAACTTGTCTTTCGGAATTTCGAACACATAACATCGGGAAAACATTTGCCATGCTCGCGACATAATGGGCTAAAGCCCGTGCGGCGACGCATTCTCCTCGGTGCCGTCGTCGGCGAAAGTCACCTTGATCGCCTTAACCCGGGGATTGTTCTTCAGGAACCAGTCGGCGATGAACTTCTCCAGGCTTGCCCTGGCTGTCTCGCGGACCATGTCCTTGCTTGTCTTTTTAGAAGCCTTGCCGCGGGCATAGGAGCTGATGTTCTTCTTCATCTGCTCGAGCTTGTCCTTCTCCTTGAAGACGAGCATCCCGCCCTTGTATTCGGCCTTGATGCTTTCCGTGAAGACCGAAGGCTCGCCCGCTTCGAGGGCGGGAGCGGAGACATATGCGACGCCGTCCTCGAGCTTGAAGCCCCACTTGCTCCTGTCGGCGGAGACGTGGTAGACGTATTTCGCCATGAACGAGATGCTGTAGTTGGCCTCGGACTTTTCCGTGCCCCACATTGGGATGCGGACTATCGTCTGCTCGGACTCCTCGACGGTTTCGGTCGTGGTTCTGGACGCCAGCTCCAGGTTTGACAGCTTCTGCACGAACTCCGTGTTGTCGAAGAGTTCGGTGACCAAGTTGACCTGCATGAGTGGTTTGGAACTTTTCCAGAGGTACACGGCGACCGAGACTCCGAAGATCACCAGAAGCGTAAAACAGATTATGGCGACGGAGCCCGCCCCGACAAGCGGCCCACGTCCCTGATTTTCAATCGGCTTGACGTCCATAATATCCCTCCTAAAACTCGATTATCTCAATCGTGACCTTCCTCGCTAACTTCCTTTTACAGCGGTTCCCCAGTCGTCCTTATCACGCCCATTTGGGCTTTTTCTTCGGCTTCGGAACCGACGCCGCCACCTCATAGACGTGCCTGCCCTGAATGATTTGCAGGATGAGATCCACCGTCGCTTCGCCAACCCCTTTGATTTTCAGGAGGTCTTCCCTTGACGCCGAATACAGCGCTCCCTCGTGCTCCAGCAGAGGGATTGTCGCCTTTTCGAGGGCGTTTGCAATCGGCGCGTTCTTCCCTTTCAGCAGCAGCTGCAGCCTGTATATCTTCCCGATTATTTCCTGGTTGGTCATAGGAGCCACTTTGAAAAATCATAGGATTTTCAGTTCTTCCGGGATTTTACCGGCGTTTTTTTGGCCCGGGACGGAAGGGGGGAAGGATGGACTGAGTTTCCGGGAGGCTTATGGCCTGGATTTTTTTGCTGGCAGACACCCCTGCCCGGGCCGCCGGGGCTGAGCTCGATAAACCTCCAGAACTCTTCAGCGTTCACGATGTTTACCCCTTTATTCCTCTCATCGATCCGCCGCACCTCGCATGGCATTATTATCCAATGCATTGAATCTAACCTGAGTGCGACGGATTGCAAACCTGGCAGGGCGGTTTCATTTTGCGGATGCGGACTTATATTTCGCGATTTTGAGAGGATGGAGCATCGCAGGGGAACTGGGAACACAGCTCGAATAACTGATAACTAATAACAGAAGACCGACAACCGATTCCAATGCGCATCGCGAAGGTAATTGTCAATCTTTCGTTGGACAGGCCGTTCGACTATCTAGTGCCTGACTCCCTGCTCGCGTCGGTGGCGCCAGGCGTGATGGTCTACGTCCCGTTCGGCCACAGCAGGCGCAGGGGCTATGTAGTGGGGCTGAAGGACGAATCTGACTATCCGGCGGACAAGCTCAAGAGCATCGAGGACGTATGCGGGAAGCATCCGAGGATACCCGACAAGCTTCTCGAACTCGGAAAGTGGATGGCGGAATACTACTGCTGCGCGCAGGAGCAGGCGACCAAGGCCCTCCTCCCGCTGGCGGTCCGTAGCGGCAAGATCGGCCACAAGACCGTGCGCCACTACCATGTCGACAACGTCATCGAGGCACAGAAGATCATTTTTGAAAATGCGAAGCGGGCCAAGAAAAAGATCGAAGTCCTCAAGTACCTCCTGCAGCATCCCGGCGCCTCTTACGACAGCGTAGTCAAGGAGTCCGGCGCCGGCGCGGCGCAGCTGAAGGCCCTCGTCAAGGCGGGCACGGTCAAGGAGGAAAGGCGCAAGACTGCCCGAACGGAGTTCAGCGAAAAGGTTCAGTTCATGCCCGCGCCGGTCTACGAGCTGACTGACGAGCAGAAGTCGGCCCTCGAAAAGATAGCCGCGCTGTCAAAGGACGCATCCCGGACGAACCGAACCGTCCTCCTGCACGGCATAACCGGAAGCGGCAAGACCGAGGTCTACATGCGGGCGATAGAGGCGGCGCTCAACGACGGCAAGGACGCCATCGTTCTGGTTCCGGAAATCTCGCTTACGCCTCAGACGACGGAGCGTTTCATCGCGAGGTTCGGAAGGAGGGTTAGCGTGCTCCACAGCGGCCTCACCGACGGCGAGCGCTTCGACGAATGGATGAAAATATTCCACGGCGAAGTCAGGATCGCAGTCGGCGCGAGATCCGCGCTCTTCGCCCCCTTCCGCAATCTCGGCCTGATCGTCGTCGACGAGGAGCACGAAAACTCATACAAGCAGGACGAGGCGCCACGCTATCATGCCCGGGACGTCTCCGTCATGAGGGGCGTGATGGAGAAGGCGGTGGTCATCCTCGGCTCCGCGACGCCGTCGCTGGAATCATACAACAATGCGATGACCGGCAAATACGTCCTCGCAAAACTCACGCGGCGCGTCGACAACTGCCTCCTCCCGAAGATGCTCGTCGTGGACATGAAGACCGAGATGCTCAAGGAGGCCCGAGGAATCATCTTCTCCAACGAGCTGCTCGACGCGATCCGCGACCGCCTCCGCAAAAAGGAGCAGACAATCATCTTCCTCAACAGGCGCGGCTTCGCCACCCAGATGGCCTGCCCGCACTGCGGATTCGTCGCCAAATGCTCCGAGTGCGACGTCTCATACATCTACCACCGGAAGAGGGAATGCCTCTCATGCCACCTCTGCGGCGCAGTGATGCCGTCATACAGGAAATGCCCCGAATGCGGCGCGGAGGACATCCGCTACAGCGGGGTCGGGACAGAGAAGCTGGAGGCTATCCTTTCAAAGCTGTTCCCGACCGCAGCCATCCAGCGCATGGACTCCGACTCCATGGGCGGCAGGCGCCAGATGTATGAGAAGGCCCTCTTCGACTTCCGCTCGGGCAAGACCGACATCCTCGTCGGGACGCAGATGATCGCGAAAGGCCTTCACTTCCCGAAGGTCACGCTCGTCGGCATCGTCAACGCCGACACCAGCCTCCACTTGGCCGACTTCAGGGCGGCGGAACGCACCTTCCAGCTCCTCACGCAGGTCGCCGGCCGCGCCGGCAGGGGCGACATCGAGGGCGAAGTCTACGTCCAGACATTCTCGCCAAGGCATCCCGCCATCCAGCTCGCCATAAGCCACGGCTACGAGGAGTTCTGCAGGGGCGAGATGGAGATGAGGAAAAACTACACGTATCCTCCCTGCGGCCATATGATCGCAGTCCACTTCCGCGGCCCGGACCAGGAGGAAATCGTGAAATATGCCGATTCCCTCCTCGAAAAGATGAAGCCCGCGCTGGAACCCGGCATAATCACCACCGGCCCCCTACCCTCCCCGATCGAGCGCATCAAGGGGAAATACCGATACATGATACTCTTCCGCGGCAGCCCTCTCAAAGCCCTGAGGGCGCGCCTGCGCGAGACCGTCCTCCATGAAAAAAGGCCTAAGGACCTTGACGCCTACGTCGATGTCGATCCCATGAACCTCATGTAATTCCAGATTTCTCATGCGCCCGCATAAGGAGGTGAAAAGAGCCGGTAAATTCTCATGCGGCTTTTCATTGTCCCGCGCCGGAAATCTTAACCGATAAGAGTTTGCAAGGGCAGTTTTTTGAACCGTCCGGGAGACACCGTGCGCCTGTAATGCCTCATCAGCGCACCGCGGAAGCGTATCTTGTCCAGACATTTGATTGCGCATAACATCTTTTGACTGTATGTTTCCAGCAGTTTCCCGCCCTGAATCATTTATAGACTGTCTCCGATTATGAATGATTCAGGCCGGAATGGTAAATATTCAGTGAAAGGGCGTAGTTCACTGAATATTTACGCGTAAGCTGCTCTGGGCCTTTTGTGGCTGATTCAAGATTGGATTCATGGGCGAAGAAAAGAAGTCGTTTTGGAAATGCACGGTGTGCGGCTGGATATTCGAAGGCATCCTGCCTCCGGACATCTGCCCGGTATGCAAGGCCGGACGCGAGGCGTTCATGCCCGCAGTGCCCGAAAACGTGACCTGCCGGAACGACAGGCCGATGAAGGCAGTGATCATCGGCTCCGGCGCGGCCGCGGTCTCCGCTGCGGAGGCCCTGCAGAAAAGGAACAACCTCGCCCAAATTGATATTTACACCAGGGAGGATTCATTTCCGTACTACCGGCCGATACTCATAAGGGCGATGCGCGAACAAATCAAGCCCAGGGAATATTTCATCCACCCCGACCCCTTCTACAAGAACAGAAAGATAAGCGTCCACACAAAGCGGACCGCCCTTGCCCTTGACACGGCAGGCAGAACCGTGGAACTGGACGGCGGCGAGAAGGTGGCATACGACAGCCTCGTCCTGGCTACCGGCGCGTCCTGCTGGACTCCCAAAATGCCAGGAATCCATCTTCCCGGGGTGGTCACGCTGAGGGAGAAGGCCGACTTCGACGGACTTAAAAGCATCCTGGACGCCAGGAAGAAGATCGTAGTGATGGGAGGAGGACTTCTCGGCCTCGAGACCGCAAGCTGCCTTGCGGGCATGGGACATTCGATTCTTATCGTCGAGGCATGCCCGGCCATACTGCCGACCCACAGCGACGCGGAATCCTCGCGCATGCTCGGCGAGCTGATAGTAAGGGCCGGCGCCGAGATACGGCTCGGCTCGCGGATCTGCTCGATAGACGGCGGCGACCGCGTCCGCGGAATCACCTTGATGGACGGGCACGAGATCCCCTGCGACATCGTGATAATCTCCGCAGGAATCGTAAGCAACTCCGCGATCGCAAAGTCCGCGGGAATCGGCACCAACAGAGGGATACTGGTCGACGCGCAGATGCGGAGCTCCGCGCCGGACGTCTTCGCCGCAGGCGACTGCTCCGAGTTCAACTCCAAGATCAACGGCGTCTGGGAGACCGCACAGGAGCAGGGCAGGATCGCCGGCGCCAACATCGCGGGCGACTTAGCCGAATACCAGCCAAGAACATCCGGCGTCGTCCTCAACGCATTCGGCACCAAGCTCTTCTCCATCGGCGAAATCGGATGCAAGGAAGGGCTGGAAAAGGTCGGAACCGACGACAGGCGGAACAACGTCTACAAGGCCGTCATGTTCAAGGACGGAAAGGCCGCCGGCGGAATCCTCCTCGGCGACACCTCCCTCACATGCACGCTAATCGCCGCAGTACACAACGGCTGGGACTCCGCCGGATGCGCCAGAAACGGACTGATTCAGTAATGTTCGCCGATGTAATCTCCTGGGATGCCCAACGACAAGGCCTACCTGCGCTTTGCGTCAGGTGCGGCCGTGTAGTTCTCACTTTAATATTTCTTCTCTTGCATCTTTTGATTTGTCAATACTACCTTTGTGCCAATTGAAACAGTATTTCATCATGAAATAACACCATCCGCCAAGAAGTATCCCGGCCAGAATCCAAATTAGGCATCCTTTGTTTGATAGAAAACTGCCCCGGCCTGCTGGTATATGTTCAAGCATATTATTGATATTTTTGCCTCTTTCTGACTTTTAGTGGATAGGCCGGTTTTAGCCTCATTCTTGCTTGAGGCCAAGGGGGACATTGAGGGACAAAGAAGACTTAAAAAGCCATCAGTGCCCCCCTGTTTTGAGTGTAAATAAACATACCCCCAGAGCCGGGCAAGTCAAGTTACCCACTGTTTTTCAGAAAGAGCCATATTTTTATTTCATTGCGGTATAAAAACCACGTCCTATGGGCGTGGTTCAGAGAACTGGGCTTTGCCATCAGAGGCTGCTCATGCTATTCCTTTCTCGAAGTCGTGCCCACGACGGAGAGAAAGGAATAGTTACTCCCCACTTCCGCCCCAGCGTCGTCTCGAATAGGAAGCGGACACCGGCAAGGTGTATGCGGATCGATGAGCGCGACAGCTTGCGCACGTTGACAAGGTGCAGGAAGTAGCTCCGCACCTCCTCCTCCGAGATCAGGTCGGGCGACCGCATGTAGTGCGCCGCCAGCCCCCTGACAGCCCCCAGATACGACTCCTGCGTCCTCGCCGCGAAGTCCCGCAGCCGCATGTCCTCCATCATCTTCCGTCTCAACGGCGTCATCATACAATGCCTCCTGGTTGGGCCCGGCGCGACCACCGCGCCGGGCGCTCCAGGAAGCTTGGCCTCAACGGGGAAAATGCAAGGGCCGCACCCGTATGCACAGGAGCGGCCCCGAAGGCTGCGCGAATGCGCTTAGTTCAACGGTGCAAATCTGCCGCGCCGTCCTCGGCATCGGCAGAATTTGTATTGTTAGGAAAATATTTCAAGTTTCAAATTCAGATCGAGGAATTCCAGATTGCCGGATGATGGAAAGAAGTGTTCCAATTCGGATTCCCTTATGACTTGGAACAGGAACGGTAATTGTCCCATTCTGCATTTTTTTCTGCATCAGGATATGGCTCCCTCTTTGTCTGACTTGGATAAAGCCGTGTCTCGACAGGATACGACATAAATCAGCACCCGAAAAAGTTCCGAGTCTACCCAACTGCAACCTCTACATTGGTAATGAATATTTCATCATGCAGGCGTTGCTTGATTTCCTCTGGAGAGGCGCACTCGAAAAATAAATCCAGAGCCTCTTTGAGATTAGCCTTTGCTTCTTGGATTGTATCGCCTTGGCTGGCAATATCCAATTCAGGACAAAGGGAAACAAAACCAGATCCTTCCTTTTCGATTATCGCCGTAAGTTGTCGATTCATAAATTTCCTCTTCTTTTATACGTTTGTTTCTTTGTGCAAATCTGAAATCTTTCCACCGATACAGAAAAGGACAATCATAAATTCACACAATATCCTTATAACCATCAAAAATGTCAATGCCCCAATGACCTTGAATATGAATACTACAAAATCTGGAGCCTGATAAAGGTGATACATCAATTCTCCCTGTATTGAGTTGCTACCAGCCGATCTATCTGCCGGGGAAAGCTGAGATATCAACCCTGAGAATACAATAATCAGTAAAATTCAAAAAACAATCCAAAAAAGGCGCAGCTACAATGTGGAGGCGATAGACCAGGACTCGCTTCCGGCATTTTTGAATTCGCTGCGCAAGGATCCCAGATGCAAGGACTGGCAGATAAGGCAGGCGGAGAACGCCGTGCGGCTCTTCGTCGTCAACTTCCTCAATCTTGATATCCGGCCGAAAAAGCCTGCGGATCTTGGGACAGGCGAGGAAGTGAAGGCGCTTCCATGGGACGAGGCGTTCAAAAAAATGGTGGAGAGTCTTCGCGTCAGGCATTACTCATACAAGACCGAGCGGACATATATGGATTGGATGGTCAGGTTCATAGAGAGTCCGCTGGACAGGCTGGAGAGAGTGGCCATCTGCGAGATTCGCAGTTCTGTCGTTCAGAAACTCGATGGAGGGCGA
>CAZWRV010000075.1:0-32461 GCA_964636325.1 uncultured Victivallaceae bacterium | reverse complement strand
CCATAGACACATGCACGCTTTTGTGATAGAAGTTTTTAAGAAAGTATCCTAATCTGAAGCCTACATGTATGCTTATTGTGGCCTTATCTTGGATTAGATTCGAGTTTTTCCAGACTATTTGAGACCATATGAGACAGCTGCTCAGGGAGGTTTATTATGGAGCATTGCTGTCCAAAATAAATTTAGGATCGGTAAAAAACTTGGACCTCGCCCTCTAAAGCGAACATAAGAATACGGCAAACATCAAAACCACCCCACCCCTTAGTAATTTGCGAAAATGCTGTCCAAGTCCGGCTGAAATAATTCTCCTTCCTCCGGCGGATCCTTTGTGCCGAAGGGATTGTCCAGCCAGGCCCACAGGTCAACATACGAGAAGAGATTCCAACGGACAAGCGCGACAAGATTCGACATCGACCATCCGAGCTTCGACTTGAATTTCAAATACTTCAGCAACAGTATGGAGATCAATGCTGTCCAAATCTGAATCCTCAGGGCGTTGTACCCACGAATGTCTTGATCTGAAGGTTCTGCTTGATGGTCGTGAAAGTAATTCTTTTGCTCGGTCAGCGGTCCATCATGGACACTATGTGGTGTTTCCAGCAGTCTTCACACTAAGCGCTGCATATGACGAAAAGCTCCCGCAAATGCATGGACTTCATTCCGCCAGCAGTATTCGCATGTTTTCTGCCACGGAATACATAAAAAGCATTAAGGGACTGCTCGCAACTTGATTATTTCAATACTAGTTGTAACTTATACGGCATAATCAGCATCTCAAGTGGAGATTATCAACCATGACTTACTGCTGCAGATATATCCAGGATATCCTTGAAGGCGATATTTCACGCGACAAAATTAGGATTGTCTTCGGCGCGCGACAGACGGGCAAAACCTTCCTTTTGAGAAGAATCCTTCCCGAGGGCAAATCCATTGTCTACAATCTGCAGGATACAGGACTGAGGCAGAGATTTGAAAGGGATGGGTCCCTGCTGAGAAAGGAGCTACACGCTCTCCCTGCAGAGATAACCCACGTCGGCATCGATGAGATCCAGAAGGTGCCGTCACTGCTAAATGAGTTGCAGTTCATATATGACTCTGACAAGACAAGGTTCCAGTTCTTCATAACCGGAAGCTCCGCGAGAAAGCTTCTGGCCCATTCTGCGAACCTCCTCCCTGGCAGGTCGCACATCTTCCACCTATTTCCGGTCGTCCTTCCGGAAGTTTTCTCATACAAAGGGTTGGCTACTGGGGGCACGTTCACAAAGAAAATCCTTGAGCCGCCTTTTCCCGATGCATCGCTTGAACGATGCTTGATTTATGGAAACCTTCCAGTTGTCCGTGGCGAGAAGGAGGCGACTGCCCAGGCCACCCTTGACTCCTACGTGAAAACATATCTGGAGGAGGAGATAAGGAGTGAAAGCCTAGTCAGGAATGTCGGTGCATTCCATGTATTCCTGCGGCTTGCGGCAGTTGAAAGCGGAACACAAGTCAACCTTTCAGGCCTTTCACAGGAAAGTGGAATCCCGGTCTCTTCGTTGAAGAACTACTATCAAATACTTGTCGACACTTTCATAGGGTTCTGGCTATACCCATACAAGCGCTCGGGAAGAAAAAGGCTTCTCACCACGCCGCGTTTCTATTTTTTCGACATGGGCGTAAGGAACGCCGCCGCCGAAACGTCCACTGACACCACCATCCTCAACGAGTTGGGAGGCCCGATGCTTGAACAATGGGTAGGCATGGAGCTACACCAAAGGGCGCAGTATGCGGGCAGAGGGTTCAACCTAGGCTTCTGGCGCACCGTTGGCGGCGCCGAGGTAGATTTTGTTTGGCAGTCGCCAAGGGAGGATATCCCCATAGAAGTGAAATGGACGCAGAATCCCTCGTCAAAAGATGCAAGGCATCTTGAAATGTTCCTCGACGAGTATCCGGACCGGTGCGAGAAAGGATATATTGTTTGCAGGATCCACAGGGCGCAGAAGATTTCCGAAAGAATTACTGCAATCCCTTGGAATGAGCTGTGAGAGTCGGCGAAGTCTTCCTGGAACGGAAACGGCGGGGGGCTGGCTCCACCCAGCCCGCTGGTTGAAAAAACAAGGCATCGGAATTTCGTCAGACCGGGGTTCCGGCCGTATTCCATTCCTGACGCCCGTAAGAAAAGGGGGATATCCTACTTCATCCCCTTGAACAGGTCGCTGATGACCGAGAGCTCCCTGTTGAGCACCTTGTCAGACTCCTGGTTCAAAGCAAGTCTCTGAGCCTTGTTTTCAGCCGCAGTCTTCTTTGCGATTCCAGAACCTACCACAATGCTGTCGTTCTTCAGATCGGTGACGTTGCCCATCCGCTTGTAGATATCATCCTCCGTTGGCTTCGCACCATCAGCCACCGTCTGTGGCTTTTCAAGATTGCCCTCTTCGCCTGGTATTGAAGGTGAATCCGAGCTGTTCGGCTGGGCGCCGGGTATATTTGCATCCTTCGACGGCGGCAACTCCTGGTCATGCTTTCCTGATTCCGCAGGATTCCGATTAATCGAATCCTGCGGAATCAGGTTCCTTGAAATCGTCAAGAGGTTGGTCAAAACCCTTTTTGACGACATAAAGGCCTTTTAAACAGCCGGACTTGGGATGTTTTTTACTTTTTTTACTTTTGCTCTTTTGAATGAGGAAGTCGAGATACGATTCTGCCTCAAAGTATAAGCTCTCTGGCAGTGAGTTTATTTTTGTATGTAATGAAACGTTGTTCATGAGATGCATCTATATTTTATAGGTATAAAGTTAAAGCACTATTAACATAAAGGGGTCTTTATATTTGTCAAGCCAGTATTGAATTCCTGATGTTCGTTTTTACGTTTAAGGCGTATGATACCGACACAGAATTCATAGAAATGGTTTCCGCGGATGTTTCAGGGATTTTCGTCTTTGACTTTGAAGTCTCACCTTCTCAAGATTACTCTTTGGAGCTTAAAAATACAAAATTTATATGAATCAAAAGGGGGCGTGTAATGAATTCGGAAAAATACTGCGTGCCGGTCGGCGGAAGTCGACATCACCCCGGATATGGACATCCAGATCGCCGGCGACATCGGCCGTAGGCGGCCGGTCCGCGAAATCCGCGAGCGCATCTACGCGAAGACGCTGGCGCTAGAATACGGCGGCGAACAGTTCTGCATCCTGTCCGTGGAAGTCTGCTACATCACGCACAAGTGGATAGATGAAATCCGGCGCAGGATCGCCGCGCGATTCGGGATAAATCCGAAGGCGGTGATGATCCATTCGATCCAGAACCATTCGGCTCCGGCCGTGGGCAACGCCGCAGTAAGCGACGAATACGAAGGGATTCCTGCGGACCTGTGGTGGCTCCGGAGCAGCGACAAACGCTACAATCCGGTGGCCGCCGCCGGAATCGTCGAGGCCGTAGGCAAGGCGCAGGCGCGGCTGGAGCCGGTGACTGCGAGATTCGCAAGGACGGTGGACGGCCGCGTGGCGTTCAACCGCAGGTTCGTGCTGCGCGACGGCACCGCGATCGCCCACCCGCACGGAGACAAGGCCCGGCAGATCCTTCATTGCGAGGGTCCGACCGCCCCGGAGGTCGGAATGCTGCTGCAGAACCAGTCAGGCCGCAACGTCGCGGCACTCCTACACCATACCTGCCATCCCGTGCACGGATATCCGAAGCTCTTCATCAGCGCCGACTGCCCCGGAGCCTGGGCCTCGGCCATGCGTTCCACCCTCGGCGCGGACTGCGTCGCCCTTGTGATCAACGGGTGCTGCGGAAACATCCATCACCATAACCATTTGGATCCCAGCCATGTAGACAGCTATTTACGCATGGGCGGCATGCTAGCGGAAACCACGTCTCGGGCGCTGCAAAGCCTGGAGCCGGCGGAGACGCCATGCCTGGCCTGGTGTTCGGAACAGCTCCGTCTGCCATTGCGCCAAGTGCCCAAGCAGGAGGTGGAAGCCGCGCGCAGACTGCTGGCCGAAAAGCCTCAGCCGCCGATGCTGCCCGAACCCTTGCCGTCCATCGAATGGGACTGGGTCTACGCGCACTCCGTCCTGGACTTCGCCGTCACAAGCGCCCGTCAGCCATACTATGACTACGAGGTGCAGGCGGTGCGTATCGCCAACAACGCCATTGTCGCGCTCACAGGCAAACCGTTCGTGGAAGGACAGCTCCGCATGAAGCTCGAATCACCTATAAAGCGTCTCATGGTGGCGCACATGTCCAACGGCTACATCGGATACGTGCCTACTCCGGAGGCATTGAGGCGCGGCGGCCCTCACAGCTTCGAGACCCGCACCTCGAACTGGTCGAAGCTCGCTCCAAACGCACTTGACCAGATCGTCGACAAGGCGCTTTCACTACTCAAGGAACTAGCGGATTGATATCTTCAGATTTCCTGACCCGCCCCCATATGAAGCGGCTAAAAACAGCGGGAAATACCCTTGTGGCTTTTCAGTTTGGATTTTTATTTGTCCCAATTTATATTATTCGAAGGCGGGAATAGTAGCATACATTGCATTTAACACCGGCTGCCATGGAAGCTCCGTCTAAAAAGTTCTCGAAGGTCAGCTTCTTCAAGACCTACATCGTCCCTTCGCTGCTTCTGTTTGTCATCCCCGCCTTCTCCCTTTGGTTCTTCGGCCATGTGCAGGCGGACCTGGACGGGCGGCTGCTGGAGCAGATCCGGAGCGACATCAACGGCAACAAGACGGCGACCCCGGAGCAGAAGGCCAAGGCGCTGGAATTTTTCCAGAAGGTTCCGATGTCCAGGATACTTGCTTCCTCAGACCCCAGTCTGGACAGCTTCCGTTCCGGACTTTCCTCGCAGTGCAAGTTCCATTATGCAACGTTCAGATGGATGATCCGCTTTTCCGTTATCGGCCTTGTGTCCGGCGTGGCTGTGTTCATAATCGCCGGCCTGAGCGTCCTGTTCTCGCTCCGCTCGCAGGTGGCGCAATACTACAGCCTGCTTGTGGGCTGGCATGTGCTGAGGATTTTCTCGACGGTGCAGGTCCTGATCCAGGGCTGCCTGGCGGTTGCGCTGTCGTACTGGGTCACGGCATTCTGGGCCGAGCGCTACTATCCCAAGCTCATCATCATCGCCGGCCTTATGGCGGTATGCGCCGCTTTCGCCGTGATCGCCGCCATCTTCAAGAAGATCGACGACAAGTTCGAGCTTCAGGGCGAAATGATCGAGCGCGAGCCGGACTCGCCCCTCTGGAAGGAGCTGGATGATATCTGCGGAAAGGTCGGCACTCCGCCTCCGGACCGCATCATCGCCGGAATCGACAACAACTTCTTCGTGACCGAGCATCCGGTAACACTGGGCGATAAGAGGCTCGAAGGCCGGACGCTCTATGTCAGCCTTTCCCTGCTCAAGGTCCTGCAGGGCAGCCAGGCGGACGCGGTGATGGCGCACGAGATGGCGCATTTCAGCGGGAATGACACCCTCTATTCCAAGAAGATTTCCCCGCTGCTTGGCCGCTACCAGATCTATCTCGGGGCCCTCTACGCGGGCGGCATATCGCTGCCGATATTCTATTTCATGCTCTGCTTCCGCAGCCTCTTCGAGATCTCGCTCGGCAGGCTGAGCCGCCAGCGGGAATTCAGAGCGGACAGGATCGCGTCCGAGGTGGCTTCTCCCAAGGACATGGCCGGCGCGCTCCTCAAGATATCGGCATACGGGAACTACCGCGGCAAGGTGGAGGACGAGCTCTTCCAGGTCGAGAAGGTTATCGACACGCTCAACATCCCCCAGAAGGTCGGCGACGGATTCAAGGAGTTCGCATGCTCGTTCGTCAAGGAGGGCAAGGCCAGCGAGGCCGAGACCGCCCACCCGTTCGACTCGCATCCGCCATTCGAGGAGCGCGTCAAGGCCGTCCAAGCGGAAATGTCCGTCGAGGAGATGCTGGAAGTCCTCCAGGCCGATCCCGACGCCAGATGGTACCGGAACATCAACCGGGCCGAGGAGCTTGAAGCCCGCCAGTGGAAGGCCTACGAGGACAAGTTCCGCGAGTTCCACGAGCAGGTCCTGGCCTACCGATACCTGCCCGAGACGGACGCTGAGAAGGAGATCGTCCTTAAGCACTTCCCGGAAGTCTCGTTCCAAGGGAAGAAGAAAGGAGCACTCTCAATGACCTACGAACAAATCAACTACTCCGAGTGGCCCGACCCAGTCCTCTTCAGCGAGATCACCTCGTGCGCAGGCGAGCAGAGCACTCTCGGGCATCCCCAGATCCGCATCGACTTCAAGCGTGAAAAGGCGGCGAAGCGAATACTCCCGCTCGACGTCTACCAGACCAACCAGCAGACAGTCCTCGACGCCTTCAACAAATACTACTCCCGACACATGGCAATGAAGGAATACCGCCAGAACAAGCAGAAGGAACAGGTGCCAGAAACCACGGCAAGCCAATAATTAAACCACAGAGTCTCAGAGGCACAGAGAGAAGCATCACCAAGGTTGTTTTCATTCCTAAGTCTTTAATAACCAAGCATCCAGCCATCCATTCATCCAAGCACGCAGGCCGTCACCTGAGCTTCTTTATCGCCGGATAGAGCTTCTTGTATGCTTCGAACTTCTTCGAGTAGCATGCGGTGAAATCATTCCGCGGCCTGACTGTCTCGCCCTTCCTGACCCAGCGCTTCACAAGATCCGGCAATTTTTCGCCGGACTGCGCAGACGCCGCGAGCATGGCGGCGCCGAGGCAGCCCGCCTCTGTGATTTGCACCGTCCTGATCGGTTTGCCGATGACGTCGGCCTTGAGCTGCGTCCAAACGCGGCTTTTCGCACCTCCGCCAATCGCGATCAGCTCTTTGATAAGCAGGCCGGCCTTGTCGAGTATGTCGAGGTTGAGACGCATCTCCAAGGCGACACCCTCGAGTAGTGCCCTCATGAACTCGCCCCGGCGGGTGGACAGCTTAAGGCCGATCACAGCGCCCTCTGCGTCGCTGTCGAAATACGGTGTGCCGGTCGGAGTGAAATGGGGAAGGACAAGGAGTCCGGTAGGCTCGGGGCACATCTTTTTCAGAAGAAGCTCATACGGATCCGCCTTGGACTTCGCAGCCTCGGCCTTCTCCATCTGCCCGAACTCGTCGCGGAACCACTTCAGGATGTTGCCGCCGGTGAGGCTGAAGGCGACAGTGGTGTAAAGATCAGGCATCGTGTAGTTGTATGTGCAGAGGTTGCTCCTGTAAAGATAGCTGCTCCTTATGAGCGAGGAAAACGCGGGGCATATGCATTCCACAGTCCCCGTCGCATACATGGCCTCGCCGTCCTTTATGACGCCGGCGCCGAGCGCGCCGCAGGGCTGGTCGTGGCCGCCGGTCACAATCGCCGCGCCTTCAGCAAGATTCAAGGCCCTGCACATCTTGCCAGGAATCTTCCCTGCTATGGAGCCTGACGGCAGCGGACGGGCAAGCCGATCGGAAGAAATTCCGCAGAACTCCAAAATGTCGGGATTCCAGCGGTGCTTCTCGACGTCGAATAGCATCGTCCGGCCTGCGAGCGGCCAGCCCATTGCGGGATCTTCAACTCCAAGCTTGTATTGGAGAAGGTCTTCGAAGCATAGGAACTTGCTTGTCCTCTTAAAGATGTTCTTGCAGTTCTCGCGGAGCCAGAGCATCTTGAAGATAGTGAACATCGGATGCGCGGTGTGGCCGGTGATCCTGTAGAGCTTTCCCTTGCCGAAGCGATCAGACCATTTATCCAACGAGGCGGCGGCACGCGTGTCGAACGATACCATGCCGTTGCACAGCATGCGCCCGTCCTTGTCGACGGGCGTGAACGCCTCGCCCTGGCTTGAAACTCCGATCGCGGCCACCTTGCCCGGAACCTTTCGGGCCGCCTCGCGGATTGCGCAGAAGCATTTTTCAATCACCTTGGCGGAATCCAGCTCGGCCCATCCCGGCTTCGGCATGAGCACTGGATATTCCTCATATGCGGATGAGACCAGTTTGCCGTCGTGGCCGAAGACCACCGCCTTCACGCCCGTCGTGCCGATGTCGATGCCCAGATAGTTCATGGGAAATTTCTCCTTGTTGGACAAGGCTGTCATTACCCCGCCCCTTCAGGACGGTATTATTTTTAATTGCCTTACCTCGGGTTGAAACCCGAGGCTATATGGAACCATGCCGCGTCCGTGGCATAATAAAAAAAACAAGTCCGATTGGCCAGGACAAACACCCATCTTGCGCCGATTAATATTCAGCCGTGGAGGAGCGTGGTATATGTCTATCACGCCATGGAATCCGCGTATCTGACGGCCTCGTCGATGAAATAGAGCCAGTTCCGTATTTCTGCGTCGGTCGGGAATACGCTTTCTGTGTATCCCGAACTTGGGCAGAGGATCAGCCTTCTGCCGCGTCCGCTGTCGAGGACGGCATGAAGCATTTCGTGGATGCGCGACTGGGGAGCGGTCATGAAATCGTGAGTCTCGATTCCGCCTTCAAGCCCCATGCGCCCGCCGACGATCTCGAACGCTTCGGCCATTGTTACGTCGCCCATCGGCGGCGGCTCGATGGGGTTGAGGACGTCGACGCCCATGCCTACGAATCGCCCGATGACCGGACGCATCTTGCCGTGGCAGTGAACCCAGACTTTTCCTCCGCCATTGTGTATCATTTCGATGAGGGGTTTGTCGAGCGCGGTGACGTAGCGGTCGAAGGCCTCGGGCGACATGAGCGGGGGGATGCAAAGCTCCGGTCCGACCCAGCCGAAGACCGCCCTGCCCAGTCCTGCGGAAATCGCAGCCTGCGCATGGTCGCGGATGCGCTTCGAAAATACATTCATCGCCTCCAGCATCAGATCGTCGTCGGTCAGGCTCC
Organism: uncultured Victivallaceae bacterium; assembly: GCA_964636325.1. Lineage (GTDB taxonomy): Bacteria > Verrucomicrobiota > Lentisphaeria > Victivallales > GWF2-50-93 > CAZWRV01. The sequence goes on along the minus strand of CAZWRV010000075.1, from coordinate 23,632 downwards.
AGAGCGCGAAGTTTTCGGAACCGATGAGCCTCTGCAGCGCATACATCGGATGGTCGAGGCCGAACATCGCAAGGCCTGCGTCCCCGACGCACGCGTCCGCGTCGTGATAACCTTTGGCGTCAAACTGGAAGGGCTCGTACGGCAATGAAAGCAGCTTGCGGATGTCCGACGGCTCCTTCAACAGGTATTCCTTCTCGTAGCCGGGCTTGCCGACGGTGCTTTGCTGGAAGACTTCGCGCAGGTCGCCCTGCGGAGTATGGTAGGTGGTGACGGCGTCAATCCATTCCGGTTCCGGTGTCGGGACTTCGGTGCGCTTGATGAGCTTCTCGGCATTACGCCCCGCATAGACGTGGAACTGCGATCCCGAGCCGATGAACAGGTCGGTCTTCTCGACCGCCTTTTGGCGGACCTGCTCGAAACCCGGCTGCTTCACCTTGTTTCGGGGATCAGCACCCCATATTTTCACCGCGGGCCGGTCAGGGATTTTTCCTGCGAAAATCGCAGACAGCCGTTCACGTCTCGTCATCTTTGCCATAAGATATCTCCTTTATCAGATTTAAGAAAACGCATACAGACTACTGGGACACGATAATGATAGCTTGCGCGCGCCGCGCGCAAAGAGCAAACTCCGCAGACTAGTAATACCCTATCCTGTTCATTGCGCGCGGCACGCGCAAACTACTTGTTTTTCATCGATGAAACTGCGGGCCTGCGGCGGATTTCGGCGGCGCTGTCGAAAATATTCTCCCTGCTTATCCCGGCGGCCTCATACATCGCAAATATGTTTTCGAGAGGAGTTTCAGGCGGAACCGTGTGCGATGCGGCCATGATATAGCCGCCGCCGTCGCAGGTCATCGCCGACAGAAGTTCCTCGGTTTTCCTGCGGACTTCGGCTGAAGTGCCCTTGGGCAGGAGTTCCTGTGTGTCAACTCCGCCCATGAAAGCGAGGTTTTTCCCGAACTCCTCCTTCAGCTCGAAGGGATCCATCCCCGGACAGTTCCCCTGGACCGGATTGAGGACGTCGATTCCGATCTCGATCAGATCCGGAATTATCGGCCGTATTGAACCGCATGAATGGTATGCGACCCAAAGGCCGTGCTTCTTCCCGACCATGACCACACGCGCGAGCTGGGGCTTGACAAGCTCCCGCCAGCATTCGGGGCTCATCATCATTGACTGCTGCCCTCCGACGTCGTCGCCGGTCCAGAGCCAGTCGAGCTTGTAGGAAGAGCATGCCATTTCAGACAGGGCGCACGAGAAGTCGCCCGCCTTCTTCAGAAGGGCAAGGAACGGCTCGGACTTGGCGGCGAGATCAATCAGGCAGTTCTCCATTCCCCTAAGCCTGTTCAACATCTCGAAGACGCACGGCGAGACATCGCTGCCTATGAAATATTCTCCGTAAACGCAAGCGATCCTGTCCATGCTCCTGACAAGCTGCGGGATATGCTCCGAGGGGAATTCATAGTCTGCGATTTCCGAGTCGCCGACATTTTCGAGAGGGCTTCTGCATATCTGGTTGAAGAGGCCTTCCCTGACCCATTCTATCCCCCACTGGTCGACATGGCTGCCGCCCTCCTTCTCGTGGACGACACCTTCCATCGCGAAATTGTTCCCGACCCAGGCCTGGATTACGTCGTCCCCCATAGCCTCGCCGACTTTCGAAACAGGGATCTCAAGGGCAGCGGCAAGCTTTTCCGCGGTCAGCGGGTGGAACCACATGAAGACCGGCACGCGATCCACCGGCTTCCTGGCAAGCGCGGCATGGACTCTCTGTTTGTGAGTCATCGGACACCTGCTGCTATTTTATAGATTGGGAAAAATTTGACAGGATAACAGGATTCACAAGATTAAAAAATTATAAATTCCTGCGCATTCCGCAGTTACTTGTACCATAAGCCAAGAAATCCGGCGACGACCTTCTTCATTCCATCGAACATGATGTTCTGCCTGTAGCATGTTGGGAAATACTGGAGGGAGGCCTTCGAGGCGATGTCGGCGGATTTCCCGAGCAGGCCTTCATCATAGAGCCTCCTAGCTGTCGCCGGGCCTGCGATTTTCGCGGCGTTCCTGGCCATTTCCTCGAGAAGAGCCGGAACACTGTCCCGTTCGATTGCTGTCCATATGTTGACCTTGCAGACGCCGTCGTCGAAGAGCTTCGTGATCTGGTCGGCGGAGACGGAGGAGCAGCCATGGAGCACGATCTTGCCCCCGATTCTTTTCTTGATTTTGCGCGCGATGTCGCCCCGGTACTTGAGGTCTGCGGCGCTGGCCCTGTGCTCGGTGCCGAGGTTTGCGACGATCATGTCCGCCCTGGTCCTGCGCAGATATTTCTCGGCGTTCTCCGGGCTGGTCGGGCGGTTCGCCTCGTTGCCGCCGGCGTCGATTATCTCGTCGCATGCGCCTTCGACGACAATCTCCCTGCCGTGCGCGGCGACGAACGCCGCAGTGGCCTCGATATTCTTTTCAAACGGCATCGAGGACGCATCGAACATGATAGAGGAGAACTGCTTCATGTCCCATTTGAGGAGCTCATGATCCCTGTCCGGGATTATGTGATCGAGATGGATCATGACCTTCAGGCGGGAATATGGCGAATCCTTCCCGCATAGGATTTTGATGTCCGACATGAAAAGCTTCAGGCCGATCTCCCATCTGCCGGAATGCGTGTAGTTCAAGGTCTGCGACCTGTGGGAGTAGAGGTTTGTGATTGCGAGCGTGACAGGCAGGTCTTCGACGCCGATCCTCTCTCCGTATTCCTTCGCCGCGCAGAGCACAGCCTCGGTGCTGGTCAGGTTTTCCGAGCAGAATGTGGGAACAACCCACCTGCGGTCCGCTGCCTTCTCATAGACTTCCAATACTTTCTTCCTATCTGTTATAAGCGGCATTCAAGTACCTTTATATTTTTCAGATTTACATATCTGTGGCAGAATATAGTGAAACCGCTGCATATGACAAGGCGGCCATTCAGTGTTGCGCCCCGTAAATCTGAAGCTGAAATCCCTCCGGGGTCGGTATCCCATCATTTTTATTTCAAAAGGCTCAGCATAGCTTCGCCCTTCGAACCTGGAATAAGAACAATCTGCGGAGGGTTGAGCCGTGCTCAAGCGCAGAAATTAGCTCAGCTGTCATGTTTTACCAAAAAGTTTTTTCATGAGGGCAACCATCTCCGGGCCGAAGGGAACCTTGTCTTCGTCGGAGGCGAAGAGGTAATGGTTTTCATGCACGAGCGTGCCATGGGAGTCCGTCAGTCGGCATGAGACGTGGAGGCGCGTGCCGGGAGTCATACGGACGGACGTCGGCGTCTTCAGCATGACGGACTGGAACGGTTCTGCGGCGGCCCTTCCCTCATATGAGTCCTTCTCTCGCGTCCTGAGATTCATCACGGTGACTTCATATCTCCCGGAAAAAACTTCCGGGCCGTCGTGGGAGAGCCAGAGTTCCGGCTTAAATCTTCGGAGGACGCAGTGCGGATAGCGCAGGGAAAGAATGCTCGGCTTGAAGCTGTTGGAGATCATACTCCATCCGATCTTCGGGCGGCCATACCAGTCGATCAACGCGTTTCCGGCCAATCCCGGCCAGGGTTCGTTGACACCCCACCAGATCACCCCGCACGAACGAGGTGTACGCCTGCGCACCTCCTCCACTAGGAATCGCCCGCCCTCGCCCTGCATCCACTGGCTGGCTGTAACGAGAGTTTCCAATTCCTTTATGTTCCCGAAGAGCTTTCTGGTGGAAGGAAAATCCAGCCAGAGATCCTCCAGCTTGTCCCATGCGGCCTGGAAGGCGTGGTGGAGACGCCAGATTTTATCGGAGGCTTTCGGCATGGAAGGCTTTTTCTCCTCCATCACGTCCCGGATCGTCGCGAGGTTTGCTATTCCGGAGACAGACGCTTCTGAGAAGAGGCATCCTTTTGCGTTGAGCCAGTATTCGTAGAGAGACGAACTGTCGCGGAAACGATGGTCTCCTATCGCGGGATTCCAGGTCCAGATGCCGTGGACTTCGCCCTCGCCTTCCATTGCGGAAGTGATCTGGAACGGGCGGGATGAATCCTCGCGGGCGCAGAGTTCCGCTAGCAGGAGCAGCGACGGTTCGTCGTAGCGGTCCGCGCCGCCCCGCCAGTCGCGGTTGCGGTCGTCGAACGAATTCGTTTTGACGACCCAGTCGACGCATTCTTGCATGCGGGGCGTGCCGGAATCGCACTTGTCCCAGTAGTGGTAGTGCTCGTTGCCGCCGCACCAGAGGACGACGCTGGGGTGGGGCTTGAGCTGTTCGATGATGGACTTCGCCTCGCGCATGAGCAGCCTGTAGAAGCGGTCCGTGCGCGCAAGCTTCTGGCATGCGAGCGGGAACTCCTGCATTACCATGATGCCCATCTGATCGGCGAGCTCGTAGAAGTCGTCCTTCTCCTTGAGGCCTCCGCCCCAGACGCGAATCAGGTTGACGCCGCCGTCCTTGAACTGCTTCAGGAAAATTTTGTAGCGTTCCCGCGTCATGCTTCCCGGGCATGCATCGAGGGGAACCCAGTTGACGCCCTTGATGAAGACCGGGCGGTTGTTGATCATAAGCTGGAGCGGAATGTCTTCAACGCCCTGCCCCTCGCATGCGATCCTGTCGATTGAACGAAGGCCAACTAGACGTTCGAACGGATGAGTTGTGCGGCCGGGGACGCGGAGCTCCACACGCAGCGGCACAAGCTCCGCCGGCCCCATTCCGTTCGGCCACCACAGAGGCGGAGACGGGACTTCGACTGGAACTTTGAGATTCCAGACATTAATGAGAGGAATAATCCTGCGGACTCCGGCAAGCTCTATCTCAGCTTCTCCATTTGAGACAGATTCGCTCAGTGCGATTTCAACGGTCGCATCGGCCCTCTGCTGATTTTTAAGGCGGATCGCGATGTTCACCGATTTGACACGCAGCTTGTCTCGTGCGACGATCTCGACATCATCCCAAAGCCCGCTGGGCTTGATGGCGGGAGCGAAATCCCAGCCGCGTCCCATGCTGTAGCGCGCCTTCATTGTTTCAGGGCAGCCGAGGTTGTCCTCGAATGGCGAAAGAACCACAAGCAGCACACGGACGCCGGGCTCTCCGCCAAGAACGATTTCGACAGGCGAGAACATTCCTTCACCGTCGGCCATGAGTTTTCCATCGAGGGAAATCCTGTATCGGTAATCGATGCCTTTGAACAGGACTAGCGCTTCCTGGTCGGGGTCGGTTGCGGGCACTTGGAAGGTCGTCCGGAAGATCCAATGCTCCTTTTCCATCCAGGCGACCTTCTCGATGTTGTCGCGCCGGTAGAGCTTTTCCGGCGGCATTCCAAAAGGCGAGTTCTGCACCGTGCATGGGACTCTGACGGGGCGCCATTCAAGCCCTTCGGACATGATCAGCTTGCCCTCCGGGCATGGATCCTTAGCGGAATGGGAAAGCTCCCAGGAGCTTATTTTAATGGTTTTCATTTATTGGCCGTTAAAACATCAGTCGGACATGTCAGACGAGTCGGACACGCCGGACATTTTATGAGTTGTAAGTTCACGCCTTGAAGTATCTTGCGTAGTCGTTGTAGAGGAGGTAGAGGGGCTGGACGTCCTCCTCTATCTGCGGGAAGCGGCCGACCTTGTCGTAGAAATGGTTGTCGACGCGGTCGTCATTTACCCGGCTGACTTCGCCGACAAGGACGGTGCCCTTGCCCTTCTCCCCCCAGAACCGATGGTAGTTGCGCTGGGGCAGGCAGACGGAATCGCCGGGACGTAGCTTGATGGTTCCGCCGGCCGGGACGGTGACGCGGACGCCGTCCTTGCTGACTGTTACTGGAGTCTTGGCGAGTTCGTCCTTGTCGGTCGCGTTCCAAAGCCGTATGACGAGATTTCCTCCGCCGCGGTTGATGATGTCCTCCATCTTCTGGTGGTGGAAGTGGGTCGGAGTGAGCTGGTTCTCGCGGACGATCATTATCTTTTCGGCGTAGACCTTTCCGAGGGGGTTCTTGAGGTCTTCAAGCGTTCCGTTGCGGATGGTGAAGAGGAATAGGCCGACCTTGGCGAAGTCGCCGCTGCCGAAGTCGGTGATGTCCCAGCCGAGCTGCTGTTCGATTATCTCCCGGCATTCCTTGCCCTTTTTGCGCCATTCAGCAGGGGTCCATGTCGCAAAGGGAGGAAGCAGGAACTTGTTCTTCTTCAGGAAGGCGAGGCTTTTCTTCATGATGGCGTTGATTTCAGAACGCTTCATAAAAACTCCTTTTGATAACAAGATAACAGGATATTTATATTTTTTGGCGACTTGGCGTCTTGGCGGTTGGTTGAATTTGATAAGGCTAAATTACCATCTAATTGAAAAATTCATAGGCCCTAGTCCAATTTGCCTGCTGCCCTGGCGAGAGTTCGATTCCGAAGAAGGTTTCGGGGCTTACAACGTGCCCGACTCCCCAGAGTGCGAATATCGCAATCGGGAAGGTGCTGCGTTCCCTGACTCCTACGCCACTGGGGCAGTGGATCAGCTCCCATTGAGAGATGGAAGCCTCGGCCGGAGTCATGGAATAGTAGAATGCCGAGGATGGATGATCCAGCCAGGCAAGATTCCTGTCTCCTTCCTCTTGGAGGACGAGCGGGAGCTTTCCGTTCTTCAGGCTGAAGCCCGCGGAGAAACGGTATTCGGGGCCGACGGGGCGGCGGTTTATAGAGATGAAGTTGTGGTTGTATTCGTTGGTGCGCAAGGGCTTGGAGCCGACATTGTCGAGAGAGCAGCTAATTTCGAGCCGGTTTTCGCAGACGGATATTTTCTTTTCAATGCTTGCGGCATACCCGTTGCATTCCATAGGCTCGACGACAAAGTTCGCCGAATCCGCAGCACATTTCACTTTGAAGTCGAACGGTGTCACTTCATAAGGACGGAAGAACGAATATGGCTGATTGTCCGGGCGCTTCAGGAGGCCTACGCCGAGCTTTGGAAACATTGAGCCCGGTTCAGCCTCCTCGAAGCCCACCGGATCCGTGATCCCGAATTCGCCGCAGAGCCCCTGCCCTCCGCAGCCCTGCCCCGGCGTTTCGGATTCGACGGTGCAGAAGCTGTGCTTTCCATCAAGAATAATTTGGGTTATGAATCCGGTCCAGTCGAACCGAGAGCCGCAGTATTCCTCTCCAGGCGAGGCGATTTCAACTTGAAGGCGTGCGCTTTGTATTTTGATCATAGATTCCAACCTGACCTGAACCGCGTTGTTTGGAATTCGTAAATTGAAAATTATTTTGGATTTGATTATTGGTGCTTGGAATTATTATTGCGGGTCTGGCCCGCATTTTACTCATCCAGCTCGTCTACTCCGGTATCCTTTTCGCTCGGGGTGGCCTTGAACGCATCGGGGTCGATTTCCGTAGCCCCCTTGTCCTTGGCTGCGCCTGCGAATTCGACGTAGCCCCAGAGGCTGGGTGTGAGGCGCGCCTCGCTGGGAGCGTCGGAAGTGCCGTTGTTGTCTACGTCGGCCCAATAGCGGCGGGTTCTGACGTCGCTGCCGTTGTCCGAGACAAGTATGCCCCAGTCGGCCTTGATGCGTATTCCGGGGATGATTTTCAGACCGATGGAATCAAGAGGGATCGCCGCCATGACTGAATATCCGACCTCGGAATTGTCTGGCGGGCTGAGCTCCGGCTCGTAGATCATGTCGACCTTGGGGAGCGGGACTACGCGGTCGAATGTCACTTTGCCGCCGGCTGGGGTAGAAATTTCCCAGCTCTGATCCTTTGGGGCATCCGGATTTACAGCGTCATACATTACTACGAACGGCTTCCCGCCGACCGTCGTCATAAGGATGCGGATGTCTCCGCGTTCTGGCCTGTCGCGCCGCGGATCGGCGTCGGGATTGGTTCCGAGCTTGAGATCGACGGCTGCGCCGGATTTGAAAAGTAGGCGCGGATCGTTTCCGGTGTTCTTGAGCGGGCCGTGCATGTGGACACGGTAAGAGACGTAGAGGTTCTTGTCGTCGTAGGCCATGTTGAAAGACACCGGTCCCGGTGCTCCCTCCTGATCGAGCTCCACAGCTCCTTTGCTTTCCTTCAGCGTCTTGAAGTCTCCGCGGTTTGCGGTGATGAGCGGGGCGCGGACAAAGACCTCGCGAGCGGCTCGCGCGACATCCCAGGCCCTGGCCTTCTCGATGTCCTGCTCCGTGACGTTGAACTCGCCCTCGAGCCTCTTGAAGCGGCCCCATCCTGCGACCTCCGCAATCGTGATGTGGTTGTGTCCGCAGACGACGTATGTCTTGCCGTCGGCCTCGGTCTTCGTAAACGAGCCGGAGAAATGCTCCTGGCCCATCGTAAGATTTTCAAAAAACATGCCCCTGTCATGCTCGGGGAAGTTGAGGAGGCGGGCGGCCGGATTCTGCTGGTGCAGGAAGATCTGGCTGAAGAGAAGGCCGTCGGCCGTCCATAGGTTCCACTGGCCGCAGTTGGAGTTTATGGCGAGGACTTCGCCGAGCCCTCCGGCGTCGATTGTCTCATTGCCGATCATTATGAACTGGTGGACGACCCCGCCGGGACGCCACGGGAAGATTTTAAGGGATTGGACTCCTTCATGCTGGACGGGATAGCGCCACTTCAGGACACCGTCCGGCTCGATGACTCCGTCGTAGAGCTGCGTGCGTTCCGAACCGAGCTTCACGAAGAAGCTGCCGGAGCGGAGCCTCCGTATGTAATAGTATCTTTCAAAGCCCATCTGCTTGTGAAGCTTCCTCAGCCCTTCGAGCGGACGCTCCTCCAGGACCGGCGTGCCCTTGGGAAGAATCTCCTTCGGCTCGAAACGGCTTGTCCTGCTGGTGCAGACGCCCAGGTCATATTCGAAGCCGTAGACCTTGAGCTGCTCCGAGCGCTCCTTTGACTGGACGGGAGTGAGCGTCACTTCCTCGGGCTGGACCTTGCCGTCTTCGTTGCGGTCGGCATAAAGGAATTCATAGTCGGCCGGGACTCTTCCTTGAAGCATCGCTTCGAATTCTGGCCGCGAGAGCGGCTCGAACGCGGCGCCGCTGCCGAGGGCCGCGGCCAGGCGTGCGGTATCGCCCTCCTCCACGAATACGAATCCGACTTCGCCTGACATGCTGGGGTGCGAGACACCGCTAACCAAATAGTTAAACTTGCCGGACCGGACCGGGAAAAGATCAGCGATGCCGTGTCCGCCTGTCGCCGGGACTTCCAGGAAGTTGAGCGAATCAAGCTTGCTTTTCCCTGATTCCCAGTCGATCACGAACTCCATGCGCCCGTAGCGGAGGCGGGTCTTGTCGTAGCGGTCGAGGATTCCGCCGCCGCCGTAGCCTGTGTTTCCGAGCATTTCGCGTATGAATTTTCCGTCGCGCGTCCACATCGTCACACGCTTGGGATCCATAGCGCTTTCGACAATCCAGAGCTGGCCCTTCGAATCGACTGCCATGTCGACGACGCCCTGCATGCGTTCCGGATTCCATTTACCGGCCTTCCATCCGCCGGGAGCGCCGATGTCGCGGAGATACTTGCCTGCCTGGTCGTAGACCCTGACAAGCTGGCGGTCCTCCGCTCCGTCGTAGACGTAAATATTTTCTTCCGCGTCAACTGCAAACGCCGACGGTTCAAGCAGATCCGATATTACGTCCTTTTCGGCGCCGTCCGCGGGACTGATTTCGACAAGTTTCTTGCCGGACAGCGCGAGGAGCCGGCCCTTGGGCGAGAAGTGGATCGCGCCGGTGACGGCCGAGGGAAGTTCGCGTTCGAGCTTGGCGGTCTTGATGTCGCGGACTTCGAGACGGTCGGTGGTCAGCGGATCGACCGGAGCTTCGCCGCCGAGGGCTTCCACAGGGGCAACGCCCCAGACACGGCAGCGCTTCGGATCGAGCTCCCTGCCGCCGCGGTCCTCGCGGATTCCATGGGGGCGCCCGGGATTTTCAAGCCACTGCCTCACAATACGGAGACGAACCGCCCGTGTCGGGGGAACATCCCCGAAGTCGACATAGCCGTCGATGTATCTGGCAAGCGGGCTGCGTGTGGGATCAGGTTGATAGTAATACCGCCATCCCTGATGGTAAGTGGCGACCTCCTTCCAATTCGCGTCGCCGTTTATTTCGACCGGGCCGCCGTCCGGTCCGGTATAGACGTCGATCCTCGTCTCCTCGCCGTCTATCTCCTTTATTGCAAGCCCCCTGACCTTCTGCGGCTTCTCCCACTCCATCACATATATGCCGGGCTTCTGCGGAGAGAGAGGCTCGCTGCGCTGGGCGTCCCAGACTCCCTCGGCGTCGACCTTGCCGGAATTAACGCGCACCTTGGCCGTAGACGCGAGGCTTGCGAAGCGGCGGCGGAGTATCTTGATTCCTTCGAGACGGCCGGCCCAGGCCCTGCCGCCGCCGATCTGACCGGTGACGTCGGTCCCGCCTTCGCCCATGAGGTCGTCACCCTTTCCGCCGGCGGGTTTTTCGATCGCGTCAAGAAGTTCGTCCTCGCCGCCTTTCACAAAACTGACGCGGAGCGCGCGGGTGACTGTTTTTTCCGGAGCGGGCAGGACGTTCCAGTTGCCGAACACGGCCTGATGCGTCTTCTTACCGGAAAGAGCTGCCGTGTCGAACGGAGCCCATTGGGATTCCTCTTCCGGGTTCGGCGGATACGGGGCGTCCGGCTTTGCGACGCTGAACCTGATCGAATAATCCTTGTCCTGCTCGACCGGGGAAAAAACCACGCTTCCGATAGGGACAGGCTCGCGGAAAGGTATCATGATGTGCTGTTTGCGCTCCGGGCCGCTGGCGGACGAGAAATATATCATGCCGTCCTTGTGCGGATGGCCGGGCGGATCGGCGGCGACACGCAGCATCCTCAGCAGTTCAAAGCGCGGATCCGGCAGATCCTCCGCGCGACCTCCCTTCGCCTCGCGCGGAGGAAGCGGGAGAACCTTCTCCATGTCGACGTCGGCGGCGCTGAAGGCGTTGTTGAGCCAGGAGCGCTTCTTGGAAGCCACCGCAAGCCAGAGCTTTCCGTCGGCCGAGGCCGCGATCCCGCGGATTCCGTTGAGCCTCGTCCGTGACGCCGCGAACTTCAGGTAGTCATGGGTTTCGCGCTTCTCGTCTATAAGCCAGAGATTGTCCTCGTTCTCGCCGGATATGACCGCGTAGATGTTCGCACCGTCGTTGGCCAAAAGCTGCGGTCCCGCCCAGGCGGCCAGATTATGCCTGCCCCATTTCTTCACACCGTCTAAATCGGTTTCGATGAGGGCGACGCCGCTTTCCGCGCAGTATGCGCCGACGAATGCGCTTCCGCCGAATGTCGTGATGCTGCTGTTGCCGGAATGGTCGGCGAGCCAGCCGCCGCTTCCCGAAGGGCCGTTCAGCCAAGGGGAGTTATGAGGCGCGACCATCGATATGTTCGGGTAAAGCGACATTTCGTATTTCACATCCGGATGCGGACCGACTATGGCCTTCCATTTGTATTTCCCAGGAGGGACGAACTGGCCGTCAACGCCCTTGAGGTCCCACGGCTCGGAATATTTGCCTGCGGCACGCGGAACCTGCGCCACGATGTTCTGTACACGGCATCCCTTCGCGTCGTCGACCGCCAAGCAGAAGTCCCCGGCGCAATCGAGTTCGTAGCGGATATTGAAAGGAGGATCGCCGGTGATGCTTGGCTGCAGGTCGGGGGCCGGCGCATCGCCGAGGTCGGTGAGCACGCGAAGGTCATCGATCACCGCGACCTGGTTGTTCTGAAAAGGCCACCGGTCGTTCTTTTCAACGCTGTCGATTCGGAGCTTCAACGCGTTTGTCAGCATCGGGGCGAAAGACCAGGAGTCGCCGTTCCTCTGCGCTGCAAGCTTTTTCCACGATTCCTTTGGAAAGAGCGCAGGATTGCCTCGGGCCTCTCCTGTAAGTATGAAAGGCTGAAGCTTTCCGACGTTGCCGGCGAGGCACATGAATCCGCAAAGGTTGACCGGCTTGTCCCAAGACAGTATCACCCATGAAGGTTCGATGTCGGTGATCGGATGCCTGTCGGGCCGCGAATTCTCGTCGCGCGGCCATACGTTCACCCATCTCCTGCCCTGGGTGAGCACCATGCCATCGCTTCCGCCGGGGCAGCGTTCGCCCTGGCCGATCGCAGTATGGCGGAGATCGAAAAGCCGGTTGCGGAAAAGCCACAGCCTTCCGATCGCCGAGGCGTTGTCAACCTGATGGCGCATGAGAAGCGCCCTGGTCTGGACGCCGGGGGGAAAAGTCACGAAGGGACCGTTCTGCCCGGCCGCAGGCTTCACCTCCTGCCATTGTTCCGGCTTCAGCGGATCGCCCGGATACGTCGCGTCCGGCTTCAGGAAGAAGAACGACACAGCCCCCCCGTAGTGGTTATCGCTGCGAGCCTGATACGTGCAGGCGCCGACCGCCATAGGCTTCTTGAACGCCAGGCGGTAGTAGGCCACCGGCTCCTTCATTTGGGGATGCTCCTTGACCTTGTATGAACGATAGCCCGGCCACCCCCAGGTCCAATGCTGGGCGTTAATCCCGAAGACGCCGCTGCGGATGTAGTTCTCCTCGGCAGGCGTGACGTGCGGCGCAAGCTTCGGATCCGCCGAATCCACAAGGACTACCGCGCAGTTCGCAAGGTCCACGTCCTCGAACGACACCGCCGGCGCCATGGAATCGGCATTTCCTGCGGCTGAACCCTCCGTTGAAAGCACAAGCGGGAGGAAGAAAAACATCAGTATGAACGCGTGGTGGAAAACGTAAATGGCTTTTCTCATCGGGCTCCTCGACATCTTGTTAAAAGCCGATTATATCCGCACTGTTGATGAAACGCTATACATATGCATGCCGTCCGGACGGTATCAAGGAAGGAGAATCAGATCGCCCCAGTTTCTTGGTTCCATCTGCAGTTCGAAAACCGCATCGTCAACAATCCCCGTGTGCTGATTGCTCCAGAAGCTGCGCTGGCGTGTGCGTTGGCCGGCAAGATCGCCATGGGTGACACCGAAGTCGCCGCGCAAGATAAGTCCGCCCGTCGGATTGACGCCCAAGTCCCTCCATGGGATCGCCGCCTCGACGAGGTAGCCCTTGCCCGGCTCAGTCTTAACTTCAATCCTGGCATCTCCGAGCACGTCGACAAAGTCCATCGTATAAGACTTGACCACTCCGGAGCTGAAGGTCTTGGGCTTCTTGGTGTCGGAGACCGCACGGTATATGACTGCCACGTTCTTGCCCTGGCAGTTTCCGATGGACACTCGCAGATCGCCGGCGACAGCGGCCGGGCGATCCTTTGGGGCCCTTGGATCGACTCCGAGCTGGAGGTCGACGGTGTCGCCGCCGACGTACATTTGTGCGGGGTCGCTTGAGCCGTTCACCCACGGTGTTCCGTCCTTTACATCCCAAGCGGCATAGAGAAACTGATCGTCCCAGGCCAGGGCCGTGCTCACCGCTGAATCATCCGTCTTTTTATAGGACACAGGTTCTATACCGGAGAAGTCCTTGGCCATGTCGCCGGAGAAAGTCACGGATTTTCTTGGTATTTCAAGGCGTTTTGCTCCGGCCGCCTCCTGCATGTACTCCGACTTGAAAGTGGCCGCGGTCTTGATGTCTTCATCGCCTATAATTATTTTCCCGCCTTTGATGGCTCTCACGGTGTCAAGACCGACCACCTCGACATTCCAGAATGCGGTCTTGCCTGCTTGGACGTAGAGCCTGCCGTCCTTGGCAAGGCAGATGGAGCCGCCGAAATCCTCGCCGCCCATGCCGCACGGAGCATTGTCGAGGATGGCGTCCGGCTGCGCCTTTTCGGGAAACGTCATCTTCGTAGGATTGCCTTGGAAGAGGCGGCTGAGGTAAAAGCCGTCCTGGGTAAGGATATGCCATTCTCCTACGTTGGTTGGAATGACCCAGATGTTTCCGACTGGATCGGGAAGCTTTACGGATCCGCACGGCCCGAACGAGCCACGGATCATCCCGACTTCGGCTGGCACGGCGTTGTGCGAACCGTGGACACCGACGAAGTTGTCGGGATAGCTCCATATCTCCTTTCCGGAGGCTAAGCTGTAGCAGCGGAACCAGCTGCTGTTGGCTCCGTAGTCGCCAGGCATGAGGACGCTGGTGGCGTCGGCCGACCCCCAGCCGTGAACCGGAAGTTTGACGCCTTTGCCCAAGTCATAAATGGGCGCGCCGCAGGCGGTGAAGCCGGCCACCTTGAACTGCCGGTCGCCGGAGTAGAAGGTCATGTCCGGATTCATCGGCATATACCAGCCGGAGAGACGTACGATGCCGTCAGAGAAGGTGACTTCGCCGGGCTGAATCTGTTCGTCGTCGTTCTGGTCGGCCCAGAATGCCGTCTTGGTTCCGGCGGCGTCCTGCCCTTGCCCTGACGGCGGAATTAGCTTGCCGTCCTTGTCCACATACCATGCCTTGGCCCGGCGAACCCAGTCGCCCTCGCCGCGGCGCTCGAAGAAATTCACATCTCCCAGCTCGAAAGTCCAGCGCGTGGCCACGGCCAGATAAAGCTTGCCGTTGGATCCCATTCCGAAACGCGAGTTCTCCATGCCTTCGCGCGTTATCACGGCCACGCAGGCGGCCTTGCCGGTCTTGGGATCAATCTTCCATTCACAGCCCTGACCTGCCATGGTCATGGGATCCAGTGGGTTGATTGCCCCGCCTATCGCGCCGTAAGAGGTCGGCCCGAAAAACTCCTTGTAGAGTGCGCCGGTCTTCGTATCCCACGCCGAAATCCGCTTGGGATAGACATCCGCCTCCATAACCCAGAGGCGGCCGTTGCCGTCCACCGCCATACCGCCGATGAAGCGCATGCCGTCCGGCTGCCATCTGCCGAGCAGCGGTCGTCCGCCCTTGCGGCCTATCGTGCCGACTTCTTTTCCTGAAGGATCATAAACCTTCACCTGGTTGTCCGGATCGCGGATGCCGACATATACTTTGCCCTGCGGGTCAACGGCGATTCCTGAAGCCGCGGCCAGCCCTTGGACGAACGGCCTGGCGTCGCCGGATTCGGAGTTGACAGCCAGAACCGAGGTGCCGGCGCTGATCACGAAGAGGGTTCCGTCCGGGCCCGCCTCCATATCCAGTGGAGAGGGAACCTTGATTTCTTTCAGAAGCTTTCCGCTGTCGGCGTCGAGGACAAGCACAAGGTTCTGATCCAGATAACCTACATACAGCTTTCCCTTGAAGGCTGCGAGGGCGTTGGCGCGCAGTTTGGCGCGCTCCGCCTCAGGGATCGCCGCAAGGTAGTCGTTGACGGAAAGATCGGTGGATCCGGTGCCAGCCCAGTCCGTAAATCCGCCCTTGACGTTGTCAACGCGGAAAAGGATGCCGTCCCAGTTCATCGAATACACAGTTCCGGCGTCAGCGGCCAGGAGTATGGCTCCGGACATGGCCTGTCGGCTGCATCGCCAGAGGACGTTTCCGTCGCAGTCGCAGGCCACGAGGGCCTTGCCGGCCTCGGCTCCGGTCCAGCCAAGATAGACTTGATTGCCGTCGCTGGCGGCGCTGATCGGATGGCCATGGTCACCCCCCCAGTTGTCTTTTCCGGAATCTCCGTCCCATGGCGCCTTGCCGGCGTTGCAGGCCCAGCCGCGAAGACGCAGGCCCAACCCCGTGTGCATAAGGGCCCGCCAATCGTACTCGCCGGCCGGAACCGGCTCACCGGGCGTCCGCCAATTTGGCGTTGAAAGGCCGTCCCAGAGGACTTCATGCTTGCCCTTCGTATAGAAGGCCGAGTTCAAAAGCTGCCGGGCCACCGTGCCGTCGGATGCCAGAATCTGAAGGGAGATGTAACCGTCAGCCGGCATCTCGAACTCGACTGGCTTGAAGCCCTTGGGCTCATTGGATTTGATAAGCCCCGTCCAGTCCACCACCGGTATGCCGGTCAGCGGCGCATCGGGGCTGTTCTCCATGCGCACCGTGAACTCTCGGGCATCCGCGAGACGCAGAGGCCGGGGATTGACTTTGCCCTTGACCTCAAGCGTTCCGATCCCCCAGCACTGGGGGGCCGAAAAGGTGAACACGCGATCCGGCGTGACCCCCGGCTTGAAGATGTCCTTGAACGAGATTCTGACGTTCGATTCCGTATTGAAGTTCGGCTCGATCGTGATTGTGATCTTTTCACCGGCGGCGGGCGTGCAGCCGTCCCTGCAGAGGAGCTTCCAAGGGATGGCCATCTCCTGCACGTAGCCCTTGCCATCCTTGTCCTTGCGGAACTCCTGCTGCGCACCCTTGGTCTGAAGATCCTTTTCGCCACCCTCGTTGAACCCACGCCCCCAGGCGGCGTCTATGACATCAATTCCGTCGCGGTCGCGCCAGGCCGTGAGATGCGTGCAGCGCTCCTTGTCCGCCTGGCCGGGCTTGGTGATGATGCGCACCTGCAGGCAGTCGCCGGCAAAGCCGTAGTCGCCCTTGCTCGTGCCTAGGTTGCCCATAGGAGTCTCGTCCAACCAGCGTGTGAGCAGATACAAGTTCTCGCTGTCGTACATGGCGTGGAACCAGGTGGCCAGCTTATCCCGCAGGTTTTCCGCGTCGCCGGTGGTGAAAACACCGCCCGTGAGATCCCAGTCGTCGAACTTGCCGTCTACGACAATCCTGCCCGGGGCGGGCAGTATCTGCATGTTCAGGTTCTCCGTCTCCGTCGCTTTAACCACATAGCCGCACATGAACAGGGCCAGCGCCGCTGCAAATGGTTGTCTCTTAAACATCTTCCCCCTTAAAGTTAAAATTTCATCTTCCCCTCTCATCCTAAAGCTTCAAGTATTGAAACTTGATTCTGTTCGGGAATTCGGCCATCCATGGTCGGTATTTTCGATTTTGCCGCTGCAGATCCCCTATTCCAAGTGCTCTGTGTCACTGATCCCAAGAAACCATGTTCTGATCCCAGCGGGCAAACATCACGTAGATGCCAAATCCTCCAACGGCTCCGCCTTTGTACCATGTCATCTTGGCACTGCCGTCGAAACGGCTGGTTGGATAGCGGCCGCCAATCTCCGGCATAAAACGTTCCGGGTGATAGGTCATGACATTGCCGCCAGCTATCCGTATTGCACAGCTTGTCAGCACGATCTGGCTTGGTGCCTTCACCCCAATCCAGTTGCCCTTGGACGCAGTTATCGGCCATCGGTTATCGACGTATTTTCTCCGCTTCACCCGCCATGGATCGGAAGCGTTGCCGTCAAAACCGGCCGGAGGATAGTGGAGCCAAGGAGCGCCGTTCGGATAGCCACCCCATGTCATATCTGTTCCGTCCCAATAGGGACGGTTTATGCGCAAGCAGAGTCCATATCCTCCGCTGAATCCGCTGTCCAGCTGGCCTGGATTGCTGTCGTTTATGTATTGGTTGCATGCGGCCACAAAATTTCCGCCGTTCCAGGCAAGCGGCCGGACATTCTGGGCGTATGCGGGATAAAACTGAACGAAAGGCAGCGTATCCGCGCCGCGGGGACAAGTGAATATCTGCGGCGATGAAACATAGTTGTCGTATCCGAGCCAAAGCCATGCGTAGCTGGTGGCGCTTTCCGGATAGCCGTTATGCCCTCCTTCCTGCGAAGCTTCATCCATGCAGTTGGGCTCGCCCCAGACAAAATTGCCGTCGTGATCCGATGCCCAGCTCTGGTCTGCGAAATTGGCCTGCCTTTGATTGGAAACACACTGTATGTCGCGGGCGGAATTTCGCGCATTCTTCAGCGTCGGCAGCAGGATCGCCATCAGTATCGCGATGATCGCTATGACAACAAGAAGTTCGATCAAGGTAAAACATCTACCTCCAGTAGACATTTTATACGCACGACACCCGGTTGATTCGGCATTCATCGCCCCTCCTTGTTTTTGGTAATTATTTGTAAAACGCCGACTCCATGATCTTTCATATTCATAGTTCCGGCATAATACTTTTCTTGTTGACGGAATACGATAAAACACTATTCCCCGCAAGACTTACCGACAATCAGAGCCGACTTCCAAGGGGCCAATCTGGGCTCGCGGTCTTCTATTTTGGCAATAACGTCTTCCACCAGCAAACGTGCCAGATCCTCCGGATCCTTCTCCAGGCGCGTAAGCGCGCAAGGGCACGGAATTTCAATGCCCTTGTTCGAGGAGGCCATCACGGCAATGTCCTGCGGAATCCGAAGCCTTCTGGACAGAAGTTCAAAGATTACGCCCATGCATGCCTGGTCGTTGAGCACCAGGAATGCGTCGGGCCACCCACCCTTCCGTCCTTTGAGAACCTCCCTCGCCCTTTCAATCCCTTCACGATGAGAGGCGGCAGTTCCACGCGCGAAAATAGCCTGCATAGGCAATCCATGTTTTGCGTATGCCCGCTCCGCATCCGAGCTTACAGATGAGGGCAAAGACAATGCTGCATCGTGGATGTGCGAGATGACCGCAATCCGCCTGAAACCGCGTCCGAGAAGATAGTCGAGCCCCCGGTATTCGTCGCTTTCCTCTTTAAACCCAGAATCTGACAAAAAACCTCCGCTCGTCTGCGGTATCTGTGAATTGTTTGCGAACCATTCCGAATATGGATAATCTCCGGCCAGATAAATCAAGCCTCTCAGACCCCCTCCTTGGGTTTCCCTGTCGAGTTCGGCAATCATATGCCAAGAGCTTTCATCTCCGGCAGGAAAGAACAACGACGAATTCCATTCCAGACGCTTCAGCTCCTTCGCAATAAGCGGATAGAGGCTCTGGAAGAAGAGCATGTCATGCCGGCCAAATATGTTTGTGCCGAACGCAATTCCTATCCTGCGCGAGTTGATGCGGGCACTGACGAAAGTTCCGCGCCCCGGAATACGTTCGAGAATCCCGCGCCTGCTGAGAAGCGACACCGCCGTCTGGGCCGTCTGCAGGGTTACGCCGAAGTCCTTGGCAAGCTCCTTGGTGGTCGGCAGGCGATCGCCCGCCTTCAATCTTCCGCAGAGTATCATTTCCTCAAGACGCCCCCGGATCTGCCTGTAAAGCGGCACCGTCCTTTCAAGTTCGTAGTTCAATTAAGCCATATCCTTATATATAATTATGCCTATCATAATAATATAGAATTATGCAAATGTCAAGAGCCACTGACTAAATTATTCACATAAAAAATCAAGAAGCTGCTCTACAACGCGATGTTCGTCCTGCCGCTGGTGGCTCTCCTCTTCGCCGTCAGCCAAGGGATGAACGCCGTGCGCCTGACGTCATTGTCCCGTTTCGACGCCTTCGCAGGGAAGATACTCATGGGTGCATTTTTCGCGGTTCCCGCCACTCTTATGATTCTTCTGTAAGCGACATTGAACTTCATTCCTCTTTGATCTGCTCGATCCTCGCGATCACCTCGTCCATGGAGGCGGGGCGATCGGCCGGATCCTTGGCCAGGCATCCCTCGACGATGAGCTCGTTCCAGAGGGGGCTGATGTCGCTTCTTGCATGGGTGATGGGCAGAGGATTGGAGGTTTTGATCTTCTCGTAGAGCTTCGCGCTGTCCTCGGCCCTGAAGGGGGGGAGGCCCGCCGTCAGGTGGTAGAGCGTGGCGCCGAAGGAGTAGATGTCGGCAAGGAAAGTCGCATTGTCGCCGTAAAGGACCTCCGGAGCCATGTAGAGGGGGGTTCCTATTACGAAACCGTCCCTGGTGAGGCTCATCGACTCGGGCATCTTGGCTATTCCGAAGTCGCTGATCTTCGCGTTGCCGGTCTTGTATTCGAAGAGGATGTTCTTGAGCTTTATGTCCCTGTGCACTATGTGGCACTTGTGCAGCGCGCTGACTCCGGCGGCGACGTCCAGCGCGAAGCGCTTGAGCTCGTTGCCGGGGACCTTGCCGCGCGTCACGAGGTATTCCTCGAGATCCATGCCGTCGATGTATTCCATGATCAGGTACGGGCACTTGTTGAGCATGCCGCTGGAGTAGTAGCGGATCACGTTCGGATGGACAACCTTGGCCATGATCAGCATTTCGTTCTCGAAGCGCTTGACGGCGTCGCTGATCTCGGCGGCGTGCGTGGTCAGCATCTTGAGGGCGTAGACGCTCTTGTCATCCGGATTGATGACCTTGTATATGACGGAAGTCCTGCCCCATCCGATGAAGTCTATGATCATGTAGTTGTCGATCTTGTCGCCGATGTAAGGGAGGTTGTAGCTTTTCTGCATCTTCCCCTTGACGACCATTCTTTGGTCGTTGGCCGCGGCCTTGATGGTCCTGCCCATGACCAGCTTGATCCTGGTTACGAGTTCGGCGGGTGTGAACGGCTTGGTGAGGAAGTCGTCCGCGCCGGTCTCGATTATCTTGGTGTTGATGTCCTGTATGTCGTATCCGGAGATGAGCACGACGGGCAGCTTCGGGTTCTTCTCCTTGATCATCCTGCACAGCTCGAAGCCGCCGAGGTCGGGGAGGACCACGTCCAGGACCACTATGTCGACCTGCGGAGGTGCGGGCGCCTCACCGCTTCCCTCGTCATGGGTCTCGGCATGGTCAGGATGCCCCATGGCCTCAAGCGCCTCCCTGCCGTTGCGGGCGGCGAGAACGTTGGTGAATCCGGCGGTCGAAAGCGACTTCTGGATCAGCTTCAGGATGAACGGGTCGTCGTCCACCGCTAGGATCGTGATATTCTGGAGTTCCTTTGCATTGTCCATGCCGCTGAATATACATCGCCAACCTTCATTTGAAAGTTGAAATCCTGCTTTTGAGATATATCGTTGCTGCCTCAACAAAAAGGGGTTGCGCACGTTTATGCATGCATACGATTTCGCCGGCGTCGAGGCCAAGTGGCAGAAGAGATGGGACGATGAGAAGACTTTCAGGGCGGAGGACTTCTCTCCGAAAAAGAAGTTCTTCTGCCTTGTCGAGTTCCCGTATCCGTCCGGGGACGGACTGCACGTCGGCCATCCGCGCTCATACACGGCGCTGGACATCCTTTCGCGGAAGCGCCGGATGCAGGGCTTCAACGTCATGTTCCCGATGGGCTTCGACAGCTTCGGGCTGCCCTCGGAGAACTACGCGATCAAGACGGGCGTCCATCCGAGCATAATAACGAAGCGCAACATCGAGCGCTTCACTTCTCAGCTAAAGTCGCTGGGCTTCTCGTTCGACTGGGACAGGGTGTTCTCGACGACCGACCCCGGCTACTACAGATGGACGCAGTGGATATTCCTCAAGTTCTGGGAGAAGGGCCTGGCATACAAGTCCAAGATGCCCATCAACTGGTGCCTGAGCTGCAAGATCGGCCTCGCGAACGAGGAGGTCGTCGAAGGCCGCTGCGAACGCTGCGGCGGCGAGATCGAGAAGCGCAACATCGAGCAGTGGATGCTCAGGATAACGAAATACGCCGACAGGCTCATCTCCGACCTCGACACCGTCAACTTCCTCGAGAAGATAAAGGTCCAGCAGATCAACTGGATAGGCAGGTCCGAAGGCACCGACGTCAACTTCAAGATCGCCCGCTCCGACAAGGAGATAAAGGTCTTCACGACGCGCCCCGACACCCTCTTCGGCGCCACTTACATGGTGCTCTCCCCCGAGCATCCGCTAGTGAAGGAAATCACAACCACGGAAAAGGCCGCCGAGGTTGCCGAATACTGCAGGCGGGCCGCCCGCAAGAGCGAGATGGAGCGGACGGAGCTGGCCAAGGACAAGACCGGCGTCTTCACCGGCGCTTACGCGATCAATCCCGTCAACGGCGGAGAGATCCCCGTCTGGATCGCAGACTACGTGCTGACAGGCTACGGGACCGGCGCTATCATGGCGGTTCCCGCCCACGACACCCGCGACTTCGAGTTCGCCGTGAAGTTCGGACTGAAGATAGTCTGCATAAACTCGCCGGATCGTGCCCTCGCCGCCAAGGAGAATGTGGACGTTGAGGAGGTCCTCCGGGGTAAGGCCTGCTGGACCGGTGACGGCACGCTCATCAACTCGTCGAACAGCTCCGGCCTCGACATCAACGGGCTGAACGTCCCGGAAGCAAAACGCAGGACTACCGCCTGGCTCGAGTCCAAAGGCATCGGCAAGGCCGCCGTCAACTACAAGCTCCGCGACTGGGTCTTCTCCCGCCAGAGATACTGGGGCGAGCCGATCCCGATGGTAAACTGCCCCTCCTGCGGATGGGTGCCGGTTCCGGAGAACGAACTTCCCGTGCTCCTCCCGCAGGTCGAAAGATACGAACCGACGGACACGGGGGAATCCCCCCTAGCGGCAATCGAGTCCTGGGTTAGGACGAAATGCCCGAAGTGCGGCGGCGCCGCCCGCCGCGAGACCGACACCATGCCCAACTGGGCCGGCTCGTCATGGTATTTCCTCCGCTACACCGACCCCGGAAACGACAAGGCATTCGCCGACCAGGAGAAGCTTAAATACTGGATGCCGGTCGACTGGTACAACGGGGGGATGGAGCACACCACGCTGCACCTGCTCTACTCGCGCTTCTGGAACAAGTTCCTCCACGACTGCGGCCTCGTGCCCACAAGCGAACCTTATCAGAAGCGAACCTCCCACGGCATGGTGCTCGGCGAGGGCGGCGAAAAAATGTCCAAGTCCCGAGGCAACGTCATCAACCCCGACGATGTCGTCAGAGAGCACGGCGCGGACGTCTTCCGCCTGTACGAGATGTTCATCGGCCCGTTCGACCAGGCCGCCGCATGGGACACCAAGGGCATCACCGGCATCAGCAGGTTCCTCAACAAGGTCTGGAACGTGTTCACTGAGTCCGAAATCAAGGACGCCGAAATGTCCCCCGAACAGCTCCACATCCTCCACACCACGATCAAGAAGGTCTCCGACGACATCGACTCCCTCGACCTCAACACCGCCGTCAGCCAGATGATGATCTTCACCAACGAGTTCGGCAGGAGCAAGATACTCCCCAAGGCCGCCGCAGAAGCCTTCGTCAAGCTCCTCTCCCCCTTCGCCCCGCACATAGCCGAGGAGCTCTGGAGCATGCTCGGCCACGGCGGCACCATCACCTACGAGCCCTGGCCCGCCTACGACGAGGCATACCTAAAGCTCGACAAGGCCGAGATCCTCGTCCAGATAAACGGAAAGCCGAAACAGCGCATCATGATGCAGTCCGACCTGCCCGAGGAACAGATGAGGCAGATCGCCCTCTCCGACGAGAAGATCAAGGCCGAGATCGGCCAGAAGCCAGTCCGCAAGGTGATCTGCGTAAAGGGCCGCCTCGTCAACATCGTCGTGTGATTTCAGATTTCCCGGCCACTCGCAATATGTGCAGGAAGACCGTTGAAAACTCCCCTGTGCCTGATTCAAAGGTGTTCGCTAGAAATCTGAACTGAAATACCTTCCAGGAGTCGGTATTTCACCACATCTCCTTCTTCCACGGATCGGGCATTTTAAATTCATTCATAAACAACCGTCGATTATGAATAATATAATTGTGCCAACAGCTCACCAGAGGCAGCCTCAGCGGACGCTTCGCCCTGACGTTGTCCCTCATGTCGCCCATCTCTCGCCCTAAGACATGCCTGAAGAAAAATAGGATGGCGTTGAACGCCTGGTTCTGCGTCGAAGCCGCCACTTTTTGACTCACCGCAAGATGCGTCAGGTAGTTTCGTACATCTCCGTCAGCAACTTCGTTCGCGTCAGCCTTGCCGCAGTAATCCTTGAACCTGACCATCCAATCCATATATGTCCGCTCGGTCTTGTATGACTCATCTTCGACAGTTTCTGGCGTATTTTTGATGTCCTTCATAGGAGAAAGT
>CAZWRV010000074.1:0-32547 GCA_964636325.1 uncultured Victivallaceae bacterium | reverse complement strand
TCCTACCTGCGGATTGCGCAGACAGGAATGTCTGCGTTACTTGAATCGAGTTTCAAGAGAGTGCCGCTCTGGCGGGGAAATCCGCCAGTTCTGTCGAACAGAAACTCGATGGAGGGCGAAGCCGTGCTGAGCCGCGGTTGAGCTCGGCTCAACCCTCCGGAAGACGACAAAGATTACGACAAAGTTCGCGACAAAGATGGGTGAGTTTCAGAGGAGTCTTTGCCATATGTCTTTGTCGCCAGCCTTTGTCTCTTCAGCGAACGACAAAGCTCGCGACAAAGTTACCGACAAGGAATACGGACAACGCAGAACGAAGCTTCAGGAACAAAAAGCATCATGCGCAACAACAGCAATCTTTCCGGTGCCGGTAAAAGTTTTTCGCGGCGAAAAACTTTTACACTTATCGAGCTGCTTGTCGTCATCTCCATAATCTCGATACTCATGGCCATGCTCCTTCCGGCGCTGAAGTCAGCGAGGGAGACGGCGCATGCCATCGTCTGCACCTCGAACATGAAGCAGCAGGGTACTGCGGTGGCCAGCTACTGCTTCGACAGCAGCATGTGGTTCCCGGCCATCCATCCCGACACTGATGCCGACTACTACCTGGCGCCGGAATGCGGCTTCGGAGTCGCCAACGGCAACTGGTACCTCTTCCTGCAGCCCTACCTGAACCTGCCATACACCCCATATCCGGACAAAGGCATCTTCCTTTGCCCCACAAACAGAAACATGTGCGCCGTCGCCTACGGCGGCGGAGGCACGGCCTCATACGGCTACAACTACAACGGGATAATCCTGGCGGCCGGAGCGAACCCCTACCTCCGCGTCCAGCGCCTGGACAACCTCAAGGCGCCGTCGGCAAGCGTCGTCCTCTGCGACACTTCGGACGGATTCCGCAAAAGAAGCTACTATTATCCGCTCGTCGGCTTCTATGAGGCGATTGAGACCGGCTTCCTGGCGCACAGCAGGGGCGCAAACATCTTCTGGGGCGACCTGCATGTCGGCTCGATGAAGAACACCGAGATCTTCGCCCGGAAAAGCGCGATAATCGACTATATCAAATGGATACATGTCCCGTGAATTTCCAAACCATGAAACGCAATCATCCAATCGCTCATGAGACGACAAGGTTCCATATGAAGTGCAAATGCAGGGACAAGGTTTTCAAGAGGTTCGGCAGGAAAGATCTGCTGAAGATGTTCGACCAGATGGTCGAATGGTTCGGCGACCAGCAGATCGTGGAAAAGGGCGATCCGAACTGCCGCTGCATATACTATGCGACCGAGGATCGCTTCTGTAACCGCGACACGGCCTGCGCCGCCTACGTCTTCATGCGCCAGCATATTAGAACCGGCGACGCGAGGTGGAAACGCAAGGCCATGCTCGCCAGGGACTACGTCCTCGACGTCCAGTGCGCACACGGCGGCTTTCCGGAATACAGGGGCCGCAAAAGGAGCGACGACGGCTCCGCGGTCGTGACAGGAACCGTCGCCGACAGCCTTATCCGCGCCTACGAGCTGGGGATGGAATTTGGGCGGCGCGATCTTGAGGCGCTGTCAAGAATGGCCGACTTCGTCCTGACATTGGAATGGCAGCCGGGGGCATTCTACCACGACACCAACCATCTGAAGCCTTTCAAGGACGAAAAGACCGGCGAGCTCCTATGGGGCGGGGAAGGTTCGAAGATCGACTGCCAGAACACCACCGCCCTCGCCGCAATGACCTGCACCAGGGTGTATCATTTCCTCAGAAAGAACGGAGCCAGGCCGAAGGAGGAATGGCTTGATGCGGCGAAGCGCGGCGTCGAGCATCTCCTCGCCGGGCAGGACATCGAAGGCCAGTGGCCCTACCTCTTCGACATCGAGAAGTCCGGCTACCACAGATGGCGCGACACCGGGCACCATGCGCTTTGCATGCAGTGCCTGGACAGGTGCTACAGCCTCCCCCCGTTCAATGCCGACAGGAGGATTTTAAAGGCCCTGAAGCGGGCAGCCCTCTGGCTGATCGAGATCGGGCTTCTCCAGACCAAGCGCGGCTCGAAGATCAACTGGGCGCTCCACGGAAGCGCCCTCCAATACTTCACCAGCGAATATTTCTTCGTAGCCGGTCCTGTCGCCAGGCTGGGCGCGCTTGACCCCGCAAACAGAAAGTTCTGGCTGCATGAGAGCCTCGAGGTCATGCGCTACGTAAGGAACGACCTCTGGGACAACCGCGAATGGAAGAAGGAAGGGCCGTTCCAGCTCACCGAGGCCGGTGTCACAATCGGCTACGCATGGTTCGGCCAGGGGATGGGATGGTGCCTCTACTTCATGGATACGATGATCGACAGCATGGGATGGTGGAAACAATGAGCAGCAGGCGCTACCGCTACATTGTCTTTCCGGCGCAGGGCAAGGCCGGCCTGTCCGACGAGGAGGAGCTGGGTGCCCTTGCGCCCGGCCATGTCAGGATGCGCACCCGCCTAAGCCTGATTAGCCCGGGCACCGAACTGGCGTTCTTCACGGGCATCCACAGCTCGCTCAGAAACGTCCGGCCTGACGAGCCGCGCTGCGCGCCTGGCTATTCGGCCGTGGGCGTAATCGAGGAAGTGGGAGACGGAGTCGGAAACTTAAAAGTCGGCGAACGCATTTACGCCGAGACAGGCCACGTCAGCGTCACAGACGTCCCCTCCGAAAAGGCGTGGCACATCCCCGATGCGGTTGCAGACGAGGACGCCGTCTTCACCACGCTCCTTGGGATAGCGCTCCACGGAGTGCGCCGGGCCGCTCCCCAGTTCGGCGAAAACGTGCTGGTGATGGGCCTAGGGGCCATAGGCCAGGCGGCGGTCCGGTTGTTGCGCCTCTCCGGAGTCGATCGCATCTTCGCCGCCGACATCTTCCCGATGCGCCGCGAGCTGGCGCTGAAGGGAGGCGCCGATTTCGCCCTCGCCGCCGACTCGGAGTCACTGGAGGACGAGGTGAAAAAGCTCACAGGCGGCCGCGGCTGCGAGATCGTGGTCGACGCAACCGGCAATCCGAAGGCCATCAACAGCGGCCTCCGCTGCGCGGCGAAAGGCGGCCGAGTCGTCCTGCTGGGAAGCCCGCACGGCGAGGCGACTCTCGACTTATACAGCCATGTCCACAAGCGCGAGGTCGCGCTGATCGGCGCCTACAACCCCAACTGCCCCGCCTCTGAAACAATGCATGACCCATGGTGCCAGTCGCGCAACTTCCTCCTGATCCTTGACTATATGCGGAGGAAAAAGCTGGACCTATCCGGACTTGTCACCCACCGTGGATCCTACAGGAATCCACAGCCGGTGTACGACGCTCTCTGCAGGGAAAAGAACAACGCCTTGGCGGCCATGATAGAATGGAGGACAGATGAAAATAATTGACGCGCACAACCATCCGGACTGGCACGGCCATGGCTTCGGGAAATTCCTCGAAGACATGGAACTGCACGGGATTTCACGGACATGGCTTATGACATGGGAATGTCCGGAGAACGAATACGACTTCATCTACAAAAGCGTTCTTGCAGGCCCGGCTCTGGGGGCAACGACAGGACCGATCCCGCTCAGCCTCTGCCTTGCATACAAGGAGAAGAGGCCGGAAAAATTCGTCCTCGGATTCTGTCCCGACCCGCGCCTGCCGGACGCATGCGCCAGGCTCAGGGCCGCCCACGGCATCTATGGCGCGAAAGTCTGCGGCGAACTGAAGTGCAGGATGATGTATGACAGCCCGGACGCTATCAGGCTCTTCAATGTAGCAGGCGAGCGCGGCATGCCTGTCACATTCCACCTGCAGTACGACTCCCAGAAGTCCGACAGGGATCCTCGCGCCGAATGGTGGGGCGGAACCATAGACACGGTCGAAAGGATTTTACAGGCCTGCCCCGGCACCGTCTTCCTGGGACACGCCCCCGGATTCTGGGCCCACATCTCGAACGACGAACTCTGGCGCCAGTGCATCTATCCGCCCCAGGAATGCAAAGTCATCCCGGGCGGCAGGCTTCCGGAGCTGCTCAGGAAATATCCGAACCTTTACTGCGACATCTCGGCCGAATCGGGCCGCTTGGCGCTCAGCAGGGATCCGGACTTCGCAAGACTGTTCCTGGCCGAGTTCCAGGACCGCGTGCTCTTCGCCCGCGACTGCTTCGGCAGCCAGCACCGGGAACTGATGGAATCACTGAATCTGCCGGCCGAAACGCTGGAGAAGATATACCACGGGAACGCCGAAAAGATGATCATGGACTGAACAAATATTAAAAAAAGGAATTGGCGGATGAAAAGAAAACTGCTGACGACGGGCTGTGCCCTCCTGGGACTCGCGCTTGGAATCATGGCCGACGAACCCCAGAGGCCGTCACCGGCCGATCCGGCCTGGGGGACACCGCTGAAATGGAGCGAAACCGCCGAGGTGAGCACTTTGCCCGGAATGCAGGGGATAGCACTGCTTAATGACGGCGACATCGCGACTCAGGGCATATGGTGCCCCGGCGCGGAAGGCGCCGGCGAAGTGATTGTCCGCTTCCAGAATCCGGTCGAAGTTACCATGTTCCGCTTCATGCAGAACGGAAGCCCGGCCACTAAATACCGCCTCCTGGCCGATCTTGAGGGAAAAGGCGAGTTTATAACCCCCGTCAAGGAGCAGGCCGACGAGAAGGCCGTCGTAAACCAATTCATCGCCATACCCGTCGGCAAGAAGATCCACGGCCTCAAATTCACCGCGCTCGAGGGCCAGGCCGGCTACCGTGCGCCGTTCCCAATACTGTCCGAGATCGAAATCTACAGCAAAGAGCAGGCGCCCGCCGCGGCGAAGACGCCGGCGAAAGCCTCAACCGAACTCAAGCCCGGCGCCGAAAAGCCGCTCCCCGAATTCAAGCGCAAGGACATCGACATCCGCCTCTGCATAGACACATGGCACGCCGGAATCCAGCGGAGCAAGTCATGTGAAAACCTCGAGGAGTCTGCGGGTTTCAAAGAAATGCTAAAGCGATTCAAGGAGGCCGACGCCAACAGCGCGCGCCTCTTCATCGAGACGGCGTGCTGCGACGACGAGATGCCGTGGAAGGACGAGAAGCTCTGGCCGGGGCACGGTCACGACCAGCTGGCGCCGCTAGCTGCGGCCCTCCACAAGAACGGCCTCAAAATCTATTTCTTCTCGCATGCTTGGATGTCGCCTTTCCAGGAGCGCGGGAAGCGCGCACCGATGCCCTACTGCCGCTGGGATTATCCATACGAGCAGAGCGACCGCCTGGTCGGCGTCGCGGAACAATACAAGGTTGCCTACCCCTGCGTCATCTGCGACAACGGCTTCCGCGACAAATGGTTCGAATTCCTGAAGGGCGCCCTCGAGCACGGCGCGGACGGCGTCTATGTAACTCCGGACGAATACTACTTCAAAGGCCACAACCTCTCCCGCGTAAACTGTCCGCTCTGCACGGCCGAGTTCAAGAGGATATACGGTTATGACTCGCTGCCCAAGGGCGCCGAATTCTCCGTGAACAAAAGCGGCGCGATCGCCGCGATAAACCGGGGCAAGATAGACGATTCCGAACAATACCGGAAGTGGAAGCTCTTCGAATACAACAAGATAGCCGGACTCTTCCACCAGGTGGCAGGCCAGCTCAAGAACCTGAAGCCCTCCGCGCAGATTGTCATGAGCGACAACAAGACTACGGAAGATCTTTCAGGGAGGCTCGAGCACAACATGTGCCTAGACATCATGGAGAACTGCCCGGGCGCGGACCTCGCGCAGATGTACGGCAACGCGATACTGCCGCCGGTCGGCAGGCATTCCGCATACACACGCCGGATCGCCGCGGCCGCAGGCGAGGACAAGCTGCTCGCCAGCATCCAATGGCTCGGAGTCCAGGACACCAGCATCGATTATCCGATTCAGCTCTTCGGCTACGCCCTTCCGCAGATCATGCTCGGCGCCAAGGCCTACGAGAACTACCGCCTCAACTACATGTACGACAAGGGCTGGTGGCCCAACGCCCTCGAATGCCACAAGATGATCCGCCTCCTCGAGCAGTGGGGCGTCCGCGAAACCAGCACGCCCGATGTCGCATGCCTGCTGCTTTCCAGGGCCTCGGAGGACTGGTGGAGGACCAAGCTCGAGGGGCTCTGCGGCGGGGACTCCGGCAGCGACGTCGCATTCAACCTCCTCTACGCCGGCGACGACATAAACAAGGCGGCCGTCAAGAGCGCCGGCAGCGAGCGCGACCGCGTCCTCAAGATGGACGCTCTCCGGGGCGTAGGCTCGAAGCTCGCGATGGAAAGCCTCCTCTGCGAAAACGGCATTCCGTACAAGGCCGCCTTCACCGACCGCATGGACAACCTTGAGAACCTCAAGCGCTTCAAGGTTCTCATCATGCCCTTCCAATATTCACTGTCGAAGGAGGCCGTCGCAAAAATCAAGGAGGCCGTCGACGCAGGCACAAAGCTGATAGTCTTCGACCAGCTTGCGCCGGTCGACGAATTCGGCAACCCGCATCCTGAACCGCTGCTGAAGCAGCTTGCGGAGAACAAGAACGTCACCGTCGTCAAGGACAACCTAGCCGCCGTCGGCAACTCCGCGGTCAAGAGGGCCGAGTATCTGAAGCTCCTCGACGGCATAATCGGACCGTCAGGCTACGGCTTCAGCGCAAACGGCGCACCGGTCGAGTGCATCGTGAGATGCCTCCCGAAGCAGGACGGTTTCCTGGTCTATCTCGGCAACTGGAGCACCAAGAACGGAGAAACGGCCAGGCCGTGCGTGACTCTTCCGCTGGAAGACGTAAAATATGATGTCGAGTCATACTGCTCGGCTACGAAGAAGCTCAGCGAACTCGGCCTGTCGCTCGACGGGAAGGCACTCAAGAGCTTTTCTGTGGATGTCCCCCAGGGCCAGGTCGAACTTATAAAAATAACAAAGGCGAAATAGGCGGATACAATTGCCCGGGAACGCCGAGCAGCAGCTCGGCCTTTTAATTCGCCAATCTGCAGATTGGCGCTACAAGGAACCGAGTTACAGGAGCGTGCCGCTCTAGCGAGGAAATATGCCGGTTCTGTCGTTGTGTATACTCCTTTAGCGTGAAAATTCACATTTTGGCGAGCAGGATTTGGGATTGGATTTTTTCGTTCCGACCGGGCGGCGACATGAATGTCGTCCGAGGAAGAAACGGAAAAATACGCTCCAAAGATGCTCGCCGCAAGGCGGCTGCGGTCTTTCGGTTTTGCTCCGCACCCTTCTAGAGCCTTCGATACCTCGGTATCGGCGGCCTCTCAGAATACGGAGCAATTCCCGAAATCTCCGCAATCAAAATGTAAATTTATCAGCCTAAAGGAATAACTTTAGAATTTGCCGGAGTCGAATAATGGCACAGCTTGTGGATAAAGTAATTTATTGAAAATGAAAGGTTTATGCCGGAGACAGTCTAATATTCGGAGTGCGGTCGCTTGAGACTGCTTTTGATGGCCGGGCTTGACCGGCCATGAAAACGGGCGTCAAGCCGCCGCAGTCCAAAATCTCGTCCGTTGCGGACGAGATAGTATAAGGATTTCAGGGATTGTCCAATCTTCAGTCCGGAGCAGAATGCTCCGGCCACCTCGAGTTTCAGGAGGAGCGGAATAGCATCATGCACAAAAACGGCAATCTTCCCAGAGCGGGTAAAAGTTTGTCTGCACGAAAAACTTTTACACTCATAGAGCTCCTGGTCGCCATCGCCATCATCGCAATACTGGTTGCAATTCTCCTTCCCGGGCTGCGCATGGCCAAGGAAGCCTCTCTGAAAATCTGCTGCCTCAACAATCTCAGGCAATGCAATCTGGCTGCCGGCAGCTATGTGAGCGACCACGGCGACCGCTGGTTCGGCTGGGATTTCTGGCCGCGCAACTTGGCCGGCGCGCTTAACTTCAAGATGGGGCCTGCCAGCGTTGCGGTCTGCCCCAAGGACTACGAGCCTCTCGACGCCCCATACTGCTACTACGGCGACTGGTATCATGGCATTTATTGTCCGCTCAAGCCCGCCGGGACATACAAGCTAAGCTACGGATACAACTACCGGCTGGCCAACAAGTTCGTCCAGTCAACCAACAGGGATGTAAACATCTTCAGCTACAATATGATCCCGAAGCCCGGCAACCAGGTCTGTTTCGGAGATGCCAGGAACGTGGGCGGCAGCCGCTGGCTGATAAACAAGTATGGCCTCTACGCCGACCCGTACCAATACACTCCGGAAAGCTGGCATTCGAACGGATCGTGCCTTTCATTCTTCGACGGACACGCCAAATGGTTCAAATATGACGGCAGCCTGATAAACGATTTGAACGAAGAGGTCATATGGGAGCGCAACCCATGACCTTTCGCGGCAGAGCTCTCCGAGCCGGATCCCGACGATCCGGTTCAAGATATAAAAAAGGAAATGAACTGCAAACGCAAGGAACCGTGAGCCATGACTGAAAAACACAGCGCAAAAGACGTTTGCGCAAAAGCATTCCTCGAACGCCTGCTCAGCTGCGCAAGCCCCTCGGGTTTCGAGGACGAGGCGCACAACCTCTTCCGCGAATATCTCGCCCCGTTTGCGGAGCGCACCTGGGGCGACGTGATCGGAAACGCCTATGCGGTGATAAACGAGAGGTCACCGTTCAAGGTGATGATCACCGGCCACGCCGACGAGATCGGCCTGCAGATAACTCACATCGACGAGAACGGATTCCTCCGTTTCCGCAGCATAGGCGGCCCCAACTACGCCGCGTGGATAGGAGTCGAAGTCGAGATCCTGGGACAGAACGGCAAGGTTCCGGGCGTCATAGCCAAGAAGCGCGAAGAGATCCCGAAAAGCGGAGACACCTATGAGCCGTCGGCCCTCTGGGTGGACATTGGCGCCAGGGACAGGAAGTCCGCATCCAGGCTGGTCGGTATCGGCGACTACGCGGTGACGCGCCCGAACTTCAAGTTCCTCGCCGACGGACGCTTCGTCTCCAAGGCGCTCGACGACAAGATCGGCGTCTACGTCGTAGCGGAAGCGATGAAGGCGCTTTCCCGGAGAAAGCCGAAAGTCGCGGTGTATGGCGTCGCCGCGGCCCAGGAGGAGTCCGGTTCGCGCGGCGCAAGAGTCGCCGCCGAGGCCATACGGCCGGACGTAGGGTTCGCCGTCGACGTCTGGGGGACGAACGACACGCCGGACGCCAAGCAGTTCGTGGACGGAGAGGCGAAGCTCGGCAAAGGCCCAGGAATCTTCAGGAACCCCAACAATACAAGGGCGCTTGTCGACAGAATTATTGAAGTTGCAAGGAAAAAGAAGATACCGTACCAGCTCACACCGCACAATCTCCCGGTGAGCTATACTGATGCCTCTGTCCTCCAGGTGTCAGGCCGCGGCGTCGCAACCGCCCTCGTAGGCATCCCGAACCGATACATGCACTACCAGACGGAAATATGCGACATCGCCGACGTAGACAACGCCGTCCGGCTCCTCGTCGAGACAATATCCGGCATCTCGGAGAAGGACAGATTTTACAGGGAATAGAGGAATATCCAACACGGAATAACCAACGACCATGCATCCATTCACTTCTCCGGTTGGATATTCAAAGGAACGTCGAACCCCGAGGCGAAGCGCTCGGGCTTTTGTCAGCGAGAAACAATAGTTTGCGCGCGACGCACGCAAGCTCCTCGAGTTTAAGGATAGAGCAAAATGACAGACATGATCAATCATTCAGGCTCAGGTAAAAGTTTTCCTCGACGGAAAACTTTTACGCTCATCGAGCTGCTCGTGGTGATCGCGATCTTAGCGATCCTCATGGCGATCCTCCTGCCGTCGCTGGTGAAGGCGAAGAAGGTAGTCAAACAGACGGTCTGCGCGAACAACCTGAAGCAGATCGGCGTCACAGTCGGGCTTTATGCCAACGACTTCGACGACTTCTTCCCCGCCCGGACCGGCTGTCCGATACCGGCGGGAACCAAGCTCAGAAATTCTATGAGATTCGGAGGTGCTTGGTATTCGAGCACAGGCAACGGCGGCGCATGGGGCGACTTCTGGGACAGCATTCTGGCATATTTCTACTTCAAGGAGGACGGCCAGACATTCTACTGTCCGGCGGATCCCGGCGGGGACAACCCCGGAAATAACAGCACACTGAACACTAGGGGCTGGGGCATTTCCTTGTGCGATTATCCCGGGTACCGCGGACCGTCCTACGGCGTCCAGTATGTCCACGCATATTTCGGCCTGACATATTACGGGCCGTACGGCTCGACGTTCTACCGCGGATTCAGGCTCCAGCAGATCGCGAGATACGGCATGGCGAATCTCATGATGATCGCAGATTGGCAGCGGACATACACCAGCATCTTCTACTCACAAGCCAACAGCGACCGTAACATCAATATCTTCCTGAACGGGTCGGCGCACGGACGTTCGATGAACTATGTCTCGCCCGACCTGTCAGCACACGGCAGAAGCATCAGGGAAATCAGCGAAACTGACGAATACTGGATGCCCAACAAGCTGCCATAAGCCGGGAATTTGCCAAGACTTGTTACGCCCGCTCTATCAAAGCGTCATACCTTATATATGAAAAGGAACAGCCATGAAGATTTATGCAAGCACGGATATGGAAGGTTTAATCTCAGGCATGGCGGCTTTTCTTCATGTCGGTGGAAATTTCCCGCCGCGGAAAATTTTCACGCTGATCGCCTTGTGCATGTTCCTCGCGGCAGGACTGGCTCTGACCGGGGACGACGCGCTGGAGGAACTGGAGGAGAAGGGGAAGGAGGCCGGCAAGGATGCAAATGCCAAACCCGAAGCCATCCCGATAAAAGATGGCGGTTTCGAGGGATTGGATCTTAAGGCCGGCGGCATGGGCGCTTGGACGCTCTCGGGCGGAAAGGCGGAACAGGCCGGCGAGGCCGGCGGCGGCAGGCAGGCGCTCCACCTCGGCAATGAAAATGCGAGTATCTCGCAGACGTTCGACATGTCCTCTTTCAAGGGCAGGCATGTCGAGGTCAGCTTCTTCGCTAGAGGCACAGGCACCGTCGCCTGCTGGATCGACGCCGGCGCAGGAGTCAAGAACCTCTGCGAAAATGCGAAGCTTTATCCGGTCTACATGAAGTATGTCGCGCGGAGCAAGGATCCAGTCTGGAAGGATTCGATGGCCCTGTTCATCGGAAAGGCCTCCGACTGCGACATCGACGACGTCAGCGTGGCTGCCATCGACAAGCCCGAACATCCGCACACTTTGTCCAACTACGATGTCGCAAAAGGCGTTCCTCTTCCGCAGCAGTATTTCAACGGCAAGGGCGATATACCCGAAGGCATGGCCGATATCGCTCCATACGCAAAGATCCGCACGTATCCCTTCGTACCCGGCGCAAACCGCCTCGTGGACGGCTACCCCGGCTCGGCCGCCACCGACTGGCTGGACATGGCCGACTTTTATTTTGATGAGGCGCAGACCATAGCCTCGATCAGGATCTGCCTGCCTTCGTCACAGATTCTGATCATGGCCGACAAGGAAGGCAACGGAAAGTTTGAGCCGGTCGTCGCCGACGGCGAAGCATGGGCGTTCGGCTACTGGGGACGCCCGGCCTGGCCTTGGTACAAGAAGGACTTCAATCCGCCGCTGAAGGCGCGTGCTGTCCGCTGCTATAATGTCGGCCACGAGGTTCAAATCTTGTCGCCGAAGCAGGAGGCCGCGAAGCTGGTAGATGCCCGCAAGGGGAAACCGACGGTGATTCCGCAGATTGCCGCCGGAGCGCCCGCAGTCACGCCAGAGGCCGCTCCCGAGGACAGGATTTCCCTCGGGTTCACCATCGAACCGTGGATGTTCAATTCCGCAGGCGAGATAGACGCCGACAACAATCCGAAGCGGCCCCTGAAGGAATGGGACGCCTGGAAAAAACTGCTCGCCGACTACAAGGATTTGAAGGCAAACTTCATGCTCCTGTTTCCGCCGCAGACCTGGGTCAATCCACCTGCCGGCGTGAAGCCGAAAGGCACATATCCGTCGGCTGTCCTCTGGCCCAGCAACGCATGGTATCTGAGCTGCAAGAAGAACGTCCTGGCCGAAATGTGCGAGTCCGCCCACGAGAACGGCATAAAGATATTCCCGGTCTTCCGCGACTACGCCCTTAAGGACGGCGCGACGGTCGGAGAGTTGAACAAGGAAATGGCCGAATGCGGAGTCGACGCGATCCCCGTAACGCACGACGAGCAGGCGTTCTCCGCCGCAAAGGCCGGCGGCAGCTCGGACGATGACGCTTTCCGCAGGGCCGTCCTGAAACGCTACGACGAGATCGCGGGCACCCTCTCGGAAAACGCGAAGCCCGCACGCGACACCAAGCCGGGCGTGAAAACATTCGCCGCCTTTACCTGCACCGAGGAACTCGGCGGAGGCAGAATACAGCACTTCAGCGAGAACGACATAAACGGCTTCAAGGCGCAGATAGACTTCGTCGGCGGAACGAGCGGCTACTTTACGCTCAACGACAGGCTGGGCTGGATAAAGGCTTCATATTATACGCAGATCTATCGCGCATGTTCCCCATGGCGCCAGTCCATGCACACCATGAACCTCGCCTGGGGCTTCGGATTCTTCGGGGAGAGCGGCAAGAACCCGCTTTGCGAGGACGTCTATCCGCCTGTCGCATACATCGGAAACACTCTTGGCGCGGTCTTCAACAAGGCTGCCGCCCTCGACTTCTGGAGATACAACTTCATGGACATGGTCCCGTCCGCCAGGGAGGCGATAAAAGACGCCTTCCACATGGCCGACACCGCCTGCGCATGGGGTGCCAAGAAGGCGACGATTCCGAGGGACGTCCTCGTACTGCGCTCCAGGGCCTCAGAGGACTGGTGGGCACTGCACAAGGAAAACGAAAAGGGCGCGGGAAAAGAAGGCACCGAATTCGACCATTCGCAGTGGCTCTGCAACATCCTCATCAGGAACGCATTCCCATTCGAACTCTACTGGCAGGATCAGCCACAGTCATACAAGCCGGTCATCGACAAGTTCAAGGCTGTCGTCCTGACGCTGCCATATTCCGTCGGCGACAACGAACTGAAGGCTCTGCAAAAGGCGGTCGAAGCCAATGTCCCGGTGATCGCCGTCGGCGCAAAAGGCGAGACTGACGAGCTCGGGGACAAAAGATCCACGCCGGCCCTGGAGGCACTCATTAAGGAAGGCAAAGTCCAGTTCTTCGGAAATGATATCCGGCGCGACGGGAACTTCCGCGCCACCGAGGACGAATTCGTCGCGCTCCTTGACAATGCGATCGGGCATGACAGGCGTTCCCTCCGCCTGAAGCGGTACGGCGACAAGGACGTCCATGCAGCCATGCTCGAAGTCAAGCCAGACGAAAAGCTCGTGCTCCTCGTCAACTGGAGCATGTCCGACACCGAAGTGGATCTGGGCCTTTCCCTGCCGCAGAACAACGATTATAAAATCCTGTCTCGCGGCCGCAAAGGAACTTCAGAGATGTCAATCGAAGGCAAGAAGCTCCTCTCCGACGCCGACCTTCGCCAGTTCCGGGTAAACCTGAAGAACGGGGATGCGGAAGTGCTGAGGATTTTCAGATAATTACAACTCGCAGTCAATCAGGATGATATGCTATGAATGCAATAGAAACCAAAAGGACGCAGGAGCCGTGTTTCACCCTCATAGAACTCATGGTAGTGATCGCGATCATGGCAATCCTGTTGGCGATTCTCCTTCCGGCCTTGAAAAAGGCCAAGGAGACCGCGCACAGCATCGTATGCATCGGCAACCTGCGGCAGCTTGGGACGGCCAACAACTGCTACGTAAACGACAACAACTCATCGCTGGTCAACGCCGCCCAGTGCTTCAACACTCCGAGCTGGACGCAGAGGCTGGTGCAATACCTCAACCTGCCGGAGGAGGCCTGCAGCACCACCGGTGTCTTCATGTGCCCCAAGCAGGACAAGTTCACCGCGTCAGGAAAGCCTTACGCCTCCTATGGCCTGAACTTGCAAGGGCTTATGTACCACGGATATTACACCCCATACTGGTCCATGGGGGCGAGCGGCTGCTGCAACTACCTGATACAGAAGGTCAGCCATCCGTCGGACTACGTCGTGGTCGCCGACTCCAACATAAGGGGGATTGGCCTGAAGCCTGCGCACGGCTCGACATATTTCTGGCTGATCAGCTACGACAACTATTCCGAGGCCAGTGACCCGGTCATGTCGCACAGCCAGGGAGGGAACTTCCTTTGGGCGGACGCGCATGTTTCTTACAAACCCAACAGCAAACTGCGCAAGAACGAATGGTACTGGCTGATGCATTCGTGGAAGGGCTGCGCCACAAACCACGGCCTGGTGGGGGGATGCTATGAAAAATGACGTAGAACTGCGAGCTTCGCAGTTTTGACCAACTGAAACTGCGGAGGGCGGAGCCGCGCTCTACCGCGGTTGAGCTTGGCTCAACCCTCCGGAAGACGACAAAGATAGCGGGGAAGATCGCGATTAAGATGTTCGAGTTTCAGGAGAATGCCGCTCCCCGAGGCGAAGTGCTCGGTGTTCTGTCGGGGTGAAACAAGTGGTTTGCGCGCGCCGCGCGCAAAAAACAAACTAAAGCGGCCCTCGTATGCAGAGTTTGCCCTTTGCGCGCGGCGCGCGCAAGCTACTAGAGTTTCAGAGGAACGATGACATATAAGAAAGGCATAAAATTAATGAAAACATTGAAGAACTCCCGTCTGCAAGTCGACATCGACGAGACATCTCTGACCGTTTCCGTGCGTGAACTGCGCTCCGGAAAACTCTGGCGCATGAGCGAGGAAGGGCGCGGCGACATCGGCGTGAAAGGCCACTGCGGGCCCTACCAGACGTTCATGTTCCGCGAGGCGAAGCAGCGAAGATGGAACAATGTCTCGGAAAGTGTCCTGGAAGCGACACTTACCGGATGGCCCTATTCCGCGAACGTGTGGTCGCCGTTGGGTTTCGGGATGATCGTCAGGTTCATCCTGAACGGCGACCAGCTGAGAGTCGAGCTTTCGCCCCACTGCAACGAGAACTACGAGGCATCCATCATCGACAGCTTCTATCCGCGCGGATTCCTATTCCCGGAGAAGTCCGCTGGAGACCTTGTCCTGCCGTATTCGCAGGGATGCCTGCTCGACAAGAATTCGAAGCTCGATCTGGACATGGTCCTGCCGGGATATGTAGGGCCCGGCTTCGTCATGCCGTGGTGGGGACAGCTCTGCGGCGACGGAGCGGCTTTGATTGCGCTTGCAGGCACTCCCGACGACCTGGGATTCAGGATCCGCTGCGACGGCGGGAAGAACGGTGCCACCGTAAGCCCATACTGGCAGGCGACTCTCGGCGGATTCAAGTATAAAAGAGTTATCACCTACAAGTTCTTTGAGAAAACCGGCGTGATGGGGCTTGCCCAGGCATACCGCAGGCATGCCGAGGAGCAGGGGCAGGCCGTCACACTGCGCGACAAGGTGTCGGAACGCCCCGTTGTCGACAGCCTCATCGGCGGACCGCACATGCACTTGTGGTTCATGTCGACGTTCAATCGATTCGGCCAGCAGTCGCGCGTCAACTTCATGCGCTTCTCCGAAGGGCTGCGCCGTTACCGGAAGATCTGCTCGCTCGCAGGAATCGGCAAAAAGGCCTTGGCGCACATCGACGGCTGGGGACGCGACGGCTACGACTACAACCACCCGGAAGTCCTGCCGCCTGACGTCCGGCTCGGTTCCTGGGAGGGCTTCCGCAAACTCCGCGACGGTATAAGGAAGCTCGGGCATTCGTTCATCCTCCATGACAACTACGTGGACTACTACAAGCACACCGAGGCATACAAAAACGACGAGGGCGTCCTGAATATGGACGGCATCAAGCACGAATCGACGGAATGGCTCGGCGGCCCCCAGGAGTGGCTATGTTCGACTAAGGCTCTTCAATATATGATCAGGACATTCGACGCTCTCGTGGAGCAAGGCTGCGATGTGGACGGCTTCTACCTGGACTGCTGGAGCATCGGACATCTCCGGGAGTGCTATGACGCCAAGCACCCTGCGACGCGGACCGTCACGCGCAAGGCCTGGAGCGAAGCCTTGGCATGCTGCCACAACCGCAGCTACGTCGTCGGCAGCGAGTCCGGCAACGACTGGGCCGTTCCCGTGATGGACTACTGCCACACCGTCCAGCCGGACGTCATCCCGCATGTCCTCGCCGGCAAGGTCAGCTCCTTCGGCAGGACTGTTCCGCTCTACAACATGGTCTGGCACGACTGCCTGGTCTGCCCCGCATGGATAAACCAGAATCCGGCCGCGGCGGCCGTCGTCAAGGACGGACTTGTGATTCCGGAACTGAAGGACATGCGCCTCTGGGCCCTGCTCTGGGGCGGGCCGCCCGCATTCAGAACCCATTCGATGGACTGGTTCAAAGTGACTGACGCGAATCTCGCAGATGACGCAAAGTTCATCGCCTCTCTGAAGCCGATATGGGATTTCAACGGGGCCGTGGGCTACGAGCCGATCGTAGGCTGGGAGACGCTCTCCTCCGATGCGTCGGCGCAAAAGACTGTCTTCGGCAACGGCGCCGAGGCCGAGGTGGACTTCGCCTCAGGCCGATACAGGCTCAAGACGGGTAGGAGGAAGACGGAGGGAGTATTCCATACAAGATAGCCCATTGCGGCGCCACATGGAAATTATTCCCTCACCCAATATTCCTTCTCTTTACTAGCTTGTTGAACGCATCTTTGTATAAAATCAACTGAACATCGAGATGGACACATGGAAAGAATCCGGAGCTTCACTTTAATCGAACTGTTGGTAGTCATCGCGATCATTTCAATCCTCATGGCCATGCTCCTTCCGGCGTTATCCGTTGCAAAGGCAAGTGTCCATAAGGCTGCATGCGTGAACAACATGAAGCAGATTTCCCTCTGCCAGCTCAACTATGTGCAAGACAACGGCGAATACCTTCTGTCAGACGGGATTGACGTGGGAATACCTAGCAATAGTATTTGCAACAGTCTTACTACGATCAAAAATCTTGTAAGGGTAGACGGGGCTTTAACAGACTGGCATTTAATTTACAGTAATCCCTGGCCTGTGAGCCTTTCCTACCTTTACCTGAACAGCGACGCAAAATACTTTTTTTGTCCTGCGGACCAACGCCCCAATCTGGGGGCCAACTACCCGGCGGGGAAAGATCAATGGTATGCGATTAACGCCGGAATGTCCTATGCCGTTGCTTGCGGGGGATGGGCATATGCCCGGTATCCCCTCACTTGGTATGACAACAACTACAAATGGAACGCCCCCAGGCTGACAGAAATCGCCAAGCCGGACAGGATTGCGATGTTCTTCGACTCCATGAACGAGACGGGGGTTGTGTCTGCAGGGATTGCAGCCCAGCTGAATGCAACTTATTTTTCAAGCTGGTCGGCTCATAAAAGATCCTATAATCTCGCCTATATAGACGGGCACGTGGGGAATATTACAGCAATCAATTTCTACAATGCCAGAGTGCCTGGTTTCATCAGCTATTACGTCCCATGGTCGGAATAAACTTAGTCCCTTACGGCGGTGATATGACAAATGAATTTGTCAAAAAGTAGTTTGCGATCTCCGAGCGCAAATTGAGCGTCGGCTAAATCATAAAAAACGGAAGTCTGAATCAAGGAGCATCAAGCATGCTGGATAAGAGTATCTTTTGTGGTAAAAGTCTTTTAACCCTCGTCGTCCTTGCCTCGCTCTTCACGGCTTCCGTCGGAGCCTATGACCGTGCCGTCCCGGCCTTTGACATCCCCCGCATCGACGGAGTCAAGATCGACGGCCAGGCAGACGACTGGAAGGATGATGGATTCCGCGTCGATTCGCTCCCAATGCTCGGCTGCGGACTGCGCCCGGCAAGCGACTTCGATGTCCGGATGCGCCTGGGATGGGACGAGCGCGGCCTGCTGGTGCTCGTCAGCGAACTCCGCATACACAAGCCGCCGCTGGCCAACTGAAAGAACATTAATATTGAAATAGGATTTAAAAAAATAATACAAGGAGTTGATCGTGGCGGGAAAAAAGTTCTTGATGGCCGCGCCGTTTCTGCTGGCGCTGGAAATGTCTGCGGGGCTGATGGCGGACGAGAATCTGCTGAAGAATCCGGGGTTCGGGGAGCTCTCGGCCGAGAATGTTCCTTCCGGATGGCAGCGGGAATGCAATCCGCTGCTGAGCGTGCCGGTTGCCGCGCTTGACGAGGGCGGGGCGAAAAAGCCGTGCCTCATCACCGAGGAATGGGGCTATCTGCGCCCGCAGTTCCTGACGCAGGCCGTGGCGCTGCCCGCCGGAACCAAGTCCGTCACCTTGACAGCCGACTGCAAGGGACAGGGCACGGTGAACCTCGCACTGTGCTTCCTCAAGGGCGGCCAGCCGCTGGCCATGGACAAGTTCAACTGGGGCTTCGGCGAAATCTCCATCCCGCTGGAGACGCAGAGCGTCCAGGCGCTGCCGCAGGTGTTCGAGGCCCGCACACTGACCGCATCAGTCCCGGACGGGGCCGACTCCGTCCTTGTCAAGATCGGCAGCTCGTGCGACAAGCTTAACAGGACCAACACCTGGGGCAAGCTGGTCCTCGACAAGGCCTCGCTCGTCGCCAGTCCTCAGCCGCCGCCTCCGCCGAAGGCGGGGTCGGCGCTCGTCGAGAAGCTGGCCGACGTCCCGGGGCAGCGCGACGTCGCACCGGCCGCAAAACTGCTGATGGAGCCCCCCTCCTTCGACCGCGCACTGCTGGTGGACAACGACATCAAAACCGCCCCCTCCTACATGGGCGGCCCGGACCGCCAGGGCAACGCCAGCTTCGTATTCCCGGCCGCTGTCTCGTTTAAAAAAGTGGCGATGTATCTGTGCTCCAGCGACTTGCGGTCAGTGGATGTCTACGGGGACGCCGACGGCGACGGCATATACGAACTGCCGATGGCCTCCGCCGACAATCTTTCAGGAACCGGCTGGCTTGTGCTCGATCTTTCCCCTGCCCCGGTCAAGGCTGTCCGAGTGCAGCCGAGAGAAGGTGGGCTCTGCGGCTTCCGCCACGCCTCCTCCAAGTTCAGCGAGATCAAACTCTTCGCGGATGCCGGCGAGGCCGCAAAGGCCAGCCAGCCCGCCGCGGCAAACTTCCCGCCTGTGCCCAGGGACTATCGCCCGTTGAACCTGCGCCAGGAGCAGTTGAACGTGCCCCCGGTCAAGGAGCGGCGCTTCCAGCGAATGATGTGCGCAGACCTCTGGATGTGGGGCGTCGATGCGAGCAAGAAGGAAAGCAAACTGCCCGACTTCGCCAACAACGAGGCATTCCGGCACAACGCCGAAATCTGCAGGCGCGCCGGCGTCGACACTGTCATGATCGATCTGACCAACTCCTCCTGCTGGAACCTCATGCCCTGGCCCAGCAAGGTCTGCAACGGCACGAACGAGAACATACTCAAGCCGACAGTCGACGCGCTTCACAAGGAGGGCTTCAAGGTCAATGTCGAAATCATCCATAATATCACCCCCTTCGAGACCATCAAATGGCACTATCCGGAGGAGGAGACCAGCATCTATCCCGACATGAAGCAGTATCCCAGCATCCTCTTCGGCGACCACGTCAGACAGAACTGGCTCACGATCATGGACGAGATCATGGCATGCGGTGCCGACGGGGTCGGCATCTCCAGCGACGAGCAGTACTACAGGGGGCACTTCATGGAGACATTCCCCAATGACGAACCGGCACGTCCGCTATACAGCAAGCGCTTCGGCCATGAGCTGCCCCGGCACGAGGAGGACACGCTCGCCTTCCGCCAGTGGATCCAGATGCGCCACGAGGCCATCGGCGACCAGTTCGGCTATTGGACGTCAACGCTTAAGAAGAAGTATCCTAAGATCTACACGAACACCATGCTGATGCACTACGCGGACATCTTCTCATTCATCGCGGGGACGAACATCCCCCTTGACGTCCTGGGTGCCAGGAGCGGAATCACAGAGATCGGCGCAGACTACATGGACCAGTATGGCGTTGCCATGGCGGCGGCGGCCAACGGCTGGCGCCACGGAACCATGCTGAACTGCGGCAACCTTGGCGGCACCCTGCCCGACATCCAGCACATCGGATGCACTATGTGGCTGTGGATGTACGGCGGCGCCAGCACCAACTACTGGCGGCTCAACTGGCTCGACGACGGCGGCAGCATGTCGGCCATCACCCGGGCCTACCGCATCTCTGACGAGATCGAGTCGCTGGGCGCCTTCGATGCGCAGCCGCCCAAGTCAATCGCGCTCCTCAGCTCGCGCGCCGGACTCGACTGGCAGCAGATCAACGCATGGTGGGGCAAACACGACGATCCGAAGTGGGACCGCGCCATAGAAGGCCAGCGCGGCTGGTTCGCCGACCGCTCAGTCTTCGACGCCCTCCAGCGGAACGGCCACCCCTTCCAATGGAAGTTCCTGGACCGCCCCGACCAGATCGAAGATCTCGACGCCTTCAAAGTCCTTGTGATCCCGTTCGCATATTCCGTAAGCGACGCTGCCCTCGCAAAGATCAAGGCGGCCGCCGCCAAGGGTGCCACCATCCTCCTCTTTGACGGCCAGATGGGCGGAACCGACGAGTGGGGCGAGCCGCGCCAGCAGCCCGCCCTCAAGGAACTTGTCGACTCGGGTAAGGCGGTAATGGTCGGCGGCGACATCCTCGCCTGCGGCTCGACAAAGGCGTTCGAGGTGCAAGTGTCCAATGCAGTCGACAAGGCACTTGGCCAGGGACATTTCAAGGCGTATCTCGCCGGCGCCAAGATCGACGCCACCGTCCTCGAGAAGTCGCCAAACGAGAAGTTCGTCTTCCTCATCAATTGGGAAAAAGGCTCAAGGAATGTCGGCCTCTCAATTCCGATGCCCGACGGGAAATACGAGGTTGCGGCACGCGACGACACCGGCTGGTACAACGTCAGCATCGAGAACCGCAAGGCCCTCACCCCCGAGGAACTGAAGGGCGTCAGCGTGATCGTCAATGGAGAGACGCCTCTCATCCTCCACGTCAAACCGGCGAAGTGATGTGAACGCATGAATATTTATTTTTTGAAACG
Source organism: uncultured Victivallaceae bacterium (assembly GCA_964636325.1). Taxonomy (GTDB): domain Bacteria; phylum Verrucomicrobiota; class Lentisphaeria; order Victivallales; family GWF2-50-93; genus CAZWRV01. The sequence goes on along the minus strand of CAZWRV010000074.1, from coordinate 11,498 downwards.
CTTCGTCCTGGGATTATCCGTATTGTCAACCTATGTAGGAGATCTTAATGCCATGACCTGCAACATCGCCAGGCCGTACAACAAGGATTTGACGCCCGCCGTCCCAAGTTTTTCCAGGCTGCGCGAGGATATGATCTTCAGGAAGGGCGACGCCATCGAGATATTCGCATTCCCGAGAAGCCGACCCCTGAGCTGCTCCTGGCGCCTGAGCCGCAACATGCTCGCCACCCCGTTTCTGTCCGGCGAGGGCGAAGTCTGCATGGACCAGTCTGTCAAGATCGCCATACCATCGGAATCGCTCGCGCCCGGCTTCTACGACGTGGCCTTCACGGTGAACTCCACGGCGAACGACAGGGAGGAAGGCCGGACGACTTTCGGCTACCGCATCGATGAGATACAGTTCACCGCCTCCCGCCCGGCCGACTTCGAGGAGTTCTGGGCGAAGGCGAAGCAGACCCTTTCCAGTATCCCGCTCAACGCCGAAGAGATATTCGTCAAGGATATGGGCAGCGCCGAAGTCTCATCCTACAACATTAGCAGCGCGTCCATCCCAGAGGAGTACGATCCGGCCGGGAAACGAGTGGAAAAGGTGAAGCTTTTCAAACTTGCGTTCGACTCGGCAGGGCCGCGCCGCATGCACGGCTGGCTCGCGGTTCCCGACGGCAAAGGGCCGCATCCCGGCTTGCTCGTGCTGCCGGGCGCAGGCTGCGCCCAGGTTCCGGCGCCGGTCGAGCACGCCCGGCACGGATACGTCTCGCTGATCCTGCAGATCCACGGGATGGAGGTGGACCAGGAGAAGTATGAAACGCCGGAATGGTATTTGAAATGGAAGGGAGGCGGGCCGGAGGAGGAATATTATTACAACGTCTTCCTGGCTTGCGTGCAGGCTGTCAATTATCTCGCCTCGCGTCCCGACGTCGATCCGAACAGGCTGGCGGTAACAGGTGGCTCGCAGGGCGGGATGCTGACAATCGTCACCGCCGCCCTCTGCCCCAACATCAAGGCCGCCGCCAGCTCGATCTGCGCCTTCTCATACTGGCCCTACCGGGAATGGGCCGACTCCATGAACGCGAAGAAGTCGGATGGAAAGGATGTTGCGTCGCCTCCCTTCGACCGTCAGAATCCGCGCCAGAATGTGCTCAGCTACTTTGATCCGTTGAACTTCGCCCCCATGGTCAAGGCGCCCACCCTCATGTCGGCATGCCTCTGCGACACGCCGTCGCCCCCTACGACAGTCTACGCTGTCTACAGGGGACTTGGCACCGAGCAGAAAGAGATATGCTGGAGCCCTGGCACCGACCACGAGCTGATGTTCGCCTTCGAGCGCAGGGCCTGGCGATGGATGGAGAAATATCTGGCGGCGAAGGTGCCACAATAACAAAATAATAGGGACACCCATCTGTATGTTCCAGTTTTTATCGATCATAAACTCGATGGAGGGCGGAGCCGTGCTCCGCTGCGGTTGAGTTTGGCTCAACCCTCCATAAAGCCTACAAAGATAGCGACAAAGTTACCGATAAAGATTACAGATAACGGAAACGGAGTTTCAGCCATGCTCGAACAATGCGAAATTAGCAGGCCTTGCCGCTGGCGATTCCTTCATGTGGGCGTTCTGCTGCTGACGGTTGCCGCAGCGCTGTTTGCTCAAACCATAGGCAGTTGTGCGGATTCCGCAGTTAACAGCTGGCTCGGAAAGACTTCGGACTGGGGCGAAGGCTCTAACTGGTCGTCGGGGGCGTCGCCCTCCGCCGGCGACACGGCCGGTGTCGTGGTCGGAGCGGCGGAAGGACGGAAAGCGCCCGTGCTCGGCAAAGACGCCTCGGTGGGCGCATCGCTCCTGCTGGAAAAGGGCACGCGGCTCGATCTGAACGGGCACAAGCTGCAGATGGGAATGGCAAGGCAGGATTCCACAGCCAGCACTGCGGATCCCGCTAAATCCGCCTTCGGATTGAAGATTGAAAACGGCGCGGTCCTGGACTCCGGAAGCGGCCCGGCCGAGATAACCCTGTCTTCAGGAGGGCTTGTAACCCTGGGCGAAGTCAAAGGCAAGATCAGCCTCATCATTCCGGGGCGCAGCGGCAGTTTTCTGCTGGACGGAGGGAAGGGTCTTGAGCTTGCCGGCCTGGCCCTCGGACCTTCCCCGTTCCCGTACCAGGTGAAATGCGCCGGCGGCATTTATGTCGCCGGAAACCTCGAGATCGCCGGCGGCAGGCTGATCGTCGGCCCCTCGCCTGCAAGTTTCCAGGTGAACGGCGATCTCATCTTCCGCGGCGGAAACCCTCCTGCGATGCTTGTCACAGAGGGAAACCTTATTCTTCATGGTACGATCAAGAGCGAGGGATCCGCCTTCTGCGTCGAGGTGCCCGGCGAACAGGACGTCTGGAACAAGGCTGAAACCACCGCACGCTGTTACACCAAGGAGAACGCCGGCTGGGTCTGCATGGTAGGAACCGGCGACCAGGAAATAACGCCCGGCGGGATACTTCCTCCGATACGCATAGAAAAGCGTTCTGGAATTGTCGCATGCACAGGGGATCTGCACTGCACCGGCCTCCATGTCACAGCCGGCAGCACGCTTGACATGTCGAAGGGGCACAGGCTCATTATTGGGCACTATCAGCGCGAATGGACGGGGAACCCGGAACTGAACGGGCGTCCTGAGTTTCTCCCATGCCGCCGTTCCCGCGACCTTGTGAACGAAGGGAGGCTCATCGGTTCGGCGCAAGGATTGCCGGTGACATTTCTGCTTAACTGGGAAGGGACCCGCTATGTTGTCGACACCGTCTATAAGCGGCAGGAGGCGAATGCTGATCATCCTGCTGCCGCAGGCGGTAAACAAAGCATGTCCGCGCTTTGCGCCGCGCCCGGCTCCCTCGCGATCAATCGATACATGAGCAGGCTGGCGTTGAAAGACGGCAAGCTCTTTCTCGACGGCAAGCCCTGTGATTCAAGCGGCAGGCAGTCCGACGCGGACGCCGGGCAGGATCTTCTCGACGATGTTCTGAAGGAGGGTGGAACTGCCGGGAAGGACGGGCTGTCTGCGCCGGATGATAAAGCCGTAGTCTCGGTTGCCGGGATCAAAACCGTTCCTGCGGAATTCGCAGCTCCCGCCGCGACTCCTGCGAATGTCGCACCGTTTGTGGAACGGATCAGGACGCCCGCCCGCGGCTCCACAGCCTTCAACGTCAACGGCCCGTTCTGGGGACAGCGCGACGCCTACGGCGCCGTCGACGGCGACACCGAATGCGGAACTGGCGGCGCCGAATACTACGACTTCATTTTTCCCGAACCGGTCAACGTGGGCGCAGTCCGTCTGTTCAGCGGAGACCGGATGACGGACGCATGCCAGTTCGTCGTCACTGCGGACACTGATGGAAATGGAAAGCCTGAACAGGTCCTGGCCTGGACTCGCGGCGGAGTTCCGCCGGACATCAAATCATGGATGGCGCTTGGAAGCTCCTGGGCTGTCTTCCCTCCCCGGAAGATTTCCTGCCTGCGCCTGCAGGTCTTGTCGCCCAGCGGCGCCGTCTGCAGACCCACAGTCAACGAATTCGAGATCTATGCCGACAAGGAGTCGGCGGACAGGCTCGCCGGGCGCAATGGCGCGCAGAAACCAACAGCGCCGCCTGAAAACGCACCGTCCCTCTCGCAGGGCGGAAAGGTAGAAGCCGAATGGCCGGAGACGCCGAAGGAAAACCGGGTGACAAGGGTCGTCGCGGTGGCGTTCTGGATGGCGGGAATCGCATGGGGCGCAGGCATTGACGAATCTGCATACGAGAAGCTTCCGCCCCTGAAGGACTATCCTCAATGCAAAACCCTGCTCGATGAAGTGAAGAACAAGTACCATTTCGACGCGATGCAGATCTTCTTCGAGGGCGAGAAGGTCGGATTCCCGTGGCCAAGCGTGAACTTCAAGTCCTCCCTCAACGCCAAATACCTGAACCAGCGCGAGGTGGCGCTCAAGATCCGCGCTGCACTGAAGAAGGAGAAGGGCGGCGACAAAATCCTTGACGACCTAGAAAAGAACGCGCCCGCTGAAGACTTGACCGCGTCCGACATGAAGGTCAAGGAGCCTGAGGGCAAGTTTTCGGAGGAGCTGAAGATCGAGGACCTTCCCAATCAGCGCAACCTGCTAAAGGAGTTCTGCGAGGCCGCCCACGAAAAAGGGCTCGCCGTATCCTTGATCAGCCGGCCGGAAGACATGGGCAAGCTCTACATCGGCCCCAAGGACAAGGACCCGTATGAGGCCTTCCTGAGGGACGGAGCGGCAGCGGGCGTTGATCTCGTCTCGCTGACGCCGGACGAGGAACACCCGCTGTGGCAGTGCGGCGGCTACGCGCGCTGGCAGGAGTTCGAACGGCAGAACCAGGACAAGGTCAAGAAATTCACGCTGACCGAAAAAAGGAAGTTCTATTCGGAGCGGAACGTGATCGCCGGCGAGTGCATGAAGGAAAGGATGGACAACATCCTCAAGGTCAGTTCACAATGCAGGTTCCTCGTCGACGGTGCGCGCCTGCTGAACGGCGGCGATCCTTTCGATGTCATCTGGCATGTTGCGGATCCCGACTACACGGGCTGCTCGTACCAGTCCCAGCTTGTACCGCGCTGGGCGGCCACCTCCCGCAAACGCGCGGTCGCCATCGGCGAATATCCACACCGGTCGGTGAGATACAACCTGGAAAGCCTCCTCCTCGGGGCGAAAATGATCAGGACATACAGGTTCAACTACATTGAGCTGCAGAAGAGCGAGGACCAGAGGATCAGGGAAAACATTTTCATCGAACAGTTCATGAAGTGGGGCGCGACCCGCCCGTCGCATCCGCCGACCGCCCTTCTGGTCTCCCGCGCATCGGAGGCCTACTGGCCGGAGGACTGCCGCGCCGGCCGCATGAAGTCGCAGAGCCCCGACCGATGCTGGGCTGTCGAGGAAATACTCTACGAATTCCTCCTCAAGAACGGCTACACCTTCGACGTCTACTACCTGGATCAGACGGAAGACCTGAAGAAACTCAAGGAATATCCGCTTGTCGTCCTGCCGTTCGCGTATTCTGTCCCTAAGGCCTCCTTCGCACAGATGGAAGAGGCTTACAAGGCGGGTTCGAACTTCCTGATCTGCGAACGGCAGGGCGACGTCGACGAGCTCGGCCAGCCGTATGAGAAGCATCTTCTGGCAGAATGGATTAGGCAGGGCAAGGACGCCGGGCGGATCGCGTATCCTGAACTTGACCTCCTGGAGCTTGAGACGACGCGCGGCTTCCTGCCGAAGATGGCTGGAGTAATCGACCCGCTCCTGGGAACAAACAAGATCCTCTACCTGAACCGCTACGGCAACAGGATCGAGGCCGTCACCACGACAATTTCAAAAGACGAGAATTACCTCTCCTTCATAAACTGGGAGAACAAGGCTGTCAGGATCGAGGCCGGCATGCCCAACCTGCCGGCCGGTCAATACAGGATTCTTACGCTTTCGTCCGCCGCGCCGAATGATTTCAGGGAAGGCTCGATCGCAGGAGAGAAGGGCGTCTCCGCGGAGGCGCTCCGCAGCTTTGCGCTCAAGCTGGACGCGGACGAAGTGCTGTCACTTTACATAGTCCCCGCAAATCGCATACTTGGGAAATGAGCAGAGGTTTCCCAATGGGACGCAAGGATTATGTCAAGTATCCGGACAACGTGGGTATTCCTCGCCCGGCAAAAACTGGCAAGGACAGGAGCCGCAGGATACTGAAAGCCAGCGAGCGTTGCGCATGGTTCCGTCCGTTCGAGGGGCCCGCAGGTTATTACAAATCAATAATAAGAAATATGGCATAGGAGGCTTCCGACAATGCCAGCAACAGGGGGATTCGGCCTTGTTGCGAACTTTTTCACCTGTGCGGCTGGAAAGGAGTCAGAAACGGGCTTGGAAAATGATTTCCATCGGCCGAGATGGTCTAGATAGCATTTCGGAAAGAATTTTGCATTGTAAGACTAAATAAGGATGGCGGCTTAAGAAGCCGTCACGGAATCAGAATCTATGATAATAGCTTATTCTGACACGCAGGAGAAAGCCTATCGCATTGCTGCGGAAACCTTCGCGTCATACTGGAGCAGAATCACCGGGGAGGAGGCATGCGCCGAACCTGTGTCGGACGGAGACATGCTGCCTGAAGGCGATCTCGTCCTGATAGGTTCCGACGCGGGGAATCCGCTGACGCACCAGCTCGTGAAACGCCGCCTGATAAACCGCTTCGGCCTGCGCTACGGCTCGGATGACTACCACCTGCTCTCCGTTGCCGAAAACGGCCGTAACATCCTCGTGATTGCCGGCGGCTGCGGCCGTTCGGCGATCTACGGCGTCTATGACTTCTTCAGGAATCGCGGCAAGGTGGAATATTTCTGGGACGGCGACATCTTCCGCCACCGCGGCCCGCTGGATATGACCAACCTGGACAGAATTGAGAAACCCCGCTTCAAATACCGCGGCCTCCGTTACTTCGCGCACCGGGGCGCGCACCGATTCTTCCCCGAGATGTGGAGCCTTGAGGAATGGAAGCGGGAGATCGACTGGATGCTCAAGAGGCGGTTCAACATCTTCATGCTGCGCATCGGGACGGACGACCTGTTCCAGCGCGCCTTCAACCTGCCATATCCGCCGGAGGACAAGATGGATCCTGACGATCCGAACCTGCCGCACGCCCGCACTGCCCTCTGGCCGCTCAGGCACCGCGGAAAAATGAGGGAAGAGATTCTCGCCTACGCACGGGACCGAGGCCTGATCCATCCAGAGGACACCGGCGCGATGTCGCACTGGTACACCCCTGCCCCGAGCTCCTTTTTCCCAAAGCATCCGGATCTCAAGATGCTAGGCGGCGAGAAAACCCCCTGGTACTCGCAGAAGAACGTCGCGGTATGGGACATCGAGACCGACAAGGCCGTCGAACTGTATTGGAAGCTCACGGAGACGCACATCCGCGAATTCGGCGGCGGCAGGCCCCGGATGTTCCACACCATCGGCCTGGCGGAACGCCTCTACGGGGACACCGAGGACGAGAACCTACAGCTCAAGCTCTACACGCTGCGCCGCACCCAGGAGCAGATCCGCAGGCATTATCCGGACATCCCACTCCTCATCGCCGGCTGGGACTTGGCGATGTGGTGGAAAAGCGCCGACGTCAAGGCCTTATGCTACGAACTCGACCCTGCCAAGACCATAATCTTCGACTACAACGCCGACCAGGGCGGACGCAGTACCTTCCATGAATATGAGACGTTCAAACGCTTCCCGTGGCTCTTCGGGATGCTCCACTGCCTCGCCTTCAACAACGAGATGCGCGGTAACTACAATATCCTATGCGAACGCCTCAAGGAGGCCGCCAGCGACGAGAAATGCCTGGGCTTCCTCCTCTGGCCCGAGCTGTCCCACTCGGACACATTCGTCCTCGAATTCCTGGCGGAGAAGAGCTGGTCGCCGGAACGGCTCACTCCTGCCGAGCTCGTCGACGACTTCTGCACAAGACGTTGTCCGGAAAAACACAGGAAGGAATGGAGGGACATTTGGTGGCGCAGCACCAGAATCCTCAGCCTCGTCCACTGGGGCGAAGGCGAGTGGCCGGTCAGCGCTTTCGACCTTGAGTTCCATCACAGGCTCCTCGAGAGCGATCAGTTCTCCGAACTCACGCCTGAGCGCATAGCCTATTACAGGATGCGCCACGAGGAGGTGATGCGGGAACTTTCGTATGCTGGCGGACTCATGGACGCCATGATCAAACTCCTGCCTGAATCCTATGCGGACGATCAGATGCGGCGCGACGTGATCGACATCGCAAGAGCTGTCGCCAATCTGGCTCTCAGGACATTCTTCATGGCATACTGCGTCCGGCTCGAAGCCTGGCGCTCGGATCTCTGCACGGTCGAAAAGATCAAGGCGTCCGAAACCACTATCAGAAATGCCTTCACCGCGCTCGCAGATCTTCTCGAACAGAACGACGATTTCTCGTTGGCGAAAAGCATCAAACTCCTTGAAAAATCCCATCCGGTCCACCCGGAGGCCGAAAAGCTCCTCAAGATCAACGCGTCATGCTCATACTGCAGAAACCAGACCTGCGAGGTCGTCAGGCACGTTTACCTGCCCGAGATGGAATGCTATTTTAAACAGATGAACACGAAACTTGAGAAGGGAGACCGCAGCCCGTTCCGCGCCTTCGAGCGCGACGGTGAATCCAAGGGCACTGTTGCGGGTTTCTGCGAACTGCCTGTCTCTAAGATGAAGAAGGAGATTGGCGACCGCTTCGTTGCAACACCTTTCTCAGCAATGGACTTCAGCAAGGGTCAGTCGCAGGAAAATCTGGCAGACATTCTGGCCACGCTTGGAGAGGCCGTCAACGAACACATCGCAACAGGAGGTCTGGATTGAACGAGCTGCGCTTGGAATCATTCTCGATGCCGTCCGGTGAAATCGGAAAGGAACGTATATTTCCACCGCTGAAACCGCTAAGTTCGGCGCAGGCGATCAGCCATGTGGATTCCAGCCTTTCAGAAGATGAGCGGCGCAACATCGGAATCGGCATTGAACCTCACGCCTTGCCGTATTCGATACAGAGCGGCTACGGCCGGAAACGGTCAATGCGGGAATTCAGGACCGCAGTGCTCGAGAACAACGTCATGAGGGCCACATTCCTCCTTGAATTCGGCGGGCGCCTGTGGTCGCTCTTTCATAAGAAGGCGGGCCGCGAACTGCTCTACCGCAATCCGGTCTTCCAGCCGGCCAACCTCGCTATCCGCGACGCCTGGTTCAGCGGCGGGGTCGAATGGAACATAGGCATCCTTGGGCACTGTCCATTTACCTATTCTCCGCTTTTCACCGCGGAAGCCGCAGGTTACGGCGGTATGCCATGCCTCCGGATGTATGAATGGGAGCGGATCCGCCAGACTCCCTTTCAGGTGGACTGCTTCTTCCCCGACGACGATTCGGCATTCCTAAATGTGGCTGTAAGGATCGTCAACCCGAACGATCATCCGGTCAGGATGTATTGGTGGTCCAACATCGCGGTCCCGGAGACTTCGCGTACCCGCGTCCTCTGCCCGGCGACATCGGCCATCACCCACGAATATCCGTCCGGAATCACGAAGGTTCCGGTGCCGGTCTGGAACGGCGTCGACGCAAGTTATCCGGCGAACCTTGCAAGAGCGATCGACTTCTTCTACGTCATTCCTGACGGTCATCGCCGCTGGGAGGCGGCTGTGGACGGCGACGGCTCCGGACTTGTTCATGTCTCGTCTGAAATCCTAAAGGGCCGTAAACTCTTCGTGTGGGGGACGGGAAAAGGCGGACGGCGCTGGCAGGATTTCCTTTCAGAGCCGGGCCATCCCTATCTGGAGATACAGGCGGGGATAGCCCGTTCACAGATGGAAACCATTTCGATGGAGGCGCATTCCGAGCTCAGCTGGCTCGAAGCGTATGGCTTGCTGGAGGCCGATCCGGGAAAAGTCCACGGCACCGACTGGAACTGCGCCGTAGCCGAAGTCGACAGATTTCTGGACGCTGAAATCCCTAGGCCGGAATTCGACCGGATCGAAAAACAACATTCCTCATTCCTCAAAACTGCGCCTTCAAAATTGCTTCAGCAAGGTTCGGGATGGGGCGCCTTGGAACTGATGCGCCTCAAGGCCGCAGGCAAGGAACCATTTTGCGATAATGCAACGCCTTTCCCCGAGACATCGCTGACCAAGTTGCAGGCACCATGGATCGGCCTCCTGGAGTCCGGGACATTTTTTACCGCGGACGATCTGCCCAGGCCTGACTGGATTGTGCAGGACGAATGGCGAGAACTCCTGGAACATGCCGCGGCCGACAACTATTACCGCCGCCTCCACCTCGGAGTCATGCACTACCATGCGGGCGACAAGGCCGCCGCCGAAAACCACTGGCGAAGCTCATTGTCCATGAAGGAAAACGTCGCCGCCTGCCGCAACCTGGCTGTATTGCTGGCCGAGCAGGGCAAGCCGGATGAGGCAGTCGGCTTTTGGCTGAAGGCGCTGTCATTGCTCCCCGGCGACATGGCCCTGCTCGAAGAGTCAGAGGGCTCCTTCATCGCATCACGGCGCGCCAAGGAACTTCTCGACATCGTCAGGAAGCTTCCAAAGGAAAAACTCGCCAAGGGGCGGATGCGCCTGCTGATGATCAGACTCCACATCGAACTGGGCGAGACCGATTCGGCGGCGGCACTCTTCGCCGAAGAATTTGAGACTGACGATCTCAGGGAAGGGGAAAACACCCTCGCCGAGCTCTGGTGGCGACTATCCGTCATGCGTCTCGCTGGCAACCGTCCCGCAAACCCGGAACTCCTGGAAAAGGCGAAACATAAATTTCCCATGCCCGCGTGGCTGAATTTCTACCACTGATGGCATAATCCCGCCAAAACTGAACACTCCGCGCATATCAGTCAATATTATTGAAATATATTTATAATATGTCTTGATAATTCAATAAAGTTGCATATATTGCGTCTTCATAAGCCTACGGAAACCTGAAACCATGGCCCACACACCGAAATGTTTTTTTGACGGCCGCACGCCAAGGTGCCTCTTCGAGATACGCAAGTCGCGCGACGGCCTGCGGGGGAAATACCGCGAGCTGGCAAACTACGTCCTGGAGTTCCCCGACAAGATAATAAAGGGGCGGGTTAAGGATGTCGCCGCCGCCTGCGGCTGCGACGATTCGCTTGTCATACGTTTCTGTCAGAAGTTCGGCTACAAGGGACTGCCCGATCTGAAAGCTTCGATCGCATCCGAGTTCATGCCCGTCGGCGTCAAGGATGGTACAGCGGCCAAAAGCGATGAAGGATCGTGGGAAAGGCTGAAGAGAGACTTCCTGAAGAAGAGCTGCCGTTCGCTGAGCGACACGGCCTCTATGATCGACGACAAGGCGATGACCGGGGCGTGCGAGATCTGCGCGAAGGCGAAAAGGATTTTTGTATTCGGAGTCGGTACGTCGGGCATCGTTGCGCAGGACGCACAGATGAAGCTGCTTCGGATTGGCCTGCATGCGGTGTATCAATGCGATTCGAGCTACATGACCATGCTTGCCGGTCTGGCGGACAGGAACGACTGCCTGCTGGCGATATCCTACTCCGGCGAGACCAAGGAGGTCTGCGCTGCCGCAAGGCATTTCAGGGAGACCGGCGCGAAGGTCGTAGGCATAACAGAGTCGTCAAGTTCGTCGCTGGCGAAGCTGTCAGACGTGACGCTGCAGATAATGTCCGACGAAAGCGCGTTCCGCCTCGGCGCCATGACTTCCAGGATGGCGCAGCTGTTCGCGGTCGACCTGCTCGTCGTCACGCTCGCCATGCGCGACATGGCCCGTTCCCAGAAGAATGTTTTGAAAACTCTTTCGATGCTTCGGGAAGGGAGGAACTTGTAACTGAGATACTCGATGGAGGGCGAAGCCGTGCTGAGCCGCAGTTGAGCTCGGCTCAACCCTCCAAAAGACGACAAAGATAACGACAAAGTTCGCGACAAAGATG
>CAZWRV010000073.1:0-32569 GCA_964636325.1 uncultured Victivallaceae bacterium | reverse complement strand
AGTCGAGCACCGAGATCACCACTGTCTCCTTGTGAAGGTCCGCGCCTATCGAGTACATTTTCTCCTCCTTTGGTTGCCTGTTCTACTCCTGAGACTGGATACAATACTGTGGCATTGCCGCGGCGTCTGACAGGCAACATGCCATTCACGCTGATAGAACTGCTCGTGGTCATAGCGATCATCGCGATTCTCGCGGCGATGCTGTTGCCGGCGTTGAAGAATGCGAAGGAAAAGGCGGAAGTCGCATTATGCCTTTCCAACTTGAAGCAGTGCTATACGAGCATCGCCACATACCAGGCGGACTCCGGGGACTGCGTGCCCGTTTTCAGCCTTTCCCCGGATGATTTCAATTATGGCGGCGACATCCCGGTCACTGCCGCAGTTGGTTTTCATAAGGCGGGGCTGGGTGTGCTTTATGCCAACGGCTATATGCCAAGTTCAAAAGTCGCATTCTGTCCGACCGAGACAAGATGGGCGGACGCCAGCGGCTTCCAAGGCCAATGGTGGTCTTCGGTCTATAGGGGACAGCATGCCAGCGAGTGGAAAAATTTTGAAGGCGACCGCTGGAATTCCTCTTACATGTACCGCTGGGCCTGCCCGAATCCGCATGCCGACGTCACTCCCGGTTTTCCTAACTTCCAGACAAGCGCGGGGCAGCTCTATGCACAGCACACCGCCAAGAAGCCGGACTTCCATGGCAAGGGCATAATGATGGAGCAGATCATGGATGGCGGCAGAAGCCCGGCAAGCTCCAGGGGGTCGGCGCACAAGGGCGGAGGCGACGCTCTTTTTTATGACGGCCACGGCGTCTTTCTCACGACCATAAGAAACCCATACGCGCCCGGCTCCGGCCCGTTAGGCTATTATCTGGGCATGCGCTGCTTCATGGATCAGGTCGACGGCCGCTGAACTGAAATTCCTTCCAGGAGTCGGTATTTCACCGGCTCTCTTTTTTCACTGATCGGGAAGTCTGAACTAGGAATTCTGTAAGCCTTGCCACGATCCGGTCGGCCGCGGAGAGGTCCTGCTCCGGGCGTCCAGGGATGCGCAGCGCGACGCAGGTCATGCCCGCGGCCTTGGCGGCCTTCACACCCGCAGCCGAGTCTTCGAAGACCAGGCATTTTTCAGGGGCGACGTCCAACCGTTCTGCCGCGAGGAGGTAGCAGGCGGGATGGGGCTTTCCGGGCGAATAGTCCTCGCATCCTAGCACCAGTGACACAATCCGCTGAATCTGCAGTTCGTCGAGCACTGCTTCAATGTCGCGGCGTGCGGAACCTGAGACGATGCCGACCGGACGCGCTGCGGCAAGCCTCTTCAAGGTCTCCACTGAGCCGGGAATACGGATGTCGCGGGTTCCGCGCAGCCTGAGGAAATGGTGCCGGGTGTGCTGGAGCATTCCGTCCATTTCCTTTTCCAGCTCCGGCCACCGCCTCGGGATTTCGCGGTTTATGTCGGCCCAGGAGCGGCCGTAGACAAGCTTGAAGACTTCCCCGCCGTCGGGGCGGATTCCGAATTCCTCCAGCGCTGCTTCGACCGCCCCGACCCAGATGACCTCGGAGTCCACTAAAGTCCCGTCGAGATCGAAGAGGAAGGCTGCGGGAATGGCATTCACATCTACGAGTGCCGGAGCCTGAAGTGTCTTATGTTTCAAATCAGCTCCGCTCATATTTCCTTAGGCATTCGAGATAATACTTGAAGTTATCGAGCGGGACATTTGGCGGAACCGTGTGGTCCAGGCAGGGTATGAAGCGCCCCCGCTGGAGGAAATGGGGCATTACCCGGTCGACTTCGCGTTCGATGTCCTTCCTGCCTCCTGCCAGGGGACGCTTGTCGATGCCGCCCATGATGCACAGCTCCGGGAACTGCTTGAAAATCGCGACCACGTCCATTCCGGCCTGGACCTCGAAGGGCATCATGCAGTCGACGCCGGCGTCCATGCTGTTCTCCATAATTTTTTCAAAGTGGCTTATAAAAATAAGCTGTATCCCGTCGTATGCAACAGGATACAGCCGGAGAAGCAATCAAATTAAACTCTGTTCACTCCACGAGCGTCCAGCGGACGCCGCAGTTCGGCTTGACGAGCCAGTAGGGGTGAAGGCTGAGTCCGTTCAGCTTCGCGACCGCCTTGTTCTCGGCGTAGAATATGCTCGGACCCTTGTTGTTCCCGACCTGGAACATGAAGCCGAACCTGCTTCCGCCCTGGAGTTTCAGGGTAGATAGTTCAGTCTTCGGGATCGCAAGTTCATATATGCGGACACTTCCTTCCTGCCTGACGACATGCTGGGCGTCCTTGACGGCGCCGGTGGACAGCTTGCCCTTGGGCTGGCGCGGATAGTCGTGCACCCGTGGCACACCGGGCGCGAGCATGCGCCACAGTTCGCCTTTCCCGTCGGCGCAGAGGTAGGCCGAATATTCGTATTCCGTGTCGGGCCAGGCCGTGAAACCGGCCGGCACGCGGTCGGTGTTGGGCTTGAAATCATGCCAGTCGTCGGTCACGTCGAACGCGAACTGCAGGCGGTCCCCGTTCCAGGCGACGTCGCCGCATACCTGCTTGTAAACGAAGGGAACCTGGGCGAAGCTGTATCCAAGTTCGCGCAGGGTCTTGTCGCCGATCTTGCGGGTGTCGAGGAATTCCTTGTAGGGGGACTGGGAGTCGGATGCCGCCGAGTGGAAGTAGTCGTCGTCCTTGCGCGTCTCGCCGCGGACCTTGTCCATCTGAGGCGTTGGATCGTTGACGCGGGCGGAGACGTAGAGGAAGTTCTCGTCCCAGGCCATCTTCAGCTCGGCGAAGGTGCCGTCGGGCTGCTTTTCGGCGGTGGCCAGCCAGGGCCTGCGTGCGGCCTCGGTCGGATCAAGCTTCTCGCTCATGGCGGCAATCATGATTCCTGGAATCTCCTTCCAGTCGTCGAGGTTGCCGTCCACCGCGATCTTCGCCTTCGGGGCTATCGTCGCGTTCATGAGCTCCTTGTATTCGGCCTTGCCGGCGGGGCTGTTGAAGACGAATTCGAAAGGATAGGCGTTAGCGGGGGCGGGCTTTCCCGACGCTATCGGGAAGGCGAGGGCCTTAGTTTCGCCCGGCGCCAGTTCGACGGCCTGAGCCGCCTCCTTCAGCGCGACTTCCTCCGGAGGCTTGACCTTCAAAGTGCCTTGGATCCTGCTGTTTAGGCAGTTGTGTATCCTGACATTCAGCGCGGCCTTGGGATCGTCGATGCGCGTCGAAAAGTCTTCCGGCAGTATCTCGACCGGCCTTTTGCCTTCGATCTTTGCCGTCCTGATGCGCTCGGCGACCGCCCCGGGGCCCTTGGCGCAGCGGATGTATGTGGGGATGAACGACATCGGAATCGTCACAGACTTCTCCCCCTTGAACATGGGGTTGCCCGCGATGTCCAGGAATTCGAGGAGGCCGTCGGCGTTGTCGATCGTGATTGTCCCGCCGTCCGCCGCCTCCACCTGCGCCCACGGCCTTTCAGCCACATTGTCCTGGGGCTTGCGGCAGCCGAAGCTGATGAGCTGGCCGTAAAGGACTGTGATCCCCTGCGGATCGCCGTCCTTGCCGAACTGGAAGAGCCAGGGCAGGTGGTTCAGGAAGGCCACCTTCTCGAACTGTTTCCCGGCCGTCATCGCGTTCATGGCCGCGGTGGCGACGACCACCGGTGTCGGGACTGAAGCGCCGCCGGGCATCGTGTCGAAGAGGTCGCGCGGATGCCAGGGGTTTATCCGGCCCTGCCCGGAGGCGAGGAATGTGATGACGGCCAGCGGCAGGCGGTATTCGGAGTTGGCCATCCATGACTCGGTCTCGATGGACTGCTTGCCGCGGCTCTGGGCGACGAGCGGGCCGTAGCAGGCGGCAGGCTTCACGTAGTGGTCTGTGAAGATGTCCACATACTCGCTCATCTCGTCGGATCCGTCGGAATAGAACTTGTCCTCCGTGTTCATGATCGACGACGCAGCGAAGATCCTGATGTCCGGGGAGACCTTGCGCGCGGACTCCGCTATAGTCTTTTGCAAGTCGCGGTACTGGAGCATGTTGCGGGCCCAGCCGGAGATGCCGCCGCCCTCCCAGGGCTCGTTGTAGTTCTCGAGTCCCCAGAGCGCGCCCTTGCCGTCCTTCCAGTAGCGCGCGCAGAACGCGGTTATCCATTTCCCGTAGCGCGGATACATCGCCGGATCAATCACCCAGTCTCCGGTGCCGCTGTAGCCGAAGCTCTTGTCGTGCCAGTTCGCCGCGGGAGTGGGCTCGACCCTGAAATGCCACCAGTCCCCGCCCATTCCGCCGAGCGTGCACATGATTCCTATCTTGTGCCTGGCGGCGATCTCGAAGAGGGTGTCGTAGCGGCTCCAGTCATAAGGCCCCACGCCTTCGGGATCGGCCTTGCCGGCCTTCTTTTCCTCGGGAGTCCACTGCTCGGTGGTGCTCAATTCGTTCCTCTGGCCCCGGATGCCCATGCGTTCGTAGGCGGAGGCGCGGACCTCCATGGTCCTCGCGTCGCCCGCGATGAACCTGCCTTCCCCGAGTATCCAGGTGTTGTGGACGGTTGCGGCAGGATTGTCGCGGGGAACCCTGGCGACGGTCCCCAGGAACTGGCGGAGCGAATCCTTGCCTCCCCTGCTGCGGACCAGGATGACGGCATATGTCCCGAAACGGTTCGGCACCGGAACGTTCTTGACTTCGATCTGGGCCATGTCCTTGTCGTCGAACACGGCGGCGAAGGGGAAGCGGACAGGCTTGCCTTCCGCCTTCATCATCTCCGGGGCGCCGAAATCGGCCACCCCCGACTGGCCGGGGTCGGCCTCCTCCGGGACACGCTGAGTGATCTCCTGTATGTCGATGCTGAACTCCTTCACTTCGCCCCTGTCGTCGCCCTTCTTCATCTTAAGCGCGAGATCCACCTGTTCGTCGGCGTAGAATACGAACATTGGCGCCGACGATCCCGCAAGCACATAGTCGTCGCTGGGCAGGGAGCAGCCGAAGCGCTCCATGTTCTGCGGGTGGGCTATCGAGTGGTAGTCCGCCCCCTTAGCGGCCGCGGTGGGGGCGAGGAACGCGAGGGCGGCCGCGAAGGCCAGGACGGCTGCGGCGTATGCCGGGGCGGACGGCTTTCCTGTTTCTTTACTGATCATGGTCTTCCCTTTCCTTAAAGATGCGGGGTTGCGCGTTTCTTCCGCTTCATGTACAACCAAAACTATACCATAAAATATCATAGTCAACCATCAAGGCGGGGAAAATCGCATATTTCCGGATTCGGCGGACTGAGATTTTCCGGGACTGTCTGCGAAGGTCGCAGTTCTGTCGATCTGAAACTCGATGGAGGGCGAAGCCGTGCTGAGCCGCGGTTGAGCTCGGCTCAACCCTCCAAAGACGACAAAGCTACCGGCAAAGATTTTCGAGTTTCAGGAAGTGCCTGTCTGGCGGTGCCAGTTCTGTCGATCTGAAACTCGATGGAGGGCGGAATTCTATTCCGCCGCACGGCGGGTTCACCCGCCGACGGGGAACCGGTTGAATAGAATTCAACCCTCCATCCACCGGTCGACGGATATGAAAAGGACAATCGAGTTTCGGAGGAGGGCTATAATGCGTTGAGGTTCTGGTAGATCTCGTATAATATGGGGTCGAGCAGTTCGCGTTCCTTGGCGGTGAGCTCCTCGGTGTATGCCTTCATGGCGTCGGCCATCCTCTGCTTGCCCTCGGCCGTGTTCATGTCGGCCTTGATCCGTTCGCGCTGCTCGTCGTTGATCTTGGAGAACCGAGTCCTTATCTGCTGGACGGCCTCCTGGACCTTGGCGATCTTCTCCTCCTCCGGGATGGTGCTGAGCCTCTCGCGGGCCTGGCGGACCTGCTCGCGGAATATTTCGCGCATGAGCTTCTGGCGCATCTCGGGGCTCATCTCGTCGAAGAGCTTCCTGATCTCGTTGCGTTCCTCCTCCGAGAAGCGGCGGTGCTCCTCGAGGGCTGTGTTTGCTCCCTGGGCGCCGGCGTCCGGCCGGGTACGGCTTCCGCCCCTTCCGCCTTCGGCGGGACCACCGCCCATTCTGCCGCCGGTCATGAGCAGCTCCTTGAGGCGCGCGTAGCTGCGCTCCTCGGGCGCCGGCCTGAGCACGCCGTAGAGTACGAGGCTGGCGAGGAGGACCGCGAGCAGTATCAGCGCGCCTCTCCTGTAAAGACGGATTTTTTGTATTTCTTCCATAATCGACAACATGCGTAAATGGTTCTGGAAGGTTACATCAGATTCGCGATAATGCAAAGTCCAAACACTTGCGTCTTCATGCGTTCGCGGGGCGCTTTCTGAAAAGCTGTTTAATCTTGGAAAAATTTTTTCCGGCCATGTACATGCGGGGAACTCCATGTATTCATAGCTTGTATTTCAGCGTCTGGACGAGGCTTTGAAAGGAGAATTTCCATAGCCGTATGTTGCCGATGGAGACTTTCCCGGTCTTGCGGAGGACGTGCGGGACGGGGATGTTCGCGATCTTCGCTCCGGACTTGCATAGCATGCCCGAGATTATGATGTTCGGCGCGAAGGTGTCCGGCGGTATGTCTGAGATGATTTTTTCGAGGATTTCCGCCCTGATGAGGCGGTAGGGGACGTTGACGTCCTTGACCCCGGTTCCGAAGAGCATTCCTGCGACAAGGCGGGAAAGGAAGGAGACTATCTTTCTGTCGATTGAGGACTTTCTGCCGGTCCTGAACCCGAAAAGGGCGTCGTAGCTGTCGCGTATTTCCCATAGCCTTTTGAAATGGGATGCGGGCATTTCGTTGTCGCTGTCACATTGGAAGACCCATTCCGCAGCCTGGACTGCGGATCTGTACCCCATGAGGATTGTGGGGCCGTGGCCGCTGTTGGGCTTGTCTACCAGCTCGAGGCGTGGGGTTGGCGGCATTTCGCCAAGGATTTCCTGAGTGCGGTCCCTTGAGCCGTCGTTGAGCGCGATTATCCTGTAGTCTATCTTCAGTTCGTCGAGCGCGGCGGTCCAGTCGCCGAGGACCTGGGCGATGCAGGCCTCCTCGTTGTAGACGGGGATTACGACGGCGAGCTGGAGTTTCGGCATGGTACGCGCTTCTCGGTTTTTATATGAGTGCCGGAATCAAAAGGACAGGACTTACGGGATATAATTTCAACACACAGTAAACGGCTCGGCAGGGCTTCGCCCTCCACGCTTGAAACGGACGGAAGAACGGTGGGTTTTGCTTGTCAAAAACATAGTCTTGAAATTGTCTTATCTTTGTCAATCCTGTTGTCTCGTCATATTATTTTCTTGTTTTCCTATGGTTGAGACGCAGGCGAGCGCTGCCGCAATCGCCTGGTCCATGTTGCAGTAGCGGTAGCTTGCCAGCCTGCCGCCGAAAATGACCTTGGGGCGGAGGTCTTTGGCGAGCCTGTCGTATTTCCTGAAGACGGCCATGTCGGCGTCGCTTCTGACCGGGTATGCGGGGTCGGCCACCTTGCCGGTGCCGCATGAATATTCCCTGTGGATCACGGTTTTGCCGCCGCCCGACGGGGGCACCGCGTAGTGCTTGTATTCATGGATTCTGGTGTATGATGGTGTTCTGCCGCAGTAGTTTACGACGGCCGCGCCTTGGAAGTCGGGGACGTCCATGATTTCCTCCTCGAACCTGACGGATCTCCACCCGAGCTTGCCGTGACGGTATTCGAAGAATCTGTCAATCGGTCCGGTGTAGACCAGCAGGTCGTGCGGGGGCAGGTCGCCGCGGACGTCGAAGTAGTCGGTGCCGGTCAGGACTTCGATCAGGTCCGAGTCGAGCATTTTCTTGAAGAGCGTTCCGTAGCCTTCGACCGGGATTCCCTGCCAGGGGTCGTCGAAATATCCCATGCTGTAGTCGTATCTGATGCTGAGCCTGGTGATTATGTCGGCCGGAAGCTCGGTGGGATCGGCGCCCCAGTGCTTCCTGGTGTATTCCTCGATGAACGCCTCGTAGAGCGTGCGGCCGAAAGCCGATATCGCCTTCTCTTCAAGGTTTCTGGGAGTATTGATCTTCTCCTTGCTGATTTCCTTTTCAATAAGTTTCCTGGCGGAATCGGGGGTGAGCGCCCTGTTCCAGAACTGGCTGAGCGTCGCAAGGGAGAAGGGGAGGGGGTAGATTCCACGGCCGGCCCTGGCCCATACGACGTGGCGATAAGCGTTGAACGATGAGAATTTGTTGACATAGGACCAGACCTCGGTGTGGCGGGTGTGGAATATGTGCGAGCCGTATCTGTGGATCTCGATCCCGGTGGCCTTGTCCGGCTCGGAGAAGCTGTTCCCGCCGAGATGGCGGCGCTTTTCAAGGAGCAGGACCTTCCATCCGAGGCTGTTGGCGAGTCTTTCGGCGACGGTCGCGCCGAAGAAGCCCGCCCCGACGACGACGGCCCGCCTTGCGGGCACCTTCTTATGTCCTGCGGCCTTTTTCATCGTGCCGTTTTAGCCTTATGGGTTCAAGTTGTCGATTTGTTCATTGCCGCCTGTCCTCTTTGTCCTCATCTTTTAGCTTTCCTCGTTGTCTTCCATGTCCTCAGGGCGGCATAAATGTCGATTAAGTGCGCGAGGACATAGAGGACTTTGAGGACATTTCTTTCCGGGAGGACATGGAGGACGCGCACTTTTTAAAGTCATTTTCAAGCTATTCATAGCGGGCGGGTCAGGAAATCTGAAATCAGGAAACATAATTCCTTAGGAATCTTTTTACAAGATGGAGCAGGTTGGAGAAGGATCCGACTCGGGGGAGTGTCCTGAGCATGACCAATGGGCGCATGTAGAAGGAGCGCACGGCCTGCTTCAGGAGCGCGTCGAGTTCGTCGGCAGAGAGATGCGGCGTGAAGCTGCGTGTCGCCTTGTAGTAGGACATTCCGGCGAAGTCAGGGCCGTCGAGGCGTCCTTCGCTCCGGAGTTTCTCGAAGATGGGGCTTCCCGGAAGCGGCAGGAAGTTCGCGAAGGCCGCCTGGTCGAGCTTTAGCTTGAGCGAGAAACGGATTGTCGCCAGGATGTCCTCACGTGTTTCAGTCGGATAGCCGAGTATGAAGAAGCCCGTGACGCGGATACCGTGTCCGGACAGGACGGCGACCTTGCGCTCGATCATCTCCAGCGTCGTCTTCTTGTTCATGTCGCCGAGGATTTTCTGCGAGCCGGATTCGATGCCGACGCCCGCGGCGTAGCATCCGGAGCCCTTCATCGCGGCGGCGACCTCGTCGTCTATGAAGTCGACGCGTATTCCGTTCAGGCAGTTCCATGGGATTCCGAGGGGTTTGATCTTTCCGCAGAGTTCTAGGACCAGGTCCTTGTTGAAGGCGATGTTGTCGTCGAGTATCATGATTTCCTTCATGCCTCGGGCCTGGAGATATTTGATTTCGGCGATCACATCGTCGATGGATCTTCTCCGGAATCCTTTGCCGTAGATGGTCTTTGCGGCGCAGAATGAGCAGTCCATTGGGCATCCCCGGCTGACTATTATAGGTGCGACGGGGAAGTTCATGGAGAAGCCTCCTAGCGGCGCGTGCGGATAGCCTGCGGGGTCGAGCAACTCCCAGTCCGGATGCTGGATGGAATCTAGGTCCTGTATCACGGCCCGGCCGTTCGTCCTGATTCCGCCGCCTTCCTTGTCCCGCCAGGCGAGGCCCTGAATTTCCTTCCATGCGCCGTCGTCCCTCTCCAGGCTTCCGGCCAGCGCCGGTAGTCCGAGCTCGCCTTCGCCGACGAAGGCGAAGTCGGCCAGTTCCGGTCCGAAGTGGCGCAGTGTTTCCTCGGGGCATGCGGACGGGTGCGGGCCGCCGAGGATCGTCATGATGTCCGGGCTTCCCTGTTTTGCGGCGCGCAGAAACTCGCGGACTTCGGGCAGGTCGACAGAATAAACCTGGATTCCGGCCATCCGCGGCCGGTGCATGGCGATGAATTTCCCGAACGATTCAGGGGACGGATCGCCGAGCTTTACCGCGTCGTAGAGGAGTACCTCGTTGCGTCCGCCCGCCTTGAGGCTGGAGGCCAGATAGCCCAGGCCGAGCGGCGGAACAAAGGAATAGGTGAACTTGTTCAGCGTTCGTACAAGGACGATCTTCATAAGTGCTCCGCCTATTCGGACTGCTTTGGGGGGGGGGCCGCGTCCTTGCCTGCGAAATATATCTGGTAGAGGACGGTCTTGACGATCGAGTCGCCGCCTAGGAAATACTGCCGCTTAGAGAGAAGGCCGTGCATGATTACGGCGAACGACAGGACTGCGAGGAGGATGAACGGCGCCTTCGCGAGGATCTTGGTGGAAAAACGCACGTAGAACGCGGCCGCGGCCACGGTCAGGAACGGGATTGTCGGAAGGATGTAGCGCTGCCCGAAGGATACGCCGCCCCTCCAGTCCTCGTATGTCGAGTAGACCCACATCAGGCAGACGAGCACCAGCACCGCGAAGAGCGCGAAGCTGCGCTTTTGCTGCGACTCCGACCTATACATGATGACGAGGCCCGGGACTGCGAGCAGCAGGTATGGCGTATACACGAACATTCCGCGGTCGAGGTCGAAGAGGTTGAGTATGACTATGCTGAGGTCTGGGATGATGCCCAGCCCTTCGAAGCCCCTCTGCAGTTCCGGCTTGTTCGCGTGGGCGAAGCTGTGCGGAAGCTTCAGCGGATGGCCGGTGGCGGAGAGGTTGTAGAGCGCGATCATCAGGAAGCTCATGGCCAGCGCCGCCGTTGCGAACTGCGATGCCCTCCTCCAGCCTGAGGATTTGATCGCGAAAAGGGCGAACGGTATGATCAGGACGACGTCAGGATAGCTTGAGAAGGCGCCGAAGGAAAAGAAGAACGCTGCCGCGATGGCGCCGCGCAAATCCAGCTTCTCGGCGAGATCAAATATGATCCAGAAGGATATCACGAAGAGGGAGGCCGCAAGCTGGCGCTGGAAGAATGCCGTAGCGTAGAATGCGTTGAGGGAGCAGAGCCCGTAGAGGACCGCCGCGAGCGTCCCGCCGCCGCCGAGGAGCCTGTCCGTGATCCTCAGGATCAGAAGCGCGCTTATGACCGTGAATATCCCCGCGCTGAGGAAGATTGAAAGCCTTATCGGCCAGCCGCTTATGACCGACGACGAGAATCCGTCCGGCGAACGGTCGACGAATGTGAAGTGTCTCATCTCGCCGAAGCTGCATCCGGCGAGCAGATGCATGATGAAATAAGGCGGCAGCGCGCAGATTGAGACGCCGGGGAATATCAGGGGGTAGACCCTGCCGTCAATCCTGACCGAATCACCGCTGAAGTAGTCGGCGACGTCGCCCTCTGTGCCGTCGTCCTTGGTGAAGCGGCGGCCCTGGAACTGCGGAAGGAAGTTCTTGTTGAAGAGGATGCCGTTCAGGTGGAGCTGGCCATGTTCGGCGATTGCGGCGGTCTGCGCGAAGAGCGCACGGTCCTTGTAGCTGTAGAGCCCGTCCGAGAAGGCGAGGTAGAAGACCGCAAGGACGGCCGCAATCAGGATATCTTTTTTCCGGTTTGTCAGTTGGATGTTCATGTCTTCCTGCCGCAGACGAACTGCCTGGAGCCGGCGCCGCAGGGAAGCTCGAACGGATCGGAGAGGCGCCATTCTATCCGGGCTTCCGTCTGCGAGTTCCGCAGTTCCGCCAGTTCGGCCACGGCCTGTTCGGGCGTCTTGTAGAGGACGAAGTGCCCGCCCTTTCTGAGCATTGCCGCGGTGTCGTGGACGAGGGGCTTGGAGGCGCCGACGGCGCGCGCCGTTATGACGTCGAAATACTCCCTGTATTGGTAGCGGTGTGCCATCTCGCAGGCTCGGAACTGGAAGGCTGAGAGGTTCCTGAGACCGATTGCGGCTGCGGAGTTCTGCACGAACCGTATCTTCTTGAGCGTGGAATCGACGGCGGTTATCCTGGCCGGGGGCATCGCGATGGCGAAGGGGACGGACGGAAATCCTGCGCCGCAGCCGATGTCGGCGATCGAGCGGGCGGCCTTCAGCTCCGGAACGAACCTGAGCGCCGAAAGGCAGTCGGCGGCATGCTTCGTCCAGAAGGGGATCAAGCCTTCTATGCGTGTGAGGTTGATCTTCCTGTTCTCCTCTTCCAGCAGCGCGCGGAACTTTTCCGCCCGCTCGAAGAACGCCGTAAAGGTGCCGGGCGCGATGCATGATGAGACGAACGAGATTATTTCGTCTGGCAGTCCGGTGTTCATCTGCAGAAGAGGGCCCACAGTCCGTAGAATGTTCCTGACACTGCATATACGGAGAGGACCGTGCACGTCCCGTATTTCCATTCCTTGGCCAGGACGGTCTTCCTGATGATGTCCCGCAGGTAGTACGGCTTGCCGCATATGACTATCCCGAACGTCCCCATGATGAGGCACAATGAGGCGAACAAGGGGCCGAGCGGCGCTTTGAGCGCGAAGGATTCGTAGAGGAAGTAGTGCGCGGCCAGTATCAGGAGCCCCCCGAACGAACGCGCCAGGACGAAGTCCAGAAACATGAAGCCCAACCAAGTGCAGAGGATCGCCAGATAGACCAGATACTGCGCAATGCCGTCGGAGACCAGCGGCTTGGCGTGCACGCTGCACCAGTAGAGAGCCAGCGCCCCGAGCGCCGTCCCCCAGAGCCTGCTTCTGGGTATCCGTTCCAGGTCATGCAACTGATGCTCCTTGGCGGAGCAGAGAAAATATCCGGCGGCCGCCGATGCCGCGGCAAGAACAAGCAGAGCATACGGGAAGATCCTGTCGCTCAGGACTGTCTCAGAAAACTGGTTCATTGCGGATTCGCCGGTTTTGGAGTTGGCCTGTTGAATTGATGGCTTCCGAATGTAGATTGTTTTTATCACAAATTCAAATAACCGCATTGAAAACGGACTCATTTTCAGGGTGTCATCATGCTGAAGCTCGGAGTGAACATCGACCATGTGGCGACGCTGAGGCAGGCGAGGGGGACTGAATACCCCGATCCTGTTGAGGCCGCCTCCATCTGCGAGAAGGCGGGGGCGCACGGCATTACGGCGCATCTGAGGGAGGACAGACGCCACATCCAGGACAGGGACATGGAGCGCCTGGCCGCAAATGTCAGGCGCCTGAACATGGAGATGGCCGTGACAGCCGAGATGACCAGGATCGCCTGCCGGCTGAGGCCGCACAGCTCGTGCCTGGTGCCGGAAAAGCGCCAGGAGCTTACGACCGAGGGCGGGCTCGACGTCATCCGCGGCTTCAAGGCGGTCGGCGAGTGCGTCAAGCGCCTGCAGGGCAGGGGGATAACCGTAAGCATCTTCATAGATCCCGACAAGGACCAGATCGCGAAGGCGGCCGAGACAGGAGCGGAGTTCATAGAACTGCACACCGGCAGATTCGCCGACTCCAGGGGCGCTGCGGTGGGCCGCGAACTCAAAAGGCTTCTAGATGCCGCGAAGTTCGCAAAGTCCGCAGGCCTGCATGTCAACGCCGGACACGGCATAAACTATGATAACATCTCGGGAATACTGGACATCCCCTTTCTGGAGGAGCTCAACATCGGCCACAGCATCGTCTGCCGCTCCGTATTCGCAGGAATCGCCGGCGCCGTCAGGGAAATGCTCAAGGCCATGGCCGGATATGGAAAGGGATGATGCCGGATCCCGGGCAGCGGATACCAGATGGTGGATATCAGATTTCATTCATCGAAAGGTTCCGGCAGGGTTCGGCAGGTTTCGCTTTTAAATGTTGGTGCCCAGAGATGGGTGCTTGGGGAAGAAAGAATGCTTCGCGCGTCGTTAGTCAAATATTGAATCAAGGGAATCAACACATGCCAACAAGCAACATACGTGAGCTGCTGGAGCTGGGAGTCAATTCGAAGGCGTCGGACTGGCACCTGAGGGAGGGTTCGCCGGCCGTGATCAGGATAGCCAGCGAACTCGTGGACACCGATTTCATAACCGACCACGAAAGCATGCAGGAGCTTATCAGGACGATGATGGCGCCCGGAATGGAGGAGAAGCTGAACACAAACGGCGACCTCGACCTCTCCTACGTCGAGGACGGCATTGGCAGGTTCCGCGTCAACATCCACAGGCAGAAGGGCGTCTTCGGCATCGCCATGAGGCATGTGCGCTCGGACGTGAGGTCCTTCACCGACCTGGGGCTGCCGGACACGCTGAAGAAGATCGCGGCGGAGGAGCGCGGCATCGTTATCGTCAGCGGAACCACCGGCTCGGGCAAGTCCACCACCCTGGCGGCCGTCATACAGTCCATCAACATGAACATGCGCAAGCACATCGTCACCATCGAAGACCCCATCGAATACGAGTTCGCCGACAACAAGTCCATAATCGAACAGCGCGAGGTCGGCCTCGACACCGTCACCTTCCAGAGCGCGCTGGTGCATGTCCTCAGGCAGGATCCCGACGTCATAATGATCGGCGAGATGCGCGACAGGGAGAGCTTCGACGCCGCGCTCCAGGCCTCCGACACGGGGCATCTCGTGCTTACGACCTTGCACGCCACGAACGCGCACCAGGCCGTCACCCGAATCCTCGACTTCTACCAGTTCGAGGAGCAGAACTCGATCCGCAGCGCGCTGGCGACCAACCTCAAGGCCGTCGTCTGCCAGAGGCTGCTGCCGAGGGCGTACGGCGGCGGCGTCATTCCGGCGGTGGAAATAATGATAAACACTCCGATGGTAAGAAAGCTCCTGGAGAGCAACAAGCTGGAAAAGCTCTCCATGGCGGTCGAGGCCGGAAAAGAGGATCACATGCAGTCGTTCAACCAGTCCCTCCTGAAACTCGTCAACGAGGGGCTCGTGACAGAGGAGGACGCCCTCAAGATGGCGGACAATCCGGACGCCCTCAGGATGAACCTCAAGGGCATATTCCTCGACTCATCGTCGCAGATCATCGGATGACCGGCCTCGCCGAGGCCAGCTGAAAACAAAGGGAAACACGATTTTTCACCATTCTGCATGATTTATTGCAATAAAAACCCTTTGCCAACGTATTAACCTATGGGGAGAAGATGAAGCTGGAAATGCTTAAGAGCAAGATACACAGGGCCCGGATAACGGCCTGTGAGAAGGACTATGAGGGCAGCATCGAAATCGATTCCGACCTGATGAGGAAGGCCGGCCTGCTGCCCTTTGAGAAGGTGCTCGTGGCGAACGCCATGAACGGCGAGAGGCTCGAAACATACGTGATAAGGGGGAAGGCTGGCAGCCGTGTCATGATGCTCAACGGACCCGCCGCACTGAAAGGCTCGCCGGGCGACATCGTTACTATCATGGCGTTCTGCCACTGCGGCAGGAAGGAGGCCAGGAAATTGAAGCCCACGGTCATAGTCCTGGACGAGAAGAACGAAATAGTCGGAGGAGGCGGCAGGAGGAAAAGGGCCGGGAAAGTTTGAAAATTCCGGGAACCGGGCATAGATTATGCGCATGAAAAGACATTCGCGGAGAGCAGGTCAGACGACTGCCGAATATTCGGCTGTTATGGCCATGTTCCTGCTGGCGGCTCTGATGCTCCTGGCACTGCTCTCGGCGTTCAACGAATACGGCCAAAGAATATTGTCGCTCGTGGGCCTGGATTATCCGTGAACGGTGTGGCCGTTTGCAATGCTCGAAGATACGAAGATTTTGGCGTTCAATTAACGAAGTCATGAAAGAAGTGACGATCTCAAGGTGTATTCTGATATGTGGGATTGAAAAAAATCATATTTTAACAAGCATCCCGTATAAGGAGGAAGAGTAATGAAGAAGAAGGCAAAGAGCAAGGGGCAGACGATCGTTGAATACATCCTGATCATCACCCTCGTGGCAATAGCCTCGCTGGTCGTGCTCGGGATATTCAGCGACAGGATCAGGACCATCATCGCCGGCGCGGCCTCCACTTTCGGAGCCGACAACGCGGCCGATGCGGTCGACCAGAGCTCGACGGAAATTCTCCAGAACATCGATGCCAACGGCATCGATGTCAACGGCAGCGGCAACTGAGCGAGAACTCGAATCCTGTTCTGGAAAATATTCGGTGAACCATCTTCTTTCGCTGAATATTTTTCTGTTCTGCGGCCCCTTTCCGATGCTTGTGGAGGGAAAGGCGTGAAGGGAAACTGTCAAAAAAAGAGGTCTGGCCGCAGAATCCGCGGGCAGTCCGTGCTGGAATCCCTCCTCTGCATGATAGTGCTCTGCCTCATCCTGTTCGGCTTCCTCCAGATATTCAATATCGCCATCGCCAAGATGCTTACCGAATATTCCGCATACCGGGCCGCCCGCTCTTATGCGGTAGGCTTCAGGAGCCATCTCATAAGCCGCAGCTCCAACGTCGCCGCCATCGGCGCGTCCGGCAGGATTACCGAGCCGGACAGCTTCGAATACGGCTCGCCCATGGAGCAGTTCGCCCAGGAGGAGCTCATGATCCCCGAATATCTGGCGGGGACGAACCGGCTCAATTATGAGTTCTGGAGCGGCGGCAACGATTATGACCGCGCATTCTATGCCGCCGACGTCCAGCCGCCTTCCACTACACTTGGATATACGTCATACGAAACCGGCTCCGGCACCGTCAACTTGGACGTGAGCTTCACCGATTATCCGTTCGTCTTCTTCGACCTCATGGACAAGGATCGCGTATGGTTCGACAGCGTCGGCACCGGCCGCTCGGTCTCAGGGGTTGCGGAGCTGGGAAACCATGCAGGGGACTATCTTACGGGGGAGCAATGAATATCCAATGTCCAACAAAGAATGTCCAGCCGCGGGATTCGCAGCTTTGTCGGGCCGAAACTTAAGTGGCGCAGGTATTCCTACCTGCGATGCCGCAGACAGGAATGGCTGCGTTACTCAAGTCGAGTTTCAGGAGCATGGCATGAGAAGCAATGAAAAAGGTCAGACGCTGGTGCTCGCGGTCGTAGCGCTCGTGATACTCCTGGTCGCGCTGCTCTTCCTCTTCGACCTCCAATCGATCATCCGCATAAAGGTAAAGGCACAGTCGGCCGCCGACGCCGCCGCCCTCGCCTCCGCGAAATGGCAGCTTGAAACATTGAACCTCATCGGGGAGATGAACATCATCAAGGCGTGCACCGTCCTGGTCTCCGACATACCGCCCTACGGGGACGACTCTCCGGAAGGGATAACAGCCTCCTCCGACCTGCTCTGCGAAATGCAGACCCGCGCAGCGTTCGTAGGGCCGGTCATCGGCTTCGGATCCGCGCAGCAGGCCGCCAAGAACAACGGAATGAACCCGAACGCCTTCTTCACCAGCGTCGTCACCAAGCACATCGAAAGGCTTGGCGCAGACCTCAACGGCTTCACCGCGGCGGACCTCCCCGGCGCCACATACCAGGACAACTACTATTTCGGAGTCCCCAAGCTCATTGAAAACTACGACTGGAGAAGACCTTACGCCGAAATGATCGCAAACGTGAACTTCGCGCAGGCCGGAATCGCGGCCGCCCCGAACGTGGAATACTCAGGCCTACCGCTTGTCACCCCCCCGTGGCTGATGGACCTCAACCTCTACAACGCCATAAGCTCGGAATACTGGTGCTACCCGACCCTGCGCTCCCTGGTGAAATACTACGACTTCGACGGAAAATGGTGGGATGTGACGATCGTCGGGGACTTCTCCAGGTTCCCGCAGGAGAGCGAATACACGCCCGTATTCGTGGAGATGGGCGGGGCCGGCGACCTCTCCGCCTATGGCGCCGCCGGCCCGTATCTCCCCACGCTGGCCGCACAGCGAAACCTCCAGCTCGCCGACTCCTACGACAAGGGAGATCCCAACGACACTGACGGCATCAACAGCCCGCTGCCGTACGTCAGATGGTGCAACTACGAGCAGCGCTGGACTTCCATGCAGGTCGCGGACATCTGGCTCGGCGACGAATACCTCCGCTCCGGTATTCGCCCCGAATACGCATACGGCGGACCTGTCTCCAAGATGAGATGCGAGACCGAGCCGTCCGTGGTCTCGGAAAGCTACAACGTCAAAGGCAACTACGGCGGAGACTCCGGAGATCCGTTCATCTACAGGGATTCCAACCTCGATCCGGCCATGCCTGTCGGCGGCAAGGATTCCGGCCTCAGGCAGAAGCAGCTCACCACCTCCGTCAGCACCGCCATGGCAAAACCGCTCGGATGCCTCGAAACGCAGGCCGGCTCCGACAGATACCAGCCCAACTCCGTCTCGATGGTTCTGCCCGTATTTGACAAGACCCGCCTCATTCCCATCGCCATGCAGGACTCGTCGGACTTATACAACCCCTTTTCCGAAGAGTCGGAGCAACTGCTCCAGTTCCTGCTATGGCTGCAGGACATCGACGACCTGGACAATCCCGGGAGCCAGCCTCCCGGCTCCATGGGGCCTTGGTTCCTCAGGTGCCTCCAGCGCCTCAACAACCCACAGTGGCGCGCCAAAGGCTACAACCGTAACTACACCTACCAGCCCCCGGGCGAAACACCGCCGTACGACCCCGGCACCGGAACCGGAGCAGGATGGCTCCAGATGGGGCATATCTATCAGTATGACGACACCGGCAACGCCGTAGCCATCCTCGAGACAAACGAGGACACGTGCGATCCAAGACCCGGCGGAACCGGCGGCGGCGGCCCCCTCATCGTCCACTGAATCCGCGAAATGCCGGATTCAGGATGGCGGCGAGCATCCACCGCTTTTTATGACGGATTTTTGATTCACGCACGGAATGTTTTCTTCGCGTCTGCCCCCTTTTCCGTTTTACAGCCGTCCGATTTGATATATATTAGCTCCATTAATACTTTGGTCTGCGCATGAAGAACATGTATACTTGTCCCGGCTGCAACAAGGATTTCGCCTGGGACGACAAGTCCGCCGACGAATACGTGAAATGCCCGCATTGCGGCGACGAGATGCTCGCCCCCAAGGCCTCCCTCTCCAAGGGCGACACCGTCGGCGACTATGTGATAATCGAGCGCATCGGCGTCGGCGGAATGGGCGAAGTGTACCTCGCGACCCAGAAGTCCATGCAGCGCAAGATCGCCCTCAAGATACTCCACGAGGATCTCGCCAGGGACAAAAGCTACCTCGACCGCTTCTTCCGCGAAGTCCGCACTCTCGCCGCCATCGAGCATCCCAACATCGTCAGGGCCATCGAGGCCGGCGCCGACAGGGACATATACTACCTCGCGATGAGCTATGTCGACGGCATCGATATAAAAAGGCTGCTCGACGACGGCAGGATAATCCCCGAGGGGGAGGCACTCAAGATTGTCAAGAGCATCGGCCAGGCTCTCAAGCATGTCTGGGAGAAGCACAGGATACTCCACCGCGACGTCAAGCCAGCCAACATAATGATAACCCCCGACGGCGAGTCCCGGCTCATGGATCTCGGCATCTCTAAAAAGGTCACCGAATCCGTAGACCTGACCATGCCCGGAATGATGGTCGGATCCCCGCTCTACGTCAGCCCGGAGCAGGCAAAGTCCGATAAGGACATTGATTTCAGAGCCGACATGTATTCCCTCGGCGCCAGCTTCTACCATATGATCACCGGACTGCCGCCCTACAACGGCGACAGCGCCATGGCCATCCTCGCCTCCCACCTGGCCGATCCCGTCCCGGATCCGAGAAAGATCAGGCCGGAAATATCCGAACAGTCGGCCCTGATCATCTTCAAGATGATGGCGAAGAAGAAGGAGGACCGCTTCGCATCCTGGGACGAACTCATCGCCCTCATCGACGAGATACTGGAACAGCATGAGGCCACAAAGATCATCGAAGTCCCTGCAGGCGGAAAGACCGACGCCCAGGCTCCCTGCGGCAGCAGGAGAAGAAGAAGGGCGCCGGTCCTGATAAACAGTCCGGCAAGGGGCATAATCGTCGCCCTCGCCTTCATCATACTCCTCGGCATGCTCGTCATCGTATCCAGGACGGGTTCCGAAACAAAGCGCAAAAAGGAGGCGTCCGCAACCTTCAAAAAGGCGCTCCAAATCATCGACGACAATCCGGAACCGCTCAAGCTCTACAAGGAAAAGATCGCCCTCCTCGAAAAGGCATACAAGCTGGGCGAGCCGCCCATGAAGGCAAAGGTCAAGGAAAAAATACAGGAGCTGAACTCCGGCGCGCTCGCCGCAATAAAGACAAGGAAGAAGCAGCTCATCGAGTCATACTTCGACGAAACGAAGGCAAAGGCCGGCGAGTTCCTGAGGAAAAAGGACTACGACAAGGCCGTCGAAATCTGGAATTCCCTGAAGGGCACGCAGCCATGCTCCGACAGCCGCGAAATGAAGGCCAGGATCGACCAGGAAATCGAATATCTCAAAAGCCTCAAGAAGAAAAACGCCGAAGGGATAGACTAGAATGTCCAGCCCCCGGCACCCGACGTCCGAACTAAAAACTTAATAGCGCTCCTCTGAAACTCACCTGAAGTAACGCAGACATTCCTGTCTGCGGCATCGCAGGTAGGAATACCTGCGCTACTTTAAGTTTCACCCCGACAAAACTGCGGTCACCGCAGACGGGCACGCTCCTGAAACTCTAACGTCTTTGTCGCTATCTTTGTCGGTATCTTCATCGTCTTCCGGATGGTTGAGGCGCCCTCAACTGCGCCTCCAGACTCTGACTCCCGAGGGCGGCTCAGCACGGCTTCGCCCTCCGCAGGTTCAGTTGGACAAAACTGGGGGCATCGCAGATAGCCTCCTCTGAACATCGATTATCTTTAATATATTCCGTCTCTCCCCTTGTGTTCCTTGCGGCTTTGTGGGATAAATATTTAATCGGCCAGCGCCCCGAGCGAGAGAAGCGCGTAGAAGGTATATTCCACGTCAGGGATCGTGTCGAACACGAACCCGCGGAATCCGCCGGATTCGAGATCCCTGAGGCTTTGGACGAATTCCGTCACCGGCACTTTTAGGCTGCGAAGTTCGCAGCCGCAGGACTTCAAGGCGAACAGCGCGGCGGCGGTTGAAAGAAGATCGGGCATGCCCGTGTTTTCAAATGCGGAAAATCCGCCCTGCGGGCACGCCTGCCTGAGCAGCCAGCCGCATGAGGCATCGTCCGTTTTGCCGCCCAGGCTTTTCACCGCGACGACGGCCGCGGCCGTCGCGAGCGTCCCGCCCGATGCCTGATCCGCGCTGTTCGAATAAGATCCGTCGGGGAGGCGGAGTTTTGCTAGCGACTTGAGAATTTTCTCCGGATATGGAACGGCCAGACCGGAATAGCCGTATGCCTGCAGCGACAGATATGCCGCGTATGCCGAACCGTTCGCCTCGCACTTCGAAATATGCGAATAACCTCCGTCCTGAGAGCGGAAGCCCTCAAGTTCGCCGACGAGATGTCCCGTCAGTTCCTTCGGAACCGCAGCGGCGGACGCGCCCGGCACGGGGCAGCTTGAACCATTGTCCGCGGATTGGACGTTCAACACTGCGGCCGACTGCGTGAGCGCCGCGAGATGCGCGAAGTTCGCAGGTGGATGCGACGCGTTTTTCAAAACATAGTCGGCCGTGGATTCCATTATTGGAATCCTTCCGGCGAGCAGGCACGATATTCCGAAGAAGGTATAGTACGGATCGCTGTGGCCGGCCCGGTTTGCGAAGCCGCCGTCGGAATTCAGCTTCGATGCGATGAAGCCTTGAAGGCGCTGCGGCCAGTCCTCATCCGGCATCGCTGCGCGCGAGGCGATCTCGACCGGCATGCGCATGTAGATAATATCCCTTGAATATTCCCAATAAATGATTTTCCGCCCCGGAAAATCATCCTCAAATCATCCTCCCGATGATCCTTCTTAGGAACGATTTTAGCGATGAGTTCTGGATGGGGTTCAGCGAACGGACGGCCTCGTTCCTGTGAAATTCGCAGAGCTGAGTGGCCTTTTCGACGGCGTGGGAGTCTGCAACCGTCCGTATCACTTCATCTGGCTTCGCCTTGTCCGTCCCGTTGAAAAAGCATTTCATGGCCGCCCTTGACCGGGAATCCGAATTATCATATGCGAGAGAGGCGATGATCGACGCCTTGAAGGCCGGGTTGGAGACTGACGCGGCATCCGGAAGATATTCGTTCAGATCGTCGCGTATCTGGTATGCGATTCCGAGCGACACGCTGAACTTGCTTATCAGGCGGCAGAGCCCGTCGTCGGCGCCGGCCGAAATCGCGCCGAGGCTCAGGGCGACTTCGAATGCGGGGGAAGTCTTGTTCCGGAAAATCTCGATCGCCTTCGCCGGAGATGCCGGAACAGGATTCATGCTCCACAGCAGCTCCTCGCCCTGTCCCAGGCAGAGGTTTCTGTGCCCTTCGGCCGCCACCGCCAGCATCTTGAGTTTCCGCTCGCCGGGAAGACCGCAGGAGCTTATCAGGTGATAACCCTTGCCTATCAGCAGATCGCCGGTGTTGAGCGCCACCGGGACTCCGAACCTCTTGTGAAGCGTCGCATCCTCGTCGCGGAACTCGTCGCCGTCCTCGATGTCGTCGTGGATTAGAGACGCCTTGTGGAAGCATTCTACCGCGACGGCCAGCTTCTTGACCTCGGCCGGAAGCCCGCCATCGCTGCCGTTCAAGGCCCTGTATATCCCTGCCAGGAGCGCAGGCCGCCAGCGCTTCCCGGACTTGAGAAGATAGTCGAAGGCTATCCTCTCGGGCTCGGATTCCAGGGGGCCCGTGACCATCTCCATGGGGCCGCGCTGAAACAGCGAACTCATATCGGCGCGTAGGCCGTCGAGATCCACCTGTCCCGGACAGCGGCCCTCCGACCTTTCCGCAATCAGCTCAAGCACCCAGTCAGTGTCGACCTCGCTCCTGATGCAGCCGTCCTTGTTGAGCGGAACCGCGATCCCGGGTATCGCATGCACCGTCATCTGGGAGAACGCCTTCTCCAGAACGGACATGCAGCCGATCCCAATCACAGAGTCTATCTTTCCGCCCTCGAGAAGCTTCGTCACGACAGTCGTGCCCTCTGCCACGAGAACCACATAGCCGAGCTTCTCGGCCGCGGACTGGATACGCCCTATGTCGCACTTGCCGCATTTCATGCAGAGCAGGCCAAGTTCGTCCATCGTCGCGGGACATGCCGCCGCATTCCGCAGGCATTGGGGGATGAGAAGAATCCTCCGTTCAAAGGGAACCGACGCCACGGTGCCGCGCCAGACTTCGTTGTTGATCATCACCGACGCATAGTCGTGGTGGGAGCAGGATATGGAATTCGCACGGCAGAATGCCCCCGCCTGATGCTCCAGCTCCTCCAGCGAAAGCGGCGGAACGAGCCTTCCGGCGGCCGCGAATTCCGCGGCCAGACGGCGTATCCTCCGCCTCTCGTCCGCCCCCGGCGGCACCGCCTGCGGAGCCTTCGTCAATTTTATGGCGTTTTCAGGCATAACACCGAAATCTAAAGCTCCATCAGTGCCTCTTCAACTCCGCCGATTTGAAAAACAACCCATTCAAAGGTTAATTATAGACCGCAGACGTCAAATCCCATCCTTGATTTCAGGGGGCAGACGGCCGTCTGCAACATTCCCAGCTTTGTCCGCTGGAAATCTCTCCGAAGGCGATTCCACCGGACGAATAACAAATAACCAATAACGGAATAAGTTTTTGGAGCCCATCATGCAGAACAGGAAATTCTATGTCACCACGCCAATATATTATGTGAACGACAAGCCGCACATCGGCCATTCCTACACGACGCTCCTGGCCGACGTCCTTTCCCGCTACCACAGGCTGGTCGGCGTCCCCACATTTTTCCTCACCGGCTCGGACGAGCATGGACAGAAGGTCCAGAAGGCCGCCGTCGCACACGGCATGACCCCGCAGGAGCAGTGCGACACCACGGTCGTCCGATTCACCGAGCTCTGGAAGAAGCTCGAAATTACAAATGACTTCTTCATAAGGACCACCGATCCTTCGCACAAGGCCGCCGTACAAAAAATCCTGCAGGACCTCTACGACAGGGATCTCATCTACAAGGCCGAATACAAGGGCAGATACTGCGTCCCCTGCGAACGATTCTTCACCGGAAAGGACATGGCCGAGGACGGACTCTGCCCCGAATGCAGGCGCCCCACCGAGGAGATAATTGAGTCCAACTACTTCTTCAAGATGGGCCGCTACCAGGAGTGGCTGGTCTCACACATCGAGTCGCATCCGGAATTCATACAGCCGGACCACAGGCGGAACGAGACGCTCGGTTTTCTGCGCAAACCGCTCGAAGACCTCTGCGTCTCGCGCCCTAAGTCCCGCCTCTCCTGGGGCATAGAGCTGCCCTTCGACAAGGACTATGTCTGCTACGTCTGGTTCGACGCGCTCATCAACTACATCACCGGCGTCGGCTATGGTTCCGACGATGCGAAATTCGCAAAATGGTGGCCCGCCGAATTCCATCTCATCGGCAAGGACATCCTCACTACGCACACCGTCTACTGGCCGACGATGCTGAAGGCCATCGGGCTTGAAATGCCGAAGACAATCTACGCCCACGGCTGGTGGCTCCTGGGCGGAGACAAGATGAGCAAGACCGAGGGTAACGTTGTCAACCCCCTGCAAGTCGCGGAAAAATACGGCGTCGACGCCTTCAGATACTTCCTCATGGCCGAAATGTCCCTGGGGAACGACGCGTCCTTCTGCGAGGAGTCCTTCGTCGCACGTTACAACAGCGACCTGGCAAACGACCTCGGCAACCTCCTCAGCAGGGTTGTCAAGATGGTAATAAAGAACGCCGACGGCAAAATCCCCTTCCCCTCGGTAAACGAAACCGACGAGGACGAGCTGAAGCTCATACTGGCAGACGCGGCCGAGGCGATGGTGAAGTCCATCGAGGAAATGAAGATAGACCGCGGCATCGGACAGGTCATGGGCGCCGTCCGGGCGGTGAACCGCTACTTCGAAAAGAACGCCCCCTGGAAGCTCGCGAGCGAAGGAAGGAAGGCCCGTCTCGATACAGTCCTCTATTCCGCCGCCGAGGCCCTCAGGATAATCTCCGGCCTCCTGCATCCGGTCATGCCCGCCAAGATGTGCGAACTCCGCAGGACGCTCGGACTTCACGAGCATGAGTGCTCAAATATCGACTTCGACGGCCTCCGCCAGTGGGGCCTCCTGCAGTCCGGACTCACAGTCAGCGACACCAAGGCGCTCTTTATGAGGATCGAAGCCGCTAAATCCGCGGATTCAAAGCCCGATAACGAGCCGAAGGAAAGCAGAAAGTCCGAGACCAAGCCCGCCGAACAGCAGGCTCCCGCGGGCGACGGCACCGTCACAGTCGACGAGTTCTTCAAGGCCAAGCTCAAGACCGCGAAGGTTCTTGAGGCCGAGAAGGTCCAGGGCGCCGACAAGCTCCTGAGGCTGCAGATAGAAATCGGCGCCGAGAAGCGCCAGATCGTCGCCGGCATCGCCCAGTTCTACAAGCCCGAGGAAGTCGTAGGCAGGACCATCGTCGTCGTCTCCAACCTCAAGCCCGCCAAAATCCGCGGCATCGAGTCCAACGGAATGCTCCTCGCCGCCAAGGACGGGAAAACTCTCAGGCTCGTCGCCGTGGACGGCGAAATGCCCTCCGGCGCCGATGTCGGGTGAGCCAAGTATGTGCCGGCTTTAGCCGCACTCCATGAAAAAATGAGAACGGTGCAAGGTTACTGTGCGCGGCGATTATGCGCCGCGATTAAAAAGCCGCAGGATGCCGCATTGCCAGACCAGAAGCACATTTTGAGAGAGAAGGCAAAGGCCAGGGAGCTTCGGAAATCCCAGTGGTGGAAACAGAAGACAGCCGCAGGAAAGTGCCACTACTGCGGCGGTAATTTCCCCCAGGATGAGCTGACCATGGACCATCTTGTCCCGCTGGCCCGCGGCGGCAGAAGCGTCAGGCCCAACCTCGTCCCCGCCTGCAAAGAGTGCAACAACAGGAAGAAATACCTCACCCCGGCCGAAATGATAATGGCGAAAATGGAGCAGGTGGAATAACGACCGATAACCAATAACGAATAACCAATAACGAGAATTCCCCCGCCTTAACTATTTCATGGCGACGACGGGGAATCTGAAATTATCAGTCGCGCAGCGGCGATATGACGGGGTTGAACTTGCACTCGAGGACTGACATCACCGCATTGTCGGTGGCGGCGACAGATGTCCGCCTGGGGAAGGATTTGCGGTGGGCCTTGGCCATCTTTATGGTCTGCAGCGCGAAGTCGTCGAGCCGCCTGAAGGCCTTCTCCGAGCTGGTGTATTGTGCGAGGCCTATGAGCCCTTGGTCCATGTCCCATTCCAGGCATTCCTTGAGCCTCGCCTCATTTTTCTCCTCGATAAGTTCCAGATACGTCACGGACTTGTAGATGTCCATCGAGTTGCTCTGGATATATACTCCCTCGAGCAGCGGATGGGTGTTGAACCAGGTTGTAATCAGCGACCCGCAGAGGCAGCCCATGACAAAGACCAGCCCTGTCCCGATGAGAAAGTATATTTTTACTTTCGTATTCATATACATGTCTGCGTTCCCCCCTTGCAATTAATCCAATTAAATCTATCATTCCAGAAACGAATATGCAAAAGGGGGAATGATGGTTAGATTATCCCCTTGCAGATGACGGTTTGCTGGTATGAATTCAGCAAACTGCGCCCTTTTGCTGATTTCATACTTGTTGAACGGCACGGATGTGGTCCATGAGATATTTTCCGGCGGCTCTTACAATAGCGGGCAGCGACAGCGGCGGCGGGGCGGGGATCCAGATGGATGTCAAGACGTTCCAGGCGCTCGGCGTGTTCGGATGCTCCGTAATCACGGCCGTGACCGCGCAAAACCCCCGCGAGGTCCGCAGAATCGACCCCCTCCCGCCCGCTTCCGTGAAGGAGCAGGCGAGGGCCGTCCTTGCGAAGTTCGCGGTCGGGGCGCTCAAGACCGGTATGCTCTTCAATTCCGGCATCATAGCGGCGGCGGCGGAAGCCGTACGCGCTACCGGGAAGAATATGGTCGTGGTCGTGGATCCGGTCATGGTGGCGACGAGCGGGGCAAGGCTTTTGAAGCCCGATGCGGTCTCCGCACTGCGGCGCAAGCTCCTTCCCCTTGCCGACTGGATCACCCCGAATATTCCCGAGGCCGAGGCCTTGACCGGCCATAGCATCCGTTCCCTCGCGGACATGGCCGCCGCCGCGGAAGAATGCTCGGAGCGCTGGAACTGCGGCTGCATAGTGAAAGGCGGCCACATGCTCGACGGCGGCCGCAGGACAGACGTGATCTCATTTCGCGGAGAAAGCTATGCCGTCTCTGCGCCGGACGTGCCTGTGAAGTCGTCACACGGTACCGGCTGCGCCTTCAGCGCCGCAATCGCCGCGGGCTTCGCTAAAGGCCTTCCCTGGAAGGACGCCTTATTGCAGGCCAAGTCTTTCGTCTACGGAGCGCTGCTTGACTCGGTTCGTCCCGGTCCGGGAATCGCCGCGCTGGCGCCCCCAGTGAAAAACCGCACAGGAGCAATCAGGCTGGAAAAATGCTGAAGATGCCAAATCTCATTTCCGTCGTAACATGGCGCAGCAGCCTTGCGGCCGCGGCCGCCCTCGCGGCGACCCTCCTGTGCTCCAGCGCCGCCAAAGCCGCCGCGCCTTCAATACGCTACACCTTCGTATACGGACAGAACTACCTTTATGTCAAGGATATCGCTGCTTATTACGGCATGAGCGTCTCGTACAGGAGCGGATCATGCGAAATGAAAGGAGGCCGCACCAGAATCTCGTTCACCTACGACCGCAGGGACGGCTCTGTCAACGGTGTCGGCGTGAACTACCTGTTCCCGGTGGTGCTGCTTGGTTCCGACCCCTTGGTCAGCCAGCTCGACTTCAACTTCGTCATCGACCCGGTCATGCGCTGCTACACCGTAAGGAAGCAGATGGTCCGGACGATAATGCTCGACCCGGGCCACGGAGGACAGGACAACGGCGCCGCAGGCGTCAAATACCTAGAAAAAGACCTGACACTACAGATGGCCCAGAAGCTCAAGGCCGTCCTCCAGTCATGCGGCTACAATGTCTATCTCACCCGCGACAGGGACAGATACCTGACGCTCGACGAGCGGGCCGCCAGATGCAGATCCGTCGGCGCCGACCTCTTCATCTCAATCCACTGCAACGCCGCCGGCAAGAAGTCCATCACCGGCATCGAGACCTACTGCCTGACCCCGGAAGGCGCCCCTTCGACCGCGGACAAGAAGCCGAAGAAGACCGCCGAAAGGGGCAACCAGTTCAACAGGAACAACTACTTTCTGGCATACATGATACAGGCCAACCTGCTCAGGGCCACCGGC
Source organism: uncultured Victivallaceae bacterium (assembly GCA_964636325.1). GTDB lineage: Bacteria > Verrucomicrobiota > Lentisphaeria > Victivallales > GWF2-50-93 > CAZWRV01. The sequence goes on along the minus strand of CAZWRV010000073.1, from coordinate 4,417 downwards.
GCCGCGGACAGGGGAGTCAGGCATGCCAGGTTCGTCGTCCTCAAGGACGCACCTTGTCCCGCCGCCCTGGTCGAAACCGGATTCATGTCAAATCCGAACGAGGAGTTCTCCCTCGCCAGAAAGGAATACCAGGACAGGATCGTCAAGGGCATCGCCGACGGGATCAACGCCTACTCCAAGTCCATCACCGGAAGAAGGTGATGTTGAAATCTTTCCCGCGTCAATTATCTTATTTATCCTCCTGCGCCATAATTCGGGGAAAGTGATAGCCACCAGACCATGCAGGCCATGGAAGAGGTTGTTGCTGGAACCGCATGAGACCAGGGCTTCGGCCTTGAAAAGCGAAAGTTATCTGAAGTCCGGATGGGGCAGGAAAGAGCTTGCAAAGATCTTGCAACGGAGAGATGGCTGAGCGGTTGAAGGCAGCGGTCTTGAAAACCGCCAGACTCCTCGTGGGTCTCGTGGGTTCGAATCCCACTCTCTCCGCCAGTCTTCGTTGCGCATGCGCGCAACTTCGCCTCGGCACGCCGCTGATTTTTTTGTCATTGAGCGGGATGGGAACCCACGGTGTATGAATTCAGCAAAGGGCGTAGTTTGCTGAATTCATACGCGCGGACGAAACCGCCGAAGCATTGCGCGAAGGCGGTGCGGTAGGCGGCGTCGGTCATGCCGCGGACAGGCGCCATGATGAGCTTGGCGTGAGCCTTTCAGCGATAAGCCCATTCGTTTGAGCTCGACGATGGCTATGCATCGCCTCCGCTCAACCAAATGGACTGACCATCTAAAATGCCTCACGTTTAATCTCAACGTATTTATTGGACGATACACTAGAGCGCGACCCGCTTCACAGCTGCTGCGTCGTCCCGCTGGACTGTGCGCGCGAAGCGGATGGCGGGGACTCCGAACAGCATGCAATAGTACTTGTGTTGCTCCGGCAGCCCGATCAGCGCCTTGAGTTCCGGCAGGATTTCCAGCAGCCACTTGGCCAGCCCGCACCAGACAGTGCCGAGCCCGGCAGACTGTGCGATAAGCTCGAAATACGCCAGGGCCAGCACGACATCCTCCTGGGGGCACGGCGCATCCGGCGGCGCCGACACTGCCAGCATGTGCGGGGCTCCGCGGAACACGATGTCCTGCCTATGTTCGAACCAGGCCGGCACCGCCTCGGCCAGAAACCCCGCCTTCTCCGCGAACCCAGGATCCTTGGCGGCCTCGCGCAGCTTATCAAGCGCCTTCACGCGGAAAGCGTTCATCGTAGCCTTGCTGTCGATCAGCGTGAACGTGAGCTCCCTGCGGTTGACGCCTGTCGGCGCGTTGGCCACGGCTGCAAGAAGTTTGTTGAGCAGCGCCGGATCGACGTTCTCGTCGCGGTAATGGCGGTAGCTGCGTCGGCCCCGGATGAGGGTTGTCATCTGGCTCAGTGCCGGGAAGCTGCCTGCTTTGAGCTCCAGGCTGTCCGCAGGGTTCCGGCCGAGGACCGAGACGGCACCGACCGGACAGACGGCCAGGCAGTGCTGGCACTGCAGGCAGTTCTCCTCTTCCCCAGGCTTGATCCTGGGCGGAACCTTGCCTTTCTGCTCGACGATCTCCGCGACGCAGTCCTGGGCGCATTTGCCGCACCGTATGCAGCGTTCGTTGTCAACTATGAAGTTTATCATGGCATCCTCCGGGTTAGTTCGGGACATGGTTGTTTAGGCTAGGTATTTTACCATGAAAGATGCGATATCCAAGCGGGCACCAGACATGCGGCGGTTCAAGGCGTGGCCGATATGCTCATTTAACCACCAGTGATGGGGGGCAGCCCCCATCTTACACCAAGGCACGGCTCGGAATCACTGTCGCGGTAGGACTTACAAGGAGGAACCGGCGATAGTGCATTTGGGCAAGCTTCATCATGGCGGCAGTCCATCCAATCGCTTCTGCGCGGAAACCTCGGATCCAATCCATGAACCGGGCAGCATGCAATCACTTCTTCTTCGCCTGGATTTTCTCGACTTCGGCCATGGTGAGCTGCTCAAGGATGGTGGCGGCCGGAACCCATTGTCCGTTGTATGATATGTAGTAGTTCTTCCTGTAAATCTCCTCCTGGGCGGCTTTGAGGGCGGCGCTGCGGATCTCGCTGAGCTGGGCGGCGCGCTTCTGTTCGAACGCCTTCTTCTCGTCGTCAAGGAGCTTCTGCAGGGCGTCCGCCTCGGAGAGCCAGGCGCCGGCTACAAGCCTGTATCCCTTGGATTCGAAATGCCTGTTCTTGTCGAAGCCTGAATCGACTTCCTGGCGGATCTTCCGCTTCGTCTCTTCGGCCTGCGCCTGGTGTGCGGCTCTTGCCGCGTCCAGCTTGCGCCTCAGCAGTTCCGCGGACGTTATCCATGTGCCCGAATCCTGGTGGTAGCCCTTGCTCTTGTAGAAAGCATCCTTCTCCTTGTCCTGGACCTCGGCCTTGAACTTGCTCTTCTTCTCGTTGAAGTCGGCCTTGACGACCTTGACGGCTTCGGCCACCTTCCTGCTGCATATGTCTGGGTTGTATTTCCAGGCTTCGGCAGGGGGGATGTCGGTCTTGTTGAACTCCTTCATCCCGAGCTCCTTCGTCAGGATCTTAATCTTGTTGCCCGCCTCGCCTATGTATTTGCCTTCGAGCTGCATGCCGGAGGGATCGAGCATCTTCACCGTATCGCCGGGCTTGTATCCGCCGAGCTGCTCATGGACCTTCATGATGGCGTCGCTGAGCGCCTTGGTTCCGAACTTCTCGCCGAACAGAGCGTTCACGTGGTCGTTGAACGCCTTCGCCATCCCGTCGGCAGGGATGGAAGGCGCCGGAGGCGGAAGCGGTATTCCGGCGTCGGCCGCGGCCTTCTTCTCCGCCTCGGCTTCGTTGAAGGGGAGAACTGTCTTCTCAATCTTTTCATCGGCGATCCGGTCCAGTTCCTGCCTCAGCTCCTTTTCGATCTCCGCGGCGGACTTGTCGGGCTGTTTCTTCATGAACTTGTTGATCTTCAGTCTCGCGCATATGTCGTCGGCGGCGCGCTCGCCGTCGAAGGGCAGCAGTATGGAAGTTTTTTCCGCGATGATTTCGTCCGTCCTCTGGCGTATCATCTTCTCGATCTCCTGCGGGGTGATAGGCGGGGCCGGGACGTCAGGCTCGACCGAGAGCTGTTTCGCGATCTTCGCCCTCGTGTCCCTGACAAGCCTGTTGTACCGGACTACGCCCATGATGGACGAATAGATCATTATTACGATGACGAGCCCGATCACGGAGGCGGCGATTATCCCGGCCATCTTCATGTTCTTCGGAGTGACCTTGACCTGTTCCGAGGGCACCGACGGGGCGTCCACCGGTCCGGTCCTGGTCGAGGACTGCGAGGCCTGCGGCATGGAGGTCGTCGCCTCCTTCAGGGCGAACTCGAAGGTGTTGAAGTCAGGGAACCGCGAGTTCGGATTCCTCTGTATCATCTTGTCCACCATGGAAACCGTGTTCCTGCTGCAGTGCCTCAGGTGGACGCCGGTGCTGGTGATGCGGATGGCCGAGACATGCTTGCTTACGAGCTGCTCCACGTCGGCCTGCGAGTAGTATGTCTTCCCGGTCAGCATGTAGAAGAGCAGCATCCCCATGCTGTAGATCTCGCTGTATTCGCCCTCCTTTGCGCCGACGATCCTTTCGGGAGGGAGGTAGAACGGCGACCCTTCAAGGTTGTCCGCGAGGGAGCCGGGGAAGTATCCGTCGATGAGCTGGACGCATAGGCCGTAGTCGAAGAGGCGCACGTTGCCGCCCTTCTCTATCATTATGTTCTCCGGCTTGAGATCCCTGTAGAGGTAGCCCTTGGACACGATATGACGCTCAGCCTCGAGTATCTGTGAGATGATCATGACGGCCTCACGCTCGATGACCTGGTGCTGGGACTCGACATACCTGTCCAGGCGCTCGCCGTAGATGAACTCCGTCGCCATGTAGTATTCGTCGTCCTTGAATCCGGTGTCGATCAGACCGACCAGGTGGGGGTGCTTGCCGAACGCGCGCGCCGCGTCGCACTCGCGCATCAGGTTCTTTATCAGCTCCGTGTCCTTCCTCTTGTCGCGGGGGAGCAGCTTCACGGCGCACTCGGTCTTGCCGTCCTCGCCGAGGGCCTTGTAGACCGCCCCCATTCCGCCGCCGCCGAGCGGCTTGTAGAGCCAGAACGCTCCGACCCTGAGGGGGATGAAGTTCGGACGGCTGCAGTCGGGGCATTTGACGAAGTCAAGCCCGCATTCCCTAGTTATCCTTATCCTGCATCCGCATTCGCAGGACAGATGCCCCTCCGCAAACTTCGCGACGCTTGGAAGTTTTTCCGCCATGGTGTAGATTCGGCCCTCGCGTTATACTCCTTTAGACTGAAAAATTTACATTTTGATTGCGGAGATTTTGGAATTTGCTTCGCATTCTGAG